>CAUFQQ010000005.1:0-129606 GCA_959028125.1 uncultured Bifidobacterium sp. | reverse complement strand
GCCGTTGCGCGTGCAGGAGGATTTCGAGACTGATTATCCGACTTTTCACCGTTTCTGTCGTCTGGTTCGTCGGTGGCGTCTCGCGGAGGCTCGGGCCATTAAAGACCCTGTTCGGCGTTGTGCAGGCTAGGAGCTGTTTGAAGTGTTCTAGGCCGGACGTTTCGCCGTATAGGGGCGTGTCTGCGTGGATTCCGTCGGATGTGGCGTCTCAATTGTTGGACGTTGCGGTGAGCGTGAACGGGGGTGATTATGAGGAAGACTGAACCCCCGCTCATGACCATTGCCGACACGATGGCCTATTTGCAGTGCAGTCGTCGGCTGTCTTGTTGGGTACCCAACTCGGGTACCTTGCTGGGTACCGGAAATGTTGGCATTGGCGTACATTTCCGTACATTCTCTGTTTGCGCCGTATGTTTTGAAATCGTTGGTATTCCGCCGTTTTGGCATGAAAAAAGGGCTTCCGGATTTCTCCGAAAACCCTCAAGGCGGAGTCAGAGGGATTCGAACCCTCGAGCCGCTAAACACGACTAACACCTTAGCAGGGTGCCCCTATCGGCCACTCAGGCATGACTCCACTGTTGCGTTACGACGCAACAGCATGTAACTATAGCATCTATCCGCGTGCGAAACACCATATTGTGAAAAAATGAGAGAAAAACGTGTGGTGATGTCAGTGGGACTCGAACTCGTGAGCCGTGTCGAGCGGTCTCATTGATATGCGACACGCCGGTATGCCCGCAGGTTTCGTCATATTCGAACATTTGTTCCAAAACTGCCGAATCGTTGTCTATCATGGAATCATGAGCACAGCACCAAGAATCGCAGCGGCCAAACGTGACTGGGGTCACGATGAGGTCGGATGCACGGTGCTGCATATCGACATGGACGCTTTTTTCGCATCCCTCGAAGTGGCGCGGCATCCGGAATACGCCGACAAACCGGTAATCATCGGCATCGGCAACCGTTCCGTGGTGTCCGCGGCGAACTATGAGGCACGCAAATACGGCATCAATTCGGCGATGGCAAGCTCCCGGGCAAGAAAACTATGCCCGAACGGCGTCTTTCTGCCGGTGGACATCCACTACTACCGTGAGATGTCCCGACGTATCTTCACAGAGGTGTTCTCCCGCGTCACCGATCGCATCGAACAGGTTTCCGTGGATGAATGCTATATGGACGTCTCCGGCGCGCTGCTGCGGTGGAAGAGTCCCCGCGCCATCGGAGCTTGGATACGCGATCAGGTCGCCAGACGGTACCACATCACCTGTTCCGTCGGCATCGCGGCGAACAAGCTTGTCGCCAAAATGGCTTCGACCAATGCCAAACCGGATGGCATGCTCATGATCCCCGTGGCCAGACATGCCGAATTCGTGCAGATGATGCCGTTGCGTGGCATACCTGGCATCGGTCCGTCCTTGGAGAAACGACTGAACGCATGGGGCGTTGATTCCGTGGCTGACTTGGCGAAGATGAGCATGGAATCGCTTGAGCAGGCGACGGGGTCAGCCATCAGCGCGCGCGGGTTGTACATGGCGGCACGCGGATTGGATGACCGCCCTGTCGCACCGCGTGCGCAGGAGAAATCCGTCGGCGCGGAACGCACGTTCGACAAGGACACCCAAGACATGCGGCAGGTGACATCCATGCTCCGCTGGTGTTGCGATGATGTGGCCGGCACGCTGCGCAGACGAGGGTTGATGGCGCGTAAGGTCATGGTGAAGCTGCGATTCCCGGATTTGAGCTATGCGACGAAAGGACATACGCTGGACTGTCCGACGGATGCGGCAAGCATGCTGTATCCGCAATGTGTCGCATTATTGCTGGCCATGATGGGCATGCCGGAAAGCTCTATCGACGCCATTTCCTTGACCAGACCGGTGCGACTTGCCGGCATGAGCGCGGGCGGTTTGGTCGAAGCGGCGGATGCGGCGGTTCAGCTTTCGCTTGATGACATGCTTGAAGAGCAGAACGAGGCGCAGCGGGGTCGTGGGACGGATGCCGAACCGTCGACCCAATCGGAACGGCTACGCGGTGCGGAAGCGGCATTAGACGCGGTGCGGCTCAAATACGGTAAAGGAAGCGTGCGTCTTGGCATATGGCGTACGGGGCCATCAGGTAATCTTGAACATTGAGAGTGATGTGGAGCATGAGAAGAAACAGGGGGAGTGCCATGAGATACAGGGACAAGGCGGTGCATGCCCGCAACCCGGAAGTGCTGGTTGCAGGACGTCGCAGGCTGGCCATCGTCGCAGCCGTCGTGCTTGTTGTATTGCTGGCGGTAGGTGGGTGGTTCCTGGCGCGGTGCTTGCGTTCATCACAGTCCCAAGCCGGGCAGGGGGCCGCAACGCAGATGGACGTGGCCAAGCAGAAAAAGCATGTGGTGAAAAAGGCCGAGCCAAAGGAACATCACGGCAATTCGCCGGACTGTCCGGATACCGATTGCATCGCCATGATGGTCAATGGCGATCTGCTGTTCCACCCTGGTCTGTGGGACAACTTCGCCGGTCCCAATACTGCGGCGACGGACGGTACGGCCTATGACTTCACCAGTCTGTTCGAACCGATGCGCAAGTACATCGATGCCTCCGATATCGCGGTGTGCGAATTCGAAACGCCGATCGCGCCTCGCGGTGGCCCCTACACCGGGTATCCGGTGTTCAACATTCCCTCGGAGGTCGCCGACGCGGCCGCCAAGGTGGGGTATCGCGCATGCACGCATGCGTCGAACCATTCGTGGGATCAAGGCGCGGATGGCATCACACGCCTGTGGGATACCCTCGACCAGGACGGCATCGCACAGACGGGCTCCTACAAGACCGAGGAAGACTCTACCAAACCGCTGGTCATCGATTCTCCGACCGGTGGCGGCAAACTGGGCCTGATCGCCGGTACCGTGTCCCTGAACGCGCAAACTCCCGATTATGATTGGCGCGTCGACCGTCTGCGCGAGAGCGGCGATCCGAACCATCAGGCCGACATCGACAAAGCCGTGGCCAAAGCCAAAGAGGCCCGTAAACAAGGCGCCGACGTGGTGGCCATCGCCATGCATTCCGTGCAGGAATATCTTGACTACGCCGACTCGTGGCAGCAGTCCGAAGCGCATGAGCTGGCCGACACCGGTGCGTTCGACGTCATCTACGGTGCCGGATGCCACTGCGCGCAGCCCGTTGAGAACTACAACGGCACATGGATCATCTACGGTCTGGGCAACGCGGTGACGGTCACGTCCTACATTCCAGGCAACGAGGTCAACAACCAAGGCGTGACGGCCCGCGTCCAGTTTGCCGGCAAGAAAGGCGTGGCCGGCTCATGGCGGGTCAATCGCATCGATTGGGTGCCGACGGCCAATGTGCGTCAAGGCCAATACCAGTGGTGTCCGATTTCGGACGACCATCCGGATGGAGCCTGTTGGAACGAAACAGAAGATGCCAATCAGAGACAACGTATCTGGAACGTGATCTATTCCATGGGCGCGGACCAGAACGTGGTTCGAGAGTGGAACATCACCGCAGAACAAGCTGGTTCATCTGGAAAGTAGTTTCCCGTGGCAGAATATGCCTCGTATTCGTTAATCGACCTGTATGGAGCGTTTCCGCTCGTGATGTGAGGTGAAAGAAATGGATGGAGTTTTCGAGACCCAGCCGGACCGCACCGACTTGCCGCTGGTGGTCATGCCGGTGGTCATCGAATCGATGATCGGACCGTTCAAACAGAACTTCACGATGCTCGAAAACGTGGCCCGCGTGCGCATGTACGAGGATTTCACACTGGACGAGGACACCATCGTGGAACGCTGCAAGGATGCCGACGCCGTCATGGTCATCGGATTCCACTGCGCCGATGCCATCCTCGACAGGCTCGACGCCAAGTGCTATGCGTTCGGAGGCACCGGCGTCGCCAGCTACATCAATCTTGAGAAAACCAAGGAACGCGGCATCCGCGTCTGCAACGTGCTGCATTACGGCGATCACGCCGTCGCCGAGCACGCCATGGCGTTGCTCATGGAACTGACCAGGCACGCCGGAGCGCTTGATATGCAGGTCAAGCAAGGCGATTGGGACGGTGCCGACGGTTTCGAACTGTTCGGCAAGAAGCTCGGCATCATCGGACTCGGCGGCATCGGGCAGACCGTGGCCGGCATCGCCAACGCTTTCGGCATGAAAGTATCCGCGTGGAACTCCCACGTGCCGGCACAGGTGTTCGAGAACCTGAATGTCACTCCGGTGGAAGACATGAACGAGTTGATCTCGAATTCAGACGTGGTCAGCGTGCATATGCCGTTGCTTGACTCCACCCGTGGCATCATCACGGCGAAGAACCTCGACGCGTTGCGTCCGGGAACCCTGTTCGTCAACACCGCCCGCGCCGAAGTCATCGAACCCGGCGCACTGCTCGCAAGACTTCAACGCGGAGACATTCCGGCGGCCTTGGACGTGTTCGATCATGAGCCGCTTGCCGCCGACGATCCTTTGTGCAAGATTCCCGGCATCGTGCTCACCCCGCACATCGCATGGCGCACCGACGGCGCGTATATCGGCATGACCAAGCAGGTGGTCCAATCCATCGCCGCCTTCTTCAAGGGGGAGGAATTCAACGTCGTCGTCTGAAAAAATAACCGGGAAGCAGCATATGCGCGCGGTCGGTGAGGTTAGGTAGGTTGAACAGCATGCAGACCATACTCGATTCCGCCGATCGGCCGGCGCACGACGCCTTCGTCGAAAAGAAATCGGAATTCATCGGAGACGCCTGTCATATCAGCTCGTTGGATGAGGCGCTCGCTTTCGTTCAGACGATCCGTGACCAGCATCCGAAAGCCCGGCATGTCGCCTATGCCGCGGTGTGTGGTGGATCCGATGGACGTCTTGCGGAACGCATGAGCGATGATGGCGAGCCGTCCGGAACCGCCGGCAAGCCCATTCTCGACGTGCTGCGGGCAAACGAAATGACTGATTGCGTGGTCGCGGTCACACGGTATTTTGGCGGTATCCTGCTTGGTTCCGGCGGCCTGATCCGTGCGTATTCCACAGGTGCGTCAATTGCGGTCAAGGCTGCTTCCAAGGCGAAAATCGTACCGTGCGGCGAATATCAGGTAACTCTTGATTATCCGCAGTTGGGCAGCTTCCAGAATCTGTTGTCAACGGTGGAAGGCGAGCAGACCGACGCGCAGTACACTGACCGCATCGCCTTGACTGTGGTGGTTCCGCAGGAACAGGCGAATGTCTTCGAATCCCGAGTTGTGGAAACTTTCAACGCTACGGTCGTTCCGCAACTGGTGGGCACGTCCAACCGTCCGGTCAAAGTATGAGTTCACGTTGTGAGCCGCATGCATATAGTGTCGTAAGGTGAAAATATGAGTGATGAGAACGAGCAGCATGAGAATGATCCGCAGGCCGACGCCTCGAACGCCGATGAGACCGTGGATTTCGAGCCGTTGACCGCCACATACGAGCGGCTCCGGCATTCCACTGATTCCACCGCATTAAGCGAGTTCGCCAGACGTCCGCTGCCGGACCGGAGCGACCAGGCGGCGTTCTCCCGTGCCACCGCATTGCTTGAGGCTGTGGCTGGCAACGCGCATACGCCGGTGGAGGACCGCGTCTTCCTTGCCGAAACCATGCCGTTCCCGAACATTCTGGTCAAGCTTTCCACCGACGAGTCTCCTGACGTACGCAAAGCCGTTGCGGGAAACGCCGATGACAAGAACTGGCTGGTGGGCCGACTGACCAAGGATGAGTCGCCCGAAGTGCGTGCCACCGCGCTGCGCAACAAACGTACGTCTTGGAAAATGCGTCTTGAAGGCGCCGAAGATTCCACCATGGATTCCGACACGCTTGATTTCCTGGGCTCGTTGGGAACGCAGGTCGAACCGGACGCTCCGGTGGTGCTTGCGACCATGGTGCGCAGGGCCGTCGCCTTGAATCCGAATGTTTCCGATCGGATGCTCCAGCAGTTGGCGCAGGACGCTTCAAGCGACGTGCAGAAGGCCGCTCAACGGCAGCTTGCGGAAAAATAATTGCATACGTTGTCATTTTTATGAGATTCCTGCGCGTGGTGCGCATGTTTTGGTCCTAGACTGGGAACCATGACAGAACAGACCGAAAACGCAACGCGTCTCGCCCGTCCGCTCATTCGTCTGGCAAAGCTGGTGGGTGTCGCCACCAGCTACGTCGGTATGAGCCATGATTACCACGAAATCGAAGACGATGTTCTAGTGGCGGTGCTCAAGGCGCTTGGTATTGACGCTTCCAACGATGAGGCGATCAACCAGTCCATCACATCCATCAAGTCCGAACGCGAAACGCGCGTGGTGGCTCCCACCGTGCTGCATATCGTGGGCAAGGAAAGCAAGGTGGCGGTGCACGGCGGCATGTTCGATGTGCCGGAAGCCTCCATCACGCTGGAAAACGGCAAGCAATTCACGGGCAAAATCTCCCATGAGGGCGGTGAGAAAATCGCCCATGAGATTGATGGCAGCTTCTTCTTCACGTCGTATCTCGTCCTGCCCGCCGATCTGCCCGAAGGCTATCACACCCTCGAGGTCACTGTCGGCAGCGAGACGGAGACTGCAACCGTTATCAGCGCTCCTGAGAAAATCGAACTGCTCGATGATATGAAGAACGGCTCCCTGTGGGGGTGGATGAGCCAGCTGTACTCCATCCGTTCCAAGGGATCCTGGGGCGTGGGAGACTTCGAAGATCTGAAGACCATGCTGGTCGAGGCTAAAAAGAAGACCGGCTCCGACTTCATGCTTATCAACCCGATGCACGCCGCGGAGCCGGTGCCTCCGCTGACGCCATCGCCGTATCTGCCGATTTCCCGCCGTTTCATCAATTTCAGCTACATCCGTCCGGAGTCCATGCCGGAATATCTCACGCTGTCCCACGAGGACAGGGCTGAAGTCGATGCGCTGCACGAGCAGGTCGAATCGCTGAATGACGACGCGCGGCTGATCGATCGTGACGCCATGTGGCGCGTCAAGAAGCATGCGCTGTGGGTCATCTACAAGGCCGGCCGAACCAAGGCTCGCCAGGCCGAATTCGACCGTTACCTCGCCGAATGCGGAGACGAGATCGAATCCTACGCCACCTGGTGCCTGTGCTACGACAAGTGGGGCGCTCCCTCCGACGACGCCGATAATTGGGTGCGCAAATACAACCGTGATTCCGAAGAAGTCGCGCAGTTGCGTGAGAAGTTCCCGGACACCCTTGAGTTCTACCGCTGGCTTGAGTGGGTCGCCACCGATCAGTTGCACGCGGCGCAGCAGGCCGCCCGCAAGGCCGGTATGAAGATCGGCATCGTCGCGGATATGGCCGTCGGCGTGCATCCGGCAGGATCCGATGTGTGGTGGAATCCGGAACGCTTCGCCAAGGGCGCCACGGTCGGCGCTCCGCCGGACATGTTCAACCAGCAGGGTCAGGACTGGAGCCAACCGCCGCTTAATCCGATTGCCCTTGAACAGACCGGTTTCCGGGTGTACCGCGATATGGTGCATGACATGTTCGCCAATGCCGGTGCGGTGCGTATCGATCATATCCTTGGTCTGTTCCGCCTATGGTGGATTCCGGAAGGCAAGCCCGCCACTGATGGCACATATGTGCATTACGATTCCGATGTCATGCTCGGCATTCTCGCGCTTGAGGCTTCCCGTGCTGGTGGCGTGGTTGTTGGCGAGGATCTGGGTGTCGTGCCGGCCTATGTGTCCAAGTCGCTGTCCGAACATGGCATTCTCGGTTGTGCCGTGGAATGGTTCGAACAGATGGACGGTGTGTTCCGCACTCCGAAGGATTGGCGTCCGTACGCACTGGCGTCCGTCAATACGCATGACATGCCTCCTGCGGCCGGTTACCTCGAATACGGCCACGTCAAGCTGCGTGAACAGCTCGGCCTGCTGTCCGGACCGGTGGAGGAATTCCAGAAGTCCGCAACCGCCGAGCACAATGCCATGCTGAACATGCTGGTCGAGGAGGGCTATCTCGACAAGGCTGCTCTGGATGACGAAGCCGCCAACGAAAACGAGATTGTCGACGCGCTGTACCGTGGTCTGAAAGGTTCGCCCTGCAAGCTCATGGCCGCCTCCATCGTCGACGCGGTCGGTGAGAAGCGCACGCAGAACCAGCCGGGCACCAATAACGAGTATCCGAATTGGCGTATTCCGCTGGCCGATGGCGAAGGCAACGTGGTGCCGCTCGAAAAGCTCTTCGACGAACCGCGTCTGCAGGAGATCACCGCCATCATGCGTGGCTGATCTTCTATAGGCGATTCCATGGGGTGTCCACAGGTCCGACGGTCTGCGGACACCCTTGTTTTTCGTGTTGCCGAATGTCAAGGCAGGCGATATACTAGTAGACTGTTGTGTTTCCCTACGGGGTCCTTCAAAGCGCTTTTCCCACTCGCCATCGAGGACTTTCAGGGAGCCCACGGATAATGAGACCTGAAAAAGGCATCATTCCGCGCCTAACCAACGCAGAGATGTTGATGGAAGGTCCGGAACACAATATATAGAAAAGGTACATCGTGAAAACTTTCACTCCGAAGCCAGCTGATCTGACTCACGACTGGTACGTCATCGACGCCACCGACGTGGTGCTCGGCCGTCTCGCTTCCCAGGCAGCCATCCTGCTGCGTGGCAAGAACAAGCCGACCTACGCTCCGCACGCCGATTCCGGCAACCACGTGATCATCCTCAACGCCGACAAGATCGCTCTGACCGGCAACAAGTTGGGCAAGGAACTGTACATGCACTCCGGTCGTCCGGGTGGCCTGCGCCGCGATAGCTACGCCCAGCTGCTCAAGACCAACCCCGAGCGCATCATCAAGTCTGCCATCAAGGGCATGCTGCCGAAGAACCGTCTGGCCAAGGTTCAGCTGGATCGTCTCCACATCGTTCGCGGTGCCGAGCATCCGTACGCTGGCATGAAGCCGCAGGTTTTCGAGATCGCTCAGGTCTCGCAGCAGGCTAAGTGAACCGAAGGGAGATAAGAAACATGGCTGAAAACACCAACAACTCCGCGGTTCTCGAGACCGAAGAGGAGCTCACCTCGTACACCACCGAGACCAACGCTGGCGCTGGCACCGGTACTTCCGCTATCGCTCCGGGCTATGGTACCGGTCGTCGTAAGGAAGCCGTCGCTCGTGTCCGCCTGGTTCCGGGCACCGGCAAGTGGACCATCAATGGTCGCACCCTGGAAGAGTACTTCCCGGCCAAGCTGCTGCAGCGTGAGGTCAACTCCCCGATCGTTCTGCTCAAGCTCGAAGGCAAGTTCGACGCTATCGTCCTCGTTGACGGTGGCGGCACCACCGGCCAGGCTGGCGCAATCCGCCTGGGCGTTGCCCGCGCTCTGAACGCCATCGATCGTGATGCGAACCGCGCCGCCCTGAAGAAGGCTGGCTTCCTGACCCGCGACGCCCGCGTCGTGGAACGCAAGAAGGCTGGTCTGCACAAGGCACGTCGCGCTCCGCAGTTCTCGAAGCGCTAAAGCTTACAGCAAGCTTTATTCGAAACCCCTCGGAAACCCATGGTCTCCGAGGGGTTTCCTCGTTATTGTGGGCAAGCGTTAGATGCGTTGGACGCAATGGGCTCGTTAGATGTGTTGGACGTATCTGGCAGACGTTGCAGATGAAGCATCCGCATCTCCCTCATTCGCGGCCCACCCGTTACCGGACGTTTCGGATGGGCCGTTTGCGTATTGATGTATGCGCCGATTCGTTGCGCCGTCCGCTGCGCGTCAATCCGTCGAAATCTGCTTCATCGCGCTGATGCTCAGAGCCGGCAGCGTCCACAGGGTCGGATCGTCCTCGGACAACCCGTCGTCAGCGGAGTTCAGACTGTCGGCATTCTCATCCATCTGCCAATACATGGTATTGAGACGCTGCAGATGGTTGCGGAATCGCCCGGCAGGTTTGTCCTCCGCTTCCTCATCGAACTCGGCCAGCTTCTCGATCTGCGTGCCCTGTCCGGGATATTCGCCGGCGATTTCCGCCGAGGACCAGATCATTTCCCATTCGATGTCGTTGGGCAGATGGAATCTGACGTTCTCGTCGGACCCATTGACCAGAATGAGCAGGCTTGGCTCGTCGGGGGAGAGCAGCTGCATGGCGAACGATCGGACCGAGGGATTCGTCCAATCCGCATCATGCGGCGTCTTTCCGTTCGGCAGGAACCAGTGCACGCGGTCGGATTTCTTCAACAGTCCGATTTTGCTCAGTCGGGTGAAGAAATCCTCATGGTTGTAGAGGTCCCGGGCCTTTCTCAGCGCTATCAGCCGGGAAGTGAGGTTGAACAGCTTGAGCTCCGCGGTCTGCTCGGTGCTGTACAGCCAATCCCAATCCAGCCATGTGGTCTCATTGTCCTGCGTGTAGGCGTTGTTGTTGCCGTTCTGCGAGTTGCCGAATTCGTCGCCGGCAAGCAGCATCGGCGTGCCCAGGGAGAGCAGCAGCGTGCCCAGCATGTTCATGATGGCCCGTTCTCGTTGCTGTGTGATGATCGGATCACTGCACGGGCCTTCATGTCCGAAATTGACGGAATGGTTGTTGTCGCTGCCGTCCCGGTTGTTCTCTCCGTTGGCTTCGTTGTGCTTATGCCGATACTGGGTCAGATCGGCGGTGGTGAAGCCGTCGTGGCATGCCACGTAGTTCACGGATGCGGTCGATCCGCGTCCGGGGTCGGTGGCGAACAGATCGGCTGAGCCGCATAGGCGCGTGGCCATGGACTGCATGGTCATGTCGCCGGTTTCACCACCACGTGCACGTTCCACATCGGTCAGCCAGAAGGTGCGTGTGCAATCGCGGAAGCGGTCGTTCCATTCCGCGAAGGGGATGCCGAATTGTCCCGTTCTCCAGCCGTTCGGGCCGCAATCCCACGGTTCCATGATCATCTTGAGGTTGCCGAGCAGCAGATCGGAGCGCAACGCGTACAGGAACGGGTGGTATCGCGTGAATTCGCCGTCAAGACGCGCCAGCGTCGCCGCAAGGTCGAAGCGGAAGCCGTCGATGCCGATTCGCTTGGCCCAGTAGCGAAGCGAATCCACGGCGAAGGTGGTGACGTGCGTGTTGGTGAAGTCAAGCGAATTGCCGCATCCCGTCGTGTCGTACAGGCGGCTGACCTTGTCTTTGGTCCGTCGGTAATAGGCGAGGTTGTCGAGTCCACGCCAGCAGATGGTCGGGCCTTCCGGACCGGATTCGCAGGTGTGGTTGTACACCACGTCCATGATGACCTCGAAACCGGCCTCATGCATGGCCCGCACCATGTCGATGACCTCCTGCCGCACGGCGCCCGCTCCCGCTTCCTGCGCCTGCTTGGTGGCGTACGAGGTTTCGGGGGCGAAGTAGCCGAGCGTGGAATAGCCCCAGTAATTCGTGCGATTGCGTTCCTGCAGGAACAGTTCGGATTGCTTGGCTTGGATGGGCAGCAGTTCGATGGATGTCACGCCGAGGTCCTGCAGATAGGAGAGCGTGGCCGGATGGGCGAGGCCGGCATAGGTGCCGCGCAATTCCGGAGGAAGCCATGGGGCGTTCGCGGTGAATCCTTTGACGTGCAGTTCGTAGATGACGGTTTTGCTCCATGGCACATGCGGGTGGGATGGTTCTCCCATATGCTTGTTGATGTCGCGGTCGTCAATGGCCACGGAAACAGGCATGTGTCCCAGAGAGTCCACGGTGCTCATCGGTCCGAACGGCGAACCGGCGACCTTGCCGTTTTTGATCTCGCATTCGTAGGCGAAGGCGCCCGGGTCGAGTTCCATCTTGCCTTCGATGCCTTTGGCGTATGGGTCGAGCAGCAGTTTGTATGGATTGAAGCTCACGCCATGGTTTGGATCCCATGGGCCGTTGACGCGGTATCCGTATTGCATGCCGTCCCAAGCTTTGGGAAGGTGCACATACCATAGTCCGTAATTCGGTCCATCCATATGGAACAGGGTTTCTCGCAGGTTCAGCGAGGGGATGCGTCTGGTGCAGATGCGTTGTGTTTTCGCCTGCTCGATGAACGACACGTCAGGCTCGTTGAACAGGCGTACGGCATCGGCGTAGAAGGCGCTGGGCTGGTTGAGCGGTTCGAGCACGCAGAACCACACTTGATCGGCGGTCTCGGAACGGACGACGGCGTCCGCACCACCGTCATCGGTGAAGTAGAGTCCGGGGCGGGTTGCGTATCGGTGCAGGGGTGGATTCTTCATGTCTCCATTGTAAACGCCGGAATACGTCGATTGTTCGAGCGAGGGTCGTTGCGCGACGTTGTGTTTTCGACGTGATTTCTTTTTGATTTTTATGGGCGATTGTTGTCTCTTGTCGCCGTCTCGATGATGCGGAAGCCTTGGAAATAAGCGCGACACGCTTTGTAAAGAACTTTACAAAAAGCAATTTGCAAAACTTTTTGGAAAAGCGTATAGTGTGAGATATCACGCAGGGGGTCTGCGGGAAGCAAAAACAAAATCTTTCAGTGAGGAAGGAACAATCATGAAGGCTTTGGTTCTGACTGGCATCAAGCAGTTCGAGATCCAGGAACTGGACACTCCTGAGATTCAGCCGAACGAGGTGCTGATCAACACCGCTTACGCAGGTGTCTGCGGCACCGACCATGACCTGTACGCCGGCCGTCCAGGCTCCGCTCCGGCCGTTCCGCCGATCATCCTCGGCCATGAGAACTCCGGTGTCGTCGCAGCCATCGGCTCCAAGGTCACCAACGTCAAGGTCGGCGACCGTGTTGCCGTCGATCCGAACATCTACTGCGGCCAGTGCGAGTACTGCCTGACCCAGCGTCCTGAGCTGTGCGATCACCTGAGCGCCGTCGGCGTCACCCGTAACGGCGGTCTGGCCGAGCAGTTCACCGCTCCGGCCACCGTGGTCTACAAGCTGCCGGACAACGTCTCCCTGCGCGACGCCGCCGCCATCGAGCCGGTGTCCTGCGCCGTGCACGGCCTCGACCTGCTCAAGCTGCGTCCGTACCAGAAGGCTCTGGTCATCGGCGACGGCTTCATGGGCCAGATCTTCGCCCAGCTGCTGCAGGCCTACGGCGTGCACCAGGTGGACCTCGCCGGCATCTTCGACGAGAAGCTGCAGCGCAACAAGGAGCAGTTCGGCGTCACCGAAACCTACAACACCACCCGCGAGCAGATTCCGGCTGATTCCTACGACGTCATCGTCGAGGCCGTCGGCTTGCCGACCACCCAGGCCCAGGCTGTCGCCGCCGCCAAGAAGGGCGCTCAGGTGCTGATGTTCGGTGTCGGCCCGCAGGAAGCTCACTTCGAGATGAACACCTACGACATCTACAAGAAGCAGCTGACCATCCAGGGCTCCTTCATCAACCCGCTGACCTTCCGCGACGCCATCTCGCTGGTCTCCTCCGGCAAGATGAACATCGGCGGCCTCATCAGCCACGAGCTCGAGCTCGAGCAGGTGCAGGACTTCCTCGACGGCAAGATCACCGGCGTTTCCAAGGCCGTCGTCAAGGTTGGCAAGTGACATCGCAAACGGCCTTGCGATTGTTCTGAAAATCGTGGCCGCCGCATATTCACCTCTCCCGCGGCGGCCATCGCTTTGTATAAAACTAGATGCCGTAGCAAGGTGGCTGTGGTATCTACCTCGAATATCCGTATTGATTCATACGATTTCTCATAGTTGAGAGAGACATCGGGTAAGGGTGCTCGCATGATTAAGATTCTTGAACGACTTGGCGTTCCTCGCACGTTGATGCTTGGCTTCCTCGCCGTTGCCATCTTCATGACCGGTGATGGTTTCGAACTGACATTTCTGTCGAAATTCATGGTGGATCAGGGATTCACCTCGTCCCAGGCCTCGCTGCTGGTCACCGTGTACGGCCTGTTCGCTGCCTTCGGCGGATGGTCGGCAGGTGTGCTTGCCGAAATGTTCGGCGCACGTAAGGTCATGATGTTCGGTGCATGCTGGTGGATCGGCGTACATCTGCTGTTCCTCGGCATCGCCATCCCAAGCCATATCTATCCGTTGATTCTGTGCCTGTACGCCATGCGTGGCATCGGCTACCCGCTGTTCATCTACAGCTTCGTCGTGCTGATGGCTCAGTACATTTCGCCATCGCGACTCGCTTCGGCAACCGGCTTCTTCTGGACCTGCTTCTCGCTGGGCATCGGCGTGTTCGGCGCTTATCTGCCGAGCTTCATCATGCCGATCGTCGGCGAATACAAGACCTTCTGGTTCGCTCTGCCGTTCTCCATCGTCGGCACGCTCATGTGCTTCTTCTTCGTACCGAAGAACAAGGTCGTCAAGGGCGAGGGCTTGAGCCGTAAGGAACAGCTCAAGGAACTGGCCGAAGGCGCTACCATCCTCGTCACCAACCGCAAGATCCTCATCTGCGCCATCATCCGTATCATCAACAACCTGCTGCTGTACGGCTTCCCGGTCATCATGCCGCTGTACCTGTGCACCACGCACAACGGAGGCATCAACATCTTCAAGACTGAGGAATGGATGCGCATCTGGGGCTTCGTGTTCGTCATCACCCTGATCTTCAACACCTTCTGGGGCTGGTTCATGGACCGCTATGGATGGGTGTGGCCGATGCGTTGGTTCGGTTGCGCGGTGCTTGCCGTCGGTTCCGTCGCCTTCTACTACATTCCGCAGTGGTTCGGCGCGAACGCGGTGATGATGATCATCGCTTCGATCATCGTCGGCATCGGCACCTGCGCCTTCTCCTCGCTGCCGACCATCATGACGCTGTATGCCGGCGAAGGCAAGCAGGGCGCGGCACTGTCCGCCTACAACCTTGCGGCTGGTCTGACCACGTTTGCCGGCCCTGGCATCGCCACCATCCTGCTGCCGACCATCGGCTACGGCGGCGTGTGCTGGACGTACGCGGCCCTGTACGTGCTGGCGTTCATCCTGACGCTGTTCATCCGTCCGCAGCAGCCTGGCTTCGACAGCCACGGCCACCGCATCAAGAAGTCCGCCGACTCCGTCAAGGAAGTCGCGGCCGAAGCCAAGGAAGATGCGCCTGCCGTCGCCTGACCCCGTCCATGTCGGGCGCCTGCCCCACGGGCGTCCGACACTTTGACAAAACACAACAATTTTCAAGTACCATTGCCCACGCATAACCCACAATGAAGGAGAACATCATGAGCAAGCCCATGACCGCATTCACCACTGATTTCCAGCATTCCGGCATGGTCGCCAAGGATTTGGACGAGACCATCGCCTTCTACACCGAGAAGCTCGGCTTTGAGGTCGCTGGCATCTTCCACAACGGCGAGAACCGCTGTGCCTTCCTGCGTTACGGCCACCTGACCATCGAGACCTGGGAGGGCGAGCCGGCCCCGATGACCACCGGTGCCATCAACCACTGGGCTTTCGACACCCCGGACATCGAAGCGGCCTTCGAAAACGCCAAGGAACTCGGCCTGAAGTTCAAGGACACCGAGATCCAGCACATCGACAGCTTCTGGGAGCACGGCATCCGCTTCTTCAACGTGTACGGTCCGAACGGCGAGACCATCGAGTTCTGCCAGATCGTCTGATTGTTCGGCTGATAAAGACGAGGGGCGTTCCCATCCACAGCAACGGGATGGGAACGCCCCTCGTCTTTGTGTATGTGTTTGCATACGCGTTTTTCGCGCGTATGCAAACACATATTGCGCGTGTGCCGTCACACTTCCGTGTTGCAGACGTCCGTGACGTAGGACTGCACGAATCGCAGCGCGGCGCCGATGATGTTCTGGTCTTCCACGCACAGGCTCTTGCGCAGCGTGAAGCGGGTGTCGTGGAACGCGCTTTTCTCATCGATTAAGGACTTGAGCCTGTCCATATCGTCCGAATCGAGATACCGTGCCGCTTCGCCGCCGATGATGATGTCGCCGGCAAGCAGCGCGCGGATGTTGCTTACGGCCTGTGCCACGTTGGCAAGCCAATGGTCGAAGCGCTTGCGATGATCGTGCTCGCCCTGCCTCAGCACGCTGAAGAATCCCGACAGGCTTTCGCCGTCCTCCAGCAGGGTCTCCGGCGAGCAGTACGTGTCCATGCAGCCGTATTGGCCGCAGTAGCATTTGTTGCCGCCGGGCACAAGCGTCATATGTTCGATGACGCCGTTGCGCAGGTTCGGCCCCTGATAGAGCTGTCCGTCGATGATCACCGCGCCGCCGGGGCGCATTTCCAGATAAACGCAGACCGCGTCGCTCAGCGCGTGGTCGAGCCAGAGTTCGGCCATGGCCGAAGCGTCGGAATCGTGGATCATGATGCTGGGATAATGCACGTTCTGCGCGATGGTGCCCAACTTGACGCCGGTATTGCCCATGATGCTGCCGAAGCTGATGGTCGTTCCGTCCGCGGAGACGATGCCCTGGATGGCGAAGGCGACTCCTAAGACGTCGGTGCCGCCACGTTCGATCTTCTCCGCGAAATCGTTGATGATGCCGCCGATCTTCTGATAGTAAGCATCGGTGTTGCGGTAGGGGAGCGCGGTATGGTGCCGTGCGATGACGCCGCCGTGCAGATCGATGGCGCATAGATTCAGGCTATTGGAGCGCATGGAGACGCCGATGGCTGCTTTGAACCGGGACTTGAACACGAAGGTCTGCGCCTTCCTGCCGCCCGTGGATCCCAGTTGCTCGCCTTTGCCTACAAGACCTTCCTGTTCGAGCGCGCGCAGATTCTGGGTGATGGTGGGCAGACTCAGTCCGAGTTCCCGTTCCAGAACCTGTTTGGTCGCGGGGCCGTTCGCGTACAGATATCTGGTCAGGGCTCGCTTGTTGAGCTCCTTCACTGCCATGGTCGGCGCGGCTTTCATGTCTGCTCCTTTGCGGATGATGTATTACTTCGTCCGATTATACCTTTACAAAAGTATTTTTAGGAAGTTCGCGCCGTTTTGCAACAAAAATAAAAGACTTTAAAAAAAGTCGTTTAGAAAATAGCGAAATTGACGTTTGCGAAGTTGACTTTAAATGAACAAAACGTATCAAAACGGTGTTGAAAATAGGTTAAATGTTCGGAAAATAAGGCGAAAAGAACAAAAAAAGATAGTAACTGAACATAAAACACACGACACGACGAAGAATATACAACGCGATTTTTCTCAGGTATATTGTGACTCAGGTCACAAGGTGATCAGCAACGCACCGTTCATCGCAAGATGAATGGATATAACTGAAAACACCTTTGCTATTCCCCAAAGAATCGAGGAGGACTTCAAGTGGCAGACGCAAAGAAGAAGGAAGAGCCGGTCAAGCCGACTCCGGAAGAGAAGCTCGCCGCAGCCGAGGCTGAGGTCGACGCTCTGGTCAAGAAGGGCCTGAAGGCTCTTGATGAATTCGAGAAGCTCGATCAGAAGCAGGTTGACCACATCGTGGCCAAGGCTTCCGTCGCAGCCCTGAACAAGCACTTGGTGCTCGCCAAGATGGCCGTCGAGGAGACCCACCGTGGTCTGGTCGAAGACAAGGCCACCAAGAACATCTTCGCCTGCGAGCATGTCACCAACTACCTGGCTGGTCAGAAGACCGTCGGCATCATCCGCGAGGACGACGTGCTGGGCATCGACGAGATCGCCGAACCTGTCGGCGTCGTCGCCGGCGTGACCCCGGTCACCAACCCGACCTCCACCGCCATCTTCAAGTCGCTGATCGCACTGAAGACCCGCTGCCCGATCATCTTCGGCTTCCACCCGGGCGCACAGAACTGCTCCGTCGCGGCCGCCAAGATCGTTCGCGATGCCGCTATCGCAGCAGGCGCTCCTGAGAACTGTATTCAGTGGATCGAGCATCCGTCCATCGAGGCCACTGGCGCCCTGATGAAGCATGATGGTGTCGCCACCATCCTCGCCACCGGTGGTCCGGGCATGGTCAAGGCCGCATACTCCTCCGGCAAGCCGGCCCTGGGCGTCGGCGCGGGCAATGCTCCGGCATACGTTGACAAGAACGTCGACGTCGTGCGTGCAGCCAACGATCTGATTCTTTCCAAGCACTTCGATTACGGCATGATCTGCGCTACCGAGCAGGCCATCATCGCCGACAAGGACATCTACGATCCGCTGGTCAAGGAACTCAAGCGTCGCAAGGCCTATTTCGTGAACGCTGACGAGAAGGCCAAGCTCGAGCAGTACATGTTCGGCTGCACCGCTTACTCCGGACAGACCCCGAAGCTCAACTCCGTGGTGCCGGGCAAGTCCCCGCAGTACATCGCCAAGGCCGCCGGCTTCGAGATTCCGGAAGACGCCACCATCCTTGCCGCTGAGTGCAAGGAAGTCGGCGAGAACGAGCCGCTGACCATGGAGAAGCTTGCTCCGGTCCAGGCCGTGCTGAAGTCCGACAACAAGGAACAGGCCTTCGAGATGTGCGAAGCCATGCTGAAGCATGGCGCCGGCCACACCGCCGCCATCCACACCAACGACCGTGACCTGGTCCGCGAGTACGGCCAGCGCATGCACGCCTGCCGTATCATCTGGAACTCCCCGAGCTCCCTCGGCGGCGTGGGCGACATCTACAACGCCATCGCCCCGTCCCTGACCCTGGGCTGCGGCTCCTACGGCGGCAACTCCGTGTCCGGCAACGTCCAGGCAGTCAACCTCATCAACATCAAGCGCATCGCTCGGAGGAACAACAACATGCAGTGGTTCAAGATTCCGGCCAAGACCTACTTCGAGCCGAATGCCATCAAGTACCTGCGCGACATGTACGGCATCGAAAAGGCCGTCATCGTGTGCGATAAGGTCATGGAGCAGCTCGGCATCGTCGACAAGATCATCGATCAGCTGCGTGCACGTTCCAACCGCGTGACCTTCCGTATCATCGATTATGTCGAGCCGGAGCCGAGCGTCGAAACCGTCGAACGTGGCGCCGCCATGATGCGCGAGGAGTTCGAGCCGGATACCATCATCGCCGTCGGCGGTGGTTCCCCGATGGATGCGTCCAAGATCATGTGGCTGCTGTACGAGCACCCGGAAATCTCCTTCTCCGATGTGCGTGAGAAGTTCTTCGATATCCGTAAGCGCGCGTTCAAGATTCCGCCGCTGGGCAAGAAGGCCAAGCTGGTGTGCATCCCGACTTCTTCCGGCACCGGTTCCGAAGTCACGCCGTTCGCTGTGATCACCGACCACAAGACCGGCTACAAGTACCCGATCACCGATTACGCGCTGACCCCGTCCGTCGCCATCGTCGATCCGGTGCTGGCGCGTACCCAGCCGCGCAAGCTCGCATCCGATGCCGGCTTCGACGCCCTGACCCACTCCTTCGAGGCTTACGTCTCCGTCTATGCCAACGATTTCACCGATGGCATGGCGTTGCACGCGGCCAAGTTGATTTGGGACAACCTCGCCGAGTCCGTCAACGGCGAGCCGGGTGAAGACAAGATCAAGGCCCAGGAGAAGATGCACAACGCCGCCACCATGGCCGGCATGGCATTCGGCTCCGCCTTCCTCGGCATGTGTCACGGCATGGCCCACACCATCGGCGCTCTGTGCCACGTGGCCCACGGCCGCACCAACTCCATCCTCCTGCCGTACGTGATCCGTTACAACGGTTCCGTCCCGGAGGAGCCGACCAGCTGGCCGAAGTACAACAAGTACATCGCTCCGGAACGCTACCAGGAGATCGCCAAGAACCTTGGCGTGAACCCGGGCAAGACCCCGGAAGAGGGCGTCGAGAACCTGGCCAAGGCCGTTGAGGACTACCGTGACAACAAGCTCGGCATGAACAAGAGCTTCAAGGAGTGCGGTGTGGATGAGGACTACTACTGGTCCATCATCGACCAGATCGGTATGCGCGCCTACGAAGACCAGTGCGCACCGGCGAACCCGCGTATCCCGCAGATCGAGGATATGAAGGACATCGCCATCGCGGCCTACTACGGCGTCAGCCAGGAGGAAGGCCACAAGCTGCGCATCGAGCGTCAGGGCGAAGCCGCTACGGAGGAAGCTTCCGAGCGCGCCTGATCGCAATATCGCAACGTGACTCCTTATATAAAAGATGTGAAGTGAAGCGTATATAAGGAGTCGTGCAAAAGGAGCCTGATGGGAAACCATCAGGCTCCTTTTTATAGTGAGGGGGAAGTGGACCGTCGCCGTTACCTTCCGCGTTCTTCATCGAAAGAAGACGCGTGATTGTGTTGGCGCGACACCGCGAAAAACGTTGGAAAAACCGCGACACGCGCGAATTCCATATGTTCACCCCTGATGCTTAGATAAAGAAGTTGCCTGATTTTAGGGCTCGCAAATTGTAATTCAAAAAGCGAGCGTGGCACAGCGGCTCACTCCGGTGAGAAGCTGCATGGCTGCGCACTGATGTGGTATGGCCACGGAACTTCCACGGTTCCGGGGGTCTTCTGCGCCGGTGCCCTTGGAAGCAGGCTGGTAAACAGTAAATAACGAATCGCTAGAAAGGGCGGAAGGCAATGGCGGGACAGAAAATCCGCATCAGGCTTAAGTCCTATGACCATGAGGTCATCGACCAATCGGCGAAGAAGATCGTCGAAACGGTGACGAACGCGGGCGCAACTGTGGTTGGCCCGGTTCCGCTCCCGACCGAGAAGAACGTGTTCGTCGTTATCCGTTCTCCTCACAAGTACAAGGATTCTCGCGAGCATTTCGAGATGCGTACTCATAAGCGTCTCATCGACATTGTGGACCCGACCCCGAAGGCCGTGGATTCCCTTATGCACATTGATCTGCCCGCAGATGTGAACATCGAGATCAAGCTGTAAGGGAGGAGGGAACCATTATGTCTAATCGCACCGCACTGTTGGGCAAGAAGCTCGGCATGTCTCAGGTCTGGGACGAGAACGGTTTCTTCGTTCCTGTGACCCTCGTTGACGTCTCCACCAACGTGGTGACTGCTGTCAAGTCCGAAGAGTCCGACGGCTACAAGGCTGTTCAGCTTGGCTACGGCCAGGTTGACCCGACCAAGGTGACCAAGCCGCTTGCCGGCCACTTCGCCAAGGCTGGCGTCACCCCGCGTCGTCACCTCGCTGAGGTCCGCACCGATAACGCCGAAGAGTTCGAGCCGGGTCAGGAGCTGACCGCTGAGCTGTTCCCGGAGGGCACCCTGGTCGATGTGACCGGTACCACCAAGGGCAAGGGCTTCGCAGGCACCATCAAGCGCTGGGGCTTCAAGTCCTATCGTCGTACCCACGGCTCTCACAAGAACGAGCGTCGTCCTGGCTCTGTTGGCGCATGCGCTACCCCGAGCCGTATCCTCAAGGGCAAGCGTATGGCTGGCCGCATGGGTCATGTAACCAACACCACGCTGAACCTCACCATCGTTTCGTCGGATGTTGAGAACGGCGTGCTCGCCATCAAGGGCGCCATCCCGGGCCCGAAGGGCAGCATCGTTCTCGTCCGTTCGGCAGTGAAGGGAGCCTGATAAATCATGGCAAACGTTACTCTGAACGTTACCGATAACCAGGGCAATGCAACCGGAACCGTTGAGGCTCCGGCTGAGATCTTCGGCTTCTCCGCCGAAGAAGTCCAGTCCCGTATCCCGCTGATCCACCAGGTTGTGGTGGCCCAGCGCGCCGCTGCTCGTCAGGGCACTCATGCCACCAAGACTCGCGGCATGGTTTCCGGCGGTGGCCGCAAGCCGTGGAAGCAGAAGGGCACCGGTCGTGCTCGTCAGGGCTCCATCCGTGCACCGCAGTGGTACCACGGCGGCACCGTGTTCGGTCCGCAGCCGCGTGACTACTCCCAGCGCACCCCGAAGAAGATGAAGGCCGCTGCTCTCAAGTACGTGCTTTCCGATCGCGCCAACGCAGGTCGCGTGGCAGTCGTGGACTTCGGCGTTTCCGAAGCCCCGTCCACCAAGGCCGCTGTTGCCGCTCTTACCCCGGTGACCGAGAACAAGTTCACCACCGTGGTGCTCTCTCGCGAGAATGTGAACGAATGGCTTTCCGTTCGTAACATCCCGACCGTTCACCCGATCTTCGCCGATCAGCTCAACACGTACGATGTGGTCACCGCTCAGTACGTGGTCTTCTCCAAGGAAGGCTTCGACGCTTTCCTTGCTGCGAAGGCTGAGCCGGCTGCAAAGGAGGCCTGATTTTCATGGTCGCTATTCACAAGCCCGCACACGACATCATCCTCAAGCCTGTCGTTTCTGAGAAGAGCTACGCTCTGTCCGATCGCGGTCAGTACACCTTCGTGGTGGCCCCGAACGCGAACAAGGTCCAGATCAAGCAGGCAATCGAAGAGATCTTCAATGTCAAGGTGACGAACGTCAACACCCTCAACCGCGCCGGCAAGCGTCAGCGCACCCGCAACGGTTTCGGCCAGCGCGTCAATCAGAAGCGCGCTATCGTGACCGTCGCCGAGGGCCAGACGATCGACATCTTCGGTAACTGAAGGCTAGCCGAGAAAAGTTAAAGGAAGAACTAGATTATGGCTATCCGCGTTTATAAGCCGACGACTGCAGGCCGCCGTAACGCGTCCGTCTCGGACTTCTCCGAGCTTACGCGTTCCACGCCTGAGAAGTCGCTGGTTCGCAAGCTCAGCAAGACTGGCGGTCGTAACTCCTACGGCCGTATGACCTCCCGTCATCGCGGCGGCGGTCACAAGCGCCAGTACCGTCTCATCGACTTCAAGCGTTGGGACAAGGACGGCGTGCCGGCCAAGGTCGCTCACATCGAGTACGACCCGAACCGTTCCGCCCGTATCGCACTGCTGCACTACGCAGACGGTGAGAAGCGTTACATCATCGCTCCGGAAGGCATCAAGCAGGGCGACGTCATCGAGACCGGCGCTCAGGCTGATATCAAGCCGGGCAACAACCTGCCGCTGCGCAACATCCCGACCGGTACCGTGGTGCACGCGATTGAGCTCCGCCCGCTGGGTGGCGCCAAGATCGCCCGCTCCGCCGGTGCTGCCGTGCAGCTCGTCGCCAAGGATGGCGCCTACGCTCAGCTGCGTATGCCGTCCGGCGAAATCCGCAACGTGGACGCTCGCTGCCGCGCAACCGTTGGTGAGGTCGGCAACTCCGACCACGCCAACATCCAGCTTGGCAAGGCAGGCCGCGCTCGTTGGATGGGCAAGCGCCCGATCACCCGTGGTGAGTCCATGAACCCTGTCGATCACCCGCACGGCGGTCGTACCCGCGGTGGCAAGCCGCCGGTTTCTCCGTGGGGCAAGGGCGAGGTTCGTACCCGCCGTCCGAAGAAGGCTTCGAACAAGATGATTGTTCGTCGTCGCCCGAATGGTAAGAACCGTAAGTAAGGGAGTGTCGAGTAGATGACTCGTAGCATCAAGAAGGGCCCCTTCGTCGACGCCCACCTGCAGAAGAAAGTCGACGAGCAGAACGAGAAGGGTACGCACAACGTCATCAAGACGTGGTCCCGTCGTTCGATGATCACCCCTGATTTCATCGGACACACCTTCGCCGTTCACGATGGTCGCAAGCATGTTCCGGTGTTCGTCACCGAATCCATGGTTGGCCACAAGCTCGGTGAGTTCGCCCCGACCAAGACCTTCAAGGGTCATGTGAAGGACGACAAGAAGGCACGCCGCTAAAGGAGAGTAAGGACACATGGAAGCTAAAGCAATCGCTCGTCACGTCCGCGTGACGCCGCGCAAGGCTCGCCGTATGGTCGACCTCATCCGAGGCAAGAAGGCGACCGAAGCCATCACCATTCTGAAGTTCGCTCCGCAGGACGCATCCCTTCCGGTGCGTAAGGTCCTGGAGAGCGCCATCGCGAACGCTCGCGTGAAGGCCGACAAGGCCGGCGAGCCGTTCCGTGAGAACGACCTGGTCGTGAAGGAGACCTATGTGGACGAAGGCGTGACGCTCAAGCGTTTCCGCGCTCGTGCACAGGGCCGTGCCGCTCGTATCAACAAGCGCACCAGCCACATCACGGTCGTCGTCGCTAACAAGGAAGGAAACCGCTAAAGATGGGTCAGAAGATCAATCCGTTTGGCTACCGCCTGGGAATCACTGAGAACCATCGTTCCAAGTGGTTCTCCGATTCCAACAAGGTTGGCGAACGCTACCGCGACTTCGTTCTCGAAGATGACGCCATCCGCAAGGCCATGAGCAAGGATCTTGAGCGTGCGGGCGTGTCCCGTATCGTCATCGAGCGTACCCGCGACCGCGTGCGTGTGGATATCCACACCGCTCGCCCGGGCATCGTCATCGGCCGCCGTGGCGCCGAAGCTGAGCGCGTTCGTGCCAAGCTCGAGAAGCTCACCGGCAAGCAGGTCCAGCTCAACATCTTCGAAGTGAAGAACGCAGCACTGGACGCCCAGCTCGTCGCACAGGGCATCGCTGAGCAGCTGACCAACCGCGTGACCTTCCGTCGCGCGATGCGTAAGGCCCAGCAGGATGCCATGCGTGCAGGCGCCAAGGGTATCCGTATCAAGCTCTCCGGCCGCCTTGGTGGCGCCGAAATGAGCCGTTCCGAGTTCTATCGCGAGGGTCGCGTTCCGCTGCAGACCCTGCGTGCCCTCATCGATTACGGCTTCTTCGAGGCCAAGACCACTTACGGCCGCATCGGCGTGAAGGTCTGGATCTACAAGGGCGATATGACCGAGCGTGAGTTCGAAGAGCAGCAGGCACAGCAGGGCAACAACCGCCAGGGCCGTCGCGGCGATCGCCGTCCGCGCCGTGGTCAGCGTAACGCTGCCCAGCAGCAGAACGCAGCAGCAGAGGCTCCGGCCGCAGCTGAGGCACCTGCCGCAACGGAAACGAAGGAGTGAGCTGAGAAATGCTTATCCCAAAGAGAACCAAGTATCGTAAGCAGCACCGTCCGGTCCGCCGTGGTATGTCCAAGGGCGGCAACGAGATCGCATTCGGCGATTTCGGTATTCAGGCTCTTGCTCCAGCTTATGTGACCAACCGTCAGATCGAGGCCGCTCGTATCGCCATGACCCGCTACATCAAGCGTGGTGGCCGCGTGTGGATCACGATCTTCCCGGATCGTCCGCTGACCAAGAAGCCGCTCGGCACCCGAATGGGTTCCGGTAAGGGTACTCCGGAATTCTGGATCGCTAACGTCCACCCGGGTCGCGTCATGTTCGAGATCGGTGGCGTGTCCGAGGATGTCGCTCGCGAGGCTCTGCGCCGCGCAATCGACAAGCTCCCTATGAAGTGCCGTGTTATTGCTCGTGAAGGCGGTGACATCTGATGGCAGTCGGAACTGCAGACTACACCATGAAGAATCTGAACGAGAAGACCAACGAGGAGATCGAGGGCTTCCTCAAGAAGTCCAAGGAAGAGCTGTTCAACCTGCGCTTCCAGTCCGCGACCGGTCAGCTCGAAAATACCGCCCGCCTCAAGGCGGTCAAGCACGACATCGCCAGGATGTACACCGTCCTGCGCGAGCGTGAGCTCGGCATCAGCCAGGCCCCCGAGGCGACCGAAACGAAAGCTGAGGAGAAGTAATGGCTGAAGAGCGTAACTTCCGCAAGGTTCGTCGCGGTTACGTCGTGTCCGATAAGATGGACAAGACGATTTCCGTCGAGCTCGAGCAGCGTTCGACCCACCCGCTGTACGGCAAGGTCGTGCGTTCCACTCGTACGGTCAAGGTCCATGATGAACACAACGAGGCTCACATTGGCGACCTCGTGAGTATTATGGAGACTCGGCCCCTGAGCAAGACCAAGCGTTGGCGTCTCGATACCATCATCGAGCGCGCTAAGTAAATAAGTTCGGCAAGGCTCCGTGAGTCACCCCGCCTGCTTCAAGCAGGCAGGCGGGGTGCTTGGGGAGAACCAGCTCGGCTAAGGAGAATCAATGATTCAGCAGGAAACGCGGCTTCATGTCGCCGACAACACGGGTGCGAAGGAACTCCTCGCCATCCGAGTGCTCGGCGGATCGAAGCGACGCTATGCCGGCATCGGCGACGTGATCGTCGCCTCCGTCAAGGACGCCATCCCTGGCGGGTCGGTCAAGAAGGGCGACGTCGTCAAGGCTGTCGTCGTCCGCACTGTCAAGGAGCACCGTCGTGTAGACGGCTCCTACATCAAGTTCGACGAGAACGCCGCCGTCATTCTCGGCTCTGGCCGTGAACCGAAGGGCACTCGTATCTTCGGACCGGTCGGTCGTGAACTGCGCGACAAGCGCTTCATGAAGATCGTGTCCCTCGCCCCGGAGGTGATCTGACATGGCAGCCAAGATTAAGAGCGGCGACCTGGTCAAGGTCATTCGCGGCAAGGATCGCGGCAAGGAAGGCACCGTCAAGCAGGTGCTCAAGGACGATCGTCTGATCGTTGAAGGCGTGCAGATCGTCAAGAAGCACGTTCGCGCTACGCAGCAGGGCCAGCAGGCCGGCATCGTGGCTGTCGAGGCTCCGATCCATCGCTCCAACGTGATGGTCATCGATCCGGAGACCAAGCAGCCGACCCGCGTGCGCATCGTCGAAAAGGAAGAGGCTCGCGACGGCAAGGTGAAGACCGTGCGTGTGCGTGTTGCCAAGAAGTCCGGAAAGGAGCTGGCATGACCGATACCACTGTCGAAGCGCCGGCAACTCCGCGCTTGAAGCAGAAGTACAACGAGCAGATCGTGCCGGAGCTGGAGAAGGAATTCCACTACTCCAACCCGATGCAGGTCGCTCGCGTCCAGAAGGTCGTCGTCTCCATGGGCGTTGGCGCCGCTGCTCGCGACTCCAAGCTTATCGAAGGCGCAGTCAAGGACCTCACCCTGATCACCGGCCAGAAGCCGAAGATCACCAAGGCTAAGAAGTCCGTCGCACAGTTCCACCTGCGCGAAGGACAGGCCATCGGCGCTTACGTCACCCTGCGTGGCGAGCGTATGTGGGAGTTCCTGGATCGCCTTCTGACCATGGCTCTGCCGCGTATCCGCGATTTCCGTGGCATCAACGGCAACCAGTTCGACGGTCAGGGCAACTACAACTTTGGCCTCACTGAGCAGTCCATGTTCCACGAGATCGATCCGGATTCGATCGATCACCAGCGCGGTATGGACATCACCGTGGTGACCAGCACCAAGGACGACAAGGAAGCTCGCGTGCTCCTGAAGCACCTCGGCTTCCCCTTCAAGGAGAACTGATATGGCAAAAACCGCTCTTAAGAACAAGGCGGCCGCTAAGCCGAAGTTCAAGGTGCGCGCTTATACGCGTTGCCAGGTCTGCGGTCGTCCTCACTCCGTCTACCGCAAGTTCGGCCTTTGCCGCATCTGCCTTCGTGAGAAGGCCCACCGCGGCGAGCTGCCCGGCGTTACGAAGTCCAGTTGGTAAATAACGACGCTGAAGGTCCGCGGCCCAATCGCTCAATGGAGCGTGCGGGCGGCGGAAACCACGGCGAGAAAGGGCAATAAGCCCAAATGACAATGACAGATCCGATCGCAGACATGCTTACGCGTCTGCGTAATGCGAGCGCGGCAAAGCACGAGACCGTGGATATGCCGTACTCCAAGTTCAAGGCGAACATCGCCGAGATCCTGAAGCGTGAAGGCTACATCAAGGACTTCACCGCCAAGGAAGCCAAGGTCGGCCAGACTCTCGAGGTCACCCTCAAGTACGGTCCGAACGGCGAGCGTTCCATCCAGGGCATCAAGCGCATCTCCAAGCCGGGCCTGCGTCGCTACGCAAAGTCCGATGCTCTGCCGATGCCGCTCGGTGGCCTTGGCATCGCAATCATCTCGACTAGCTCGGGACTGCTGACCCAGAAGGAATGCCTCGATCGAGGCATCGGCGGCGAAATCGTCGCTTTCGTTTGGTGAGAAAGGAGAGCTGAAACATGGCATCGCATATTGGTAAGCTCCCCGTCACCATTCCGGCTGGCGTGGAAGTCAAGATCGACGGTCAGTCCTTTACCGCCAAGGGCGCTAAGGGCACTGACTCCTACGAGATTCCTGAAGGCATCACCGCAGTGGTCGAAGGCAACGAAGTTGTCCTCACCCCGGCTGATGACCTGCGTCCGACCCGTGCAAAGCACGGCCTGGCTCGCTCCATCGTGGCGGGCATGGTCAAGGGCGTGCACGAGGGTTATGCCAAGACTCTGGAGATCGTCGGTACCGGTTACCGCGCCCAGATGAAGGGCAAGGGCATTGAGTTCTCCCTCGGCTATTCCCACACCATCACCGTCGAGCCGCCGGCAGGTATCGAATTCGAACTGCCGAACCCGAACCAGGTGATCGTCAAGGGCATCGACAAGCAGGCTGTTGGCCAGTGCGCCGCTAACATTCGTAAGCTTCGTGCTCCGGAACCCTACAAGGGCAAGGGCATCAAGTACGCGGATGAGCACATTCTGCGCAAGGCTGGAAAGGCTGGTAAGTAATGAGCGTCCAGATTCTCGGTAAGGGCAAGAAGGTCGCGCTTAAGCGCCGTCACGCTCGTCTGCGCAAGCACATCAGCGGTACCCCGGAGCTTCCGCGTCTGGTGGTTACCCGTTCCAACCGTCACATGGTTGCCCAGATCATCGATGACACCAAGGGCATTACCCTGGTGAGCGAATCCACTCTGATGAGCGATTTCGCAGGTTTCGAAGGCACCAAGACCGAAGCTGCCAAGAAGGTCGGCGAACTGATTGCCAAGAAGGCTCAGGACGCAGGCATCACCGCGGTTGTGTTCGATCGTGGCGGCAACAAGTATCATGGCCGCGTCGCAGCTGTCGCTGAAGGCGCCCGCGAGGGAGGTCTGGCACTGTGAGCGACAACGAAAAGGAAACCCAAGTGGCTGAAGAAACTCAGAACACTCAGGCTGCTGCTGAAGCTACCAACGAGGATCGCAAGTCCCGTCGTGGCCAGCGTGGTGAGGGTCGTCGTGGCGAGCGTCGCAACCGTCGTGAGGAATCTCACGAGAACGAGATGCTCGATCGCGTGGTGACCATCAACCGTGTGTCCAAGACCCACAAGGGTGGTCGTACGTTCAGCTTCGCCGCCCTCGTGGTGGTTGGCGACGGCAAGGGCACCGTCGGTGTTGGCTACGGCAAGTCCCGTGAGGTCCCGGCTGCAATCGCCAAGGGCCAGCTGGATGCCAAGAAGCACATGTTCACCGTGCCGCGCATCAAGGGCACCGTCACCCACCCGGTGATCGGCCACGATGCCGCTGGCACCGTGCTGCTGCGCCCGGCTGCTCCGGGTACCGGCGTTATCGCCGGCGGTGCAGTCCGCGCCGTCATGGAATGCGCTGGCATCACCGACGTCCTGACCAAGTCGATGGGCTCCGCCACCGCCGTCAACGTGGTGCGCGCAACCGTCGACGCTCTCAAGAAGCTCGAAGAGCCGGAAGAGATCGCAGCCCGTCGTGGCATGTCCCTCGAAGAGGTGGCTCCTGACTCCCTGCTGCGTGCTCGCGCCGAAGGCATCGCCGAGGCTCGTAAGGCCCGTGAAGAAGCACAGGCCAAGGCCGCTCAGAAGGACGGTGAGTGATGACTAACCTGAACATCAAGCTGCACCACGGTCTGGTGAACTCCACTCCGAAGCAGCGTGCTGCGGCTCAGACTCTGGGCCTGAACAAGATTGGCAAGACCGTGACCCGTGAAGACACGCCGGCCCTCCGTGGCCAGCTGCTGGTCCTCCGTCACTTGGTCACCGTTGAGGAGGCTGACTGATTATGGCAGATATCCTGCAGATGCATGACCTGAAGCCGGCTCCGGGCGCCAAGAAGGATCGCACTCGCGTCGGCCGTGGTGAAGGCTCCAAGGGTAAGACCTCGGGCCGTGGCGACAAGGGCACCAAGAAGCGTTATCAGGTTCGTCCGGGCTTCGAAGGTGGCCAGCTGCCGCTGTACATGCGCCTTCCGAAGCTGCGTGGCTTCAAGAGCCCGTTCAAGAAGGAATATCAGGTCGTCAACGTTGCTGCTCTCGCGGAACTGTTCCCGCAGGGCGGCGAAATCACCGTTGCTGATCTGGTCGCCAAGGGTGCCGTGCGTAACGGCTACCCGGTCAAGGTCCTGGGCGACGGCGAGGTTTCGGCTGCCTACACCATCAAGGGTGTTAAGGCTTCCGCTTCCGCCAAGTCCAAGATTGAGGCTGCCGGCGGCTCTATCTCCGAGGACTGATTCCACGGAATGTAGCTGACTTAAGCTCGTGAGTGAGGCTTCTCCCGTTAGGACGGGGGAGGCCTCACTTCGTTTTTCGTTCCAGTACGGCGAGCGAAAAACAGTGCCCAGAGATCTAATGAAAAACCGACAAAGGATGGAACACTCCATGTGTAGGTAGACGCCGTACGCTAGACTCGACCGGTAGAGTCTGTTTTGCACGGGTGCGCCGGCGCGCACGTCGATGGAAGGAATCCCAGGTGAGGACGTTAATCCAGGCCTTGAAAACCAAGGAGTTGAGGAACAAGATCCTCTTCACTCTTGGTATCATCATCATTTATCGTATTGGTTCGTTCATTCCGACCCCAGGTGTCGACGACAAGGTGGTCCAGCAGTGCGTCGGTTCGATGAACAGCGCCTCCGAGAACTTCATTGGTCTGGTGAACCTCTTCTCCGGCGGCGCAATGCTGCAGCTGTCGATTTTCGCGCTAGGCGTCATGCCGTACATCACGGCATCCATCGTCATCCAGCTGCTCCGCGTGGTGATTCCCCGTTTCGAGGCGCTGCACAAGGAAGGCCAGTCCGGCGAAGCCAAACTGACCCAGTACACCCGTTACCTGACCATCGGCCTCGCTGTGCTGCAGTCCACCACCATTCTGGTGACCGCCCGCTCCGGCGCCCTGTTCAACTACCGGTGCTCCCAGGTTGTGCCTGACGGTTCCGTCTGGAACCTCGTGGTCATGGTGCTCATCATGACTGGCGGCACCGGCCTCATCATGTGGATGGCTGAATTGATCACCGATAAGGGTCTTGGTCAGGGTATGTCCATCCTTATCTTCATGTCCATCTGCTCCGGCTTCCTGCCGCAGCTGTGGGAGATCGGCTGGGGCACCAACGGCACCGATGGCAATTGGGGCAAGTTCGCCGCGGTCGTCGGCACGCTGCTGGTCATCATGATTCTTGTCATCTACGTCGAGCTTGCCCAGCGTCGTATTCCGGTGCAGTACACCCGCCGTATGATCGGCCGCAAGATGTACGGTGGCTCCTCCACCTACCTGCCGCTGAAGATCAACATGAGCGGCGTCATCCCGCCGATCTTCGCATCCTCCATCCTGGCCGTGCCGACGCTGATCGCGCAGTTCGGCAATTCCGACCAGTCCTGGGTCAAGTGGATCAACTCCAACCTGGCCAACACCACATCCGTGTGGTACATCGCACTGTACGCGCTGATGATCGTGTTCTTCTGCTTCTTCTACACGGAGATCACCTTCAACCCGGACGAGACCGCCGACAACATGAAGCAGTACGGCGGCTTCATTCCGGGCATCCGCGCGGGAAGCGCCACCAGCAACTACCTGAGCTACGTGATGAACCGTCTGAACACGGTCGGCGCCGTCTACCTGCTGTTCGTGGCGCTTATCCCGACGGTGCTCATCATGGCGCTGAACCTGAACACCAAGCTGCCGTTCGGCGGCACCACCATCCTGATCATCGCAGGCGTCGGCCTCGACACCCTGCGCCAGGCCAAGGCCCAGACCGAACAGTTCCAGTACGCTGGCTTCCTGTTCGAGGACACCGATCACAAGGAAGGTAAGTAACCACTTGAATCGTGATGTCGTTTCCGTTGATCGGGAGCGGTATCACGATTTTTATGTTAAGTAATCCATCATCCGAAAATCCCCGTTGAGGGGAATGAACGAAACGGAGAACAACACATGCGACTGCTGATCATGGGCCCGCAGGGCGTAGGCAAGGGCACCCAGGCCGCTCTGCTGAGCGAGCACTACGGAATCCCGGCGATCTCCACCGGAGATATCTTCCGCTACAACATCAAGAACAAGACCGAGCTCGGCGTCGAAGCGCTCAAGTACATCGACAAGGGCGAGCTTGTGCCGGACGAGCTGACCAACAAGATCGTCAAGGACCGTCTGGCCATGGACGACGCCAAGAACGGCTGGATTCTCGATGGCTATCCGCGCAACGCCTCCCAGGTCGAGGCTCTCGACGCCATCCTGGGCGAACTGGACACCCCGCTTGACGCGGTCGTCGCACTGGATGCAGATCACGACGTGCTCATGGAGCGTATGAAGAAGCGCGCCGAAATCGAAGGCCGCTCCGACGACACCCCTGAAGCCATCGCCAAGCGTCTTGACGTGTACGCCAAGGAGACCGCGCCGCTGCTGGACATCTACCAGAAGCGCGGCCTGCTCAAGACGTTCAATGGCGTCGGCGCCGTCGACGAGATCCAGGCCACCATCGTGGCGGAGCTTGGCTGAAGGAAAAACCAAGCAGAATAACATATTTCCAACGAAAGCGGGAATCGCGACACGCCGAACGTGTCTTGATTCCCGCTTTCGTGTATTCTTGCAAGTTGGTGTGTCTTCGGGCACGCATAGTAATCGCCAAGGAACGGAACGAGGCTCATGGCTAAAGACGGTGTGATTGAAGTCGAAGGACAGGTAGTGGAAGCACTGCCGAACGCGATGTTCCGCGTTGAACTCGAGAACAAGCATATCGTGCTCGCAACCATCTCGGGCAAGATGAGGAAGAACTATATTCGCATTCTGCCGCAGGATCGTGTTGTGCTGGAAATGAGCCCTTATGATCTGAACCGCGGCCGTATTACGTACCGTTACAAGTAAGGTACACAAGCAAAGGAAAACCATGAAGGTCAGCCCTAGTGTGAAGAGGATCTGCGAGAACTGCCGCGTGATCCGTCGTCACGGCCGCGTCATGGTGATTTGCGTCAACCCGCGCCACAAGCAGCGTCAGGGCTGAGAGCAGATCCAGCGGCATAATAAGTACAGGCGCTGAGTCACAGATCGCGCAAGCGGTATGAACCCCGGGTACGCAGGCCCGGGCCGGGAAACCGGACGACTCGGTGCAAGACCTGCGGAAAACAGAAGGAATCGCAATGGCACGTCTTGCCGGAGTCGACATCCCCAATGAGAAGCGCATCGAGATCGCCCTCACCTACATCTTTGGTGTGGGTCGCACTCGTGCCAAGGAAACGCTTGCCGCGACCGGTATCAACCCGGACATTCGCGTCAAGGATCTGACGGATGAGCAGCTGATCACGCTGCGCGACTACCTCGAGGGTAACTACAAGATCGAGGGCGATCTGCGTCGTGAAATCGATGCGGATATCCGTCGTAAGATTCAGATCAACTGCTACCAAGGCCAGCGTCACCGTAAGGGACTTCCTGTGCGCGGTCAGCGCACCAAGACCAATGCTCGTACCCGCAAGGGCCCGAAGCGCACGGTCGCCGGAAAGAAGAAGGCCACCAAGTAATAGGTGGCTGTCAGTTCAGACCACGAGACGTAAGTTTCATCGCCTGAACAACAAAGCAAATTCGTTATTAGGAAACGAGGGTCAATGGCAGCTCAAAAGCAAGCCGCGCGCAAGCCGCGTCGCCGCGACCGCAAGTCGGTCCCGGTTGGGCAGGCGCACATCAAGTCCACTTTCAACAACACTATTATTTCGATCACCGACCCGTCCGGCGCAGTTGTGTCCTGGGCGTCCGGTGGCGATGTCGGCTTCAAGGGCTCCCGTAAGTCCACGCCGTACGCCGCTGGCATGGCCGCCGAATCCGCAGCCCGCAAGGCTATGGAGCACGGCCTCAAGAAGGTCGACGTGTTCGTGAAGGGCCCGGGTTCCGGTCGTGAAACCGCCATCCGTTCCCTGCAGTCCGCCGGACTCGAAGTCGGTTCCATCACCGACGTCACCCCGCAGGCACACAACGGCGTTCGTCCTCCGAAGCGCCGTCGCGTCTGAGCACTAGAAGAAATCATCAATCCAACGCCGCTTATGGCCGGTGAGTGCACCACCGGCCTGAAGCTGAAAGGATAACCACAGTGCTTATCGCACAGCGTCCGACACTTACCGAGGAATCTCTCAACCCTCAGCGTTCCCGCTTCACCATCGAGCCTCTCGAGCCTGGTTTCGGCTACACGCTTGGCAACTCGCTGCGCCGTACCCTCCTGAGCTCCATCCCTGGAGCGGCTGTGACTTCGGTGCGTATCTCCGGCGTCCCGCATGAGTTCACCACTCTGCCGGGTGTTGAAGAGGACGTTACCGAGATCCTGTTGAACATCAAGGGCATCGTGCTCACCAGCGAATACGATGAGCCGGTTGTCATGTATCTGCGCAAGAGCGGCAAGGGCGAGGCCACCGCGGGTGATATCACTCCGCCGGCCGGCGTCACTATCGCCAACCCGGATATGCATATCGCAACTCTCGCTGAAGATGGCGAGCTCGAGATCGAGTTCACCGTCGAGCGTGGCCGCGGTTATGTGCCAGCCCAGATGAACAAGCAGGATAACGCCGAGATCGGCCGTATCCCGGTCGACTCGATTTACTCCCCGGTGCTCAAGGTGAGCTATCGCGTGGAAGCCACTCGCGTTGAACAGCGCACTGACTTCGACAAGCTCATCCTGGACGTGGAGACCAAGCCGGCAATCTCCCCGCGTGATGCTGTCGCATCCGCAGGCTCCACCTTGGTGGAACTCTTCGGCCTGTGCCGCGAGCTCAACACCCAGGCTGAGGGCGTCGAGGTTGGACCTGCCCCGGTGGCAGAGGAAACCAACCCGGAGATGGCCGTTCCGATCGAGGATCTCAACCTCACCCAGCGCAGCTACAACTGCCTGAAGCGCGAGGGCATCCACACGATCGGCGAGCTGGTCGCCCACACCGAGCAGGATCTGCTCGACATCCGCAATTTCGGTATGAAGTCCATTGACGAAGTCAAGGAAAAGCTCCAGTCCTTGGGTCTGGCCCTCAAGGCTTCCCCGCTGGGCAACTTCGATACCAACAACCTCGAAGGCGGCACTTTCTTCTCGCCGGAAGACGAGTGATTCGCCGCTTTTGACCTAACCGCTTCGTCGGATTCGGATGTTCGGGCAACTGCCCACCTGAGTCCGACGGGGCTTTCAAGGAGAAACAATGCCTACACCAAAGAAGGGTCCGCGTCTGGCCTCCAGCCCGGCTCATGAGCGTCTTATGCTCGCGAACATGGCCACCAGCCTGTTCCAGAACGGCCGCATCACCACCACCCTGCCGAAGGCCAAGCGTCTTCGTCCGCTGGCCGAGCGTCTGATCACGCTCGCCAAGCGTGGTGATCTGCACAACCGTCGTCGCGTGATGCGCGTCATCCGCAACAAGTCCGTCGTGCACAAGCTGTTCACCGAGATCGCCGAGCAGATGGAGCAGCGCGAAGGCGGCTACACCCGCATCGTCAAGATCGCTCCGCGTCGCGGCGATGCCGCTCCGGCAGCCATCATCGAGCTCGTCACCGAGCCGGTGAGCCCGAAGCAGGCCGTGGTGAAGGAAGCCGAAGCCGCAACCAAGGTTGCCGCTGCCGAGGCTCCGGAAGCCGCCGCTGAAGAGGCTACCGCTGAGAACGCCGAGTGAATCGCTCTTAGCTGATTGAAGGCCGGGAATCGCAAGGTTCCCGGCCTTTGTCATATCTGCCGCCAAGACTGTCGTGCCACATGCCTCACTATGCCAGCCATTTGCTATGCTCGATGCCGTGAGACTACGCATCGATTTGGCATATGACGGTATCGGCTTCTACGGATGGGCGAAACAGCCCGAAATACGTACGGTACAGGGCGAAATCGAACGCGTGCTGCATACCATTCTTCGCGTACCGGAAGGAGACCCGACCGAACCGCTGCGCCTTACCGTGGCCGGACGAACCGACACCGGCGTGCACGCCTCGCATCAGGTATGCCATCTGGACGTCAACGAGGACGTGCTCAAACGCTGCGTCGGCCACATGGACGTGCCGCCCGTCATCGCGCTTACCCGCAGACTTCAGCGCATGCTGCCGGCCGATATCGCAATCCGCGGCATCGCACCCGCTCCGGACGGTTTCGACGCGCGTTTCTCCGCGTTGGAACGTACCTACGTGTACCGAATCGCCGATAGGTCAAGCGAGGTGGACCCTCGTACCAGAAACTTCGTATTGCATATCGACGATGAACTTGACCTCAAAGCCATGAACGAAGCCGCTGCGATGACGATCGGCCTGCACGATTTCGGCTCGTTCGCCACCCCAAATCCGGGCGGCACCACCATACGCGAGGTGAAGACCGCGTATTGGCGTCGCGTGCCGCAGCGGACGCTTATCGACGACGGCATGACGATGGGGGAGCGGTACCGTACGCCGACCGTGGAATCGGGCCTCGTCTGCTTCGTGATCGTCGCCGACGCGTTTGCACGCAATATGGTGCGCTCCCTCGTCAACGGCTGCGTGCAGGTCGGTATCGGCAAACGTTCCCTCGACTGGTTTGCAGGAAAAATGGCGGCTCCGCTGCGCGAAGGCTCCACAGGACCGATCTCGCCGCAAGGACTGACGCTGGAGCATATCGAATATCCGGCCGACGACCAGCTGGCGGTCCGCGCCGAAGCCATTCGCGCCAAGCGCACACTGTAGCTTTATTGCGATTGTCACAGCCAGGTTACGGGCGCTTGTCATGTCCATTGCCGAGACATTGTCGTAACAGACCGTTTCGTTTCCCGGAAACGCTGGTTCGTTAGGTTTTTCTTCCATCAAGGCGCGATGCCTCAGATTGGCATGCGTTCGCATGGGGTGGAAGGGAGCGTGGAACGATGATTGAATCCGCCGCACGAAGGTTGGCTTCGGAACTGGTCGATCGTCGGGAGTCGATCAACCGGGAGCTGAGCCGTAATGGCGTACGGTTCGGCATCTACAAGAACGGCGAGTACCATGACCGGCTGTTTCCGTACGATCCGATTCCGCGCATCATCGAATCGGACGAATTCGACAGAATGGAAGCCGGACTGAAACAGCGCGTCAACGCGTTGCACGCCTACCTGCGCGACATCTACTCCGACAAGCAGGCCATCAAGGACGGCATCGTGCCGGAAGAATACGTGTACACGTCCGCGGGATACTTTCCGCAAGTCAACGGCGTGACACCTCCGGGCGGCGTGTTCGCGCACATCGCCGGCGAGGACCTGGTGCAGGGGCAGGACGGGCAATGGTGGGTGCTGGAAGACAATCTGCGCATTCCATCCGGTGCCAGCTATCCGCTGTTCGCCCGCGATATCGAACGCAGAATCACGCCCAGCCTGTTCCGCAACGTACGTGTGCGCGACAATCGCGATTATCCACGACTGCTGCGCCAATCCATGGATTTCGTCTCCACCGACGGCATAGCAGTGGTGCTCACCCCCGGCAGGTACAATTCCGCGTTCTTCGAACATGCATACCTGGCCGAGAAAACCGGCGCGGCGCTCGCGTTCCCCGAAGACCTCGAAGTCGTGGACAACAAAGTGTACTTCCTCGACTATGCCGGCAGGAAACACCGCGTCGGCGTGGTCTACCGCCGTCTGTCCGACGAATATCTCGACCCGTTCGCATTCAACCCGGATTCCGTGATCGGCGTGCCGGGAATCCTATCCGCCTACAGGTCGGGCAATGTGGCGATCGTCAACGCTCCGGGCAACGGCGCGGCCGACGACAAGGCCATCTACTATTTCGTGCCGAACATGATCCGCTATTATCTCGGCGAAGAGCCGATTCTGCACAATGCGCCGACCTACATGCCGATGTTCGACAAGGACCGCAAGGAGGTACTCGACCGGCTCGGCGAACTGGTCATCAAGGATGTGGCGGAAGCGGGCGGCTACGGCGTCGTGTTCGGCTCATCGCTCGACCGGTCGCGGCGAGAGGAACTGGCCGAACGCATCAAGGCCGAACCGCGCTGGTTCATCGCGCAGGAGGTCATCCAATTCAAGGACATCGACGTGGTGGACCCCGAAACCGGACAGATGAGCCCACGTAAATGCGACCTGCGCGCCTTCGTGGTGACCGGCAAGAACATGCACGTATGGTATTCGGGACTGACACGCTACTCGTCCATACCGGGCCAGATGATCGTCAACTCATCACAGGGCGGCGGTTTCAAGGACACCTGGGTACTGGCCAAAGAGACCGGCGTGGAGCATGATTACGCACCCGGCTCGGAGGTCGTGCGCGTGCTGGAGCAGTCCCGCAAGCACTCGCCGGCACTCGTCACCGCGTCGAAGGCCGACAACCTGTTCTGGCTCGGCCGCTACACGGAACGCGTATTCACCACGCTGAGCCAATTCTTCCCCTTCTACGACCGTGTGATGGACACGGATGTGGACGCGTTCCGACCGTTCGCCCGTGCGCTCGACCTGCCGGAGGATTTCGAGGATTTCGACGCGTTCATCCACAGCTTCCTGTACGACGAGAAGAATCCGGATTCCGTACGCAGCGCCATCGTCTACGCGTTCAACAACGCGGTGATTCTGCGCCCCGAACTTGGTTCTCGCTCGTTGCAGCAGGTGGAGTTGGCCATGAGCTCCATAGTGGAGGCATCCGAATACGGCGGCACGGACGCGGACATCTTCAAACACCGCGACATCGCGGACAACATGCTCGCTTTCTGGGGAGGTGTGGAGAATTCCCCCGTCGAACCGACTCTGAAATCGTTCATTTTCGTGGGCAAATATCTGGAACGTCTGGATCTGTACACACGATTCGGATATTCCGTGGAAGAGCTCAAGGCGCCGCTCGCCAAACTGGGCAGCTACATCCTGCCGTTGAACGGTCTGCCGGTACCGCAATGCTTCGCCGAAGGATTGCGCTGGCTGGTCGGCCAGCTGCCGCAGCGGGGATATGCGGAGCTTGCGGAAAAACTGGGGATGCTGCTGAAAGATTTCGATGGGCGCATCTCCACGAAGGATCTGAAGGATCTGGGCATGCTCAACACGATGGACATGGACGCCGCGCGACTGTGAAGAATACGTGCCACAGCCATCGCACGGTGCGTGTATAACGGCTGGAACAAGGCCCACGGCGTGGAAAACGCCGAAGGAACGACAATAATCGCTGAGGAGACGATGTGAAGAAACTGGTGTTTGACTATGAGATGAAGCTCTCATTCAGCTCGCCCGTGACCGACCATCGCTTCCAACTGCGCTGCATTCCAGCCACCGGCCCACGCCAGCAGGTGATCGACGTGGCAGTCAAAATCGAACCGGATGTGGAACTCGAAACCACCATCGATTCCTTCGATTCCGTGGTGATGACCGGATTCATTCCCGAACCGCACACCATGTTCAACTACTCGGTGACCGGCATCGCCTTCGTGGACAACGCGCATATCAAATCCGAAATCTATAAGCCGCTGTACCGCTTCAATTCGGCGTTGACAGTGCCGGGGCCGGCCATCGAAGCGTTGATCGGCATCTGCCGTGAACGCATCGCGTCCCTGCCTGCCGACTGCACGCCGATCGACCAAGCCCGTGAGGTGATGGACGAGGTGTTCAAAACGTTCGTCTACACGCCGGCCTCCACCACCATCCGCACCACCGCCGAGGAAGCGTTCGCTCAACGCAAGGGCGTATGCCAGGATTACGCGCACGTCATGCTGTCCGTGTGCCGGCACGTCGGACTCACTGCCCGATACATCGCGGGATTGCTCGGCGGCGAGGGCGCCACGCACGCATGGGTCGAAATCTACCATGATGGACGTTGGGTCGGTTTGGACCCCACACACAACCGTATGGTCGACGACAACTACATCACCATCGCCCATGGCCGCGATTACCGCGACTGCATGCTCGACATCGGCATCTTCTCCGGCTGCGACGTCAAGCAGGACCAGTGGGTCAACGCTTCCGTGCACGAGCAGGGATACTGATTCCCCGACGTTTTCTCGATGCCGGATTCCGTATTTCGGCAGATGCAAAGCAGATAAACAAAAAAGGCCGAAACGCCATTGTTTCAACCTTCATTGCATGCGGATAAGGCGAGATTCGAACTCGCGGAGGGGTTCGCCCTCACACGCTTTCGAGGCGTGCTCCTTAGACCGCTCGGACACTTATCCATTCGTCACCTGAAAACAAGCAACTTGATAATTGTGCCACAGTGGTGGCGATTGTCAAATCGGACTGGCTGCAACGGTGTGATTTCCGGCGTGTCTTGCTTTGCGCCCGACTGTGCGTCCTTAGACGAACAGCGCTTCGTCGAAGGAAGGATAGCCCCAATCAAGCGCCAATTCGACACGGTCCGCAATCAGACCGGCAAGCACGCCCAGGGATTGCGCTCGCGAATCCGTCGACTGTTTTGCATTGGTGACGCGTGACTGGGAATGATCGTTCGCGGCATTGGAGCTTCCGGCGATTGCCGTTATCTCGCTTCGCGCGCAGTTCATTTCGATGGTGGCGTCGGTCGGTGCCGTAAGGCCGGTGGCGGAATCGAGCATCGTGTCGGGGTGGGCGAGCAAGGCGGTGGCCTCGTACGTTTTCCTACGATCGTCAATGGTGTCCGAGAAGGATGCGAACCGTTGCGATGTGGTCTTATGACGATCGCTGATATCCAGCGTCGCATGGCCGCTGTTGCGGGCCGCCAGCACTTCCATGGCGAATCCGGCACGGTCTTCGGCCTGCGCGGCGGTGGCAAGGGACTTGGAATCGACGTCAAGCGATTCGACATCGTCAAAACGCGACAGCGTGATCGGCGCGACGGCCACCGACAGTTGATCGCCCAGTGCGCGAGCCATATGACGTGCCTGCGCGCTGCGCAACGTGCCTTCGGCAAAACGCGCCGGACATTGCGCCGCGGTGTTCGTCCATGCGGAGACCGCCTGCTGCGCCGAGAAATAGCGGCGGATGATGTGCTGATGCTGGTCGTGTGCGATCTTGTTATCGGCGGTGGCATCGAAATAGGCCTTCTCGCACGGGCTTTGCCGTTGTTCGGCTTCAGCCCTGCCTGCGATCCTGGGCATGGAGCATGCCGTCAGCGCCGGCATGAGGATAGCGGTGCAAAGCAATGCGCAGACGCGTTTCGCGATAAAAGAAACCGAGCGGAAAGAAGGGGTACGTGTCTGCATGAATCATTAGACTAATATCTGACTGTGACCATTGGGCCATGCGCTCGGAATAACTTCATATAGGAGGTCTTGGAAATATGGAACTGGACCTGGCAGGAATGCACCAGCTCGCCGCTGGGCAGGGAATTGATCCCGAGACGCTGGATGCCGCACTCTCGGAAGCATTGCGACTGGCATATCTGAAAACCCCTCACGCTGCGAAGCGCGCTCGCGTCGAGCTTGATCCGCGTGCGGGAAGCTTCACCGTATGGGCCCAGGACGAGATTCCTGGCGAGCCGACTGAAGACGATCCCCATCCCGCGCCGACTCTGGGCGAGGAATACGACGACACTCCGCACGATTTCGGCCGACTGGCCGCTGCGACCGCTCGTCAGGTGATCAGCCAGCTGTTCCGCAAGGCCGAGGATGACAAGGTGTTCGGCGCGTTCTCCGGTCAGAAGGGCAAGCTCATCACCGGCATCGTGCAGCAGGACGTCAAGGACACATCCAACGTGCACGTGGCCGTCGGCGACGTCGAAGCCCTGCTGCCGCGCCGCGAGCAGGTGCCCGGCGAACGCTACCGTCACGGCGAACGTATCCGCGTGTACGTGGTGAACGTGGCCCGTGGTCTGAAGGGCCCGGAAATCGTGGTGTCCCGTTCCCATCCGGAGCTGGTCCGCCGCCTGTTCGAACGTGAGGTTCCGGAACTGGTTTCGGGAGCCGTGTCGATTATGGCCATCGCCCGCGAGGCGGGCGCCCGCACCAAGATCGCCGTCCGTGCCAACACCGAAGGCGTCAACCCGAAGGGCGCGCTGATCGGCCCCGGCGGAGCCCGAGTGCGCGCCGTCATGGAGAACCTCGGTCCTGAGAAAATCGATATCGTCGACTGGTCCGCGGATCCGGCGAAATTCGTCGCCGCGGCGCTGTCTCCGGCCGTCGCCACCGGTGTGCAGGTGATCAGCGAGAAGAACAAGACGGCCATCGCCTTCATCCACGATGACCAGCTGTCCCTGGCCATCGGCAAGGAAGGCCAGAACGCACGTCTTGCGGCCAAGCTGACCGGCTGGAAGATCGGCATCGAATCCGCTGAGGCGCATGCCAAGAAGATGGCCGAATCGGCGGACCATTCCGATGGGGAAACCGAGGAATAAACAACACTTCCGGTAGACAACAAGCCCGTGGACGTACAATCCACGGGCTTGAGTATGCTGGACTCGACAATCCAAAGCGTGACGGCCATGCCGTCATGCCCAGGGAAAAGACGAGGTATCACGAACATGGTTGCACGATGAGAAGGAACAAGCTCGCCGTGAATCAGTAGCGGTCGCGCTCGTATGCGCGCGGCCCAAGATAGGAGAAATTGAGTGCCGAAAGCACGCGTATATGAACTTGCCAAGGAACTTGGCGTTGACAGCAAAACCGTTTTAAGCAAACTTGAGGCGATGGGCGAATTCGTGAAGTCCGCATCGTCTACCGTTGAACCTCCCGTTGCACGCAAGCTGAGGAACGCATTCGCGTCCAGCGGACAGGGCAACGCATCTGATTCCAAGAAGCCGGGCCATACGGCCAAGAAGCCTGTCGAACCGGCATCTCATTCCATGCCAAAGCCGGCCGCTCCGTCAGCACCGAAGCCGGCTGCCCCCGCAGCGCCGAAGCCGCATCATGCCGCTTCCAAGTCCGATGCCCCGAAGCCGGGCCATCGCGCGCCGCGTCCAGGCGAATCCCGCCAGCATGGCAATCGTCCTAACGGCAACGCCCCGCGTCCGCAGGGTGGAGACCGCCGCCAGTCCGGTCGCCCGACGGCCGTTCCGGGAGCTCGCCCCCAGCATGGCAACGCTCCGCAGGGCGGCAACAACGCCAATGGCGCGAAGCCGCACACCCCGGGACCGCGCCCGGGCAACAATCCGTTCAGCCGCAAGCAGGGCATGCACACCCCGACTCCGGGTGATATTCCGCGTCCGCATCCGATGAACCGTCCGAGCGTCAACAATGGCGAAGGACGTCGTGGTGGCCGTCCGGGTCAGGGCGGTGGCCAGCGTGGCGGCTTCCGTGGTCGTCCGGGTCAGGGCGGCGCGAAGCCAGGCCAGTGGGGCCAGCATCGTCCGGGTCAGGGCGGTGGCCAGCGTCCCGCCGGCGGCGGCAATCGTTTCGGTGGCAATGGCGGCGGTTTCCAGGGCGGCAACAGCGCTCCGAGCAATGGTCCGGCACGTGGTGGCCGCGGCCGCGGCGGCGCTGCAGGCGCGTTCGGACGTCAGGGAGGCAAGTCCTCGAAGGCGCGTAAGAACCGTCTGGCGAAGCGTCAGGAATTCCAGGAGATGAAGGCTCCGGTCATCGGCGGCGTGCGCATTCCGACCGGCAACGGACAGGAAGTCCGTCTGCGTCAGGGTGCGTCCCTCGCCGATCTGGCCGAGAAGATCAACGTCAATCCGGCGGCGCTGGTCACCGTGCTGTTCCACCTTGGTGAAATGGCCACGGCCACCCAGTCCCTGGATGAGGCCACGTTCCAGATCCTCGGCGAGGAAATCGGCTGGAACATCAAGATCGTGTCCGCCGAAGAGGAAGACAAGGAGCTGCTGCAGCAGTTCGACATCAACCTGGACGAAGAGGAACTGCAGGAGGACGAGGATTTGAAGCCGCGTCCGCCGGTCGTCACCGTCATGGGCCATGTCGACCACGGTAAGACCCGACTGCTCGACACCATCCGCCGCACCAACGTCATCGAAGGCGAAGCCGGCGGCATCACCCAGCGCATCGGCGCATACCAGGTGACCGTCAACCTTGAGGGCGAGCCGCGCAAGATCACGTTCCTTGATACCCCGGGCCACGAAGCCTTCACCGCAATGCGTGCCCGTGGCGCCGAACTCACCGACGTCGCGATCCTCGTGGTCGCCGCCGACGACGGCGTCATGCCGCAGACCGTGGAAGCCATCAACCACGCCCAGGCCGCGCATGTGCCGATCGTGGTGGCCGTCAACAAGATCGATAAGCCGGGCGCCAACCCGGACAAGGTCCGCGGCCAGCTCACCGAATACGGTCTGGTTCCGGAAGAATACGGCGGCAACACCATGTTCGTCGACATCTCCGCGAAGCAGGGCACCAACGTCGACAAGCTGCTCGAAGCGGTGCTGCTCACCGCCGACGCCGAGCTCGACCTGCGCGCCAACCCGGATATGGACGCCCGTGGCGCCACCGTCGAAGCCCGACTTGACAAGGGCCGTGGCGCCGTGGCTACCGTGCTGGTGCAGTCCGGTACCCTCCACATCGGCGATGCCATCGTTGCCGGCACCTCCTACGGTCGTGTCCGCGCCATGCTCGACGAGAACGGCAACCACATGCAGGAAGCCGGTCCGTCCACCCCGGTGCAGGTGCTGGGTCTGACCTCCGTGCCGACCGCAGGCGACCTGTTCCTGGTGGCCTCCGACGACCGTACCGCACGTCAGATCGCCGAGAAGCGTCAGGCCACCGAGCGTGCGGCCCAGCTGGCCAAGCGCCGCAAGGTCGTTTCCCTCGAAAGCCTCAAGGAGCAGTTCGCCAAGTCCGAGGTGGATATGCTCAACATCGTCATCAAGGGCGATTCCTCCGGTTCCGTCGAGGCTCTGGAAGATTCCTTGATGAAGATCGAGGTGTCCGACGAGGTCGGCATCCAGGTGATCCACCGCGGCGTCGGCGCCATCACCCAGAACGACGTCAACCTGGCCACCGTCGACAAGGCCGTCATCATCGGCTTCAACGTCCGTCCGAACCGCCAGGTGGCGGATCTGGCCGAACGCGAAGGTGTGGAGATCAAGTACTACTCGATCATCTACAAGGCCATCGAGGACATCGAAGCATCCCTCAAGGGCATGCTCAAGCCGGAATACGAAGAGGTCGTCACCTCCCACTCCGAGATCCGCGAGATCTTCCGCTCCTCCAAGTTCGGCAACATCGCCGGCGTCATGGTTCAGGACGGCGAGGTCAAGCGTGGTACGAAGTGCCGTATCCTGCGCAACGGCATCGCCACCGTCAACGACCTCGAGATCTCCTCGCTGCGTCGTTTCAAGGACGACGTCAACTCCGTCAAGGAAGGCTACGAGGCTGGCATCAACCTCGGCACCTTCAACGACATCGAGATCGGCGATATCATCGAGACCTTCGAAATGCAAGAAATCGAGCGTAAGTAGCCGAGTGCTTCGAGCTTCGTATCGATAACCAGGTAAGGAACGCCCACAGCCGGTTCACGACTGCGGGCGTTCCGTGATACAACAAGAACTTTTCACCAAAAGGACAGCAATGGCAGGAACCAATCCCCGCGCCGCGCGCATCGCGGCGTTGATTCAGCGTGTGATCGCATCGTCCATGGAGGCGCAGCTGCACGACAAGCGACTGGCCAACGTGACCATCACCGAAGTGCGCGTCACCAACGATCTGCAGATCGCGAAAGTCTACTGGACCCAGCTCGGCCATGAAGGACACGAGCAGGGCGAACGCCGCCGCGCGCAGCAGGCCCTGAACCAGGCCAAAGGACGCCTGCGTTCCCTGGTAGGCACCAAGGCCGGACTGCGACTCACCCCGCAACTGGAATTCATCTTCGACGAAGTGCCGGGCGAGGCCCATGAGATCGAGGACATCCTCGCGCTCGCACACAAGCGCGACGAAGAACTCGCCAAGTCCCGCGCCAACGCGCAATACGCCGGCGACGCCGATCCGTACAAGCACGACGAGCCCGATGATGACGACTTCGACGATGATGACGATGTCGAGGTCGAGGATTGGGACGATGACGACGAAGCCTGACAACTCCGGTCTGCTGGTCATCGACAAGCCGCAGGGCGTCACCAGCCACGATGTGGTCGCGGCGGTGCGTGGCGCCCTGCAGATGAAACGCGTCGGCCATGCCGGCACGCTCGACCCGATGGCCACCGGCGTGCTGGTGGTCGGCTTCGGCAACGCCACACGTCTGCTCAACTACATCGTCGACCACGACAAAACCTACCTGGCCACCATCAGACTCGGCCAGCGCACCACCACGGACGACGCCGACGGCGAACTGCTGCCGGAGGAGGGAACTATCGCCGAATTTCCTTCACGACAGACCGTTGAAGACGCCATCGCCCATCATTTCACCGGGCGCATCGAGCAGGTGCCGAACTCCTATTCAGCCATCAAAATCAACGGCCAGCGCGCCTATGATCTGGCCCGAGAAGGCAAGGACGTGGAACTCAAAGCCCGTCCGGTGACCATCTCGGAATTCAGCGTTTCGGCAGTGCGATACGGCTATGCTTCGACCACATGCGCGGGATCACCTCTTGCCGATGCCATCGAAATCGCCCCGGAGGAATCCTGGCATGCCGAAACCGACGGGCAAAACGAACCGAACATGCAGCCAGTCATGGAACTCGACGTGACCGTGACCTGCTCGGCCGGCACCTACATCCGCGCACTCGGCCGCGATCTGGGCTCCGAACTCGGCCTCGGCGGCCATCTGACCATGCTGCGCCGCATCCGCGTCGGGCGTTTCTCGGTGGACATGCCGAACGTCATGACCGCCCATACGGAAGCTAAGACCTTCACCAACCGCGAAGGCATCGAAGTGACACGCAACCGTGCGGTGCTTGACGATGCCGAGCATGCCGTTGACCACGCACTCGACCTGGTCGCCAGCGCGGCCGCTTCCATGGACATGCTTCCCGTCACCGAACAGGAGGCGACGGACCTGCGGTTCGGCCGTAGAATCGCCCACGACATCCATACGACCATGGCCGCGTACGTTCCCGAAACCAACGATCTGGTGGCGATTGTGGAACGCGCCAAACGTGGCGAGACCAAGCCGGTCGCGGTCTTCAACTGAAACAATCAAGACCGGCCGGCACGCAATACGAACACGACAAACACACGGACAATACGCAAAGAAGGACACATGAAGACGATCACGCTTACCCCCGATGCCAGCGGCATGGTGGATTGGCCGACCCTGAGCAACGACAAGAAGTCCGTGGTGACCATCGGCTCATTCGACGGCATGCATCAGGGACATCAGGCGGTCATCCGCCGTGTGGCCGAACTCGCCGAACAGGAGCAGGCGTTCTCCGTGGTGGTGCTGTTCGACCCGCGTCCCGCGCTGGTGCACGCTTACGCCGCCAAACATGACGGTCAGGAACCGCCCGCAGGCACGCCTGACACGCAGGCGCTGACCAGTGTGGACGAACGGCTGCGCGCCATCGACGCCATCGGCGTGGACTACACGCTCATCGTGCGCTACACCATGGCATTCTCCGCGAAATCATACCGCTTCTTCCTTGGCCAGATGGTCGGCAAACTCGGCATGCGCACGCTGGTGCTCGGCTCCGACGCCGCCATGGGTGCGAACCGCGCCGGAAACGTGAAGGCCATTGAGAATCTGGCGCTCGCCACCGGCGTGTTCCAGCTGGAGGTCGTGGACGATTTCGGTCCGGGGCTGACCCGAGTGCCGGTCAATGCGAAGCCGGTGATGCCGTCCGAACCCGGCGAGCCTTCCGACCCTCTGGAGGGGGCTTCCAAGGCCGAACGACGCGCATGGAGCAAGAAGCATCAGGCCAAGGAAGTGCGCACGTGGAGCTCCACCAATGTGCGCTATCTGCTGAGCCAAGGCCGTATCAAGGACGCAGACGCGATACTCGGCCACGCGCATGCCGTGGAAGGCACCGTGGTGCATGGCGAGGAACGCGGCCGCACCATCGGATTCCCGACCGCCAATCTGAGCGAGAACGTCGCCGGATACCTGCCGGTGGACGGCGTGTACGCCGGCTGGCTGGTCGATTTGGGGGAGAAGTCCGCCGACGGTGGCGAAGAAGCCGGGGAGAAGCCGGCCGACGGCGTATCGCAGCAGTATGATGCTTCGTCCGTCAACGCGCGCGTGGCCATGCAGTCGCCACACCGCTGGCCGGCGGCCATCTCCATCGGCACCAAGCCGACGTTCAACGAGGACGGTGACGCCGAACGCGTGGTGGAAGCCTACGCCATCACCGATGACTGGTTGGACCTGTACGGCCATCAGGCGCGCGTGGAATTCGCTGGATTCCTGCGCCCGCAGATCAAATTCGATTCGGCCGACGATCTGGCGGCCGAGCTGAAACGCAACGTCGAGGAGACGAAGCGCCTCACCGCTTGAGACGGATCGGTTCGATTGATTTGATTGGTTCGATTGACGCGAATCATTGACGCCATCCGTGTTTTGTTACCCAAACGGGCTTTCCCGGGTTGCAAAATGCGGATGGCGATGCCGTTTGGGCATCGGCGACCTATCGCAGAATCGCGGCCAACGCGTCCTGCAACGTATCCGCCTGCACCACGCCCATTCCCGGCACGGCGACGTTCTTGCGCAGCGTCGGCACAACGGCGGTGGTGAAACCAAGACGCGCCGCCTCACGAAGCCGATATTCCAGTCTCGGCACCGGACGCACCTGTCCGGTCAACGAAATCTCGCCGATCGCGCACGTCGTGCGGGGAATCGGTTTCGATTTCGCAGCGCTCGCCAACGCGGCCACAATCGCCAGATCGCAACCCGGCTCACGCGCCTGACCGCCGGCGATTGTGGAAATGTACAGGTCGTTGGCCAGCAGATTGATGCCACCGTGACGATATAACACCGCCACCAGCATGGCGATACGGTTGGAGTCCACACCGTTCGCCGCACGACGTGGCGTCGGCAGCACCGACCTGGTGACCAGCGCCTGCACTTCAATCGGCAGACTGCGATGCCCATCCAACGTGAACGTCACGCACGTGCCATCCACCTGCGTCGCCGCAGAACCATTGCCGGTTGATAGGAACAGGCCGGACGGATCGGTCACCTCCTCAATGCCCTCGCCGCTCATATCGAAACAGCCGACCTCATCGGTCGGTCCGAAACGGTTCTTCACTGCACGCAGCATACGCAACGCGGTTTCGGCATCGCCTTCGAACTGACAGACCACATCCACCAGATGCTCCAACGTACGCGGACCTGCGATCGAACCATCCTTGGTGACATGACCCACCAAAAGCACTGGAATATCAAGGGTTTTGGTGGTGTCAATCAGCGCGCTCGCCACTTCGCGCACCTGCGTGGATCCGCCGGAGATGCCATCGACGTCCTGCGAGACGATGGTCTGCGCCGAATCGACGATGGCCAACGCCGGCTTGAACTGTTCGATAAGCCCCAACACCGTGGACAGATCCGTGGTGGAGGCGAGCAGCAGATTCGGCTCCATGGCGCCGATGCGCGACGCGCGCATGCGGACCTGCGCCTGCGATTCCTCGCCGGAAATATACAGTACGGTATTGCGCTCGGTGGCGAACGCCGTCAGCCTCGCCACATTGCCGGCGGTTTCCAGCAGCAATGTCGATTTGCCGATGCCCGGCTCTCCTGCGATCAGCGTGACCGATCCCGGCACGATGCCACCGCCGAGCACGCGGTCGAATTCCGAAAATCCTGTGGCGATTCTGGAGATGTTCTCCGTGTCTATGTCGGTGATCGGCCTCGCCGCGGACGATGCGACCGGATGCGATTGCGTGCGCGAGGTCCGTCCCGGAGCCGCGGTACGCGAGCCTGCCGCGGGACGGGCTTCATGGAATTCCTCAATGGTGCCCCATTGACCGCATTCGGGGCAGCGGCCGAGCCACTTCGGGCCGCTCCAGCCGCATTCGGAACAGAGGAATTGCGAGGACGTCTTTGCCATATCGCCGACAATACGGAGGTTTTGGGACAAGACGTTCGCGGGTGGCGTACTCGTTGCGCAGACATTGCGCTGAAAACCGTTTCGGGAACTGGATTCCATGACTTCGAGGGGATGGTTGCGCGTCTTATGGCTGTGAAAGAATGACAAGCATGTCTGATACGCAGAATTCCTCTTCGCATGGCAAATTGATTGCCGCCGTCGTAGCAGCCGCGCTTGTGGTTGTGCTTGCTCTGATTTCCGCATTTGTGTGGCCTGGTTGGGCCTTGAACAAGAACGGACAGGCCGGTCAGGCCGGTCAGACGAGCCAGCAGGCTTCCACTTCGAACGGTACGGACGGCGACAAGACGGAGCCCACCAAACCGTCGATCGATGCCGTGGCATTGCCCGACGGGGCCAGCGAGCTGCTCAAGGCCATGCCGGATTCCGTATTGAATTACGTGCGTACCAAGGCTGACGCCAGCACGACGTGGTCCAGCACCTCTCCCGTCGAGGAATACGCGTTGACGTATTCCACCGGCAAGAAAGGACAGGACGTCACGCTGGAAGTGGGCCAGTGGAACGACGGCGACAAGGCGAAATCCCAGTACGACACGCTGGCTGAAGCCATGACCGGCAAGGAGCTGGGAAGCGGCAACGTGAAGGTCTCCGGCAAGACGACCGGCGCCTACAGCGCCAAAGCCGATCCGGACGACGATACCAAGGCCGTTGCCGTGTGGCGCAACGATACGGTGGTTTTCTATGCCACCGGCGCGAAGAACGACATCCAGCGTTTCTACCAGCAGTTCCCCCTGTAACGTCGACGGAATCGTCTCGATGGCGAATCGCGGCCGGCTGATGGAATATCACGCGGAAAACGAAACGTGATTTTCCACCATATGAATGCCTGCGCGCGTATTCGTCCCCGAAGCAGTGTAGTATTGGGCAAGTTGCAAACTTTTACCCTTTGAGTTTAAGAACGGAGGCTGAGATGGGCTCGGTCATCAAGAAGCGCCGCAAGCGCATGAGCAAGAAGAAGCATCGTAAACTGCTTCGTAAGACTCGCCACCAGCGCAAGTAGTCTTCAGGCGCGTGTGAAGCGTCCGCTCAAACAAAATCCCGCGATTCCTTTCGGAGTCGCGGGATTTTTGCTATCTGCGCGGCGGTGTCGGCCGGTATATTCCACACCAGCCGACACGCCTGCCTGTCAGGATCTCACTTGTTGGGGTTGTCCATCACGCGCGGGCCGTTCGGATCGCCGACGATGACCTGGTCCACCATGTTCAGGAACAGGCCGTGCTCGACCACGCCGACCATGGTGATGAGGTCCTGCGCGAGCTCCTGCGGGTGGTCGATGCGCTCGAGGTGCAGATCCACCACATAGTTGTTCTCATCGGTGCGCACCGGCTCGCCGTTCGCGTCGAGACGCAGCACCGGCTTGTAGCCCTTGGCCTCGAACTTCTTGACGACCTGGCCTGCGCCGAACGGAATCACCTCGACCGGCAGCGGGAACTTGCCGATGGTGTCCACGACCTTGGACTCGTCCACGATCCACACGATCTTGTTGGAGTTGGTGGCCACGATCTTCTCCCACAGCAGAGCGGCGCCGCCGCCCTTGATGCCGTTGAAGTTCTTGTCGACCTCGTCGGCGCCGTCGATGGTCACGTCGATGTGATCAACGTCATCGATGTCGACGATCTTGATGCCGTAGCCTTCGGCCTGCTCCTGAGTGCGGCGGGAGGTGGTCACGCCGGTGAACTCCAAGCCTTCCTCCTGCACGCGGCGGCCGAGCTCGTCGACCAGGAAGCGCACGGTCGAGCCGGTGCCCAGACCTGCGATCATGCCGTTCTGAATCAGCTTGGCAGCTTCGATGCCGGCTGCCTTCTTCAATGCGTCCTGCTGTGCCTTGTCCATGATCCTCCTTCGATATGGGGTTAAGACCGTCTCCATACTATCGGATGCGTTGATTTTCAAGGCGCGAATGGTCGGTTGCGGGAGCAGGTGTCTGTTTTGGACTGCGGAAAAGTTTTCACGGAATGTTTCACGGTCCTGCGTGAGGTGGCGTGCAAAAAAAGACGCGCATGAAATGACATGTGGGGAGCGGCTTGCGTAAAGCGGCTCCCCACATGTCTCGCTCAGCTATGTTTGACCGCGAACGGCGCCTCGTCCAATACCAGCGTGCCGTCACCCATCACATAGCCTTCCACGGCGATATACCCACGGATGAGACGTGGATTGCCGTCGAAGGTCGGGCTGGATTCCGGTGGGGGAGTGAACCGCACCGTACCCGACACCGACAGGCCCGATGGGCTTGGACGATGCGGTAGTTTCGGCAGATCCTGCGATTGCGATGAAGCTGCCTGTTCCGGTGTCGATTCTTCGTCGTCTTGCGATTCGCTGTGCGATTCGTTCGCATTCTGCGGTACGGCCGTGCTGTCCGTGTCCGTGCCGTCCGCGTTGCCAGTCACCGGCTTGTCGTTCTCGTCGCCTTCACGGGGAAAATAGTCGGGTTTGACCAGCATCTGCGCATAGGATTGATGCGGTTCACCGGATTCGTCCGTTTTCCCGGATTCGTCTGTTTCTCCGGATTCGTCCGGTTCGGCTGGACCGCCCGCGTCCGGGAAGCTGGATTCGGGTATGACCTTCGTCGCTTCGGTCTCAAGCATTGTGGTGGTTTCCGCCGGTTCGGTCTCGAGCACGGTCGTTTCCACCGCATCATCTGCGTCGTCATCGGTTGTCTGTCCGAAATCCGCAAGGTCGTGGGAAACGCCTTCCGGCTCCGCCAGCATGCTGGCGATCGAACGCGGCTTCGTGCTGTTGCTGGAATTGGCGGTATCGGCACCGGAATCGCCGGTGCCGGTCGTGGCGGAATCGCCTTGTCCGCGTCCCATGTGGTATTCGGCGGCGCTGATCGCACCATCCATCAGCATCCTCGCATCCTCGGGAACATCGGTGCCACGCGAATACTCGGAAGCCAGCAGCGACCGCCATCCTTCCAACGGCAGATAGCCTTCGCGCACATGCGAACGGCAATCGCCCGCATACGTGCGTGCCAGCTCGTCCACTTTCTCGTTGCCCGCGTTGCCGGCATGACCCTTGACCCACACGAATCGCACCGACCCCGCCCTATGCGCGATCTCATTGTCGATGGCGCGGATCAAATCGGCGTTCTTCACCGGTTTCTTCTGCGAATTCTTCCAGCCGTTGCGCTTCCAACCCTGCACCCACTTGGTGGAGCAGTTGATCGCATACTGCGAGTCGGTCTCGATCACCAGGTCTTCGGAACCGGGATGCGCTCGCAACGCCTCCAGCACGGCGCATAATTCGCCGATCTGGTTGGTGCCGTTCGTCGCGCCGCCGGCATCGCAATCGCCGGCATGCTCGTGCCCCGGCCTGCCGCCTGCCGCGGGCTCGTGGTCGGCCCAAGCCCAACCCATCGGACCATTCGGATTGCCAAGCGCGGAACCGTCTGTTGAAACCGTAATCGTCATGCTTCTACCCTACGAAAGCCGCGCGACTCGCCGCTTGCCCGTCATACCGTATCGCCCGCCATGCCGTATCGCCCGCCATGCCGTATCGCCTATCGATACCGCATGGCAACGGCATATGCGATTAGTCGCCGAGACACAGCATGACGGAGGCGCGGAACATGCCGTCACTGTGCTCGAAGGAGGCCGTGCCATGGTGCCGTTCGGCCGTCTCTCGTACGGTGGCGGTGCCCAGCCCCGTGCCACCATGTTTGGTCGAGACGAGATCGCTGTCGATCCGTTCGATGCTGGTATCGGCTTCGCCGTACGTGTTGTCCACCGTGATGAACAGGGCCGCCGGAGGGCCGGAACGATACCGGATGCGCACTTTGAGCCGCCTCTCGCCCTGCGTTTGCTGGGTGATGGCCTCCGTGGCGTTCTCCAGCAGATTGCCGACCATGGAGCATAATTCCGCGTTGTTGATGTTGATGTATTGCGGCACCGCCGCTTTGACGTCCACATCCGCACCCAAATGCCGGACCCAATCGCAATAGTAGACAAGCACCGCGTTCAGCGACGCATGCTCGCAATACTGCATTGGTGCCGTTTGCAGCAGCCGGTGTTTGGACATCTCATCCAGATATGAGCGGATGCCATCCATGTCTTCAGCCGCGGCCAACGCCTGCAGTGAGTGGATGTGGTGACGCACGTTGTGCTTGATCTGACGCGCCTCACGGATCCGCTCGTTCATGTGTTGCAGCTGCAACGTCTGCAAAGCCTCATAATGCTGTCGCCTGCGGGCCGCGAGCAGACGGTCCGACTGCTGAATCATGTACCAGATGAGGAAATACGCCAACACCATGAAACAGGAATAGACCACCGCCACGGTGAACGCGATTTCCAGCATATGCGAGTCCAGCAGCGTGGAATTGTCCGCCGGCATGCACCACACCACAATCGCGGACGAAACGAACGGAAACAGCCAGATAAGCTGCCAGAAGCCTTTGCTGATGGATGGGGAATCGAATGTGGCTGGAATCGAATCATGCAGCGGATGCCATAGCGAGACCAGTGCGACGACGTCAAGCAGCAGCAGATTGACCAGTCCCGGCCAGCCGACGCGGAGATTGGCTGAATCCGCGCCAAGAACGGCCACATCGATGACGAGCGACAGATAGTAGACGATCGCCACCATGTAGGAAGCCGTGGCCACAATCAGCAACAGTTGCCGCCATGGCAGTTCGGTCAGCCATCGCAGGACCAGCAGCACAAGCGGCGCGGTCGGAATGACCGTCCACAGTGATGGGATGCCCAGAGTGCCGCACAGCACGCCGCATAGCAGGAACCAGACCAGTCCGATGGACATGAACAGTGTGCCGTTACGGCGTGGATTGTCCATGTGACTCCATGCCATGATGAGGCACAATGCCAGGCCGGACAACGCGTTGAGCTGCTCTCCGATGGCGAAGAACAGACCTGACGGGGTGGTTTGGGCGATGCCGTTCCGGATGATTTCGCCGAGTGGTGCGAACATGTCAGTCCTCCGTACGCATGCGGGTGAACGTGTATTCCGCGTATGCGCGGCAGGTGGTGGTCACCGCCGTTTTCGTGATGGGAATGCGTTTGCCGCCTTTCATGACGAACTGCGCGTTGGTGATGCCGGACACGTAGTCGAAGTTGACGAGCACGCCTCGCGCGGTGCGGTAGAAGTTGTCGAACACGGTGAGCCGTTGGTCCACGTCGGAGAAATTGGTGCGGATTTTGGTCTGGGTGCCGTCCGCGAACGTGAATTCCACGTAGTGCGCGTTGGACAGGGCGTATGCGATGAGCCGCCGGTCCATGGTCACGGCCGGATTGCCGAACGCCACATGCCAGCTGGAATCCACCGTGCCGGGCGACTGCGCCTTTGCCAGATGGGTGACCGGCGGTTTTGCCTTCAGCTGCTCTTCGACGCGTTCCATGGTGGCTTCGAAGGTTTTGCGATTGACGGGCTTGAGCAGATAACCGCTCGCCTGCACCTCGTAGCCGAGCACCGCGAAATCGGTGCTGGACGTGATGAAGACGATCGCGCAGTCGTCGTTCTGATTGCGCAGCAGCCGCGCTATGTCCAATCCGGTGGTGGCATGCGGCAGATTCTCGTCGCTGAGATAACAGTCGAGCAGCAGCAGGTCGTAACGGCTGTTCTTCCAGCTTTCGATGAACGATTTCGCGTCGGGGAAAACGTCACAGACCGTTTGCATGGCATTCCTGCCGGCGGTTGCGCCGACGTTCCGGCCGTTGAAGTATTCCGCGCACATGGTGGCGATCAGTTCGCGTTCGGCAGGGTGATCCTCGACGATGGCGATGCGCACGTTCCCTCCTTGCTGTGCCGTGATTGCGCGGATGACGTTCCGGCTCTGCTTCCAAGCGTACCGGGAGAGGGAAATACGGGGTGCCGCGGAGCTTGCGTTTCATGCCAGAAAAGCACGTTTCGTGCCATACGGCGGATATCGACAACGAAAAAGACCCGCTCCATACGGAACGGGTCTTTTCGCGCTACGCCTTGATTACTTGGCGGAACGCCGTATCACTCGGCCAGAGCCTTGTCCACGACCTCGGTGGCCTCGGCGAGCACCTTGTCCAGAGCCTCAGGGGATTCGAAGCTCTCGGCGTACACCTTGTAGATGTTCTCGGTGCCGGACGGACGGGCGGCGAACCAGTTGTCCTTGGTGGTGACCTTCAGACCGCCGATCTTGGCGTGGTTGCCCGGAGCCTCGGTGAGCTTGGCGGTGATGTCCTCGCCGGCCAGCTGGGTGGCCTCGACGTCGTCGCCGGTGAGCTTGGCGAACTTCTGCTTCTGCTCGAGGGTGGTCGGGGTATCGACGCGCTTGTACCAGCTTTCGCCGAAACGCTCCACCTGCTCCTGGTGCAGCTGGGCCGGGTTCTTGCCGGTCTTCGCGGTGATCTCAGCGGCCAGCAGGTCCGGAATCAGGCCGTCCTTGTCGGTGGTCCACACGCGGCCGTCCTTACGCAGGAAGGACATGCCGGAGCTTTCCTCGCCGCCGAACGCGACCTCGCCCTTGAACAGCGGGTCCACGAACCACTTGAAGCCGACCGGAACCTCGACGAGCTTGGCGTTGATGGAGGCGGCCACGCGGTCGATCAGGGAGGAAGACACGAGGGTCTTGCCGATGCCGGCGTTCTCCGGCCAATCCGGACGGTTGCCGCCGAACAGGTATTCCACGCACACTGCGATGTAGTGGTTCGGGTTCATGACGCCCCAGTTCGGGCAGACGATGCCATGGCGGTCGGCATCCGGATCGGTGCCGCCGACCAGATCGTACTTGTCCCAAGCGCCGTTGTTGAGGGAATCGACCAGACCCTTCATCGCGTACGGGGAGCTCGGATCCATGCGGATCTTGCCATCATGGTCGATGGTCATGAAGCTCCAGGTCGGGTCGACCTGCGGACGCACCACGTCGATGGTCAGGTTGTACTTCTCGTTCATGAGCGGCCAGTAGTTGACCGAAGCGCCGCCGAGCGGGTCGATGCCCAGGCGTACGCCGGAGGAGCGGATCACGTCGAAGTCGATGACGTTCTCCAGATCGGCCACATAGTGCTCACGGAAGTCGAAACGCTCAACCAGATCGGACTTGACGGCCTGCTCGAACGGCACGCGCTTGACGTTCCTGAAATCGCCGAGCAGCTCGTTGGCGCGGTCGGCGATGGCGTTGGTGACGTCGGCCGGAGCCGGGCCGCCGGTGACCGGATCGTACTTGAAGCCGCCATCGGTCGGCGGGTTGTGGGACGGGGTCACGACGATGCCGTCGGCCAGGCCTTCGCCGGTGAAACGCTGGGTGCCGTCGGCGGCGCGGTTGTGGGTCAGGATGGCCTGGGACACGACCGGGGTCGGGGTGAAGTCGTCACGGGAGTCGATGCGCACGGTCACGCCGTTGGCGACGAGCACTTCGATGGCGGTCTTCCAAGCCGGCTCGGACAGGGCGTGGGTGTCGCGGCCGATGTACAGCGGGCCGGTGACGCCGGCCTTCTTGCGGTATTCGGCGATGGCCTGCGTGATGGCCACGATGTGGGCCTCGTTGAATGAGGTCTTCAGGGACGAACCACGGTGTCCGGAAGTGCCGAAGGAGACGCGCTGCTCCGGAACGTTCGGGTCGGGGACGACGTCATAGTACTTTCCAATGACCTCGTCGACATTGATCAGATCTGCTGGGGTGGCGGGCATTCCCGCATTTTTTGCAACCATACCTTCATTGTGCCACGAGTTTGCGCGGAACGCGGAAAGCCATCCCACAATGTGCGATGAATACGTTTTCTTTTTGACGTCTCGGCGTGTCTCCAGTATGGAATTGGGGTTTCAGTGTCCCGATGCCCGACGATTTGCGCATCGCACGCCGATAGTGTATTGTTTCTAACGAATTCGACTCATGCAGGGTTGCAAGTCAACATTTTTAGACGCAAGACCTGGAATGTGGCATTGGTTTGCCATGTTCCGGGTCTTTTTTGTTGCAAAAAAGCCGCGCTGCGTCATCGAATCCCATCGGAAGGAAATAGAAAGGAATCAGGATGGCTGACTCTCTCGCATCGCAGATCATCACTGCGATCGGCGGACCTGAAAACGTTCGCAGTCTGACGCATTGCGCCACCCGACTGCGCTTCGAGCTGGCGGACGCGTCCAAGGTGGACCAGAACGCCCTCGAACATATGAAGGGCGTGCTTGGCGCGGTCCCGCAAAGCGGTGACCGTTTCCAGGTCGTCATTGGCGGCGGCGTGGCCACCGTATACGAAAACATCATGCATCTGCCCGAAATGGCGAACGCCGGTGCCGCCTCCGCATCCGGCGAAGGCCAGAAGAGTAACGCCGACGTCAAGGCCGAGGCCCGTTCCAAGGCACGCGGCAAGGTGGCATGGCTGGACTCCTTCTTCGAGTATCTCGCCGACTCCTTCCGCCCGATCCTGGGCGTGCTGCTCGGCGCCTCCATCATCATCGCCCTGGTCAACCTGCTCATCTCACTGAACGTCATTCCGAATGACGAGGCCTCCGCCGGCTGGGTGTTCGTCAAGGCCATCTGGAAGGGCGTGTTCTACTTCCTGCCGATCATGGTCGCCTACAACGCCGCCAAGAAGCTCAAGGTCGATCCGTGGCTGGGCGGCGCCATCATGGCCATCCTCATGACCCCGCAGTTCACCAGCCTGATGGACGCCAAGACCACCACGTGCGTGGAGAACGCGGCTCTGGGCACCAAGTCCTGCACCGCCAACATCTTCGGCATTCCGATGGCGTTGAGCGACTACAGCGGCAACGTGTTCGTGCCGCTGCTCATGGCCGCCGTGCTCGCCCTCGTCTACCACGGATTGAAGAAGATCATTCCCGAAAGCGTCCAGCTGGTGTTCGTGCCGTTCTTCTGCATGATCATCGTCGGCGCGCTGACCGCCTTCATCATCGGCCCGATCGGCGTGTGGGTCGGCAACGGCCTCGGCGTCGGCCTGGCTTGGATGAACACCCATGCACCGTTCATCTTCGCCATCATCATCCCGCTGCTGTACCCGTTCCTCGTGCCGCTCGGCCTGCACTGGCCGCTCAACGCCCTGATGCTCATGAACATCCAGACGCTCGGCTACGACTTCATCCAGGGCCCGATGGGCGTGTGGAACTTCGCTTGCTTCGGCGCCACCGCCGGCGTGCTCTTCATCGCCGTGCGTGACAAGGACAAGGACATGCGCCAGACCGCTCTCGGCGCGCTCGCAGCCGGCCTGCTTGGTGGTGTTTCCGAACCGTCCCTGTACGGCATCCACCTGCGTTACAAGCTGGTCTACAAGCGCATGCTCGTGGGCTGCGGCCTTGGTGGCGTCGTCATTGCCGTCCTCGGCTGGCTCTTCCCGTCCGTCACCGCCGCCGGCCAGACCGTGCATGGTGTGACCACCACCGCCTTCGCCTTCACCTCGCTGCTGACCATTCCGGTCTTCGACCAGATGTGGGTGTACGCGGTGTCCATCGCGGTCTCCTTCCTGACCTCCTTCTTCCTGATCATCACCTTCGACTACCGCACCCCGGAACAGAAGGCTGAAGTGCTGGCCCGCGCCGCCGCCGATCAGAAGGCCGCCGCTCCGGCGGTCGAAGCCAAGGAAGCCGCTCCGGCTGCCACCACCGCCACCGCGACTGCTACCGCCACCAAGACCGAAGCTCCGGCCGCTGCCGCCGCCGCGACCACCGTGGTGAACGCTCCGGTCGCCGGCCACGTGATCGCCCTGGACGAAACCGGCGATCCGGTGTTCGCCTCCCGCGCGCTCGGCGAAGGCGTCGGCATCCAGCCGACCGACAGCGAGGTCGTGGCCCCGGTCTCCGGCGTGCTGCAGACCGTCGCCGAAACCGGCCACGCCTTCGGCATCAAAACCGATGACGGTGTGGAAGTGCTCGTGCACGTCGGCATCGACACCGTGAAGATGAACGGCGAGGGCTTTGCCGTCAAGGTCAAGGCCGATGAGCGCGTGAATGCCGGCGATCCGCTGGTTTCCGTCGACTTTGCTAAAGTGAAGGACGCTGGATACAGCACCACCACGCTGATGACGGTGCTCAACACCGCCGCCCTCACCTCCGTCACGCCGAAGACCGGCATCGACGTCAAGGCAGGGGACGAGGTGATCGACATCCAGCGCTAACCTGTCACACAGAGGCGAAAAAGGGGTCGACGTGGACGTTCTTCGCGTATTCAACAACAATGTCGTATTGGCTAGAGACGGTGATCGTGAGGTGATTCTCACAGGCCGTGGAATAGGCTTCCAAGCCAAGCCGGGACAACATGTGGATGACGCGAAGATCGTCCGTCGGTTCATCCCCGTCGATGGCAAGGATCCCGACCACATGGCGCAACAAGTGGCCGGGATCCCGCCAGAAATCATCAGACTCGTCACGGACGCCATGAACCGTACGGGGCTGAAAGAACAGGCAGACAAGCAGCCAACCCTGGTCATGGCGCTCGCCGACCACATCTGCGGCGCGATACAACGCGCGCAAAGAAAACAGAACATCGAATATCCGCTCGAAGCGGAAGTACGTTCCCTATACGCCGACGAATACGCCAAAGGCGTGGCGATGGTCGACGCGATGAACACGTATTTGGGTGGCGCGTTGCCCCGCAGTGAGGCGGTGGCGCTCGCCTTGCATTTGGTGAATGCCGGATTCTCCGGCGGCGACCTGTCCGCCACCTACACCATGACCGGCATCATCCAGCAGATGATCGCCGTCATCGAAGGCGCGTACGGCATCACGCTTGCGCAGGACAGCGTCAATGTGGCGCGATTCATCACGCATCTGCGTTACCTGTTCGTACGCATCCACCAGCATGAGCAGCTCGACGATGAGCCGCAACCAATCATCGAATCAATCAAAACCTCATATCCGAAGGCTTGCCAGTGCGCAAGGCAGCTTGCCGTGGTGGTGAAGATGCGTCTTGGTTCCGACCTTACGGAAGCCGAAATCGCCTATCTTGCCCTGCATGTGGCGCGCGTGACCAACGGAGTGAATCGGCAGGACGACTGAGTTTCCGGTATCTTCCGATATTCAGCAGCCCGTTCCGCGCATTCCTGACGGTTCCTAATCGTTCGACTGTTCGGCCGGCTGCCCGCTTGCCTGTTCGGTCGGCTGCGGTTTCGTTGGCGTAGCCGACATATTCGCGTTCAACGCCAGTATGCCGGTATCTTCGGAAGTGGCCTCCGGCACGCGCACGCATAGGGCCTGACGTTCCACGCTGAAACGGATGTGCTTCGTTTCAGGCAGCATATCGCCATCCACCTGCGCCAAAACAGGCCTCTCCAAAGTGATTTCCGCGCTGACGCCCTGCACCTGGTCGACGGTGGAGTTCGTGGACAGCGGACTCTGCTGAGCTTTGCCGGTGATGGTCTGGTGCAGCACGTCGCCGAACAGATTCGCCCAACCGATCAGGCCGCCGGACGTGTCGATGATCTCGTAGTCGAGGATGCCATCGTCATAGGAAGCTTCGGGCATCAGCGAAAACATGGGGATCTGGCCGCAATTGCCCGCCATGAACGTGCGGAACGTGAGACCACGCGTGGAATGTGTGCTGCCGTCGGCGCTGGTGATGGTCACATTGCCCTTGTACTTCGGGGCGAACAGATTCTTCACGCCCGACACGAAATACGCCAGCCAGCTGATGTTCTTCTTCAATTCCGGATCGGTGTCGTCGATCATCAGTGCGTCGAAACCGATGCCGGCGATGATGAGGAACGCATGCCCGTGGTCGGTGGTCTCATCATCCAGAAGGGTCAGACGGCCCACATCCACCAGACGGGAGCCGTGCGACGTGGCCACGGTGAGCGCCGCATCGATATCGTCCACGGGAATGCCCATATTGCGGGCGAACAGATTGCCGGTGCCGATCGGCACGATGCCCAGCGCATGCCCGGTACCCGACAGCGCGCTCGCGACGGTACGCACCGTGCCATCGCCGCCGACAGCCACCACCACATCGGCACCATGGTCCAACGCTTCGAACGCGCAGGCGCGACCGTCCTTGTCGAGCTGCGTTTCGATGAATTCGATCTGGGTGAGATGCTTCGCCTCGCAGAACTCCTTGATATGCTGCTTGCGCTGTTCCGCCTGGGGCTTTGAAGGATTGACTATGAACGCGTAATGCACTTGGTCATCGTCACGCTTGTCAAGCTTCTCCGCGAGCGTACGGTGCTTGTACGCGCGGTATCCGAAGAAGGCGGCCGCGCATACGGCGACCACGGCGATGATGACGAGCAGGACGATAACTGGCATAGGCATGCCTCTATTGTCTATGCGATTGCGCAAAAAGACGAATTCGACATGAAAAATTCGGCGTTCCCTCACGTTATATCCAAAAATGAGAACGATGGCGTCAGTGTCTGCTTTCGGCACTAGGCTGGGAAGCATGCTTGATATTCAATTCATTCGTGAACATGCTGACGTTGTCAAGGAATCCCAGCGTAAGCGTGGCGAATCGGTCGAACTGGTCGACGAGGTGCTGCGCTCCGACGAGGTTCGCCGTTCCTCTCTGAAGGAATTCGAAGCTGCCCGCGCGCAGCAGAAGGAGATCGGCAAGAAGGTCGCCGCCGCCCCCGCCGACGAAAAGGCCAAGCTGATCGCCGCAACCAAGGAACTCTCCCAGAAGGTCTCCGAATACAAGGCCGCAGCCGACGCCGCAGCCGAGGAATACACCACCGCCATGTGGAAGCTGTCCAACATCGTCGAGCCGGAAGCTCCGGAAGGTGGCGAGGACGACTACGTCGTGGTCAAGAAGGTCGGCCAGATCCGTGATTTCGCAGCCGAAGGCTTCGAGCCGAAGGACCACCTGACGCTCGGCCGCGGCGTGGCCGGTATCGATATGGAGCGCGGCGTGAAGGTCGGCGGCTCCCGCTTCTACTTCCTGCGCGGCCAGGTGGCCCGCATGCAGATCGCCATGCTCACCATGGCCGTCGACCAGGCCGAGGAACACGGCTTCACCCTGGCCATCACCCCGACGCTGGTGCGTCCGGAAGTAATGCGCGGCACCGGCTTCCTCAACTCCCACGCCGACGAAATCTACCGCCTGCGCGAGCCGGACGACCAGTATTTGGTCGGCACCTCCGAAGTGGCGCTCGCCGGCATGCACGAGAACGAGATCCTGAACCTTGAGAACGGCCCGCTGCGCTACTGCGGCTGGAGCTCCTGCTACCGCCGTGAAGCCGGCGCAGCAGGCAAGGACACCTCCGGCATCATCCGCGTGCACCAGTTCGACAAGGTGGAGATGTTCGTCTACGCCAAGCAGGAGGACTCCTACAAGGAGCATGAGCACCTGTTGGCCATGGAGCAGGAAATGCTCGGCAAGGTCGAGGTGCCGTACCGCATCATCGATACCGCCGCCGGCGATCTGGGCTCCTCCGCGGCACGTAAGTTCGACTGCGAGGCTTGGGTGCCGACCCAGGGCCGTTACCGTGAGCTGACCTCCACCTCCAACTGCACCGAGTATCAGGCCCGTCGTCTGAACATCCGCGAACGTATGGAGGATGGCAACACCCGCGCCGTCTCCACGCTGAACGGCACGCTGGCCACCACCCGTTGGCTGGTCGCCATTCTCGAGAACCACCAGCAGAAGGACGGCTCCATCGAAATTCCGAAGGCCATGCGTCCGTACATGGGCGGCAAGGAAGTCATCGAGCCGACCAAGTGGGAAGCCTGATTTTCCAAGACGTTCGCGTCTGATATGAATCCGTGAAAGCGGCGTTGGCATTTGTGCCGGCGCCGCTTTTCGTATGTTGGACGGTCCCAGTGCCGTTTGTGTCGTTCTGGGCAGATGCGTGTGCGGTTTTCTGTTGGAAGCGACGGGGATGGAGGCTGTGCCAGGTGTCGCACTTCCGCGCACTGTGGTATATTGGCGTTTCGTGCGTAGCAGCGATGTTAGGCGCAAAGGGTAGATGTCTGAGCGGTCTAAAGAGACGGTCTTGAAAACCGTTGAGGTGCAAGCCTCCGCGAGTTCGAATCTCGCTCTGCCCGCATCAATCAAGGGCTTACCGAAGGATTTTTCGGTAAGCCCTTTTCCATGCCGTTTATGGCGATTGTCGTTGTCGTGGCGGCAACGTCACACAATCCGTCGATCCGCGGCCCAACGGGTGAGCTCGGAACGGTTCGACAGCTGCAGTTTGCGCAGCACCGAGCTCATATGGGTCTCCACGGTCTTGATGGAGATGAACAGTTCCGAAGCCACCTCCTTGTACGTGTAGCCGCGCGCGATCAGCCGCATGACCTCCTGCTCGCGATTGGACAGCCGGTCCAGCTCGTCATCGTGGATCGGTCCGCCGAACGCGCCGTTGGCCGACGGTCCGTTTTGGAAGGCGGACAGCACGAAACCGGCGAGTTTCGGCGAAAACACGGCGTATCCCTCATGCACCTGCTTGATCGACGAAATCAGATCGTCGCCGGAAATCGTCTTGGTCACGTATCCCTGCGCGCCGGCGCGAATCACCGAACCGACGTCCTGCGGCGAATCGGAAACAGACAGCGCAAGAAACACGGTATTGGGGGAGTAAGGCCGTGATTTCGTAAGGATTTCGGTGCCGCCGCCGCCCTCGCCGCCCGGCACATGCACGTCCAGCAGCACCACGTCCGGTTTGGTCTGCGCGATCATCGCCACCGATCCTTCCACATCCGCGGCCTGTCCGACCACGTCGAAATGCGGCTGCAACGTGGCGATCACGCCCGCGCGGAACATCTCATGGTCGTCCACGACGGCGATTCTGATGCGCTGTTCCCGCTCGCTCATTCCTGCTCCTTGGTTCGATTGATTCATTGCCGCACCTGCTGCATGTGCCGTGTTCATTGCGCCGATTGCACGCCCGTATCGCCGTCCGCTGTGGTGGTCGTAGCGCTGTCCGCATCCTCCGCCGCTCCTGAAATCGGCATGTGCATGCGCACCTCCGTGCCCCAGCCGGGCCTCGACACAATCTCCACTGTACCGCCGCGGCGCTTGATACGTCCGATGATGGACTCGCGGATGCCCAGGCGATTCGCTGGAATGGCGTCGACGTCGAAGCCGTCGCCATGGTCGCGTACGAACACCTCCACCAGCTTGTCGCCGGCCTCGCAGTAGACGGACACCGGTTCGCCGCCATGCGTCACGGCGTTGACGAGCGCCTGCTGCGTGGCATCCAACAACGCGTCGGTCTGCGCGCTCGGCCGCGCGTCGCCCACCGTCACCACCTCGATCGGCTTGCCGTGCGTGTCCTCCACATGCGCCGCGATCTGCTTCAAACCGGCGTTGACGGAACGGTCCGACGTGGTGCGCTCCTGATATAGCCATTCGCGCAACTCGCGTTCCTGCTGCCTTGCCAGTGAAAACACGGTCTGCTGGTCATCGGCATGCAACTGGATCAGCGCCAGCGTCTGCAGCACGCCGTCGTGCAGGTGGGCGGTCATGTCGGCGCGCTCCTCCTCGCGCTCCTTCAGCGCGCGCTCCGTGCCCAAATCCCGGATCATCGCCACGATCCATGGCACGATCGCCAGCAGCACGCCGACAAGCATCGCCAGGCCGGCGACCAGCATGGTGAGCGTGGCATGCCGTGCGGACGGCATCGTGCGGACATGCGTGGCGATGTACAGCGCATATGCGGCGAAAATGATCGCAATGCCGGCGAGCATCGTCCACAACTGGCCTTCCTTCGCGTTGAAACGAAGCCAGGACACGCCGATGCCGACCACGCCGAGCAGTACCGGCACAATCAGCGTGCCTTCAATGCCTTTCGCCTCCATCGCCACGCATAGGCCCAGCATAAGCAGTCCCGCCATGGCCAGCAGCGCGGGTCTCGGCGCGTTGGCGAACATCTGTTCCAGGCTTTCGGACGATTGTGCTCCGCTGCCGGATTGCATGCCGTCCGCGTTGCCGTCGCTGTCTTGCGATTGCGCGCCGCCGTTTCCGACGTTCCTTAGGTTTCTTACGTTCCTCACGTTGCCGTGGGACAGCGGCGCGTTCTCGACGGGCTGGCTGCCGGCGATGACGTACGCCTGCTGGACCGGGTCTCCGACGGGTACGGTGATCCACAGAAAAATATAGGCGATCGCGCCCGCACCGAAGAAAAACGTGGTGACCACGAAAATGAAACGGATGAGATGAACGGACACGCCCAGATGCATGCTGACGGCCTTGGCCACGCCAGCGACCTCGCGGCCGTACGTCGGGCGCAGCAACGGCAGTCGCGCCGGCTTGGACGGCACGGGACGGCCTTCGCGCAGGGCCTGCACGTAGCACCAGCGCATGTAGACCGCGCTGGCCTGGTCGTACTGTTCCTGCGTGTATCGCGGTTTGGCTAAGGACTTCATGCTTCCATTGTGCCCTGTCGGGGATGCCGATTCAGGGCTTTCAGCTGGTGTTCAGGGCAGATTCAGGGTGTTCCCCGATACGTATGACGGCTGCGGATTGCTGTAATGGAGATATGAGCAACGCAAACAACAATCCGCAAGGCGGCAGTGCCGCTGGTTCTGCCGAACCGCAATCGCAGCCACGGCCGCCGATGTATCAGCCGCAGCCGAATCGCGGCAATCGATTCTTCGCATGGATCCGCTCCAGCCGGATCACGCGCGGCCGCAACCGGTGGATCGCAGGCGTGTGCGACGGCGTGGCGCGCCGCTTGGGATGGAACGCCACCCTGGTCCGCGCGCTGGTGATTCTCACCTCGCTACTGTTCGGCGCCGGAGCGGCGTTCTACGCATTGGCCTGGTTCCTGCTACCGGACGAGACGGATGGCCGGATCCTGTGCGAGGAGCTGGTCAACGGCCATTGGGATTGGAACTGCGCGGGCGCGCTGGTATGCGCCGCGGTGGCGCTGTGCCTGCCCGGCGCCGGATGGCTGGCGTTCGGCATGGCCGTGCTGGTGTTCTGGCTGCTGGTGAACCGCCAGTCGTATGCGGCGAGCTGGCAGCCGCCGCAGCAGGGCGGATCGTGGCCTGGGCAGCCTGCTCAGCCCGTTCAGCCGGGACAGCCGGTGCGGCCTGCGCAATCGCTATATATGCCGCAGCCGATGTCCACGAACACGGCCACCACTGCAAACATGCCCGGCACGCCAGGCCAGCCGATGCCGCAGCCGACGTGTCCCGCGCCTTCCGGCTACCAGCAGTACGCGCGTCCCGTCCAATCGCCATACCAGACGTTTCAGCAGCCGGTGAACCCGCCTGCAGCGTTTGCCGCGGCCAATGTGCCGCCGACCTTCACCGCTCCGCCGACGGTGGCGGCGCCGCAGTCGAAACGCGCCCGCCGCAAGCCGGCCGGACCGCTGCTGGTACTGGTGACGCTTGGCTTGGCATTGCTGGCGATCGCCGGATCTGGCTGGTACGCCATTACGATGCCGGTTGATTGGGATTACGCCTTGCGCGTGCTGCGTCTCGCCACACTGTGCTGCGGCGGCATCTGCCTGGGAATCGGCGTGGTGATCGTCGTGCTTGGTTGCATGGGCCGTCGCACCGGCGGCCTGCATCCGCTGGCATGGTGCGCGGCGTTCATGGCCGTGGTGATGACGTTCTGCACGAGTGCGGTGGCATGGGAAAGCCGCGATTGGATGATGTCGAATGACTACCACCGCACGACGGTCTCCGGCATCGTGACATGGAGCGACACCAGCGACGCCCAGATGAAACGATATGAACAGGGACTGGTGGTGGTCGGCAAGAACTACGCCAACGATGTGCTCGACATCGATTTGAGCGGATATCCGGCAGCGCATGGCAAGCACAAGGTCAAGCTCAACGACGGCACGTACGGCGAAAGCTCATGTCCGACAGGGAAGCTGAATCTGGTGGTGGTGAACGCCCAGGTGGTGGTCACGCTGCCGGACGGATGCCAGTGGTCGGTCAGCGATCCGGACGACGGCTACACCAACGTCACGGATTACATAGGAGGGCCGGACGGGATTACGTTCTTCAACGGCACGGGCTTCATGGGCCTGTCCCTCGACGAGAACGATGATTTGGGACTCGGCCATCATGGCGTGAACAAGGGCGTTCCGGCGCTCAACGGCACCACCGATTTCGACGATTCCGGCGATGATGATGCGGGCGATGCCGGTTCGGATACGGAGAACGATTCGCAGGATTCGGTATACGCCGGCACGGATCTCGACAAGGCATTCAAAACGATCTACGAGAACAAGTGGTATTGGCCGTCGATCGATTCGGACAAGGCTCCGGAGGAACCGGATCTGTATGTCAACGTCGATGGAACCGTCGGCGGCAGTGTCACCATGCAGTACACGTCCGACAGCAAGCTGCCAGTGGGAACGACGGGCAGCCAATCGCATGGCAGCGTCGATGGAAAGAACGTCGGGAAAAGCGCCAGCGGAAAGGAAACGAAATGAGTGACGAGAAAACCCGTGAAGTGCCGTTGACCGACGTCATGGGAATCGCGGAGGTCTCGGACGAGCCCACGGAAACCCTGCCGGCCGTCGACGATCCGGGCGAGGCGAAGACCGAATCGTTCCAGAAGCCGTTCGACGGCGGTCCGGAAGCGCAGAGGAAGTTCGAATCGCAGGACGAGGCCGAATCGCTGGAAACCTCCGGACAAGACATGCGCGGAAGCTTTGCGGGCCGTTCGGCACGTCCGACCGGTTCCTTCAAATCGGCTGATCCAGCCAAATCAGCCGAGCCGGTCGACCCCTCCAAGCAAGTGCGCATCGGCAAAACGGACGGCGAGCTGGTAATCCGCCCGTCCGGACCAAGCACCGGAACCATCGTGCTGGGCGTGTTCTTCTGCCTGATCGGCCTGATGTCCATGCTGTGCCTGCTGCCCATCGGCGCATGGCGGTGGATGCCGAATCCCTCGACGCTGTTCTTCTACGTGGTCGGCGGTCTCGGCGCGCTGCTGCTCATCATTTCCGTGGTCTGGGCCGTCGTCGCCGCGGTGCGTCTGCGCCGACGGGAACGCCAGTCAGCAGAACAGTCCCCAGAAAGCCAGCAGCGCCAACGATAGCGCCGCCGACACCACCACACACGTGGCCACGATGACATGGCCGGATCCGATGCATGCTTTTCCATCTTTTCCTATATCGCATCGGCTTCCGGCTGCGGCATCGTGGCCATTATTCATATCCGCATCGTCATCTATGCTTGCAATCGCGCGATTCCTAGCATGACGACGGCACGCGTCCACGATGATTTCCGCCAACAGCCAGGCGAACGCGACAAGGCTCAGCCATGTGAGCATGACGATGACATGCCAGTTCTTGGCAAGCACCGCCGAATTGTCGGTCAACGAGATCGCATCAATGATGACGGTGACCAGATACGCCAGGAACACGCCGGTCGTGCCGACGGCAAGGAGGGTGTTGAGCGCCAGTGCGACGCGCATGCCGACCGGGAATCGATGGTCGGTTATTGCGATTGGACGTGCCGCATTCGGTTGTGTGGATGGACCTGTCGGTGTGGTCGCATCCGTTGAAAACATTGAAGTCGAATCCGTTGGCTCCGCCGGTTCCGTCGAAGCCGAATCGTGCGATACCCGCCGTGACGCACGGCGCTCGCGCACCCAGCCGGCGATGAGCAGAATTGGCGCGCCGCACATCGCCAGCAGCGCGCAGAGCAGGCAAACCGCGATTGCGCCGACAATCACACCCATCGACTTCACCAGCGCGGGCGGGGTCTTCAGCGGTGCCGTGACCGTCTGATTCGGCTGCGTTCCGGCGATCATCGGCGTTGCCCAGCCGTTCGCGCCCGTGCCGCTCGTCACCGCGTTGATCCAATCCTCCAGATCGTGCGTGTAATGCGGTTCCAACGGCAGTCCCGGAACCGTCTGATTCGAACCGGTTCGAAGCTGATGGTTCGCGTCATAATACCGCAGCGTCACATTCGTATTGCCAGCCTGGTTTGCGGCTTTGATCAGCAGCCGCGCGCCCTGTTCGACCGGCATGGCTGTGTCCTTGACGCCATAGTTGATGAGTAGCGGCATGGTGAGCGATCTGCGGTATTTGGCCGCGTCGAAATCCGCATAGGCGAGTCCCATGCGTTGTGTGCCAAGGCTGGTGATGCGCGGAATAAGCTGCTTGACGGCATCGGGTGCGCCCGCGGCGGTCAGATAATTGGTGGCTGCGAGCGTCATCTGCTGACGGCCCGAAACGACCGGGGGAGAGGTGAGGATGGCGAAGGCAAGATCCGGATGCTGTTGCGTCAGCACGGTGGCGATCCATGTGCCTTCCGATTCGGCGTAGATGCCGGTTTCCGATCTGCTCACGCCCGGCCATTTTCTCAGGATTTCCAGCGATTTCGCATAGTCGTGCGCGCTGGACACGTAGTCGCGGTGCAGCATGGTGTAGTTGTCGAGCCGCTTGTCCGGCACGAGAGTGGTGATGCCGGCCGACGCCATCGCGTTCGCCACGTCGCCGAACGCCTCCGACGATTTGCCGGTGCCCGAACCGTGCAGGAACAGGCATGCGGGACGATCTGCCGGCGCGTCGAGCGGCTCGCGAACGATGGCATTCACGGTTTTGCCGCCGTCCAACGCGACCGTGATATGCGTTTCCTTGGTGCGGTACGCGCCCTCCTGCGGGGTTTTGAGTACGGCACCTGTGGCCGGGTCAACGGCTTGGATAGCGGTATTGGTCGTGGTGAGCGTGATATGGTCCGTGAACGGCTCGACCTGCCATTTCGGCGCCATCGCATTGCCGAGCGCGCATAGGACCATGGTCAGAAGAAGCGCCAGCGCGGTAGTCGCCGCGCAGGTGACGAGAATTCGTTTCACAATGCTTCGCACGGTACGCCACTCTAGTCGTATTCGGCGTGCGTGGCGCGGAAAACACGGAATCATGGGGAATCCGCGGAACGATCGCAATTCCTGCGCCGCGAGTCAATGCTCCCGTGCCGTAAAACAATACGAAATCAGGGGAAAATCGCAATAATCCCCTCCACAATCCACCTGTGGATATGTGGAAACCCGTCGGTTTCGCCGCACCTTTCCGCCAAACCGACGCTGAGCGTCCTCCTCAGCGTCGGTTTCGCGGATTGGGGGCGATGGGATCGACGCTGAGATGGGATTTGGGGGAGAAGAATGGGAAGGTTGGGATGGGGCTAGGCGCGGGCTTCGTAGCGACGGGTGTAGAGCACCAGCAGGATGACGGCGAGCAGGCTGATCGGCGCGCCTGCGATGCCGGTGAAATGGTAATTCATCGCCGTCGCGGTCAGTGCCGCTCCGCCGACGATGGAACCGATCGCATTGCCGAAATTGAAGGCGATTTGTACGGCGGCACCGGCAATCAGCTCGCCGCCGCCTTCGCCCGCCTGCACCATCAGCAGTTGCTGTGGCGATGAATTGAAGAACAGCGCGAAACCGATGATGAACGTCAGCAACGCGGTGGTCGCATGATTACCGGGCAACAGGAAGACCAGCAACAGTCCGCACAAGGCGATGCCGTGCGATAGCGCCGCGGTCGCGCCCGCCTTCCACAGGTCGGTCAGCCTGCCGCCCACGATGCCGCCGACCACCATGCCGAGGCCGGCGAGCACCATCAGCATCGGCACCATCGTCGCCGACCATCCGCCGGTTTTCTGCAACCACGGCGACACGTAGCTCCACCAGCAGAAGATGCCCGAATTGCCGAAGAACACGGCCAGCAGAATCAGCCACGGGCCGGGATGGGTGAGGAAGCGGAACTGCCCCTTGATGCCGGCGTCCTTGATTGGATCGATGGACGGCACCCACGAAATCACCACGACGATCGTCATAAGCGCCCAGGCGGCCAGAATCGCAAACGCCAGCCGCCAGGACATCGCCTCGGCGAGCAACGTTCCCGCGGGCACGCCCAGCATGTTGGCCACCGTCTGGCCTATCACCATCATGGACACGGATTGCGCCTCCTTGCCCTTGTCGGCAAGCGTTTTGGCGATCAGCGTGGCCGTGCCGAAGAACGCGCCATGCGGCAGGCCGGAAATGAAACGCGCCACCAGCAGCATCGGCGAGCAGAAGGAGACGGCGCTGAGCGTGTTGCCGACCAACGCGATGGCCATGAACAGGATGATGAGATGCTTCGGCGGCACCTTGCGGCCGAACACCAGGATCAGTGTGCCGACACACACGCCGATGGCGTATGCGGAGATGTAATGGCCGGCCGCGGGAATGCTGACATGCATGGCGGTGGCCGTCTGGGGCAGGATGCCCATCATCACGAATTCGGCGGCGCCGAGGATGAAGGCGCCGGAGGCCAGCGCCAGAATGCTTCTCTTCATGGGGATTCCTTATTTTGGATTGTCCGCCGAACCAGCACTTGGATGGTGCCAAGCGTCGGTTCGATATTGCGATTCCCGCGAAACCGACGGTGAGACGGTGCCAAGCGTCGGTTTGATGGAAAGGCAAAGAAAAAGGCGGAACCGAAGTTCCGCCTTAGTTGTCGGGCTGGCGGGATTTGAACCCGCGGCCTCTTCGTCCCGAACGAAGCGCGCTACCAAGCTGCGCTACAGCCCGTTTGGCAACAGTTGGATATATTACACGATTGGGCGCTGTATGCAAGGTCGGCGTGTCGCGTGTTGTGTAGTGGCTTCTCGGTACACTTGGGGCTTATGACTGAGACCAACGAATCCCAAGAGAATCAGAACGAAGAAGAGGCCGCAGTTCCCACCATGACCACGGTGGAACGCGCCGAAATGCTGCTGCAGCAGGATGCTGCGATTCGCGCCAAGATCAACGGCGGCGCCGCGCTGGACGAGGCCGTGGACCCGTCCAATAAGGAATTCGGCCCGCTGGCCCACCCGGAACAGGTGCAGATGCGTGTGGCCAAGCGCGCCATGATGCTTAAGGAAGGCATCCAGCCGTACCCGGTGACCCTTGACGTCACCGCCACCATCGAAGAGGTCCGCGCCAAGTATGACGGCAAGCTCGAAGCGGGCGACGAGACCGAGGACGTGGTCGGCATCGCCGGCCGTGTGCTGTTCCTGCGCAACGCGGGCGGCCTATGCTTCGTGCAGCTGTCCGCCGGCGATGGCACCAAGATCCAGGGCATGATCTCCAAGAAGGAGATTGGCGCCGACTCCCTGAAGCAGTTCAAGCAGCTGGTCGATTTGGGCGACCACCTGTTCATCAAGGGCCGCGTGATCGCTTCCAAGACCGGCGAGCTGTCCGTGTTCGCCACCGAATGGGCCATCGCGGCCAAGGCGCTGCAGCCGTTGCCTGCGCTGCACAAGGACCTGAACGAGGACACCCGCACCCGCAAGCCGTACATCGGCATGATCGCGGACGAGAAGATCCGCAACATGGTGCGCAACCGTTCCAAGGCCGTCGCCTCCCTGCGCAAGACCTTCGCCGACCATGACTTCCTCGAGGTCGAGACCCCGATGCTGCAGACCGTGCACGGCGGTGCCGCGGCGCGTCCGTTCACCACGCATATGAACGCCTTCGACCTTGACCTCTACCTGCGCATCGCGCCGGAACTGTTCCTCAAGCGTTGCCTCGTCGGCGGCATCGACCGCGTGTTCGAAATCAACCGCGACTTCCGCAACGAGGGTGTCGACGCCACCCACGCCCCGGAATTCACCATGGTCGAGGCCTATCAGGCCTACGGCAACTACGACACCATCGGCGCGCTCGTCAAGCAGCTCGTGCAGGACACCGCCATGGACGTGTTCGGCAGTCACAAGGTGACGCTGCTGGACGGCACCGAATATGATTTCGGCGGCGAATGGAAGACCATCAGCATGTACGACTCCCTGTCCGAAGCGCTCGGCGAGGAGATTGTGCCGAACGGCGGTCCGGACAATCCGGGCACTTCCGTGGAGCACTTGGGCGAGATCGCCGACAAGCTCGGTGTGGAACGCGACGACGTGGAGAACCACGGCAAGCTCGTCGAACACCTGTGGGAGCACTTCTACGAAGACAAGCTGTACGAGCCGACCTTCGTGCGCGACTTCCCGGTCGAAACCTCCCCGCTGGTCAAGGGCCACCGTTCGAAGGCCGGCGTGGTCGAGAAGTGGGATCTGTACGTGCGCGGCTTCGAACTGGCCACCGGCTACTCCGAGCTCAACGACCCGGTCGTGCAGCGCGAACGCTTCGTGGCCCAGGCCAAGGATGCGCTTGCCGGCGACGAGGAGGCCTGCGACATCGACGAGGACTTCCTGGAGGCCCTCGGCGTGGGCATGCCTCCGGCAGGCGGCATGGGCATGGGCATCGACCGACTGCTCATCGCACTGACCGGCGCCACCATCCGCGAAACCATCACCTTCCCGCTGGTGAAGCCGCTGAACTGAGGCGGAGCCTCAGTTCAATATTCGGCTTCACGCGAGGCGGTCGAAGAGGAAGCCCTGTGGGCTTCCGTGCCGCCGGAGCCATCCTTAAAAAATAAAAGAGCAATTACTAAAGGGCGTTCCCAATACGGGAGCGCCCTTTTGCGCACCCTCGCACACTCTCGCACACCCAACATCTAACATGAGATTCATGGAAATATCGACTTGGATTCGCGGCGCTCGCCTGAAAACCCTGCCGCTGGCGATCGCCCCAGTGGTTATCGGGGCCGCGCTGTCGTGGCGGGGCGTGTTTCTTTACTCGCAGGGTGGCGATATATGGCATGAGCCGTGTCCGTTCTTCGGCGGGCAGCATGACTTGAGCGAATTGAAATTCGGCTCGCTGATCGGCGAATGCCAACGCTCCGCAGGCTGGTTCGTGCTGGTGACGGTGCTGTGCGGCTGTGTGGCGTTGTTCCTTCAAATCGCAGCGAACTTTGCGAACGATTACTCCGACGGCGTGCGAGGAACCGATGAGGGGCGTGCCGTCGATTCCGCATGGTCATTTGCAAAAACACCATCCGCGGAATCGACTTCGACTCCGGAAATGCTTCCGGCATCGCAGCCCCAGCATGGCCCCGCCCGTCTCGTCGCGTCCGGCGTGAGTCCAAAGAAAGTACTTGCCGCGGCCGGAATCAACGCGCTGATTGCCTGCCTGTGCGGTCTGCTCGTCATTGCGCTGACCGGCTATTGGTGGTTCATCCTGGTCGGCATCGCCTGCCTGGCGGCCGGGTGGTGCTATGTCGGCGGCAAACACCCCTATGGCTACCACTATCTGGGTGAGATATTCGTCTTCGTCTTCTTCGGTCTCGTCGCCACCTGCGGTACGATGTTCGCCCTGACCGGCACGGTCTCCCTAAGCGGTGTTCTCGGCGGCGCCAACGTCGGTTTTATCGCCGTCGCGGTCCTGTGCGTCAACAACCTGCGTGACATCGAATCCGACCGCGCCCATGGCAAGCACACGTGGATGACCGCTTTGGGCCGGCGCAACGGCACGGTTTTTGCGATTGCGCTACTGTCCGTCGCCGTGCTGTTGCTCGCCGCTTATATACTGCTGCTGTCGACGCCTGCGATGCCGACAATCGCAATACTGGCGGTCACGTGCGCGATGTGCGCTGCCGCCGCCGTCGCGATCGCAAGAAAAAAATACGGCGAGGCGCTGCCGCTGTGCACGTTCTCCTCACTGGCGCTCGCCGCAACGTACGTGTGTTGCGTGGTGTTTGCCTAGTGCTGCAACGACAGTGCAACGAAATGAAAATTGTTGCAAAACGTGGGACGTCAATCGTCGGAAACGGCTTGTTTTGGGTGTGCCAAGCGGTAGACTTGCAAGCATGACTTACAAACTAGTACTGCTCCGTCACGGACAGAGCGCATGGAATAAAACCAATCAGTTCACCGGCTGGGTCGACGTCCCGCTGACCGAGCAGGGTGTCGAGGAAGCCAAGAACGGCGGCCGCCTGCTCAAGGAGAAGAACGTCCTTCCGGATATCGTTTTCACCTCGATGCTGCGTCGTGCCATCAACACCGCCAACGTGGCTCTGGATGAGGCAGATCGTCTGTGGATTCCGGTCAAGCGCAGCTGGCGTCTGAACGAGCGTCACTACGGCGCTCTGCAGGGCAAGAACAAGACCGAGATCCGTCAGGAGTACGGTGACGAGAAGTTCATGCTGTGGCGCCGTTCCTACGCCACTCCGCCGCCGGAGATCGATCCGAACGACGAGTATGCGCAGAACAACGATCCGCGCTACACCGGCGATCCGGTTCCGGAAGCCGAATGCCTGGCCGATGTGGTCAAGCGCGTTGAGCCGTACTTCAAGTCCGACATCGAGCCGGAGCTGAAGGCTGGCAAGACCGTTCTGATCGCCGCTCACGGCAACTCCCTGCGCGCCATCGTGAAGATGCTGGACAACCTCTCCGAAGAGGAGATCGCCAAGGTCAACATTCCGACCGCAATGCCGCTGCTGTACGAGCTGGACGAGAACTTCAAGCCGATCAAGCCGCGTGGCGAGTACCTGGATCCGGAAGCCGCCGCTGCCGGCGCTGCCGCCGTCGCCGCTCAGGGCCAGAAGTGAGTTTGTTGCGATTGGGTGCGTGAATAGTCGCGGCTGATCGCATGAAACACATACGAAAAGGTGGGAACCTGCATACCGTAGGTTCCCACCTTTCGTTATTGCCGGCGCCTTTGTCGGTAAGTCTTTTTCACGTTGTATCTGCGTTTTGCTGATGTCGCCTTGCCTGCGCGGCTCGGCGGGTGCCGTGCGGCGCAGGCAAGGCGGACAAAACGGAATCGCAAGAACGTCAGATCACGCCGTATTCCTTGAGCAATGTCGGAATATCAGTGGAATCCAGCTTCTTCACGATCTGTTTCAACACGCCCCTTTCGATGGGGTTGAGCTTCATATCGGTGATCGGTTTGCCGTCTCGCAGCATCACCGTGGCGTTGAGCAGGTTGCGCACGTCGTAGACCGAACCCCACACCTCCGGCACGCCGCGGTCCACGTCGCACAGCGTGTACACGGCCTCCATGCCGGTGCGCATCGAATATTCGGTGGTGAAGATCGTGTCGCGCGGCGTCTCCGCGAATTGGCCGAGGAACGCGAAATTCGCCGCGCCATCCGGCACCACATCGGGGCGGTCGCCGGCGGAACGCGGCATGAAGAACGCATCGATGTACGGCATCATCACCGGAACCGTGTTGGCGTGGTTCTTCGCCAAGTCGGCGATCTTGTCGGTCGGCACGCCCATGTGGTACAGCCATTCCTCGCAGATCTCCTCGCCGGTGCAATCCTGCATCGGCTTCTTCACATAGTTGCCGGGCTTGTCGGGGAACAGACCATACACCCATACGCACAGCTGGTCCTTCGGCTGGTCTCGGAACTGCTGCTGGCGATTCAGCGTCCAGCTCATCAGCCAATTGGAATCCTCAACGGTGACGATGCCGCCGGTCACCACACGTCCGGAGAACGGGTCGCGCTTGCAGATCTTCTGGATGTACGGCGGAATCTCGTCGTCCAACGTGGTGACGGTGGCGCTCATCCACTTCGAATGCTCCGGGTCGGAGCAGAACACGTCCGGATGTCCGAAGCTCGGATCCTGCGCCGCGATGCGACGCCACATATCCCAACCGCCGCCGGGCTTGATCTCCGGAGCCCACGCGGCCGGCTCGGTCTGCGAACCCATCGAGGAGTTCTCCACGCAGCCGCCATTGGTGATGAACACCAGATCGTTCTCGCCCAAATCGATGCTGCGGGTCGTGCCATCCGCCTCGGTCAGATCGATGCGCGTGGCCAACTTCTTGGTCGGCGAGCTGAACGGATTGCGCGGATACGCGCCGTATTCGGCCTGCTTCCTCAAAATCGTATCCTGCCCAGTGCCGGTGCGCTGGCGTACGGGACCCATGCCGCCGCCAATCGCGAAATCGACGTTCTCCACCTTCACGTTGTAGTGGAACTGCACGCCGAAGCCTTCCAGATACTTGATCATCGGCAGAATCATCGACTCGTACTGGTTGTAGCGGGTGAACCGCAGTGCGCTGAAGTCCGGCAGTCCGCCGATATGGTGGATGTAGCGGCGGATGTACAGCTTCATCTCCAACGCGCTATGCCAGTTCTCGAAGGCGAACATGGTGCGCCAGTACATCCAGAAGTTCGTATCGAACACCTCATCGTCGAAGAAGTCGGAGATCTTCTTGCCGTATAGTTCCTCGTTCGGTGTGAAGAACAGCTTCATGATCTCCATCGACGCCTTGTCGGACAGCGCGAACTTGCCGTTCGTGCCGCCGTCCACGCCACGCGCCTTGGTGGAGCGGCATAGCGAATAGTTCGGATCCTCCTTGTTGAGCCAGTAGTATTCGTCCAATACGGACACTCCATCCGTTTCGATGGACGGAATGGAACGGAACAGATCCCACATCACCTCGAAATGGTTGTCCATCTCGCGTCCGCCACGCATCACATAGCCGACGCCAGGAATGTTCGCGCCATCGCAGGCGCCGCCCGGAACCGGGTCCTTCTCGAATACGTGGATGTGGTCGCCGGGCATCTGCGCGTCACGTACCAGATAGCAGGCGGCGGACAGCGCTGCAAGACCCGTGCCGATGATGTAGGCGTTCTTGCTATCGATCCCCTCGGGCTTCTTTGGCCGGGCGAATGCTTCGTAATTGCCGTTGGAATAGTACATGACTTCCTCCTTTGGATGCCGCTGGGCACTATTGTGCCGCGTCGTGGGACACAAGTATACGGGCATGAACTGGACGCGATGTCTAGTTTTTACGACTATCGGAGGAATTTCGCTTATAGGTGGCGGATTGCGCCTGCATGCGAAAGTGATTTTGCCTATATGTGGCAGATTTCTTTTGGAAAAGGATGTTCGGGGGCGGGATTTTTACCCCCTTATGATGTTTTTGGCCGAGGTCATCTGCCACATATAAGCGAGATGGGTGGCTTCCAAACGGAAACCACCCATCTCGTCAAGGAAAATGCAAGAAGAGGTGAGGAACCCTCAGTCGATGTCGGTGCCTTCGTCGCGGGTCGGCTCCTTGGACGGGTCGAAACCGGAGACGATGAACATCACGCGGCGGGCCGCGGAAACGGCGTGATCGCCGAGACGCTCCATGAAGCGGCCGATCAGGACCACGTCGATGAGCTGCTGGTTGGTGCCCTTCCAATCCTCGGACTGGGCCAGTTCGAAGGTCTTCTTGTGCAGAGCGTCGAGCTTGTCGTCGTTGAGAATGATCTGCTCGGCGGTCTTGGTGTCGCGGTCGGTAAGCATGGAAACCACCTGGTCGGCCACATTATCAAGGAACGCCTGCATTTCGGCGAACAGCGGCTGGGCATCGGCCGGCAGCGGGGAAGCAGGATAGGTGCGGCGGGCCGCTTCGGCGATGTGACGGGCCAGATCGCCCATGCGCTCGAACGTCGCGGCCAGACGCAGGGTGGAGACGACCACGCGCAGATCGGTGGCCACCGGGTTCTGCTTGGCCAGCAGCTTCACGCACTGGTCGATGACGCTGGATTCGAGGGCATCGATTTCGATGTCGCCGTCGATGACGGCCTGGGCGGCTTCAAGATTCTGGTTCAGCAACGCGTCGCCGGCACCATTGATTGCCTTGCGAACGTCTTGCGCCATGCGGTCGAGGTCATCGGCGACTGCCTTGAGCTCTTCATTGAAGATAACGCGCATATGCTTGCCTTTCAAATGCTTCACGTATGTCAATATCGGGTTCGGATATAACCTCTCCCAAGTGTATTAGGGAAGTGGCGGATTCGCACGTGACGGACGTGTTGTTCCGCCAATGTTCACCGGCACGTTCACCCTGCGTTCACGAAAATCGCGCCACGACCATTCATCGGGGAACGTCAGGGTGTGCGAGAATGAAGACATGTTTGAATCCGTAGGCACGTGGTGGCGCAATCTGACACATCGCCATGGTGACGATCGCAACAATGATGATACTTTGGACGACGCGACGAACACGTTGCTGTCCATACTGCCGCTGGCCTCCATCGTGGTCGACGAGCATGACGAGGTGATACGCGCGCATCCGGACGCCTACGCCCTTGGCGTGGTGCGGGACGACGCCATCGCCGATGACACCGTGGCAAGCGCGGTGCACGAGGTCCGTGCCCACGGCGGCAAGAAGCAGTTCAGCCTGACCACGACCACGTTGCATGAGCCGAAGAAGGCTCCGAAAGCAGGGAAGCCAACCATGCGGGAGGTTGCCAAACAGGCGTTGATCGGCCAATCGCCGGACAAGCCGGTGACCACGGTGTCCCGCCCGAACTGGCTGAAGGTGATCGTAGGCAGGCTCAACGAACGCTTTGTGGTGGTGCTGGTTTCCGACGTGAGCGAAACCGTCCGTTTCTCCCAGATCCGTGATTCCTTCATCACCAACGTTTCGGAGCAGCTCCTCAAGCCGACGCAGTCGCTGGAGGAGCTTGCGGACGCGTTGGAACATGACTCGGACAATAAGGCCGCGATTGAGGGGAACACCGTAAAACTGCGCCAATCCTGCGCTCGCATGGAACATATGGTGTCCGACCTGCTGCTGCTTATCAAGGCGCAGGAACCGATTCTGCCGACGGCGAGCAACCGTATCAACGTCATGGAACAGGTGAAAACCGTCGTCGGCGCGCATCGCGACATGGCGCAACGGCGCGGCATCGACATTGAAATCGATGGCGACGAATCGCTGGACATCAACGGGGAAGGCGAGCAGATTCAGGCCGCGGTCGCAAAGCTGCTCGAAAACGCCATCGCCTATTCACCGGACGGCAAGGGCATAACCGTATCCGTCAAGCCGAACGAGGACGGCACCAAAGTGCTGCTCAGCGTGCTTGACCGTGGTTGCGGCATTGCACAGAAGGAGCAAAGCCGTATTTTCGAACGGTTCTACCGTGGCGGCAACCAGAATGGGTATTCCGAGGAAGGCATCGGTTTGGGCCTTGCCATCGTCAAGCATGTGGCGTTGACCCACCATGGCTCCGCTTCGGTGTGGAGCGCTCCGGGACAGGGCAGCACGTTTACGTTGGAGCTGCCGGTCGCCAGAAATTAGCGGCGATTACAGAGCGTTGGGACACGCCATATACGGCAAGGGCCGCTTCCGCAGGTTGGTGCGGAAGTGGCCCAATGTTGTTACCGGTTATTTCGCGATTGGCTGAACCGCCGGTCGGGTTATTCGCCAAGACGGCGGTAGTCCCACCGGTCGAAATGCTCCCAAACCAGCATGAGCACGCCGATCACCGTGCCGGCGGCGCACATGGTCTGCAATCGTTCGACATTGATGCCGAAGGCCAGCAGAATCATGCAGATCACCAAGGCGATGGCCCATAATGCGGTGCCGAACGTGAACACCTTCCGCAGGTCGACGCGCACCGGTTTGGGGGAGGGTTTGCGCACGCTTGGGTCGATAATCGGAGCAAATTTCATACCGTTACCTTACCTCGGTGCGCGCGTCACAGGTGCTCGGCCACGTAATCGACGCACTTCGTAAGCGCCTCGACGTCGCTCGGCTCCACGGACGGAAACACGCCGATGCGCAGCTGGTTGCGGCCGAGCTTGCGGTAGCCGTTGGTGTCCATAATGCCGTTCTCGCGCAACGCGGCGACCACTTGGGAAGCGTTGATGCTCTCGTCAAGGTCGATGGTGACCACGGCGTTGGAACGTGCGTTTTCGTCGGAAACGAACGGCTGCGCGTAATCGGACCTCTCCGCCCACTGGTACAGCAGCGACGCGGAACGTGCGCAACGCGCCGTGGCCCAGGCGAGGCCGCCATTGTCGTTAAGCCAGCGCACCTGGTTCTCCAGCATGACCAGCGTGGCCACGGCGGGCGTGTTCAGCGTCTGGTCCTTACGGGAGTTCTCGATGGCGGAGGTCAGGGACAGGAACGGAGGAATCCAGCGTCGCGCGCCCGGCAGGCTGACGCTTTTAGCGATGCCGTAGGCGCGGTCGATCGCAGCCGGGGAAAGCACGGCGATCCACAGGCCGCCGTCGGAGCCGAACGCCTTCTGCGGGGAGAAGTAGTAGGCGTCGGTCTGGCTGATATCCACGTTCAGCGCGCCGGCGCCGCTCGTGGCATCGATCAGAGTCAGCGCGCCCTGCTCCTTGGAACCTTCGACACGCTTGACCGGGGCCGCCACGCCAGTGGACGTTTCGTTGTGCGCCCAGCAGTAAGCGTCCACATATTCGGTGAGCTCCGGCAGGCGATACGTGCCCGGTTTGCCCGCGAAGATCTCCGGATCCTCAAGGAACGGCGCGGATTGCGCGGACTTGGCGAATTTCGCGCTGAAGGAGCCGTACGTGCCGAACGCCGCCTTGCGGGTGATAAGCGACGCGCAGGCGATGTCCCAGAACGCGCTGGCGCCGCCGTTGCCCAGCACGACCTCATAGCCGTCGGGAATCTGGAAGAAATTCGACAGGCCTTCGCGGATGGAGCCGACCACCTGCTTGACCGGGGTCTGGCGGTGCGAGGTGCCCAGAAGATTGCGCGCGCCCGCGTCGAGCGCCTGGACCTGCTCCGGACGGATTTTGCTCGGCCCCGAGCCGAAACGTCCATCCTCCGGAAGCATGTTGGTAGGAATGTTCACAGTGTTCGTCATGTCATCCAAGGGTAGTCAGAAGGTCGGATTGCGCGTTGATATGGCCGTTTTCCGGACGTTCCTCCACCCGTGGCGAATTATTTGCGCAAGGACGGGGTCTTGATGATAATCCCTATGTCGGTGTACCCTTACCCTTGTGACGGTTCTGTAACCGTGCGCGGTCATAAGCTGCGACGGTTTCGCAATCCGCAAGGAGTGATTGATATATGAGGCATGCGGCGCATAAAGCTGCCAAGGTTTCGCACGCGCAATTCAGCCTATCCAAGGCGTTGTTCACGGCGAACCGGGGCTCCCATACCGCTAAGGCCGTGCGAATGGCACAGCTGGCGGAAGGCGGCGCCGTAGTCGGACTCGCTCCGGAAGTCGTGGATAAACTGAATGAAGTGGCTCCAATGAGCCGCCGTGCCATGCGTGAGGCCGCCAAAGCCGCTTCCCGCAAATCCGCGTTGGTGACCTCCGCTTCGTTGGCGGCGCTTGTCGGCACCGCGGCGACCGCGTTGGCGTTCGGCCAGCAGAACGCATCCCGACTGGTGCTTGCGGACGACGGTACCGAAACGTCCCAGATCAAACGTGTGTCCGATGGAGCGGCATCCCGTTCCGAAGGACGTACCGCCCTTAAGGAACTGGCTTCCACCAGCAACAACGGCGGTTGGCAGCTGGGAGACACCAGCGCCTCCATGGACGCCAGCCTGATGTCCAAGTCCATCGCCGACAATCCGAACGTCGCCATCCTGATGGACCAAGACAGCAGCGCCTTACCGGCTAACTTCAATCCGAACCATGCCACCGGAGACGTCGGCAACGCCTACGAGTTCAGCCAGTGCACGTGGTGGGTGTATGTGCGCCGCCATCAGCTCGGTCTGCCTGCAGGCTCCCACATGGGCAACGGTTGCCAGTGGGCCGATTCGGCCCGCGCCTTGGGCTATTGGGTTGATAACACGCCGCGCCATGTCGGCGATATCATCGTGTTCGCCGCAGGCCAGGAAGGTTCCGACTCGTATTACGGCCACGTCGCCATCGTTGAGAAAATCAACGACGACGGCTCGATCGTGACCTCTGAATCCGGCGCCTCCCTCAATGGCGGCACGTATTCCCGCACGCTCACGAACGTGGGCGATTTCCAGTATATTCACTACTGAGTTTCCCTACCGACGACCGTGCCCCTTTTCTTGTAAGAGGGATGCTGTAAGCTAAGGATTCGATGAAGCATATTAAGCATTGTTCCGTGATTGCTGCGCTCGCCGCGGCCGCTCTTACTTTCGCCGGGGTGGCACCTGCCGCGCTGGCAGCCAATGATGGCGCCACGCAAGATGCTGTCGTTGCTACCCGTTCGTTCCCGAAGACCAACGCCGTGAAGAAGAACATCCTCGCGGAGGCATCGTCCACCCAGGTCGAATCCGATTCCGACTGGGGCGGTGTGGAAAGCCTGAACGTTCCCCAAACCAAATCTCAAGCCGAAAAAGACGTCGAAGCCGCCGCAGCGGCAGCGGAACAGCAGCGTCAGCAGCAGGCCCAGGCTCAAGCACAGGCCCAAGCCGCTTCTCGTTCCGCCGCTCGAAGCGACCTCAGCAGCAGCGGTTCCTTCACCGTGACGCCGCCTGATGGGGCCAGCGTGTCCAGCCTGCTGACGTTCGCGAACCAGTTCGTCGGCAAGGTTCCGTATGTGTCCGGCGGCAATACCCCGTCCGGTTGGGATTGCTCCGGTTTCGTGCAGTATGTCTACGGCCAGATGGGCGTTTCCCTGCCGCATTACTCCGGTGCTCAGGCGACTGTGGGTCGCGCGGTTGGCAGCCTCGCCGACGCGCAGCCGGGAGACATCATCGCCAATGCGCAGCATGCCGCGATCTATGTCGGCAACGGCATGGTCATCAACTCCCAGCTGAACGGCACCCGCTACGATCCCATCGCATGGGTGTTCCCCAGCAGCTACAGCATTCGTCGAATCTTCTGAAGCTTTGACATTGAGCTAAGGGCGTATTTCCGTGAGGAATACGCCCTTTTGCTTTGTTATTTTCCGCGTCGTTACTTGAAAACCGCATGTCGCGCGGTATGGTGGAAGTCAGGTGCAACGCATAGTCGCGTTGCCGCAACCTGATTCAAGGGAGGTCGTTCATGATCAATGACAAGGCAATCCTCGTAGGTGTCGATGGATCCCACGCCAGCTACAAGGCGACATGGTGGGCAGCAAATTACGCGAAGCATGCGGGACTGACCCTGCAGATCGTCTGCGCATATTCGCTGCCAAGCTATGCGGCAGTGTCGTTCGATGCCACGTATACGGCCATGGGCGATGACAATGCCGCGCACAACGATGCGCAGGAGATTCTGTCGAAGGCCAAGGCCATCGCCGACGAGCAGGGCGTCGAGGCATCGACGTTGATCGTCACCGGAGATCCCGCATCCGTGTTCGTCGAACTGTCGCGCAACTACAACCTCATCGTCATTGGCAACCGTGGCAAGGGTGGTCTGGCCGAACGACTGCTCGGCACCACCAGCTCCAGCCTGCCGGCATACGCGTACTGCCCGATCGTCGTGGTGCCGTACACCGACGACGAAGGCAACCTGATGCACTTGAACAACACCATCACCAAGGTGGCAGTCGGCTCCGACGAATCCAAGTGGGGTCTGAAGGCGTTGGAGATCGCGGCCGCGTTCGCCGATTCGTGGGGTGCCGAGCTGGATGTCATCTCCGCCGTGCCGAACATGAAGGGCTCCGAGGATGAAGGCGTCATGGCGTCCTTCCAGGAGGATCTGGATGTGCGCATCAAGCCGCTTGAAGAGGCGTACCCGAACCTCAAGATCAACAAGCAGATCGTGCCCGGCCCCGCAGCCGGCGCACTGACCAAGGCCAGCTACGATCATGACGTCGTCGTGGTCGGCTCCCGTGGTCGTGGCGGCTTCACCGGTCTGCTGCTTGGCTCCACCAGCCAGGGTCTGCTGCAGCATGCGGTCGGACCGGTCTACGTGGTGCCGCGCAAGTATGTGGAAGCCGCGGAGACCCGTCTCGACACCGTGCCGAGCTCGCCTGCCGACGTCACGCCGAAGGCGATCGACGACATCAAGGGCGTCGAGGAAGTGCCGGTCGACAAGGCCAAGCCGGAAGTGGTCGAAGCCATCGAAACGAAGATCGATCCGGACCGTCAGTGACGGTACGGCAAATCGACTGAAATCGATATAAAAACCGCATAGAAGAGGGTGGCTGCGATTCCAACGAATCGCAGCCACCCTCTAACTATGTGCGGTACGTGTGCTCAGTGCTTGACGGTGACGTTCATACGCACCGGCGTCGGCTCGACGTACGTATGCTTGACCGTGCAGCCCTTCTCGATATGACGGCTGACGCGATCGGCGAGCTTTTCGGCGTCCTCGTCGCTCAAACCGGCGTCGGTGGCGTCGATGACCACCTGCTCGTCGAAACCGATGTAGGCGTCGGTATCGGCATCATACGTGCCGTCCACCACGATCTTCGCGCCCTTGCCATCGCCCAACGTATGCTCGACGGCGAACTGGCTGGACAACGCGGCGCAACCGGCCAGCGCGACCTTCATCAGATCGCCCGGCGTGAACTGGCCACGGCCTTTGCCGAATTTGATGTGCGCGCCGTCATCGCTGAACGCGTCCCAGGAACCGTCCTTGTTGCGCTCTACCCACAGCCTCTTGCCCATGGAAACTCCTCATGTCCTGTGGCGCGCCGTTCGCGCCAATCCGTGATACCAATCTAGCGCATCGAAACGGACGTGGGGGAGTGCGTTCCGCAAGATGAAGCGATACGGTTTTGTGATTCGTTGCGATTGCGCTGGAGGCCGGCGGACGGCCGGGATGCGCGTTGGCGGCACACTCAAGGCCGTTCGGCCAAGCTTACGGCCTTACAACGCGCATCCCGGCCGTCCGCCTCCACGCCACCGGCTAAACTTGCCTATTATGGCTTTGACTTCCGAACAACTCGCAGACATTCGTACTCGTATTCCCGCACGTCCGGAAACGGACATTCCCATGCCTTACGAGGATCTGGTACGCAAAATCCTTACGGAAGGCACACTGAAATCCGACCGCACGGGCACGGGCACTATTTCCCTGTTCGGCCAGCAGATGCGTTTCAATCTCAAAGACAGCTTCCCGCTGCTCACCACGAAGACGGTGTTCTTCAAAGGGCTGGCCTATGAGCTGCTGTGGTTCCTCAAGGGCTCCACGAACGTGCGTTGGCTGCAGGAGCATAACGTGCACATTTGGGACGAATGGGCCGACGAGAACGGCGATTTGGGGCCGGTCTACGGCGCGCAGTGGCGTAGCTGGCCGGCGCCGACGCCGTACGATCCGAACCGCACCATCGACCAGATCTCCAACGTGCTCGACCTGATCCGTAACCACCCCGATTCGCGTCGCATGGTGGTTTCCGCATGGAACCCGGCGGAAGTGGAGAACATGGCCTTGCCGCCATGCCACGTCCTATTCCAGTTCTACGTGGCCGACGGCCGCCTGAGCTGCCAGCTGTACCAGCGTTCCTGCGACATGTTCCTCGGCGTGCCGTTCAACATCGCCTCCTATTCGCTGCTCACCCTCATGATGGCCCAGCAGACGGGACTCGAGCCCGGCGAATTCGTTTGGACCGGCGGCGACTGCCACGTCTACGACAACCACATCGACCAGGTGTTGGAACAGCTGAGCCGTACGCCGTACCCGTATCCGCAGATCCGCATCAGGAAGGCCGATTCGCTGTTCGACTACGATTACAGCGATTTCGAAATCGTGAATTACCAGCATCATCCGACCATCAAGGCACCGGTGGCGGTCTGAGGTTGTTGCCGCCGTCTGGCGCGTCTGCGCCAGACGGTAGACTACTGACCCTAGTTCCGACTTCAAGGAGTGAGTGAAATGGAGCACGATAGTAGCCGCAGTGGCTATCACGAACCCGAGCCCGGACTTGCCGGGCGTGAAGACGAGGAGGATTGGGGCGACGATTTCCCCAAAACCTTCTCTGTGAATCTGATTTGGGCGCAGGCCTGTGACAAGGAAGGTCACGACGGTGCCATTGGATTCGAAGGCGGCATGCCATGGCATCTGCCTGAGGATATGAGGCATTTCACGGAGCTGACCGTCTCCCATCCGGTTATCATGGGCCGCAAGACGTGGGAGTCGCTAAGCCCGAAGTTCCGTCCGCTGCCCAACCGCGACAACATCGTCATCTCGCATGACCCGTCCTATTTCGCGCCGGGCGCCACCGTGGTGGATTCGCTGGATGACGCGTTGGATCTGGCCCGTCAGGAGGCCATTCCGGATGACGGCTTGGACCGCAGTGAAATCTGGGTCATCGGCGGAGCCAAAGTATTCGAGGAAGCGATGCCATTCGCCGACAAGGCGTATGTGACGCAGATCAGCATGCACGTGAACGCCGACACCTACGCGCCCGATATCCACGCATTGGTGGAATCCGGAGCATGGCGCGTGGCCGAGGAAGGCACGTGGCAGAAGGCGCGGAAAGGAAACGACCAAGTCGAAGGCTTCCGTTTCGTGACGTACGAAAGAAACCACGAGGAGTAACTTTTCATGTATACCGTGATGACCGTGTGCACGGGCAACATCTGCCGTTCACCCATGGCTGAAATCATTCTGCGCGCCGAATTCGAGCGCCGCGGCTTGGCTGACAAGGTCAACGTCGAATCCAGCGGCGTCAGCGACGAGGAATACGGCAATCCGATCGACCGCCGTGCCGTCAAGGTACTTAAGGAACGCGGCTACGAGCTACCGGCGCACCATTTCGCGCACCGCATCACGCGCGACGAAATCGAACGCACCGACCTGTTCCTGCCGATGACCGCCTCGCACATGCGCGCGCTGCTCCGTCAGCTGCCGCAAGCCAAGCGCAGCGAAGTGCACATGTACCGCAGCTTCGATCCGAATCTGCCGAAGCCGGCCGCGGGACGTGAGGACAGCATCGACCTGGTGGACCCGTGGTACGGTGGTCCACGCGAATTCGAAGTGGCGATCGACCAAATCGAAGAGGTGGCGCCATATATCGTCGATTGGGTCGAACAGCAGTTGCAGAACTGATTTTTTATTGCGATTGCGGCATGCTTGATGGTTTCAAGCGTGCCGCTTTTGTTTTTTGCGATTTATTGCGATTTTTTTTTGGGGGGGGGCTGGCTGTGTTGTGAAGTTGCGATTTTTCTGATGTTGCGGTGTTTGGTGGGATTGAATATACGGCGTTTTTGCGATGTTGCGATTGCGGGGTGTCCGGTGGAGGCCGGCATATGCGTTGCAAGGCACACTCAAGGCCGTTCGGCCGAGCTTACGGCCTTGCAACGCATATGCCGGCCTCCACCTCGTTTTTATTGGCAGGTTGCGATGTTGCTTCGTTCTGTGGGTAAGTTGCGTTTTTTGATTTTTGTGGGGCGCCTCGTTTTTGTGGGCAAGTTATGTCTTGACGGTTGGGAAGCGTGAATTGGCGTGGGAGGGGAGGGTGAGGGTAAAAGAAAAACCCCAGCGGATTGGGCTGGGGTTTGGTGGCGACCACGGCCGGACTTGAACCGGTGACCTCCGCCGTGACAGGGCGGCGCTCTAACCAACTGAGCTACGCGGCCGTTGTTTCGGTCTTGCGACTGACAACAGATAGAAATATTACGGCAAAATCGCAATTATGCAAAACTGCGGCGTGCCACGGTGTGTTGGGCGTGGCGCGCCGCAGTTTCGCGGGAAAGGAGACGAATCTCAGTCGGTCTGCTTCCAGGTGTCGACGTCGATGTGGTGCTCCGGGTTGGCCTGCCATGCGTCCCAAGCGGACTTCACAATGTCCTCGACATTGTACTTGGCGTGCCAGCCCATCTCCTCGTTGATGCGCTTCGGGGAGCCGATCAGGTGCGGCGGGTCGCCGGCGCGGCGGCCCATGACGGTCTCCTTGAACGGCAGACCGGTGACCTTCTTGACCTCATCGACGATCTGGCGCACGGAGGTGCCCTCGCCGGTGCCGACGTTGAACGCGTCATACTTGCGCTCGTCGCGGTCCAGATACTTCAGCGCGGCGATATGCGCGTCGGCCAGATCGGACACGTGGATGTAGTCGCGCACGCAGGTGCCGTCCGGAGTCGGGTAGTCATCGCCGAAGATCGCCGGGGCCTTGCCCTTCTTCAGACGGTCGAACAGCATCGGGATGAGGTTCAGGATGGCCGGATCCTCAAGTTCCACCGGGCCGCAGCCGGCCACGTTGAAGTAACGCAGGCCGCAGAAGCGGATGCCATACGGTTCCTCGCAGGCGCGGGCCATCCACTCGCCGAACAGCTTGGTCTGGCCGTACGGGTTGATCGGCAGCATCGGCACGACGTCTTCCGGCACCACATCGACCGGCGGCACGCCGTAGGTGGCGGCGGAGGAGGAGAAGACGAGCTTCTTGGCGCCGGAATCGCGCATGCCGATCAGCACGTTGAGCATGCCGTTGAGGTTCTGCTGGTAGTACCACAGCGGCTTCTCGACGGATTCGCCGACCTGCTTGCGGGCCGCGAAATGAATCACGGAATCGACGCCTTCGGCCTTCATGATCTCCGCGAGGCGCTCGCCGGCACCCGGAGCGGCGATGTCCATGCCGTACAGGCGGGAGCCTTCGATGCGGGTGGGCTTGCCGTAGCTCAGATCGTCGACGACGACAACCTTTTCGCCGGCCTGATGAAGTGCGTGAACGACGTGGGCGCCGATGTATCCGCACCCACCAGTGACGAGAACTGTCATGTTCTGGCCTTTCCTCCGAATGAGCAGTAAAGCGCAACAGTTGGTGAAAATATCAACCATTGTTCACTTTTGCTCAGGTTTGTTACCTTTTGAACAATTTGAGTATAACACGTGAACACGAACGCACACTAACGGCTCGTTCCTGCGTTTCCTCTATAAATTAGGGTATGCAACATGACGAAAACACGCCGACCGATGGTCGCAAAACAGAAGAAAACGCACAGAATATACAACATGTGCAGTCGGCCGCTGCTGATGGCAGGCCGGCCCTCTACGGTCGCAAGGTGCTGTCCTTCGTGCGGCGGTCCGCCCGGCTCGACGCGCGACTGCAGCGGGCCTGGGACACCTACGCCGATACGTATCTGCTGAACATCAACGCGGGCGAAGGGTCCCTCGACGTGCGTGAGGGTTTCGTGTTCGACCAAGCCTATATCCGCGAAACGTGGGGCAATACCAATCCTCTGATCGTGGAAATCGGCTCCGGACAAGGCGAGAACGTCGTTGCCGCCGCAGCCGCCCGGCCGGACGTCAACTTCCTTGCGCTGGAAGTCTACGATCCGGGCGTGGCGCACACGCTGCTGCTCGCCGGCAAGCAGAACCTGAAGAACCTGCGGATCGCCCAGATCAACGCGCCAGAACTGTTCAAGGCGGCCGTCGACGGCTCGATCGCCGAAGTGTGGACGTTCTTCCCCGACCCGTGGCCGAAGATGCGCCATCACAAGCGCCGCATCGTACAGCCCGAGCTCGCCGCGGACATCCACCGCGCGTTGACGGACGAAGGCGTGTGGCGCATCGCCACCGACATCGAGGATTACGCGCTGCACGTTCACGAGGTGATGGACGGGCTGGACGGCTTCCATAACGACGGCGCATTGACCGTGAGCCTGCCCGTCGAGCACGTCGGCAAAGGCAACGCGGATGAGGCGGCCGCATTGCGACACGCCGATTTCGCTGAATCCGAGCGATTCGATGGCCGTGTTTTGACCAATTTCGAGAAGAAGGGACTTGCCGCCGGGCGCGTGATTCACGATTTCACCTATCGTCGCGTGTAATGCGATAAGGCTTGGAATTTCAGTGTTTTACGAGGATTCCTGTCTTATTGTGGCGGTGTGTGACACCGTCGCGACACGCCGAGGTTTGCATGTCGGCCAGATTCGCGTATAGTAGGGCAAGTTGTCAAGCGGAAACGCTGAAAGCGCCCCCTTCGTCTAACGGTTAGGACACCAGACTTTCAATCTGACAACGAGAGTTCGACTCTCTCAGGGGGTACGTACCTTGGAAACAAGGTGGCAATGGCCGCGTAGCTCAGTTGGTTAGAGCGCCGCCCTGTCACGGCGGAGGTCACCGGTTCAAGTCCGGCCGTGGTCGCTGGAACAGCGCAAGTTGTTCATGGCTCTGTAGCTCAGTTGGTAGAGCGAACGACTGAAAATCGTTAGGTCAGCGGATCGATGCCGCTCGGAGCCACCAGATACACCCCGGAGCAATCTGGGGTTTTGTTTTTCTCGCATATCTTTTCCGATTTACCTGCGTGATTTCCGCTCGTTTTCCAGCACAAGCGCCATCCGAACCATATCGGCGAAAGACATACGCCCATTACCCCCAACGAAGAGGGATGTTCTGTCCCCTCTGTTGCTAAACTATGGTGCAGGTAGACAAGGGGTTGACGGCTGTACTGTTCCATGATGTTGACCTCTAAACGGGTGTATCCCTGGGGTGAGGCGAGTGGAGATACTGTTAATCGGCAACACCGACTTCGTGACGAAGCAGTGGATCGAGCACACGTTCCCCCAAGACAAGGTGGTGGTGGCCCTCCGCAAAGGGACCGAATCCAGCGGCGAGGATCTCAAAATCATCGACATGCCCGACCGTGACGCCGTGTCGGAAGTGTTCTCCAACTACGAATTCGATCGAATCGTCTACTTCTCCGAAGATCTGACGCCCCGCAGCGAACGTGACGGCGACCTGGGCTACCTGCGCCGACTGCTGCACACCGTCCGCAATCGCAAGGTCCAGATGCTGATGGTGAGCGGGCCGGAATCGGAATTCGCCTATCCGCAGGAAACGGACGTGCACGAGACCAGCAAAAGCCTGATGTCGCGTGCCGGCGAAGAGCTCGGCCTGTACTATGCGCGCACCTACGATCTGGAAGTGAAGATCGTGCGCTGCCCCTATCTGTACGCGCCGCAACGCAATGGCGTCACCGCATATTTCAACAGCTTGTTCGAACAGGCACAAGCGGGAGAACTGCGCTTCCATGAACGCGCCGAACAACGCACCTGCTTCCTATGCGCCGACGATCTGGCCGAACTTATCTACCGCATATTCGACGACTGGACCGCCGACAGCGAGCTGTTCCACATTCCGAACGTGTTCGACTTCACTTACGGCGATTTGGGAACGCTGATCGCGGGATATTTTCCGGGAACGAAGGTCGTATACGGCGAGGACCGTCCGCAGGCATACCCCGCCGACGACCACGAATTGCGATTGCGGTACGGCTTTTCGCCACGATACTCGCTTCGCGAGGATTTTCCGCACGTCATCGAAGGCTGGTTGAAGCTCCGCGAGAACAAAACCGACAAGTATCCGGTATGGGATTTCCTACGCAGCCACAACAAATGGTGGACCGTGCTGGAAATCATCGGCGCGTTCCTGCTGACGGAATGGCTCCGCACTTTTACACAAGGCAACAGCCGGCTGGAAACCGTGGACCTGCGATTGCTGTTCGTGGTGATCGTCGGCACCATCTACGGGCTGCATGCCGGCGTGTTCGCAGCCGTACTGGCCTGCGCCGGCGTGGCCATGTCCTACGCGTCGCAGGGCGCGTCCTTCGCCCCGTTGTTCTACGACACATCGAACTGGCTTGCCTTCGTCATTTATTTCGTGGCCGGATCGGTATGCGGCTATGTGCAGTCGCGCAACCAGGAGAGCGTGAGGTTCGTGCGCGACGAGAACGGGTTGTTGCGCAATCGTCTGGACTTCCTGCGCGGGCTGTATCAGGATGTGCTCGACGACCGCAGACAGTTGCGCGACCAGATCATCGGCAGACGCGACAGTTTCGGCAAACTGTACGCCGTGACCCGAGAATTGGACGAAGTGCAACCGCAGAAGCTGTACCATACGGCGATCCGCATCATGCAGGAAAGCCTCGATAGCGACAGCCTCGCCATCTTCCGAGTGGACAACAGCGGACAGTTCGCCCGTCTTGTGGCGGCGAGCCCACGGTTCGACGTCGGCAGCTTCCGCTCCGTACGCGTCTCGGATTACGGTGAAATCATCACCGCGCTGGAACACAACGGCATATGGGTGAACCGAACGTTAAAGGACAAATTCCCGATGTACGCCGTCGGCGTGCGTGACCGTGGCGAACTGGCCGTGATCATCACCATGGGAGAGGCCAAACCGGACCAGATGAACCTGTACTTCCAGAATCTGTTCAGCATCATGTGCGGTCTGGTCGAATTGGCCATGATCAGGGCCTTCGAATACGAGGACGTGGCGCGCCGGTCCATGCTGGTGCCGGGAACGAACCTGCTGAAGCCAGAAGCGTTCCTGCCGAAGGTGCTGGCTGCCAACGACCTCAAACACGACCATATGGGCGACCATCTGCTGCTCAAAGTCGAATGCGAGGGAAACCTTGAGGACGTGGACTCCCTGCTGATGCAAAGCATCCGCCAGACCGATGAGGCCGGCATGCTGACGGATGACGGCGTGTATCTGCTGATGAGCCAGGCGGGGGAGAAGGAACTGCCGATCATCCTCAAACGTCTGACCCGTTCCGGCTTGCACTGCTCCTACGTTCCGCAGACCCAAGAGGATGCCCTGCTTTCCGAAGCCCAATCGCATATCGCGCAAGCCGACGATGGGGGTGAAAGCTGATGGGGTCGACGACTATCGCCGCGTTGATCATCATCGCCGTGCATCTGCTGGTCTGCATGACGCTGTGTCTGCTGCACCACGTCGGAGTGCTGAAAGTCGATGGACTGCTGCTCCCGTTCATGGCGTTGATTCCCCTATGGGGGCCGTTGAGCGTGGCGCTCATGCATTCGCGTGCCGTGCTTCGTGGGGGACGACGGATTCCCGCCGGTCTGCAGGAACTGAAGGTCGAGGATCAGGAACAACGCAACATTCTTGTGGACGACCGTACGGATTACGCCAACACCGTGCCGTTGGAAGAGGCGCTGATCGTGGACAATCCACGGCAGCGTCGTAATCTGATGCTGTCCATTCTTAACGAGAATCCCGGCCAATACGCCAATCTGCTCTCCCAAGCCCGTCTGAACGAGGACGTGGAAGTCGTGCATTACGCGGCCACGGCCATGGCGCAGATCAGCGCGAAGGAAGACATCGCGTTGCAGCAACGCATGGAGGAATACGAGCGGAACCGCGATTCGGACGAGGCGCTCGACCGGTACCGTGAGGCGCTCGAACACTACTTGAAATCCTCCATGGAACAGGGGTATGCCAGAACGTTGCAGATGCGCCGATACGCCGACCTGCTCGCCGAACGGCTCAAACGGCATAACGACTACCGCACCGTATGCTCGTTGGCGAAGACGCAGATGGATCTCGGTTCGTTCGATGCCGCGTCTCGCACCATCGAAGCGGCGCTGTCCGCATGGCCGCGTCAAGGTGACGTCTGGCTGATGAAACTGCGATTGGAAGCCGCACGTCACGATGGCGAGGCGGTGCAACGCACCGTCCGGCACATCAAGGACGACCACATCTACCTTGGCGGCCGAGGCCACGACATCCTGCGATTCTGGCTCGGCGACAAGGAGGCTGGGCGCGCATGATACGTTCCGCATGGCGCATATGGAAGCGCTTCCGTTGGAAAAACCTGGTCCGCGTGTGGGCCGTATTCATGGCCATCGCCTTGGTGCTGTTGGCGCAAACCTTGGGCATCCACTACGGCGCGACGAAATTCACTTTGAAATACATGGCTCGTAACGAGGCCATTCCGGCCCAGAACGCCATCATGGGGCAGCGCGCCACGAACCTGATGCTCGTGGATAGTTCCCAGGATGGTGTGGACGAGGCCGAAGCCATGATGAAACAGGTGCTGCTCGACATGAAAGTGCCGACCGCCACCGTGGATCTGGCCAAAACCGATCCCGACGACATCCCCTCATTGAATCGGTACCGCACCGTGCTGATCGTCATGCCGGAACTTGATTCGCTGGGGGATGAGCTGGTGTCCATCATGAGATGGGTTGAAGGCGGCGGCAACATGATGCTTGCCATGACGCCTGAAAAAACAGGCTATCTGGACGCGATCGGGCCTCAAATCGGCATCGAATCCTCCGCATACGACTACGTGATGACCAAAGGCATCAAGCCTGCCAGGGACTTTATGCTGGGTGGCGGGCACACCTACATGTTCAGTGGCCCGTTCAAATCGTCGTTGAGTCTGAACCTCAATGAGAAGGCCACCGTCGAAGCGGTCAGTGCCAATGGCCATACGCCACTGATCTGGAGTGCCGATGTGCGTTCCGGACGAACCGTGACCTGCAATATCGGCATCTATGGCAAGGTGGTGCGCGGCTTCTATGCCTCCGCGTTCAGCCTGCTGGGTTCCGCCACGGCATACCCGGTCATCAACAGCGCCGCGTTCTATCTGGACGATTTTCCATCCCCGGTCCCCAGCGGAGACGCCACCTACATCAAACGCGACTACGGCATGAGCATCGCCGACTTCTATTCGAAGGTCTGGTGGCCGGACCTGACCAAACTTGCGGAACGCTACGGTATTCGGTTCACCGGCGTGATGATCGAGAATTACGGGGACGATACGAAAGACGCTCCCGTACGGCAGAAGGACGAATCGCATTTCAGCTATTTCGGCGGACTGCTGCTCAAACAGAACGGCGAAATCGGCTACCATGGCTACAACCATCAGCCGCTCGTACTGCCGAACACCGATTATGGCGACGAATACGCGTACCATCAGTGGCCGAATCGCAAAGCTGTCGTCGCCTCGCTGCGCGAGCTGATCGCATTCCAAAAGTCCGTGCTGCCGGCGGCCACAGCGTCGGTATATGTGCCGCCGTCCAACATCCTGTCCAAGGAAGGACGGCAGACAATCGGACGAGACGTGCCCGAAATCCGCACCATCGCCAGCACCTACCTGCCAAGCGACAGCAAACTGCCTTACGTGCAGGAATTCGGTGTGGCCGATGACGGCATCGTCGAGGCGCCGCGCATCGTCTCCGGCGGCATGGTGGGAGATTACATGCGGCTCGCCGCAGAATCCGAACTGAACATGCATTTCGTCAGCACCCACTTCATGCATCCGGACGACATGCTCGACCCTGACCGTGGCGCGAAAGAAGGCTGGGCGGTCTACAGAAAAGGCCTTGAGAACTATCTCGACTGGCTTGAAGCGTCCGCACCGTCCATCCGCATGCAGACAGGCACGGAATGCGCGTCCGCGGTGCAACGCTTTTCTGGACTGACTGTCAAGATGAGGGAATCCGCTAATGAGTGGGAATTCGACTTGGGCAATTTCAAGGACCAGGCTTGGCTGCTGCTCCGCGCGAACCATGGCACGCCCGGCAGAATCCAAGGCGGAAGCATGATCCGGATGACGGGGAATCTGTACCTCATCAAGGCCACGGACTCCACAGTGCACGTCGAACGCAAGGCTGGAGGCGCGGCATGAGAATCTGCCTGGTATTGGAAGGTTGCTACCCGTACGTGCATGGAGGCGTGTCCACATGGATGCACAGCTACATCACCGCCATGAAGGAACACGAGTTCGTGCTGTGGGTGATCGGCGCGAAAGCCAAGGACCGTGGCAAATTCGTGTACGACCTTCCATCCAACGTGGTGGAAGTGCATGAGGTGTTCCTCGACGACGCGTTGCGTCTGAGCGGTGAACATGCGAAAGTGATCTTCACCGACGAGGAAGTCAAGGCACTGCGTGAGCTGGTGAATCTGAGCGATCCCGACTGGGACGTACTGTTCAACCTGTTCCACAACAAAGGCGTGCATCCGCTGTCGTTCCTGCAAAGCAACGAATTCATCGACCTGTTTACGAAGATCTGCATGGAGGAATACCCGTACGTCGCCTACGCGGATGCGTTCCACACCGTGCGATCCATGCTGCTGCCGGTGCTGTACCTGATGACGGGAGAAGTGCCGAAAGCGCAGATCTACCATGCCATCTCCACCGGTTACGGCGGCCTGCTGGCATGCTTGGGCGGCAGTATCAACCACGCACCTGTATTACTAACCGAACATGGCATCTACACGCGCGAACGTGAGGAGGAGATTCTTTCCGCCGAATGGGTTGCGCCCGCGTTCCGGCAACGGTGGATCCGTTTCTTCGCCATGCTGTCACAGGAGATCTACCGTAGGGCATGGCGTGTGACCAGCCTGTTCGGCCGCGCTCGCCAGACCCAGATCGACATGGGCGCTCCGGCAAGCAAATGCCTGGTCATTCCCAACGGCATCCAATACGAACGGTTCTGCGACATTCCACTCAAGCCTGAGGACGGTTGGGTGGATATCGGCGCCGTGGTACGTCTGGCTCCCATCAAGGACGTGAAAACCCTCATCCACGCGTTCAGCGAACTGTCGAACCGCGTGGACAATGTCAGGCTGCACATCCTCGGTGGTGTGGACGACCAGGACTATGCCGACGAATGCTATGAGCTGGTGAAACAGCTTGAAGTGAAGAACCTTGAATTCACCGGACGCGTGAATGTGGTCGAATACATGCGCAAACTGGATTTCACGGTGCTGACCAGCATCTCCGAAGGCCAGCCTCTGTCGGTGTTGGAATCGTTCGCGGCGGCCCGCCCTTGCGTGACCACCGACGTGGGCTGCTGCCGTGAACTGCTGGAAGGCGAGGAAGGCGACGACCTCGGCGTGGCCGGCTTCTACGTGCCTCCGATGTACCGCGAGGGCCTTGCCCGCGCCATGGAACGCATGTGCGCGAGCCGCAAGCTGCGCGAAGCCATGGGCCAAGTGGGACGCGAACGCGTGAAAACCTACTATCGGCATGAGCGCATGCTTGACGAATACCGTGCGCTGTATCTCGATACCGCCGACCATTACGGGTTGGAGCACTGATATGGCGGGAATCGGATTCGAACTCAAGAAACTGTTCCACCGCAAGGGCCTGGTCGCCATGGTGCGCGCCTACGGTTATGCCGGTGTGATCTGCACCGGACCGATGCTGCTGGGCATCCTGCTGCAGTTCGGCGTGCTGGCGGTCAGCGGTTGGTGGCACGTGCCCCGCGCGGACCAGAATCTGCTGGTCTGCATGATCACGTACACGCTGCTCGCCTCATTGGTGTTGACCAGCTTCCTGTCCATGCCGGTGACGCGTTTCCTTGCGGACATGCTGTTCGAACATCATGAGGAGACCATTCTTCCATCGTTCTGGGGATCCACGACCCTCATGCTGGCGGTGGGTGCGGTGCTGTACGCGGTGTTCCTGCTGTTTTCCGGCGCGACCCTCATGCAGGGGTTACTCTGCCTATGGCTGTTCCTGGAAATGATCGTCAATTGGAATGCGATGAGCTATCTGACGGCCATCAAGGATTACCAAGGCATCATGTGGTCGTTCGTCGCGGCGGTGGTCGTGGCGTTCCTGTCCGCATGCGCGATGATGGCGCTGGGCCTGCCGCAGGTGGAAAGCCTGCTGGCCGCAGTGGCGTTCGGCTACGGCGTGATGATGGTCTGGGACGTGGTGCTGCTGCACCGGTATTTCCCGCAAAGCTCGGAAAGCCCGTGGACGTTCCTCGCATGGCTGGACCGGTTCCTGCCGCTCGCCCTGACGGGACTGCTGACCACCCTCGGCTTGTTCTCCCACTTGGTGATCACCTGGTGTGGTCCGCTTGGCGTGCATGTGAAGGGACTGTTCTACGGTGCCCCCTACTATGATGTGCCCGCATTACTGGCGTTCCTGACGATTCTGATCACCACCGTGAATTTCGTGGTGTCGGTGGAAGTCAATTTCTATCCGAAATACCGTGCCTACTACGCGCTGCTCAACGACGGCGGCACCGTGAAGGACATCGTGGTGGCCGAACGCGAGATGCTCGCCGTGCTCAACCGTGAGCTGTACTACACCGCGTTGAAGCAGCTGTTCGTCACCGCGGCGGTCATCTCGTTGGAAAAGATGGTGTTGGGCGTGTTGCCGCTCGGTTTCAACGATGGCATGCATGGTTATTTCCGTGTGCTGTGCGTCGGATACGCCCTGTACGCGGTCGGCAACACCGTGCTGATGATTCTGCTGTATTTCACTGATTACTTCGGCGCGGTGTGCTGCGCCGCGATATTCGCCGGGTCGGCCACGGTCTTGACTGTCATTTCGCAGTTCGTTCCGGTCACGCTGATGGGATTCGGCTTCCTGCTGGGCGCGTCGACGTTCCTGCTGGCCGCGGTCGTGCGATTGGCGGTGTTCACCGACAATCTGCCGTATCGTGTGCTCGGCGCGCAGCCGATTGTGGCGACCGAAAAGCGCGGATGGTTTACGAAACTGGGCGAAGCGTTGGACGAATTCGGCGAACGGCTGCATGGAACTTTCGGACGGAAGGAATCATGAGGGAAAGCGTGGAAAGCATGGAAAGGAACGGACGAATGACGATGGGTAATCGGCCGTGCGGCCGCAATGCCATATTCAAATGCGTGGCGATCATCGCCACGGTCGTGACGACGTTCTCCTGCGTCGCCTGCGGAAACGCTGCGGACAGTGGTTCCACGGCAGACAAATCGGCGGCGCAATCGCAAGGAAAGCATGAGAAAGTCAAGAAAAGCGCCACGCAGGGGCTTGACGGCGCGCATCTGCGTGACAACGACTCGCTGTACAAGGTGTATGACGACAGCGGTGTGGAAACCATGTATCTGACGGTCTCGCGCGGCAACAAGTCGGAAGGCACCGACCACAGTTGGAGCGAAATCAACCAGTATTCCGTGGATGATTACGCGGCCATGCGCACCAACCGGTACCAAGTCAACGGTCTGCTGCAGGTCGGCGACGAACAGGGGCCTGTATCCGGCGAACTCGGCTACGGTGAAAAAGCGCCGAACGCCACCGTGCAGGTGCGCGGCCAGTCGTCCAGTCTCAATAAGCAGAAGAACTACAAAATCGAGCTGAAAAGCGGCAAAGGCAAATGGCGCGGGCAGCGCACCATCGCATTGAACAAGCATATGGGCGAAGGGCTGCGATTCCGCAACAAGATGGCATACGACCTGATCCGCGGCATCGACCAGATGATGGGACTGCGCACGCAATTCGTGCACCTGTACGTCAAGGACGAAACCTCCGGTTCCAACTCCTTCGACGACTATGGCCTGTACACGCAGGTGGAGCAGCTCAACAAAAGCGCGCTCCAAGCGCACGGCCTCGACAAGAACGGCCAGCTGTACAAGGTCAACTACTTCGAATTCCAACGCGACGCGGACGTGATCAGACTCGCCGACGATCCCAAATACAATCTGTCGAAATTCGAGGAGAAGCTGGAGGTCAAAGGCAACAGCGACCATACCAAACTCATCGCCATGCTCAACCAGCTCAACGATTATTCGGTGCCGATGAGCAGCATCCTCGGCAAATATTTCGATACAGAAAATCTCGCATACTGGATGGCGTTCCAGCTGCTGACCGGCAACACCGACACGCAGAGCCGCAACATGTACCTGTACAGCCCTACGAATTCCGACACCTTCTATGTGCTGGACTGGGACAATGACGGCATGCTCATGCGCAAGGAGAACCAGATCCGCAATATCTCCACCGGTTCCAGCTGGGAGCAGGGAGTCAGCAACTATTGGGGCAACGTGCTGTTCAAACGCTGCCTGCAGACCAAATCGTTCCGCGACGAACTCGACAAGGCCGTGAAGCGGGAATACCGCTATATGAGCGCAAAACGCATCAATACGATGGTGGACCACTACGAGTCCATCACCAGGCAGTATTTGTGGAGGACGCCCGATTCCATGTACGAGCCGCTGACGCGCGCCCAGTATGACGAAGTGGCGGGGCAGCTGCACGACGAGGTCGCGCAGAACTACAGGATCTACAAAGAAAGCTTCGACAAGCCCATGCCGTTTTTCATCGACGCTCCACAGGCCGCAGACGGCAAACTCAAATTCAGCTGGGACACCTCGTACGATTTCCGTGGCGAGGATCTGAGCTACGACGTCACCGTCGCCAAGGACTATCTGTGTGAGGACGTCATCTTCTCCAAAACCGATCTGGCATTGCCGGAGACGGTGACGGACCTGCCAGGCGACGGACAGTATTTCATACGAGTGCGGGCGCGCAACGCCTCCGGCAAGACGCAGGACGCCTTCGACTACTACATGACCGACACCGGCAAGACGTACGGCACGAGATGCTTCTACATCAAATCCGGGAAGATAGTGGAGGATGTCAATGCGCGGTGATGGCGGGGCGTCGAAACTGCTGGAACGGGTCCGCCGCCGTGTCGGCGAGGAGCTTTCCATGCCTCCGCGCCGCTGTGAGGAACATTACCGGCATGAGCTCAAGTATCTGATTTCGTACGGGCAGAAAGCCGATCTGAACTTGCGTTTGGCTCCGTTGCTTGAACAGGACAGCCATGCGCGTGGCGGCTGCTATATGATTCGCAGCCTGTATTTCGACGATTATTGGAACACCGCCTACCAGGAGAAGGTGGACGGCGTGCTGATGCGCAAGAAATACCGTATCCGTATTTACGATTACAGCGACCGGGTGATCAAGCTGGAACGCAAGCGCAAAAGCGACAGTTGGATCTACAAGGAGGACGCGCCGCTCACGCACGAGCAGTTCGACCGGATACTGGCCGGCGACGTCGGATTCATGGAACACAGCGAAGAGCCGTTGTGCCGGGAATTCTATGTGGAATACATGAGCAATGTGCTGCGGCCGCGGGTGATCGTCGATTACGAGCGTGAGCCGTGGATCCTCGACGCGGGCACGGTGCGCATCACCTTCGATATGAACGTGCGCGCGGCGGTGGATGGATTCGACGTTTTCGACCGTGGTCTGCCCACTCTGCCGGTACTTGAGCCGGGCAAGCTGGTGATGGAGGTCAAATTCACCGAATTCCTGCCGCAGATCGTGCGTGACATTCTGCCAGGCAAGGCGCAGGAGATAACGGCCGCCTCGAAATACGTGCTGTGCTATGACAAAGCCTCGTATCTGCGGGGTTTCGACTACTGGCAGGAAGGCTGGAACGTGCCGAGCGTGTGACTTGAGCGCACCGGTCGGACGTATCGCGGAAGACCGAAAACAGACGGACGAAAACGCGCAGCCGAAAACATCGGCAATCGTAGAAAACGTAATAACCGAACAATCGCAAAAGAGAAAGCGAAACCATGAGCGTAAACGACATGATCAAGAAATCGGTGCTGAACTCCTTCAGCCAATACAACGTGCCCAAAATGGCGCTGGCCCTGCTGGTGGCGCTGCTGGTGGGCATCGTCATCTACTGCGTATACCGGCGGTTCTACACGGGCGTCGTGTATTCGCGCAGCTTCGCGATGACGCTGGTGGGCATGTGCGTGCTCACCTGCATGGTCACATTGGCCATCAGCACGAACATCGTGATCTCGCTTGGTATGGTGGGCGCGCTGTCCATCGTGCGTTACCGTACCGCCGTGAAGGATCCGATGGACCTGTTGTACCTGTTCTGGGCCATCACGTCCGGCATCGCGGCCGGCGCGGGCATGTATCTGCTGGTGGTGGTCGCCGGCGCGGTGATGATCGGCATGCTCGCCCTGTTCTATTCGCATCAGGACAAGGGCCGCGTGTACATCGCGGTGATCCATTACGCTTCCGACGCGGTCGGGGACGACATCACGCGCGCGTTCGGCCGCACGAAGTTCTTCGTCAAATCCAAAACCATGCGTGGCGACCATGTGGAGATGGCCGTGGAAGTGTTCTGCGACGACAAGGACATGACGTTCGCCGAGCGGATTCGTGCCATCGAGGGTGTTGAGGACGTCACCCTGATACAGTACAACGGTGAATATCACGGATAGGACGTGGTGACAGGAAGGAATCTGTTTGGCTGACACACCGGAAATGGGCAGGACGCCGTCCACCGACGAGCTTGTGCCGGAGCTGACGTTCGACGAGATCGACCGTGCGTTCGACAACAACGAGTTCTGCTTCTACCTGCAGCCCAAATGCAATGTGGCTACGGGTGCCATCGTCGGTGCCGAGGCGCTGGTGCGTTGGAACCACCCCAAATATGGTGTGGTATCTCCGGGCAGGTTCGTTCCCATGCTGGAACAGGCCGGACAAATCTCCCGACTGGACGTGTTCGTATGGCGTTCCGTGGTCCGGATGCTGGCACGTTGGGAACGTGAGGGCCGCAATCTGGTGCCGATTTCCGTGAACGTCTCCATGGTGGACATCGACCAGATGGATGTGGCGGACACGCTCACCGGACTGCTGAACGAATACGATGTCGACGCTCGGCTGCTCCAAGCGGAAATCACCGAAAGCGCCGTGGCCAGGAACCTGTCCAAAGTGGAAAGCACCATCCGCAAGCTGCATGCGGACAACATCGCGGTGCTGATGGATGATTTCGGATCGGCGTATTCGTCGCTGAACATGCTCAAGGACATCAACGTCGATGTGATCAAACTTGACATGAAATTCATCGACCTCAATGAGGACAATGCCAGCAAAGGGCTGAAAATCGTCGAATCGGTGGTCAACATGGCCAGAAAGCTGCGACTGCTGGTCATCGCCGAAGGCGCACAGACCAAACAGCAGGTCGACCAGCTGCTGTCCGTGGGATGCCGGTACATCCAAGGGTATTACTTCCACGAACCGCTTCCGGTGGGACGGATGGAGAAGCTGTTGGCCGAACGTCCCGACGACCGGCATTTCTGGGATATGTCAAACGATTTCATGCATGGCAGCTATGTGCCCGTCAACGGCCGTACCATGCTTGAGACGTCCACGCTCGCCGCCAGCACCTTCGAGATTCTGGCCAATGGCGTGGCGGAACTCTCCCGACTGAATGTGAAGACGGGCGAGTACCGCGCGGTCAAACGCGATGGCATACTGCCGACGCCGGAAACCGATGATTTCGAAACCTACGTGCAGACGCTGATCGCCGAACGCGTGGTGCATCCGGACGATGCCGACAGGTTCCGTGCTGATATGGATCTGGCTTCGCTCCGTTCGCTGCTGTTCTCGCAGAAATCCGCGTTCGGAGTGTACCGCAGTGAGGTGCTGGCCAGAACCGGCGTGATCTCCTTCGCGGTGATTCCCTCACGTGAATGCTCCGAAAGCGATCCATGGGCCGTGGTGATGGTTGGCCGGAACCTGCCGATAGGGTCCTTTGTCCGGTTGAACGGCGAGGAGTACCGACGGGATTCATTGACGGGGCTGCTCAACCGCAACGCTTTCGACGATGATGTGGAATTCATCCAAGCCACCCATGACAAGCCGTTGACGGTGATGTACATAGATCTGATTGGCCTGCATGAGATCAATAATCATTTGGGTCATGCCAGAGGCGACGTGGTGCTGTGCGAGCTTGCGGACGCGGCGCGCGCCTATTTCGGCGACGATAATATCTACCGCATCGGCGGCGACGAGTTCGTGATCATCAGTTTCGCCCATTCGATGGCGCAGAGCGCCCGACAGATGGGATATATGCGTCAGGAGCTGCTTGATCACGGTTGCGAGCTGTCCGTGGGCATGGCCGAATCCGATGACGGCGAGGATATTCCGGATCTGGTCAACCAGGCGGAAAACGAGATGCGCAAGGACAAGAAGCGCTACTACGCCAGCGGCAGCGGCAAAAGGCAGTTGCGCACGTTGAACAAGCAGCTTGAGGACATCCTGGTACGCAACAAAGACATGGAATCGTTGCTGCAGCATTTGAATACACGGTATTCGATCGCTTATGTGGTCAATCTGCGTGCCGATACGCAACGGCCGGTCGTGGTTCCCGGCTATGTGCAAAAAATGCTTGACAAACATGGCGGTTCCTTCCGCGAGATGCTGCTCGACTATTGCGACAAATTGGTGGCGCCGGCCTACCGGGACGGCTTCCGCATGCTGTTCGACTACGATTACGTCCGCGACCGGATATGCAGGGAAGGCGCTATACGGTACGCCTACGTCAGAAACGACGGCGAACGGTTCCTGATTACGATTTTCCCCGACACCCATTCCGTGGACGAGGTCATGTGGGTGTTCGCCAAAGAAGACACGTCGTCCGAAGAATAGGATTTCGGGCATCGGACGGTATGCTGTCCGGTTTTGCCGGTGTTGTGGGATATTGACGAAAAAATTGTGTGTCGTGGGTGCTTCCTCGCATGGAAAAGGGCTTATGATGAAACCGTTGGCCGCGGCAATGGATGCCGTGGTCTTCGCTTGAACACACAGTCGCTTAAAGGAGAGCACTATGGTCTATCGCATGATTTTCAACCAGACCGCGTATTTCGGCCGCGGAGCCATCAAGGAGATTCCGGGCGTCGCCAGGTCCCACGGCTTCACCAAGGCGTTCATCGTCACCGATCCGGTGCTGCTGGAGACCGGCACCGTCAAGAAGGTCACCGACGTTCTTGACGAGGCGGGCATGCCGTATGAGGTGTTCGACAACGTCAAGCCGAATCCGCCGGTCGAGTGCATCCATGATGGCGTCGCCAAGTTCGCAGCCTCCGGAGCCGACTTCCTGATCGGCCTGGGCGGTGGTTCCCCGCAGGACACCTGCAAGGGCATCGGCATCGTGACTGCCAATCCGGAATTCGCCGACGTGCTGTCCCTTGAAGGCGTGGCCGACACCAAGAACCCGTCCGTGCCGATTTTCGGTGTGCCGACCACCGCTGGCACCGCGTCCGAAACGACCATCAACTATGTGATCACCGACACGGCCAACAAGCGCAAGTTCGTGGCCGTCGACCCGCATGACATCCCAATCGTCGCCTTCGTGGATCCGGACCTGACCGACTCCATGCCGCGCGGCCTCAAGGTGGCCACCGGACTCGACGCCCTGACCCACGCCATCGAAGGCTATATCACACCGGGCGCGTGGAGCCTGTCCGACTGCCTGTCCATGCAGACCATCCGCATGATCGCCAAGAACCTCGCCAAGAGCGCCGATGGAGACATTCCGGCCGGCGAACAGATGGCCTACGCCTCCTACATCACCGGCATGGCTTACTCCAACGTCGGCCTCGGTCTGGTGCACGGCATGGCCCACCCGCTGGGCGGCCGCCTCGGCGTGGCGCACGGTGTGGCCAACGGCATCCTGCTGGCCCCGGTCATGGAATACAACAAGGACTACACCGGCGAGAAGTACCGTGACATCGCCGACGCCTTCGGTATCGCCGACGCCTACACCGGCGACATCGAAACCGTGCGTGAAGAGGCCGTCCAGGCGGTGCACAAGCTCACCGTGGATCTGAAGAACCCGACCAAGATCTCCGAAGTTGGCGCCACCGAAGCCGACCTGGAGCCGCTGGCCCATGACGCCTTCCACGACGTGTGCACGCCGGGCAACCCGCGCCAGGCCACCCAGGAAGACATCCTCGCCATCTACAAGAGCCTGATGTAGGTCCGACTGTGGTAGGCGCAATCGCAAAACCGCAATCGTAAAAACAAAACGGACGGCATCGATCGCATGGTCGGTGCCGTCCGTTCGCTATCCGCGGAAAATACGCCGCGAATAATCGCTATACCTAATCGCTATTCCTCGTGCTTCTCGCTCCACTCCTCATCAGTGGGAGTGTCGTCATACAGCTCATGGCCTTCCTGTTCGGCCAATTCCATCTGCTCGTTGATCCACGCGGCCTCGGCCGGATTGATATCAGCGGTGTTCAACACCTTCTGCCACACCGGATACAGCAGATGCATCACGGGATATAACGCGGTGATGAGGATTTCCGGCTTGTGTTTGCGGTAATGCTGCGGATGCGCGTTGAACGTGTTCTTGAAACGGCGCATATAGTTGAGGAACGATGCCGGAGACGTGTCCATACGACGTGCGCTGATGCCCGCGATCATCCGCGGACAATACACGGTCTTGAGATCCTTGCCCAACAGATGCAGTGAGATGTCGATATCCTCATGCATCACATCCGCCTTGTCTTGGCAGACCTCGTCGGCGATTTCGCGCCAGGCGGTGGCGCGCAGGGCCATGTTGGAACCGAACAGCAGAGGTTGCCCATCATCGGCCCTATAAATACGTTTGCGGGTGGAATTGTCCCCGCGAAGCCCGAAATGACGGCTCGGCAAATCGTAATACATCACCGGACCGGTGGCGCCCATCGCATCCGGATCCTCGGTGAAAATGCCGGACACCACCTCCACCCAGTCCGGGCGGATCATGCAGTCGGCATCGAAACGGCCAAGAATATCGCCGGTGGCATGATTCAAACCATAATCACGCGTTGGAATCAGACCCTGCTCATCATCCTGATGCAGCAGCTTCACCGGCGCTTCCGGATGGTCCTTCATGAACTGCTCCACCACGGCAACGGTCGAATCAGTGGAACGGTTATCGACGACAATCACCTCATGAGGCATCACGGTCTGCCGGGTGGCGTTGAGCAGGCAATCGTTGATACGCTCCTGTTCATTCCAGGCGGGGATGACAATTGAAACGTTCAGCATGGTTTCAAGAATAGGTTCCAGCCCGTACACGGTGCCTGTCTACAATAAGGAGCCATGAGCGAACGCGAACAGCATATGGATACGGACAAGAGGACGGGAACGTCCGGACAGTGCGGCAATACCGACGAAATGCGTTGGGATCTCGGCACGCTGTTCCCTGCGAAAGGCGATCCACGCAGACCTCCGGAATGGCTGGGTCGCGCGCTGCTGTACATCGCCATCGCCATCGTGCTGCTCTCCTTCTGCTGGCGCAGTTGGGGCAAAATCGAATACCTCATCATCGACGTCGTCATCTCGCTGTTCCTGGCGCTCGCCGTGGAGCCGGTGGTGATTCCGCTGGTCAAGCATGGCTGGAAGCGTTCGTTCGCTTCGATTTTCGCGTTGCTGATGTTGGGTGTCCTGCTTTGCGTGATGTTCGGTCTGTTCGGCAATCTGTTCGTGCAGCAGGTCATCGCTTTGTGCAACGGTCTGCCGGCCCTCTACCAGCAGATCTGCGATTTCGTGGCGCAATACACGGATTTCAAGCTTCCTGAGATCAACAGTCTCGGCGGTGAGATTCTGAAGAACATCCAGACCTCGTGGGTCACGGATTTCGCGGGCACCGCCATCAGCACGGTGTCCGGATTCTTCAGCTTCCTGCTGAACCTCATGACGGTGATCATGACCACGTTCTACATTTCGGCGGCCGGCCCGAAGCTGCGCCGCGCGGCCTGCCAGTGGATGGCTCCCTCCGCGCAGCGCCGGTTCCTGTTCGTCTGGACCGTCAGCCAGACGCAGATCTCATCGTTCCTGTTCTCACGTGCCATCCTCGCCGTGCTCAACGCGTTCTTCACCTCGATCTGCCTGATGGCGTTGCACGTGCCGTATTGGATGCCGTTGGCGTTGTTCTGCGGCGTCGTATCGCAGTTCATCCCGATGCTCGGCACGTACATCGGCGGCGCGTTGCCGGTGCTGTTCGCCTGGGGCAGCTGTGGTTTGTGGCAGGCGATCGCCGTGGTGGCGTTCATCTGCGTCTACCAGCAGATCGAAAACCTGATCTTCGCGCCGAAGATCTCCCGCCGCACCATGGACGTCAACGATGCGGTCGCCTTCCTTGCCGTCCTGGCCTTCGGCTCGCTGTTCGGCGCGATCGGCGCGTTCCTGGCGCTGCCTATCGTCGCCTCGATCCAGACGATCGCCCGCACCTACACCAAGCGGTACGATCTGGTCAATTCGCCGCTGATGGACGATCCGGTTCCAGACAAGAAGTCGAAGCTGGTGGAAGGCGCCGAAGTCATCAGCGAACACCTGCACGCCGTGCCGCGCGCCGTGCAGGGGTCGAGCGCGCATGTGCCGATTCCCGACGACGTGCGCTTCCTGCAGGAGCAGGCGTACAATATCACTCGGTCCGACGAGACCGGGGATGCCGACGAATCGCAGACCGTCGCCATTCCGAAGCACGTGTTGGACGGGGGCGATCGCAAGCCGCTGCGGGGAACCGCGGAAGCGGACGGAGCGCAGACGGAAGCCGGACCGCAGGTAGCGGACGGGTCGCAATCGCAGGGAACGGATGACAATCCGAGAAGTAGGTGGCGTTAATGGTATTGCTGAGCGTACTTGATGTCGTGCTGGTGGTTTTGGGCGGCGCCGGCATGCTCTACCAAGCGGTCTGCATCGTCATCTCGCTGTTCGCCAAGCCGATCAAGTTCCCCGAAGCGCCGATGAACAAACGGTACGCGGTGCTGATTTCCGCGCGAAACGAAGCGAACGTCATCGGCAACCTCATCGACTGCCTGCATTCGCAAACCTATCCGAGCGAGCTCATCGACATCTGGCTGGTGGCCGACAACTGCACCGACAACACCGCCGAAGTGGCCCGAAACATGGGATGCCACGTCATCGAACGATTCAACAAGGAGCAGGTCGGCAAAGGCTACGCGCTGACCTATCTGCTCGACCAGATGAACGAGTCGGGCGCATCCGACCCGTATGACGCCTTTTTCGTGTTCGATGCCGACAACAAACTCGACAAGCACTACATCGAGGAAATGAACAAGGGCTTCCAAGCCGGTTTCAAAATCCTCACCAGCTACCGCAATTCCGTGAACCTGTCCGACAATTGGGTGTCGTCCGGTTCCGCGTTGTGGTTCATCCGCGAATCGCGCTTCGTTTCCGCCTCCCGCATGTGGCTCGGCAACAGCTGCCACGTGGGCGGCACCGGCTTCATGTTCTCCCAGGAGATCATGCGTCGCAACAACGGCTGGAAATTCCACCTACTCACCGAGGATCTGGAATTCACCATGGACAGCGTGCTGCACGGCGACCGCATCGGCTACTGCGGCACCGCCATCCTGTACGACGAGCAGCCGGTCACCTTCGCGCAAAGCTGGCGTCAACGCCTGCGTTGGAGCAAGGGATTCCTGCAGGTGTTCCGCTATTACGGACCGGCGTTGATCAAGCGCGCGGTCAGGGAACGTGATTTCTCCGCCGTCGATTTCACGCTGCTGCTGTGCCCGTTCACCGTGCTCGGCATCGCACGCGTGCTGTTGGGCATGCTGTTCGCCGCCTGCGGTTTCGTGACATGGCAAAGCCAGCTGAATTCGCTGACCGGCTGGACATCCGGCATTGTGATATCGGTGATCGGCATGATGGGACTCGCCGCATTGACCATCGTGGCGGAACGCGATCACGTGGGCGCCACCAACAAGGAGCTGCTCGCCTACGTGCTGGCCTTCCCGATCTACATGCTGAGCTATGTGCCGATTTCGTTCCAGGCGGTGTTCGCCAAGTCCGAATGGAAGCCGATCGAGCATAAGGGCTGAGGCTTGCCCGCGGCGGTGTGAACGGTCATGAGATGTTTCGTGGCGATCCATACGGTGCGGATGGTGAAAAGATGACGAAGAGAGGGTGTGGTTTGGCTATGGATGACGCTGGCGATTACCGCTATACGCGACGACGCCGAGCGATCACGGTGGCGGTTTCCGTCGTGGCCACCGTCGCACTGTGCGTCGGCTATGCAGTGGCCGACGTGTGCGATGTCGCACCGGGCGTCCTCACATTGCGCCATGTCGAACATTCGACGGTCGCCGCTGCCGGCCGTTCGATCGAGGCGGCCGACGTGATCGCCGACATCGACGCTTCCAAGACCATCGATCCGGCCGCTGCGCGCGCGCTGACCGACGCGTTCCGAGCCTCAGCCGCCGGCTTCGGCGGCGAATTCTCCATCGCCATCGCCGACGCGTCGGGCAACGTGGTCGCGGAAAACAACATCGACGTGCCCCGCACGCCAGCATCCACCATGAAAACGTTGACGGCGTATGCGGCCGCCGTCGAACTCGACATGGGCAAGACCCTGGACACGCAGACCTATCTGGAACAGTCCCAGGACGGCACCGCGCGGCTGGTGCTCAAAGGCAACGGCGACATGCTGTTGGGAGCCGGAGCGTCCGACGCGAACCACATCAACGGACGTGCCGGATTGGGCACGCTTGCCGGGCGGACCGCACAGGCGTTGCGGCAGCGTGGCATCACCTCCGTGACATTGGCTTATGACGACACACTGTTCGGCAACGACCGCTGGCCGCAAGGCATCGCCGAACTCGACACGGACCACCTGTACTACGCCCCGACAGCTTCCATGGCCGTGGACGGCGGCAGGAATTGGAACGGGACAGGTCCGGCCAATCCTGATGTGTTCTCGGCGTATCCGGCATTGAGCATGCAGCCGGCGCGTGACGCGGCGCTGGTGTTCCAGCAGCGGCTGGCCGAACAGGGCATCACGGTTCAGGGATTTGTATCGCAAGGCACGGTTGCGGGGGCATCCCATCCGCTTGCCTCCGTGCGTTCGGCGTCGTTGAACGAGATTATGGCGTTCACCATGCGGCATTCCGACAATTCGCTCGCCGAGGAATTCGGCAGGCTGCTGGCGTTGCAGGTCGGCGCGGACAATTCGCCGGCTGGCGCGGTGCAGGCTGTGAAAAGCGTGCTGGAGCGCAAAGGCATCACTACGACCGGGCTCGACATGCGCAATTGTTCGGGACTTACGGAGGATTCGAAACTGACGGCGCGCACCCTGCTCGAAGTGCAACTGCGCAATCTGGCTGCGGGATCGGGGGCGGCCGCAGCCGAAGGAATGTCCGTCATGGGCTTCGTCGGCACCGCTGAGAGCCGTCTGAACGATGCTGACGAAGCGGGGCTGATCCGTGTGAAAACCGGCAGTCTGGGCGACGTGACCTCCATGACCGGCAATGTGTCGCGGTTGAACGGCGGAGCGTTGACCTTCGCGGTGATCGTCAACAATCCCACCGATTTCGCGGCGGCGAAGGCGACCATCGACACATTCGTGGCCGGTCTGCCGAAGCTGTGAACGGCCACGTGTGAATCTTCCCAGCGGATATTCAGCATATAGCCAGAAACACGTCATTCGCATGTGCCAAGATGGTGGGCATGCGAATCGCTGACGTACAAGAAGACATTGATCACGAGCTGATCAGCAAAGAAGAGATCTCCGACATCATCAACCGTGCCGCGGCACAAGCCAGTGAAGACTATCGTGGCAAGAACCCGCTGCTGGTCTGCGTGCTCAAGGGGGCCGTGAACACGCTTGCGGCGTTTTCCCAGGCCATGAGCATTCCGGTCCAAATGGATTTCATGAGCCTGTCGAGCTACGGTTCCGGCACGGAGTCGAGCGGCAAGATCACGGTTCGTCAGGATCTGTCCACGGATGTGCGAGGACGCCATGTGCTGATCGTCGAGGACATCATCGATTCGGGCATCACCCTGGCTTGGCTGGTCGACGAGCTCAAGCGCCGTGGAGCGGCTTCCGTGGAAATTTTTGCGCTTCTGGAGAAGCCGGCACGTCGCAAGGTCAATGTTGATGTGAAATACAAGGGACGTGAGATTCCCGATGAATTCGTGGTCGGTTTCGGCTTGGATTACGACGAGTACTACCGCAACCTCGATTCGATCGCGGTGCTGAAACCGTCAGTCTATGAAGGAGGTCAGGCATGAGTTTCCCCGGTCCGAACCAGCCGCCAAGCAATGGCGGCGGCAACAAACCCAACGGGGGCAATAACCCGTTCACCAATCCGTTTAGCCGCAACAATGACGGCAAGAACGGTGGCAGCGGGGCGAACGGCAACAAGTCCAACGGCCCCCGTCCGTTCTGGCAGTCGCCGTGGCTGTGGGTTGTGGTCGTGGCATTGCTTGCCGTGACCATGTTCCAGCTTTTCGCCGGTGCGGGCTCGCAAACCATCGACACCAAGGATGGCATGCAAATCCTCAACGGCAACACCGTAGAGTACGCGACGATCGTGGACAACACCCAGCAGGTCAAGCTCAAGCTGTCGAGCGATTACTCCGCCACCGACCCGGACACCGGACGTACGAAGAACTACGGCAAGAACGTGCAGTTCTACTACACGTACGCGCAGTCCGCGGCCGTGGTCAAGGCCGTGCAGAAGGCCGATCCGGCCAAGGGCTGGACCGCGTCCATGCAGCAGACCAGCATCTGGACCTACCTGCTCACCTCACTGTTGCCGTTCCTGATCATCTTCGGCCTGTTCTGGTTCCTGATGAGCCGCATGGGCGGTGCCGCCGGCGGCATGTTCGGCATGGGCGGCAAGAAGAACAGCGGCAAACTGCTCGACGGCCAGACCCCGACCACCAAGTTCTCCGACGTGGCCGGCGAAGACGCTGCCGTGCAGGAGGTCGAGGAAATCAAGGACTTCCTCAAGGACCCGTCCCGTTACAAGGCTTTGGGCGCCCGCATTCCGCGCGGCGTGCTGCTGTACGGCCCTCCAGGCACCGGTAAGACGCTGCTGGCGCGCGCCATCGCAGGCGAGGCCGGCGTGCCGTTCTACTCCATGGCCGGCTCCGACTTCGTGGAGATGTTCGTGGGCCTTGGCGCCTCCCGTGTGCGCGACCTGTTCGACGAGGCCAAGAAGAACGCTCCGGCCATCATCTTCATCGATGAGATCGACGCCGTCGGCCGCAAGCGTGGCGGTTCCGGCATGAGCGGTGGCCACGACGAACGCGAGCAGACGCTGAACCAGCTGCTCGTCGAGATGGACGGCTTCGACAACGATACGAACCTCATCATCATCGCTGCGACCAACCGTCCGGATGTGCTCGATCCGGCATTGCTGCGCCCGGGTCGTTTCGACCGTCAGGTGGCCGTCGAAGCACCTGATTTGGAAGGCCGCGAGGCGATTCTGAAGGTACACGCCAAGGGCAAGCCGTTCGTGCCGGACGTCGACCTGCATATGATCGCCGTGCGCACGCCGGGCTTCACCGGCGCCGACCTTGCCAACGTGTTGAACGAAGCCGCGTTGCTGTGCGCCCGTGCCGGCGCCCAGCTCATCGACAACCGCGCCATCGACGAGGCCATCGACCGCGTCCAGGCCGGTCCGAAGCGTCGTTCCAAGGGCATGGCTCTCGACGAGCTGCGCAACACCGCATACCACGAGGGTGGCCATGCGCTGGTCGCGGCCGCCATGAACGACACCGATCCGGTGACCAAGGTGACGATTCTGCCGCGCGGCCGTGCACTGGGCTACACCGCGGTCATGCCAACCGAGGACCGTTACTCCATGTCCCGCAACCAGCTGCTCGATCAGATGGCGTACGCCATGGGCGGCCGTACCGCCGAAGAGGTCGTGTTCCACGACCCGACCACCGGCGCTTCCAACGATATCGAAAAGGCCACGAACATCGCGCGTCAGATGGTGCTCGACTACGGCTTCTCCGAGAAGCTGGGCGCCATCAAGTGGTCCGACGACGAGCAAAGCGATCTCGGCGCGCTCACCCACAAGTACTCCGCGCACACCGCCGAAATCATCGACGAGGAAGTGCTCAAGCTTGTGGAGACCGCGCATACCGAAGCATGGAACGTCATTAACGAGAACCGCGACATCCTCGACGAGCTGGTACGTCAGCTGCTCGTCAAGGAAACGCTCAACGAGAAGGAGCTTGCCGCCATCTTCGCCAACATCAAGAAGGCGCCGAAGCGCGAGGTCTGGTTGAGCGACGAGAAGCGTCCCGATTCCGACATTCCGCCGGTCCCGATTCCCGACAAGCTGAAGCAAAGCGCAGGATTGACCAACTGATGAGCGATACCGATTTCGATACCCTCTTCGACGACAAGGCCCGTGCCGCTCATGCGGCCGGGCCTGTCGGCTATGACGAGGAAGGCGTGCGCCAGGCCGTGCGCCTGTTCTTGAAGTCCATCGGCGAGGATCCGGACCGTGAAGGTCTGCTGGACACGCCGGACCGTATCGGGCGCGCGTGCAAGGAGCTGTTCGCCGGCCTCGGACACGGGCCAGAGGAAGTGCTGAAAACCCGTTTCAAGGTGGACACCGACGAAATGGTCCTCGTACGCGACATCGAACTGTTCTCCGTCTGCGAGCATCATCTGCTGCCGTTCCATGGCGTGGCCCACGTCGGCTACATCCCGCAGAACGGCCAAGTGGCGGGCTTAAGCAAACTGGCACGGTTGGTGGAACTGTACGCACGCCGTCCGCAGGTGCAGGAGCGGCTCACCCAGCAGGTGGCCGACGCGTTGATGGAAGGCATCGACGCGCGTGGCGTGATCGTGGTCACCGAATGCGACCACATGTGCATGGCCATGCGTGGCGTCAAGAAGGCGCAGTCCCGTACCGTCACCTCGGCGGTGCGAGGATGCATGCGCGACGCGGCCACGCGGACCGAGGCGATGAGCCTGATTCTGTCGAACCATTCGTAAGTGCGCTTTACCGGGCGGAATCGGACAGAACCGAACGGAAGAACGGAATGAATGAAGGAAGAAAACCGATGGCGATTGATATGAAGGCGATTCATGATAGCCAGCGCACGTTGGTGATGGGCGTGCTCAACATCACGGAGGATTCCTTCTCCGACGGCGGCCTCTGGCTTGCTCCGGAGGCGGCCAAAGCCCATGGCGAGGCGATGATGAAAGCCGGTGCCGACATCATCGACATCGGAGCGGAATCCACCCGTCCGGGAGCCAAACGCGTCAGCGAAGCCGACGAGAAGGCCCGTGTGCTGGGCGCTGTGGACGCGCTGATTCCCGAAGGGGCGGTGCTGTCCATCGACACCACGCGCGCTTCGGTGGCGTTGGCCGCGCTCGAACATGGCGCGCAGATCATCAACGACGTGTCCGGCGGCCAGTTGGACCGCGAACTGCCGCATGTGGTGGCCGACCATTCCGACTGCCTGTACATCGTGCAGCATTGGCGTGGCTGGCTTGCCGGCGCCGCGGGCAATGTGCCGGACGCCGACACCTCCCGCTACGAGCATGGCGTGGTGAATGACGTGCATGACGAGCTGATGCGTCAGGTGGATGCGGTGCTTGAAGCCGGGGTGCGGGCCGAACAGGTCATCATCGACCCGGGCCTGGGCTTCTCCAAGCCGGGCGTGGAACATAACCTGCCGATTCTGGCGGCGCTTGACCGGTTCAACGCGGCTGGCTATCCGGTGCTGATCGGCGCGTCCCGCAAACGTTTCGTCGGCTCGCTGCTTGCCGGCGCCGGTGTGACCGAGCCGGACATGGCCTCAAAAGACAACGCCACCGCGGCCATCAGCGCCCTGTGCGCGGAACATGGCGTGTGGGCCGTGCGCGTGCATGACGTGGCGAAAAGCCGCGACGCGGTCGCCGTCGGCAACGCATGGCGCGAGTATGCGAACGCGTGACCGTGCGAATCGCAGATAGTCACAACATCGCAATCGCGGAAATAATAGGAATACGGAACGTAGGAACGGCAAAGGAAGGCTGGTATGGATCAGATTCGACTGACGGGAATCCGCGCGACGGGCAAACATGGCGTGCTCGACTTCGAGCATGAGCGGGCCCAGACCTTCGTGGTGGACGCCACGCTGTTCCTCGACCTCGCTGCCGCCGGCCGTTCCGACGATCTGAACGACACCGTCGACTATGGTGCGATCGCCAAAGGCATCGTGGCCATCATCGAAGGCGAACACGTCGATTTGATTGAAAAGCTGGCCAATCGTATCGTCGGCATGATTCTCGGCTTTCCGGCCGTGTGCCGCACGCAGGTCACCGTGCATAAGCCGAATGCGCCGATCACCGTGCCGTTCGACGATGTCAGCGTGACCGTGGAACGTTCCCGTGAAACAGTTGACAGTCCATCGCGTGAGCGGTCGTCGGAACATGGGCAGGTGCATCATGCCATCATCGCCATGGGAGGCAATCAGGGCGATGTGACCGCCACCTTGCGTGACGCCGTTCGGTGCATTGATGGGCTTCCCTCCACGCAGGTGACGGGGGTGTCGCCGCTCTATCGGACCGACGCATGGGGCATGCCGGAAGGTACTGCGGAATTCCGCAATGCGGTCGTGTCCGTGGATACCAGGCTTTCGGCCGCCGAACTGCTGGCCGGTTTGCAGTGCATCGAAGCCTCGCATGGTCGCGTGCGCACCGACCATTGGACGTCGCGCACGCTCGATTTGGACATCATCGACTTTGACGGGCAGGAAAGCGCCGACCCCGACCTGACGTTGCCGCATCCGCGCGCATGGCAGCGGGCTTTCGTATTGGGGCCGTGGCTTGCGCTTGAACCGGACGCAGAACTCGGGGGAGCGCACGCCGGTTCCGTGGCGCAACTGCTGCACGAAACGTCCGACCGCGACCATATCGATGAGATCGCGGACGATTGGATGGTTGCCGGAGCTCAGGATCCCATAGTTCGCGATTCCGACATTGGGACGTCTGCAGATGACGTTGATGCGATTGACGATGCCGATTCTGTTGAATCCATTGATTCCATTGAACTTCCGGAAGGTACGGCGGCCTCCAAAGCAGCCGCTGCGGCCGCGGCGAAACCGGGACCGGCATCCCGTCGAGCGGTCATTTCCCTGGATAGCGTTTCAACTGATGCGGAACACCAGTTCCGTCAGGCGATCGTGGCCATCGACGCGCTTCCCGGAAACCAGGTGGAAGGTATTTCGCCGCTGTACCATGTCAGCCAGGTCGACGACTATCCGGACAAAATGGCCGCCGTCATGCAGATTTCCACGCGCATGGACGCGCGTGAGCTTATCGGTGCGTTGGAATCGGTGTCATCCTCCATTTCGGATGACCTCGACCTCGACCTTGTGGACATGGAAGGCGTGGTCCGCAACGAACCTGATTGCATGGTGCCGTGGCCGTCCGCACGTGAGCATGCGGCCGTGCTCGCCCCATGGTTCGACATGGATCCGGACGCGAAACTCGGCAGGGATCCGGTCGCGTTCCTGCTGGCGATGGCTCCGGACGCCGCGCAAGTGGGCATGCTGACCGACAATTGGATTATCGGAGACACGCTATGAGAGCACGCAGAACCCCTTGGTGGTCATTCGTCCTTGCGGCCGCGCTTGGCGTGCTGGCCGGCATGGGATTGGCGAAATACGGCGAGATTTCAGGCCTGCCGTTGGTTGGCGCACCCTGGATCGTGCCGGTGGTGCTGGCCGTGTTGGGCGGTGTGGTGCTGTACATGGCTCTGCAGATTCATAAATACACGACCAAAGATCCCGTCAAACGCGCGCAGCTCAAGCCATTGGACCCGCAGAAGGCGTTCGGCACGCTGGTGGCCTGCAAAGCGCTCGGACTTGCGGGCGCGGCGTTGGCCGGCTGGTACGGTGGGCAGATCATCATGAGTCTGCCGCATGGTGAGGCGGAATTCTATAGCCAAGCCATCATCGAATGCGTGGTGGCCTGCGTGGTATGCGTCGCCGACATGATCGTCGGCATCGTGGGGGAGTGGCTGTGCCGCATCCCGCCTATCGACGGGCCGGAAAGTCCGGCCGTGAAAAAGGCCGCACAGCGCAATCGCTATGCGGCCGCCGCCACGAAGGCGTCTACAAAATCGGCTACGAATCCTGCCACGAAATCGAAAGTCTGAACGTCAGACCTTCTTTAACTCCGTCTCAGTCCTTCTTCGGCACGCGGAACATCGCTTCCTGCGCCATGCAGGCCACCAGCTCGCCATCCTGTGTGTAGACCTTCGCTTGGCCCAAGCCGCGTCCGTGCGCCGCGGTCGGCGTGTCTTGCACGTACAGATGCCACTGGTTGATGTCGATGTCGCGGTACCACCACATCGAATGGTCGATGGACGCATACGAAATGCCCGGCGTGGCGATGCTTAAGCCAGCACGGCGCAGAATCGGCTCCAGCATGATCTGGTCGCAGCCCATCGCCAGCATCGCACGATGCATGACCTGCGGCACGTCCACCTTACCGTCGGCCTTCATCCACACCATCTGCTTGCCGGAATCCTCGCTGGCGCTCTTCTTGTCGGCGCCAAGCATGATGGTGCGCGTCACATGGCGAATATCGAACGGCGACTTCTCCGCATAATACTTGGCGAACGGCGACTGTTCCGCATACGGCTCCATCAGTTGCTTCGCACTGGTCAGACTGTCGGGATCGGGAATGTTCTCAGGCATCGGGTCGGCGAATTCGATGCCTTCCTGGTCATGTTCCTGGAAGCTGGCGATTGCCGTCAAAATCGAGCCCTGCGCCTGCGTGACATTCACGCGACGGGCGGAGAAGGAACGTCCGTCACGCAGATTTTCCACGTCGAACAGCAGATCCTGACGGATATCGCCGGCCGAAATGAAATAGCCGTGGATGGAATTCGGCAGACGGGATGGAGCGACGGTTCTCGACGCGGCCATCAGCGACTGCGCGATGACCTGTCCGCCGTAGACTCGGCCAGTGGGGAAGTACAGGCTTTCGCCGTTGATATACGTATGGTTGCGATAGTTTGAGGGCGTGCCCAGCTGGAGCACCTTTGCCAGTCGTTGCAGCGGCGTCATGTCTGTCTGCGTCATGATGGCCTCGATTCCTTCCGCGTGTGGATAGCTCTTTATGCTGGCATCGAGTCTATCCATACGTAGTAAATTTCGTCGGATTGTTTTGTAACGAGTACGTGAGAAGAATGAACGGTTGGTTAGCGGCAAACGGTTGACGTATGGCAAAGCGCCACCGCTCGTAATGAAGGGTGGCGCTTCGCTGAAATCTGCGCTTAACGCGACTCGATTGGATCTGTCTGCCTTTAGCGGGTCAGCTTGCGGTGCAGGCGGTGCGGGCGGGCCGCATCCTCGCCGAGACGGGCGATGCGGTTCTCCTGATAGGCCTGGAAGTTGCCTTCGAACCAGTACCAGTTGGCCGGATTCTCGTCGGTGCCCTCCCATGCGAGGATGTGCGTGGCCACACGGTCGAGGAACCAACGGTCGTGGGAGATCACCACGGCGCAGCCCGGGAAGGCGAGCAGCGCGTTTTCGAGGGATTCCAGGGTTTCGACGTCAAGGTCGTTGGTCGGTTCGTCGAGCAGCAGCAGGTTGCCGCCCTGCTTCAGGGTCAGCGCCAGGTTCAGACGGTTGCGTTCGCCGCCGGACAGCACGCCCACCAGCTTCTGCTGGTCGGAACCCTTGAAGCCGAAGGACGCCACGTAGGCGCGGGTCGGCACTTCCACTCCGGCCACCTCGATGAAGTCGAGTCCGTCGGACACGGCCTCCCACAGGTTCTTGTTCGGGTCAAGGCCGGCACGGTTCTGGTCGACGTAGCTGATCTTCACGGTGTCGCCGATCTTGAGCGAACCGGAGGTCAACGGTTCCAAGCCGACGATGGTCTTGAACAGGGTGGACTTGCCTACGCCGTTCGGGCCGATCACGCCGACGATGCCGTTACGCGGCAGGGTGAAGCTCAAGTCGTCGATGAGCACGCGGTCGCCGAACGCCTTGTGGATATGCTCGGCTTCCAGAACGGTGGAACCCAGACGCGGGCCGGCCGGAATCTGGATTTCGGAGAAGTCGAGCTTCTTGTTGTTGCGTGCCTCCTGCTCCATCTGGTCGTAACGTTCCAGACGGGCCTTGTTCTTGGCCTGACGGGCCTTCGGCGAGGAACGCACCCAGTCGAGCTCGCTCTTCAGGCGCTTGGCGAGCTTGGCGTCCTTGGCGCCCTGGATCTCCATACGCTTGGCCTTGGTCTCCAGGTAGGTGGAGTAGTTGCCCTTGTATGGATACAGGTGGCCGCGATCCACTTCGCAGATCCATTCGGCCACATTGTCCATGAAGTAACGATCGTGGGTGACGGCGATGACGGCGCCCTTGTACTGGTGCAGGAACTGCTCCAGCCACAGGATCGATTCGGCGTCCAAATGGTTGGTGGGCTCGTCGAGCAGCAGCAGGTCCGGAGCCTCAAGCAGCAGCTTGCACAGTGCCACACGACGGCGCTCGCCACCGGAGCACACGCTCACCGGCGTATCCGGATCCGGGCACTGCAGAGCGTCCATGGCCTGCTCGAGCTGGGAGTCGAGATCCCAACCGTTGGCCGCGTCGATATCGTTCTGCAGCTTGCCCATTTCTTCCATCAGCGCGTCGAAATCGGCGTCCGGATTGGCCATTTCCTCGCCAATCTGGTTGAAACGCGCCACCTTTTCGGCGATCGGGCCGAATGCCATCTTGATGTTCTCGCCGACGGTTTTGGTGTCGTCCAGCGGCGGTTCCTGCTGCAGAATGCCGACGGTGAAACCAGGGGTCAGGTAGGCTTCGCCGTTGGAAACGGTGTCGAGGCCGGCCATGATCTTCAGCAGCGTGGACTTACCCATGCCGTTCGGGCCGACGACGCCGATCTTCGCGCCCGGCAGGAAGCTCAGGGTCACATCGTCAAGAATCACGCGGTCGCCGTAAGCCTTGCGGGCCTTGATCATCTGGTAAATAAACTCAGCCAATGTTGTGTTCCATCCTTAAGAAACGTTGGAATTCCAGCGTTTTGCGTATGTCGGTCGACGGAAAATCGCACTTGTTCGCCGTGCTGTGGCGCGTTGCCGGCGCGACTGGTTGCGGACGAATCGCAAGTCTGCTGCGAACTCATCGAAGCCAAGTGTTTTCGGACCGTGTCCATACGCAAAGTACCATCGCCGATTATCCCATATCCCGTCTACACAGCGGTCGTGGGTCGGTTGTGCGGGAATGGAAGCGTGCCTCCGTACGTGGTTGGTGGTGATGGTGGCCTGCTGCGGCGGTCTCCGAGCCTGGGTGTCTCCGTGTGCCTCTGTGTGCGCGATGGCACCGAGTTGAGATGTCGCCGGAGAGAGGGGAGTCCCGGTGTTGTCCCCGTAGGTGCGGTGGCGGTGATTTTGCGCGGTGAAATCGGGTTTTCGCGTACGGGGTATGTTTCGACCGTTTGAGGGCGAAATCGTACCTCCGTACGTGACTTTGTTGATGATTCTTCCTGTTTTCCCGTGCTTTTCGAGTACGGGGTGGTGGGTTGGCTGTTTTCGGCGGGCGGCTATTGATTGGTGGGCGGCAGGCCGGCGATCAAATGATCACGCCATCGCAGTGGTCGATCTCGTGTTGGATGATCTGCGCGGTGAAACCGGTGAACGCTGCGTGGCGCTCGCGGAATTTCCGATCCATATAATCCACTTCGATGCGCTGGTATCGGACGGTGCGGCGCTCGCCCTGGAGCGAGAGGCAACCTTCCGCCGTATCGAACGCGCCGTCTTCGGCGGTGATGTGTGGATTGAACATCACGAAAATGCGGCCGCCGAAATCCTCATCCACAAAAGCGATGATGCGCTTGGGAACGCCGATCATATTGGCCGCCATGCCCACGCAACCATTGCGATGCGCGTCCAACGTGTCTTTCAGGTCCTGTGCCACGGCCAGATCCTCTTCGGTGTTCTCGGCTGCGGCGGACGGCTGGCTCAAAAATGGGATGGACGTCATGATCTCACGCTGCATGTGATTCCTCTCGTTGGATGTTGCCGGTCTGCCAATATTGTAGCGTCGCATGGCTGCGAGGCGGACGGCTGGGCGAACCTGTCCATTCCCTGACCGTTCGCGTCGGCTTCGGGATGTGAGGTGCAACGTGTGCGGCTTGGACTGGTGCAATATGCTTGGGGTCATGGAAGACATGTCGCAATACCGCGAATATATGGCGCAGGCTCTTGAACTGGCCCGCAAGGGTGCGGGATGGGTGGACCCGAATCCGCTGGTAGGCGCGGTGGTGGTACGTGATGGCGAGGTTCTCGCCACCGGATACCATGACCGGTATCGTGGCCCGCATGCGGAGCGTATGGCGTTCGACTATGCCGACGCGCACGGCATCGATCTGACTGGCGCCACGGTCATCGACACGCTTGAACCCTGCTGCCATGTCGGATCGCAGCCGGCGTGCACTGCCTTGATTCTGGCGCACGGCATCGCACGCGTGGTGGTCGGATCGGTTGACCCGAACCCGATTGTGGCGGGCAAAGGCCTTCGCATCCTTGAGGAAGCGGGCGTCGAAGTGGTTCGCGACGTGATGCGGGAGGAATGCGACGCCATCAATCGCCATTTCTTCCACTACATCACCATGGGAAAGCCGTACATTGTGGACGGCAGAAGGCGTGCGGGTGAATCGGACTCTGAGTATGCGGTCCGTCGGCGCGAACTATATGCCACATATGCGGCGGTGCTTGCCGGAACTGAATCGGACGTTCCTGACGAGTCTTTCGCGCATTTCAACGGACCGGTCCAAGCCGTCGGCGCAGACGAAGTGGTGATTGGCGGCCACAGGCCGTTACTCCTGGAGGCCGGCGCGCTCGCCTGCACGGATCCAGACGAATGGCTGCGTGAGCTGGGCAAGCGCAAAATCGACAGCCTCATCGTGGAAAGCGACGAAGCATTCGAGCGGTTGTCCATGGCTTGCCAAAAAGACTGAAGCGCCATTCGTGCGTTGTTGGCCGTGTATCTCGCTTATAGATGGCGGATTCGTCTGCTTGTCCAGTGCTATCTCGCTTATAGGTGGCGGATGAATTTTGCGAAGAGGTCTTAGAGGGTGTAAATCATACCCTCTAAGACCTTAATGACGTAGAGGCGCCGCCATCTATAAGCGAAATAGCATCGGGCGGCTTTCCGATTCCGCCATCTATAAGCGAGATACGTGAGACTGATATGTCCAGCACCCAGCAAGCATAGTGGCGAGCACATGGTCGGGCATGGCGCGCATGGCCTCAGGGGACTCAAGCTCACTCGGATCGCAATCCAGCAGCACTAGGTCTGCCGCATCTCCAGCTTGCAACGTCGTACGCCCCAGGGCGGTGGACGAAGCGAGAGCGGTTTCGAAATCCAGACATTGCTCAGACTGGAAAGGCTCTCGATCGGAACTCTCCGTGCCGAACACCGCTGCGGAAATGGCCAGCCACGGATCCAACGGCGCGACCGGCGCGTCCGAGCCCATAAGCAGTTTGGTTCCAGACTTGTGCAAACTGTTGAACGCGTAGGGAATTCCGGCGGGATTGCCCCAGAATCGTGTGATGACGTCACAGTCGTCCATGGCGTGCTGTGGCTGGATGCTCGCGGCAAGTCCCAATTGCGCAAGACGTGGAATGTCGCGTTCCTTGAGCATTTGGGCATGCTCGATGGAGCCGTGCGCGTGGGTACGTTCCGCGCAGTCGAGCACGATGGTGTTCGCTTCGTCGCCGATGGCATGACAGGCGATGTCGAAGCCATGTTCGGTGGCGAGCCGCATATACGATTCGATTTGCTCGGGGGTGTAGCTCAGCGTGCCGTAGGTTTCCGGCGTAATGCCCGAATACGGTGTGGAGCAGTAGGCGGATCGGGTGTTGAGCGAGCCGTCGGAAATCATCTTCATCGCACCGACATGGCCCAAGCCATGGCTTCCGGGAAGTTCGTCGCCGGTGTGCCAGCCGTCGTCGATGGCTTGCTGAAGTCGTTCGGGGTAAACGCCGGCTTCGATGCGCAATCCGTCAAGCCCCTGCTTGAAGCGGTCAATCCACGTGTCGATGTTCTCGGCCATCTCATAGTCGCGCACGCCGACCACGCCTTTGCCGGCGGCGTCCTGTTCCGCGTTGCGCAGCAATCGCATCAGCTCGTCAGCCGCACCGGGGCCTTTGTCCAGCTTGCAGTAAGCGTCGAACCATTCAAGCTCGCCGACGAGTCCCGACTCGCCTACATGCACGCCGAGCTTACGAGCCGCGGCTGAATTCACCCAGCCGCAATGCATGTCTGCGCTTGACAGCGCCACGGGCTGGTCGCCCGACACCGCGTCGATCGCAGCCAATGTCGGTTGGGCATCATCGGCCCACAGGGAGTGTCTGAACCGCATGCCGACCACGTACTGGTCCGGGTCGAGCGTGCCGGATTCGCGGCGTTCCTCCAAGTGCTCGCGTAGCAGGCTCATTGCCTCATCGGCGCTGCGGGCATCAATCAGATCAAGCCGCCCCAGCGTGTACGACCACTGCGTGAAGTGCGTGTGACAATCCCACAAGCCGGGAATGATCCACGTTTTTGAAGCCTTGGCTACCGACTTTTCCGAAGACCGTACATCTGCGATCCGCCCTTGCTCAATCGTGATGTCGACAGACTCATCGGACCCCACGAAACACACATTCTCAATCACATACGGTTCGCCCATACATCCTCGATTCAACAAAATGACCTCATTGCCAGCCATAGTATCCTTGCAATGCTTGCGATTGCCGCGCTCGTCTCAATCGGCTATGCGCACTTTGAATTCCTCCGCTGGGATACGGTTATCCGCATCAGAAAAAGAAGGGCGCAGTTATCCACTTATCCACTGTTTGCCAGAAGCCGGTAGGCAGCGCGGCGACATTTCCTCTACTTTGGCGCTATGGACAATGGAGCACAATATTCGGAAAGCCTCGCACAGCTGAGGACAAGAACCATCGAACAATGTCTCGAAGCGCAGAGGCGCACCGGAAGGCGGCTGGTGTTCGCGCTTGATACCGCACTGAGTTTACAAGGCATCGAACTGCCTCGCTACCGGCGCGGAGGGCTTTTGGCTGATACGCTGCACGCGGTGATTGAAAGTAACGGCGTGCGAACGATACTGCAGGGGATTTGTTTTGTGCTTTGGTCTGGACCTCAGACGCATATGCCGATTCATCATGGTCGATTGCGATGCGCGGATTCCGTGACCACATGGGCCATGCATGCCAATCGGCTTGAAGATGAAGAATTGGTGGTTTTGGGTGATTCGATGATGCGGCGTGATGGACATATGAAAAAGGCCACACTGGAGGAGTTTCGGATATATGTCGATAGCTTGTCCGATTTGTCCAACTATTCAGGCTCCGACAGATTACGTGCGGTGAGAGGAGTGTCGAAAATGCGTAGGGCTCTCAGGCTGATGCGGGAGAATACAGATTCTTCCCAGGAAACGAGAAGTCGAATTGTTCTGTTGCGTTATGGTTTGCCTTGTCCGGAAGTGAACTATGCCATTCGGCTCAAAGGCTATTCTCATGTATTTTTCGCGGACATGGCTTATCCGGATTTGAAAATCATCATTGAATACGACGGCAGGTATCATGCCTCGCGATGGTTGGCTGACAGTAAACGTCGGGAAGCGTTGGAGGATGAAGGATGGCTGTATATCCAGGTGACGGCGGAAAATCTCAGGGATGAGGATTCTCGAAGGGAATTGGCGGAACGTGTGGCGCAGAGGATGTCATTGCGTTTGGGGGAGCCTGTGCGGCTATGTGGGCGAATGACGATTGCTCAGATAGCCGATGGTCGGAGGAAGGGCAACCGTCTGTGAGGCTTGGGCAAGCCCATATCTCGCTTATGAATGGCGGAATCGGGCTGCGGCATGATGCTATTTCGCTTATAGATGGCGGATGAAATCCACAAAAAGGCCTTAAGAGGTATGAATATTACCCCCTAGGGCCTTAGCGATTCAAGAAGACTGCCATCTATAAGCGAGATAGCATCGGTCGGGTGAAGAAATCCGCCATCCATAAGCGAGATGGCGGATTTCTGCGGCTCACTGCACGGCGGCGAGGGCTTGGTCGAGGTCGGCGATGATGTCGGCCGTGTTTTCGATGCCGCAGCTCAGGCGCACCAGGTCGATGCCGACGCCGGCTTCCTCAAGCTGCTCCTCGGTGAGCTGGCGATGCGTGGTGCCGGCCGGATACAGCGTGCAGCTGCGCGCATCGGCCACATGCGTGGCGATGGACACCATCTTCAGATGGTCAAGGAACGCGGAAACCGTCTCGCGCCCGCCCGGCACGCCGAAGGAGATCACGCCGCAGGTGCCGTTCGGCATGTACTTCTGCGCCAGCGCATGGTACTTGTCCGTTTCGAGGCCCGGGAAGCTCACCCAGCTGACGCGCGGATCGGCGTCGAGCCACTTGGCCACGGCCAGTGCGTTGGCGCAATGGCGCTCCATGCGTACGCCCAGCGATTCCAGGTGCATGCCCATGATCCACGAATTGATTGGCGCCGGAGTGGAGCCGAAGTCGCGCATGAGCTGCGCGGTGGCCTTGGTGATGTATGCGGCCTTGCCGAATTCCTTCGCGTAGGTGACGCCATGGTAGGAGTCGTCCGGAGTGGTGAGGCCCGGGAATTTCTCCGCATGGGCCATCCAGTCGAAATTGCCGGAATCGACGATCGCGCCGCCCACGCAGGATCCGTGGCCGTCCATGTACTTGGTGGTGGCGTGCGTGACGATGTCCACGCCGTACTGGAACGGACGGCAGTTGATCGGCGTCGGGAAGGTGTTGTCGACGATCAGTGGCACGCCGTGACGATGCGCTGCGTTCGCGAACTTCTCGAAGTCGAGCACGATAAGCGCCGGATTGGAGATGGACTCGCCGAACACGGCCTTGGTGTTCGGCTGGAACGCGGCCTCAAGTTCCTCTTCGGTGCAGTCCGGGCTGACGAAGGTGCATTCGACGCCCATCTTGCGCATGGTCACGTTGATGAGGTTGAACGTGCCGCCGTAGATGGCGGAGGAGGCGACGATGTGGTCGCCGTTGTTGCAGATGTTGAACAGCGCGAAGAAGTTCGCCGCCTGGCCGGACGAGGTGAGCATCGCGGCCGCGCCGCCTTCCAGCTCGCAGATCTTCGCGGCGACGGTGTCGTTGGTCGGATTCTGCAGGCGGGTGTAGAAGTAGCCGGATTCGGACAGGTCGAACAGTCGGCTCATCTGTTCGCTCGACTGGTATTTGAAGGTCGTGGCCTGGATGATTGGGGGAGTGCGGGATTCTCCATTGCCCGGCTGATAGCCTCCCTGCACGCAGATGGTGTCGACGTTTTCGCTCATATGTTCCTTCTTTCGATTCCGCGCTTCCGTGCGCCGCGCAGGTGTTGCGCCGCGATGCGAACAAACAAACACACTGTATCACTGCATTGATAAATGGCTTGATTCCAATGGAAACGCCGTATAGTTTAACGAATTGACAAACTTAGGTAATTCAATTTATTATGTAGACCAAGACGGGCGGAAAGCCCGCTGCGAAATAAAGCTTTACGTAAGTAAACCAAGCAAAGGAGCATTCCATGGGTCTGTGGGATATCGATAAGATTCCGTACGTCGGTCGCGAAAAGGGGCCGCAGGAGGGTCTTGCCTTCCATTACTACGATGCCGACAAGGTCGTTGCCGGCAAGAAGATGAAGGACTGGCTGCGTTTCGGCGTCGCATGGTGGCACACCTTCGACCAGCAGCTCGTCGATCCGTTCGGCACCGGCACCGCCCAGCGTCCGTGGTACGGCAAGTATTCCGATCCGGAGGACGAGGCCCTGGCCAAGGTCGACTACGCCTTCGAGTTCTTCCAGAAGCTCGGCGTCGAGTACTTCTGCTTCCATGATCGTGATATCGCTCCGGAAGGCGATACCCTGCGCGAGACCGACAAGAACCTGGACAAGGTCGTCGACAAGATCGAAGAGAACATGAAGTCCACCGGCATCAAGCTGCTGTGGAACACCTCCTCCCTGTTCACCAACCCGCGCTTCGTCTCCGGCGCCTCCACCTCCCCGTTCGCCGACATCTACGCGTACGCCGGCGGCCAGCTGAAGCACTCCCTGGAGATCGCCAAGCGCCTTGGTGCCGAGAACTACGTGTTCTGGGGCGGCCGTGAAGGCTACGAGAACCTGTGGAACACCCAGATGAAGCGCGAGCAGGAGCACATGGCCAAGTTCTTCCACATGTGCCATGACTACGCGAAGGAAATCGGCCTGGACGCCCAGTTCCTGATCGAGCCGAAGGCCAAGGAACCGACGATGTTCCAGTACGACTTCGATGCCGCCACCGCCATCAACTTCCTGCGCACCTATGATCTGATGGACGTCTTCAAGCTGAACCTGGAAGGCAACCACGCCAACCTGGCCGGCCACACCTACCAGCACGAGATTCGCACCGCCCGCGAGGCCGGCGTGCTCGGCTCCCTGGACGCCAACCAGGGCGACAAGCTCATCGGCTGGGATATGGATGAGTTCCCGACCGACCTGTACGAGACCTCCACCGTCATGTGGGAAGTCCTCGCCGAAGGCCAGATCGGCCCTCACGGCGGCCTGAACTTCGACGCCAAGCCGCGTCGTACCTCCTTCGCCGCCGAGGACCTGTTCCGCTCCCACATCGCCGGCATGGATTCCTTCGCGGCCGGCCTGCTGGTCGCGGCCAAGATGCACGAGGACAAGGTCATCGAGAACCTGCAGGCCGAGCGCTACAGCTCCTTCGATTCCGGCATCGGCGCGACCGTCGAGAACGGCACCGCTTCGCTGGCTTCCCTCGAAGAGTACGCTCTGGACATCCCGCAGTCCAAGCTCATCGAGGCCACCAAGTCCGATCACCTCGAGTCCGTCAAGGCCACGATCAACAACTATATGATCGACGCCCTGGCCGAGGCGTGAGCCGAAAACCCACTAGGGTTTTAGGTAGCCTCGGGCGAAGTCCGAGACGGTAGTCGAGGGCGAGCAATGACTGGGCGCGCGTAGCGTTCGGAAATTGCAGGACCGAGGCATGGACGCAATAAGGAGTTTCCGTTAGGACTCCTGATTCATCGCTGGATCAAACAGTGGGGCTCGACTGTGACAGAGCCGGATGTGGTGTGCCGAAGCGTCGGTGTTCCGGCACACCACTCACTTTTCTTTCCTTCCTCCTTCCTCAAATTTCCTTCGCACGCAAGTCGTTTGCCGGCTAGATCGCCGGTGAGCGGCTTGTTTGCGTTGTTAGACCAAGCGAAAATTTCGATTATTCGCAATGATGTGATGTATCCAAACGTTCCCGAATGAGGCGTACTTATGACCACAACGATTACCATCGCCAATCCCATTCTTCACGGAATGCATCCTGATCCGAGTTGGATTTGGGATGATGATCTTCGGCAAATCGTGCTTGTGACCTCCACCTTCGAACTGGTTCCAGGCTTGCCTATTTACGTTTCCAGGGATATGGCCCACTGGAAACACGTGTCGGATGCCATAGATGAGGAGTTGGCAAGACGTTTGCTCATTCCTTTCGTGGATGACTCGGGTGGCGTCTATGCGCCGACGCTGCGTAGGATTCGTGGCAAATACGTGATTGCCTGCACCATCGCTCGCATCAATGGACGCAAAGCCATCGCGGAAGGATGCTCCCAGGCCGAATTGGATGCGGCTCAGGCGGCGGAAGGCAACTTCGTTCTTGAGTCGGACTCGATCGACGGACCTTGGCGTGGGCCGTTCTGGATCGAGGGCGCCGAAGGCATCGATCCAGACATATTCGAGGATGAGGACGGCAATGTGTACTGGACCCAGACCCGCCCTGCGGTCAATCCGCAATGGGAAGGCCAGACCGAGGTCTGGACCCAACGCATTA
>CAUFQQ010000004.1:0-173375 GCA_959028125.1 uncultured Bifidobacterium sp. | reverse complement strand
TCATTGGCCGACAAACTGACACTGTACTGGGGAGAGCTCTCTCACTGCGCCACTCCTGGATCAGCGACATCAACAGCTGCACATAGCCATAAGACGCATGGGCGTTGGACTCCCTCTGACTCCGCCATAATGAAGGACCTCCGAGCGAATCGGAGGTCCTTTTTGTTTTCAACGCTTTCGTTCGTCAAAAGGCCATCGTCAGCAAACCGTCAACGTGCCAATCGTTCCGCGGCGGAGGCGATCGCCGCATCACTGGCCGTAGCCGAGAATCGCAAGTATTCCGGCGCTCCGTAGAACTCGCCGGGGCTGGCGACGATGCCGATTTCGGCAAGCTGGCGCAGATCCTCCCAGCAGTCGCCGGACTTGGCTTTCACCCACACGTACAACGCGCCTTGCGGCATGTCGGTGCAGTATCCGTATGCGCGCAGAGCACTCACCAGCATGCCCAGACGCTCCTGGTAACGAGAATGCTGGGTCTTGACCGCGTCGAAGTCACGCAGCCCGGCGGCCATCGCAGCCTGCACCGGTCCGGGAATGATCTGCCCGATCTGTTTGCGGTATGCCGCCATCGGCCCGATCAGCGATTGATCGCCAGCGATAAGCGCCGTACGATACCCGGCCATGTTGCTTTGCTTACTCAGCGAATACAGCACCAATACGCCTTCGGCGGACCCGCCACACACATCGGCGCGCAAGGCGCACGGCGTGGAGGCAAGTGTATCCGCATCCGCTTCCGCAACGTCGTCTTCCCATTGCATCAACGCATAGCATTCATCGGACAGCACCACGGCACCAATCGCGCGCGCGGCACGCACAATACCGGCCATCTGTTCCGCGGACAGCACCTCACCGGTCGGATTGCACGGCGAATTGACCCAAACGGCCTTGACGCCCGGCACATCCTTCCAGGAATCCGCATCCGCCACGTCGTCGACCTTCAGCGTTTGCGCGCCGGCCAACTGCGTGCCGATCTCGTACGTCGGATACGACACCTTCGGCTGCACGACGACATCGCCCTCGCCGAAATGCAGCAGCGACGCCATCAACGCGACGCCTTCCTTGGAACCGACCGTCGGCACCGCATCGGCGCCGATCGCACGCAAATCGACATTGCGGGCGGCCGCGAACCACTCGTGAATGGCGTCACGCAAATCGGCGGTACCTGCCGTAACGGGATATCCGTACGCGTTCGGGTCGTTCGACGAGACCGCGAGCGCCTTACGCACCGAATCGGGAACGGGGTCGACGGGAGAACCGACGGACAGGTCGACCATGCCACCGAACGCGGCTTTCGCCGTACGTTTGTACGACGCGATGCGGGACCAGTCGTACGGCGATGAAAATTCATGAAAACCCATCCGTAAGGCTCCTTTTCAAGCGGAAATCACAACCATGTTCCAGCATACGGCAATCGCGTTCCGGCACATGCAACCGTTCCATGCAAAAACCGGTTTGCCGCTGACGTGTGCAAACGTCAGCGGCAAACCGGTTAAAATCGACCGCGAATATTCCGCTTTACGCGCAATATGGAAGGCGGACGCATCAGCAAGACATGCTCACTGGTTCTGCGGCGGCAGGGCCGCGACCTGTTCCGGATCCTTGCCGATCGGACCGGCTGCGGAAGCGCCACCCAGATCGCCCACTTCGGCGAAGAAGCTGACGGCGGCGTCCTTGTACCAAGCCCACTCGTCCGGCAGGTCATCCTCGTAGAAGATGGCTTCGGTCGGGCACACCGGCTCGCATGCGCCGCAATCCACGCATTCATTCGGATTGATGTACAGGGAACGGGAGCCTTCGTAGATGCAATCGACCGGGCACTCGTCCACACAGGCCTTGTCTTTGACGTCCACACACGGCTGGGCAACAACGTACGGCATGCTTACCTCCTCAACAACAACGTGTACTGTTCCAGATTACTCTTGCGCGGCAACTTCGAGTTCGCCGGCACCGAGACGGGCATGACGGTAGCCATAGCCGAAGTAGATGGCGAAGCCGACGATGAGCCAGACCACGAAACGGATCCAGGTGAGCACGCTCAGGTTGACCATCAGCCACAGGTTGGCGAGCGCAATCAGGATCGGCACCCACGGGTTGCCCGGAATCTTGAAGGAGCGTTCCAGGTCGGGGCGCTTCTTGCGCATGATCGGGATGGAGATGGCGACGAGCGTGAACGCCGACAGCGTGCCGATGTTCACCATGTCGGACAGGATGCCGACGTTGCAGCAGGCAGCGATCAGCGCCATGACCACGCCGACGATGATTTGCAGACGCACCGGAGTGCCATGCTTGCCGGTATGGCTCAGGCCACGCGGCAGCAGTCCGTCTCGGCTCATGGCGAACACCACGCGTGTCAGGCCGAGCAGCAGCACCATGACCACGGTGGCCATGCCGATGACGATGCCGAGGCTGATGATCTTCGCAGCCCAGTCGGCGCCGACCATCTTGAACGCGACGGCCAGTGACGGATCGGACTGTTTGGCAAGGTCCTTATAGGAGACCATGCCCGTGGTGACGATGGCCACGAGGGTGTACAGCACGATGATCAGGCCGAGGCCCACGCCGATGCCCAGCGGCACGTTCTTCTTGGGGTTGATGGTCTCTTCGGAAGCGGTGGCCACGACGTCGAAGCCGAGGAAAGCGAAGAACACGAGTGCCGCGCCGGAGATGATGCCGGTCACGCCATAAATGCTGGGGGCCATGCCTGTGGCCCACTGCCACAGCGGCTGTTCCATAACCGCGGAGACGCCGGAGCCGTCGGTGGATGCTGCGGGTTCGCTCGGCGGAATGAACGGGGTGAAGTTTTCGGCCTTGATGTAGAAGAAGCCGACGACCACGATGAACACGACGATGGCGATCTTCAAAATGGTGAGCGCGCCGTCCACGCGGGCGCCGATCTTGGTACCCATCACCAGCAGCGCGGTGAAGAAGGCGACGATGATGACCGGAGCCAGGTCGAAGTTGAACGAGCCGATGGCGATGTTGGTGTTGATGTTCCAGCCGATCAGCTCGAAGAACTGGTTGAGGTACACGCCCCAGTATTTGGAGACGACCGAACCGGCCATGAGCATTTCGAGGATCAGATCCCAGCCAATCACCCATGCCACGATCTCGCCGACGGTGGTGTAGGTGAAGGTGTAGGCGGAACCCGCCACTGGAATCATGGAGGCGAATTCGGCGTAGCACATCACGGCGGCGCCGCACACGACGCCTGCGATTAGGAAGCTCAGCACCACCGCCGGACCGGCATGGAAGGCAGCCGCCTGCGCGCCGATGGAGAAGATGCCTGCGCCCACGGCAACGGCCACACCCATGATGGCAAGATCCCACCAGGTCAGATCGCGTTTGAGCGCATGGCCGGACTCACCTGTTTCAGCCAGCGTCTGTTCGACGGATTTCTTGCGAAATACGTTCATGTCTCGTCCTTCTCTTCTTTCCGCCCGCGCGGTTTCACGCTCCACCTTCTAGAGCACAAGGCGCAAGTATAAGTCGTTTTCGTCACATTGACGGCGTGCGTGACGCTATTTAAGATTCATACCGATGACGACCGGCTCGGGCACCAGTCGGATGCCGAACGCGGCCTCGACGCCGTCCTGCACGGTTTTGGCGAGGCGGGCGATATCATCGGCTGATGCTCCCCCACGATTGGTCAACGCCAACGTATGCAGCGTGGACAGGCCAGCCGGAGCGTTTTCGTTGATTTTGAACCCCTTATGGAAGCCGGCATGGTCGATGAGCCAGGCCGCGGAAGTCTTGACGCCCTGCCCGCCGCCCGGCAATGCCGCGTCGAAGCGCGGCGCGTCTTCGGGAAGCGTCTCGGCCTGCTGTGGCGTGAGAATCGGGTTCATGAAGAAGCTGCCGCAGCTATGGCGGTTGAAGTCCGGACCGTCATCGCCGTTCTGCTTGGATTGCGATTCAAGAGCGACATCGACCAGATTCGTCTTCTTGGTGCCCTGCATGGCCGGCGACGCATAGCGATGCGCGTCTTCCAGCATGCCTTTAGCCGCACGCACCTTCAGCACCGCGTTGCGGATGTCCGCGGTGTTCATGCGATCGCCCACGGCGACGTCCAGCGCCTTGGCGAGCTGCCCGTAACCGACCACGCCCGTATCGCTGTGCCGCAACGCGAACGTGACGGACAGCACCACGTATCGCGGCGTCGGGAAAAATTCCGCGGCCGGAGTCGCCGGAGCGCTGTACATGCTGGCTTTCAGCGCGCTCATGCGGTAGCCGAAGGCGAGCTGATCGTTGCGCAACGCCTTTACCGCACGTTCCTTGCGGTCCCAAACCTCGACGCTGTCGACGCTGGTGGCGACCTCCTGACCGTACGCGCCGATGTTCTGCACGACCGACGCGCCGACGGTGCCGGGAATGCCGGACAAGCCTTCGACGCCTTCCAGTCCAAGTCGGACGCAGTAATCGACGAAATCATCCCAGTTGCAGCCGGCTTCGGCGTTCACGTGGACGACACGCCCATCATCCTCGACCGGAGCCACCTCATCCAACACGCCGATGGAACGTCTCGCATCGCGGACCACCACGCCTTCGAACGGCGTGTCGGATACGAGCATGTTGGATCCGCCGCCGATCACGCACAATGGCAGTCCTTGGGAATCGGCTTCCTCAACGGCCTCGATGACGCCGACGCGCGTGGTCGGTTCCAGGAAAGTGGCGATAGGACCGCCCACACCGATGGTGGTGAGATCTGCAAAACTAGTCATAACGCTCCAGAGTAACAAAAAACCCGACCAAATTGGTCGGGTTTCGAAAGCTTGATTCCGCTCAGCGGGTCTCGCGATGCACGGTCTGCTTGCCGCAGCGGGAGCAGAACTTTTTGAGCTCAAGACGATCCGGCGTGTTACGGCGGTTCTTCGTCGTGATGTAGTTACGCTCCTTGCACTCGGTGCATGCCAGCGTGATGCCCGGACGAATGTCGGCGCTCTTGCTTGCCATTTAAGTTCACCTCTTGTGGTTCGTTGCTATGCCGACGTTCCGTCGACCTTTGTAGCGAGAAAGAGACTCGAACTCTTGACCTTACGATTATGAGTCGTACGCTCTAGCCAGCTGAGCTATCCCGCCATGAGAGCCTCGAGTGAGAATCGGACTCACGACCTCTTCCTTACCAAGGAAGTGCTCTACCACTGAGCTATCGAGGCGTGGCGGATAGTGGATTCGAACCACTGAAGCACGAGGCGACTGATTTACAGTCAGTTCCCTTTGACCGCTTGGGAAATCCGCCGTGCTGCCTGTTTGGTTGAACCCCAACCGGCAACCCGTTTAGTATGCCACAGACCGGCCGACTTATGCAAATACGGCGTGTCGCGACAGCCAAAAACGGCCCAAATCGTTGAAATTCCAACGTTTTGCGCAAATCGGCGCCGAACAACGCAGAAACCCCGCCTCCCGAGCCTTGCGAATCGCAATATACGGGAAACGGGGTTTCGACAGCTACGCGCTAGTCTCAGCCGAGGATGGCCAGGATGTCACGAGCGGAGACGATAAGGTAATCCTCGCCCTGGTAGTGCACCTCGGTGCCGCCGTACTTGGAGTACAGCACCTTGTCGCCGACCTTGACGTCGACCGGGATACGCTCGCCGGCGTCGTTACGACGGCCCGGGCCGACAGCCAGGACTTCGCCCTGCTGCGGCTTCTCCTTGGCATTGTCCGGAATGAACAGACCGGAAGCGGTCTGGGTCTCGGCTTCCGCCTGCTTGACGATGATCTTGTCTTCCAACGGTGTGAGTGAGATCGACACTGTGGACCTCCTCTTTCTAAGAGAAATCGTTACTTACCGCGCCGGGACCCGCTAGCAAGAGGCTGACGATCACTTACGGCGTCGTCCTTTCGCGCTGTGACTTATCCTAGCGCGATTATTAGCACTCTGCCAACTCGAGTGCTAACGCTCTGAGAGAAATTATCAAAAAAGCCTGAAACCATGCGGTTCCAGGCTTTGTAAAAAACGGTTCAAGCGTTTCGTCAGGCGCTACGACGGGCCAGAATGGCCTCCAGGCCGGTGCCTAGGGAGTCCGAAGTCACATCCGGAGCCTCCACATCGGCACGTACTTCGGCATCGTGGAATCCCGGAACGTCGACCTCTCTGAGGTGCACGCCCTCATCCACGCGGGCGGCGGCCTCATCGGCATCCATGCTGCCCATTGCGTCGCTTGGCGGAATCAACGGCTCAGCCTCGTCGGAAGGCGTTTCGACGGGCACGGCCTTGGCCACTTGTTTGGTGGATTTGATCTCCATGCTTTCCGGAGCATCCACCTCAACGTCGGCACCGTCGCGAGGCGCACCCAACGAGAAGGAAATCAAGTCCTGCGTGGACTTGACGGCAACGGTTTTGGCTTCTTCGGCCATATTGCCTCGCTCATCGTGGATGGACAGTCCCACTTCCTTGACGTCAGCGGGCGCGGCATCCGCACGTTCGGCTGTCTGGTCGACGGCCTTCTCGGCAGTCTGCGTCTCTTCCTTGGAAGACATCTCTTCCTTGCGCCGTTTCACCGCGGCGTCCCGATCGGCCTTGCCGCGGGCGATCGCCTGGCGAATCTCCCCCTCGGGAACGACATCGGTCTTCAACTGCTCGTCGGCGACCTTGCGGGCCTCGGCCAGCTCCTGCGCGCGCAGTCTGGCACGTTCCGCCTGCTCCGCCTGCGCACGTTTGCGTTCGGCGGCGGCACGCTTCTTCACCTTGGCATGGTATCTGGCGACCTTCCGCTCCCACGCCACGGCCTGCTTGGACGCACGCACACCCAATGCGAGCACCGCGGCCAGCAACGCGGCCGGAATGAGCGCGAACAGCGGGCTGAAGTGCAGTGCGAACGCACAGACCAGCACAACGACCGTGATTGTCAGCAATGAGACGGCGATGGCGCGCCTCCTGCGGACCGCGGCGTGACGAAGGGCGCGAATTTCCGCGATCCGTTCTTCGGATGTTGCGCCTTTGTGCGCCTCTGTGGACTGCATCAGTACCCCTTTCGCTGCCGCGACGGTCTCATCGGAAAATCGCGTTCCGCTGTCGGCATCCACCAGATGCAACGACGGTGAAAAGCGGTCCTCGCGATGTTCGATCACCCTCTTCATGCCTTTAATCGTCCGTCTGGGCAACCAAATGAGCATCAGGATGACAACGATCGCAAGCACGACCACCGTGCTTAACGATTCATAACCCATATGTCATAAGAATAGGTGACATTCCGACATTCGAGGCGAGCCCTCACCGGCGTGTCGAATCAGGAGGGTGAATTCCCTGTCATCAGACGCGCGGTGAAACCGTTTGGCGCGTCCTCGGCCATCAATACGTAGCTTTCATGATCGCGCCATTGGTCGTTGACGTACATATACGCGCGCCGCACCCCCTCCAACGTTGCTCCGACCTTGCGTGCGACGGCACGGGACCGCTTGTTTTCCGGCAAAATGTCGATTTCCATGCGATGCAGTCGAGGTCCGGTCGGGTCGAACATGGCCCAATCCGCCAACAGCGCCACCGCCATCGGCGCGTAGCCACGCCCGGCGCAACGCTCGTCCACCCAATAGCCGACCACGCCGGAACGCATCGCGCCGTAGCAGATCGCGCCCAACGAGATCTGCCCGACGATACGGCCATGCTGTTCGATGGCGAACACGGCACCGGTACCGGCCCGTTCGTTGCGCCGCAGTTGTTTCATCCATTCCTTGTAGGTGATGGGGGCGCCGTGCAGCGGATCGCCGGATTCCCACGGCTTGAGCCAGGCATCGTTGCGCCAGCGAACCTCGTTCCACTCGTCATAGTCGGCACCCGTCAACGGGCGCAGACTCACCGGGACGCGCATGCTATGCGATTGGATGAATTCCGGCATTTCAAAGGAATTATTCCCCGGACGACGCATCATGTCGCTCAAGGATTGCAAAATCGTCACCCTTCCATTGTGCCCCACCCATACCCCATGTTCCGTTTTCCACGCAATCGAACCGTGGTACAACGAACGATATGGACATGTATGAGCAACAACGCGAGCTGAAACGGCATTGGCGCGCGGCTGCGATCGAACGACGAAAGCGGACGTCCGCCGACCAGCGGCGCGAAGCGGGACGGCTGCTTGCCGAACACGCATTGGAAGCGTCGTTGATTCGACCGCGATCAACCGTCGCGGCCTTCGCCTCGATGGGCAGTGAAATATCGATGATGCCGTTGCTCGAAGCGATGTTCGACGCGGATTGCCGTGTTTTGGTGCCGCGTCTGGGTGCTGGCATGGAAGTCGGCTGGAGTGAGCTGAACGGTCTTGACGATCTGCGCGACCAGCGCAATGCTGATGGTTCCATCAACACACATCGCCCGCAGGAGCCGGAAAACGCAGCGGAAGGACCGGAAGTTCTCACTTCGGCCGAGCTAATCATTGTGCCAGCGTTCGCTGTGGACGAACATGGTTTCCGATTGGGGCGCGGCGGCGGTTGGTACGACCGCGCTTTGGAGCATCGTAGCAGCACCGCGCGCGTGGTCGCCGTTTGCTGGCCTTGGGAGCCGACCGACGAGACCGTGCCGCATGAGCCGCATGATATTCCCGTCGACGGCGTGCTCACGCCGGATGGTTATGCCGATGTCCGAGGATAGGACGGTTGCGGGGCCGTCTCAGGGAACGTACTAGGATATGTCCCGTTAAGAAATTTGGGATTGTGCGTAAAGCGAGGATATCGTGCCTACTTACCATTACCGTTGCAAGAACTGCAACTACGACTTCACCGAGCAGCAGTCGTTCACCGACGATCCGATCACCGTATGCCCGGAATGCGGCGAGGAGCAGGTCCGCAAGGTTTATTCCGCGGTGCCGATCGAGTTCAAGGGGTCCGGCTTCTACCGCACCGACAAATCCAAGTGACCCACAGGCGCGGAATCCAACGCGACACGCCGGAGATTGTGGATAACTCCCATTCTCCGACCACAACCCCGGATTCCGCTTGCCGTGGTCATAACAATCAGGTCATCATGCATGCATGATGACCTTTTTTCATTCCTTGATGGACCGCCGGCCACATTCGAGTTTGCGCACATCGACGGCTTCGGAAGGACGGACCGCGCGCACGACGCGTCTGCAACGAGACCGTCATGGTTCGACTGCCGCATCGTTGGAAGCCAGACGAAGCAACGCACGCCTGCATCGGTTCCTCGCCGCATTGTGCGCTGGCCTGACGGTATTCGCCACGCTGCAATGCGTACGCGCAGCCATCGCCACGCAGCCTATTGTGGTCGCGGTGCGGAATGTCGCCAAAGGCACGGCCATCACACGCGAAGACGTGGAGTTACGTGAGGCGCCGAGCGATGGCTCGCTGAGCAACGCCTTCCATACGCTTGACGACGCCGTCGGCTTGATCGCACAGGTGGGCATCGGCGCGCACGATGTGCTTATGTCGGGCATGGCCCGTGCGTCCCCCGTTGTGCCGCAGGGCCATACGAGTATCGAAGTGCGTTTGGCAAGTGTGGCCGGCGGTTTGATTCCCGGAGACAAGGTGACACTTTCCAGCGCCACCATGACAGATGCTGAGATGCAGTCCGGCACACCGAATGTCGCGGATATGCCGAACGGTACGGAAACGCCGTCCGGCATGGCTAATGATATGCCGGACGGTGGTGTGGATGCGCAGTTACGCACGATCTGCGCCGAAGCGCTGCTGACCGGCAAACCGGCTAAGGATGCGCAAGGCAATACCATCGCGGTGTTCGCCATGCCGCCCAATGAGGCGGCCGTCGTGTTGCGGGTTCAGGAATACAGTGCGGTCATCGCCACCATCAATTAATGGCTGATAATCCTAATCGATAGCTGGCACCCGGCTGGACGTATCAGCGGCCACGTTCGGAGAAGACCGCCCAATGTGGCGGAAGCTCGTTTAGGATGCGCTTGTCGTCATCCGCCTCGCGTTGGCGCTTGGTGAGCACGTCCGAAGGTTCGAGTTTGACGCCATCGGCATCGAACAGTTCCGTACCTTGGCGGACCACGCGCTTATGCTTGCGTGCGGTCCGCCGCGTGGCGGAATAACTGGGTGTGGAGTGTGTCTCGGACTGGGTCTGCGAATCGTCATGCTCCATGACGTTTTCGATATGCTCGGCGCTCACCGTTCCTCCCGGTACAGGCTTCCCAGTCGTGCCACGATGCGGTCAACTTCCTTATCGGGGTTCACGAACGCGCCGACGCTCCATACCGTCATCACCGACCAGCCAAGCGATTCGATGTCCTGCAGCAGCACGCGATGGCGTTCCCTGGTGGATTGCAGTCCCATGAACTGCGCGTCATCGGTGAGCACGGCCAAAGCGAACGGCTCGCCTTTCAGACCAACCACCAACGGCAGTTTGAGTCCGTCATCGAAACCGTAATCGACGGCCACGTCCAAGCCGCGTTCGCGAATCCTCTCGGCGAGATCGTTGAAGAGCACGTTCTCTCCGGACTCCTTGATCGCCGGGCGGACCATGCTGTCATCAAGCTGTTCGGCCCAACGCAGCACGGTTTTGAGCGCCTTCGGACCATCCTGATGCAGTCGCTCGTCGTCCATATCGTCGGATGCGAAGGACGAGACGATGTCGAGATGACGGTCCGGTACCGCCAAAGCGTCCAGCAGCATGCCTCGGCCGCCGTCGGATTCCAGCGCGCCGAACTGCTGCAGCAGCCTGCCGTGCGAGGTCTTGGCGTAGCACATCGCAAGAATCGCGTCGGTGGCGTGGGCGCCGGCCACATCGACGATGTCCACGATGCGCACGTGGCGCAGGAACATGCCCATGGCCTTGTCTTTGTTGGCAAGCGACTTGAGCTCGGCACCCAGACGGATGCGGAACGTGTGCGTGAGCGCTACCACGGTAAGCACATACGATGCGGGAACGATGGTGAAACCGGCCGCGCGCTTGCGGATGATGCTCACCACTTCGTCGATCTCCTGCTGGCTTGATTCGACCAGGCCGGAATTGATGACCGGCACACCGTTGGCGTCCGGCACGAAATGGTACGCGACTTCGCCTTGGTATCCTTCACGCGCCACATCGCACGGCACGGAGCCGTATCCTTCCGATTCGAGGAAGGCGTTGAGCTTCGGCGCACGGCGAACCGGCCTGTCGGTTATCTTCACGCTTGGCAGCAGTGCGATCAGTCGCTGCAGGCCATCGGATGTGACGGTCTTGCGGTGCGCGATCACCACGACCTGCTTCGCGCGGGCGATGATGCTGAGCAGCTCGATGGACGGAATATGCGCGGCCGTATCGATGATGACGGTATCGGCAAGCGGCGCCGGGTCGGTGATGGCAGCGAGCGTGGCTGGCGTTGCCACCAGAATAGGCTTTGCCGCGGCCAAAATCTGCGGATGCTCCCTGCGCAGCCTGTTCAACGGCACGTTTCGGGAACCGGCAAGCGTGGTATGCAGCAGATTGGCTTCCTGCGTGCGGGAGAAAAGCATGTCGCACAGACGGCGTACGGACTCTTGGGCGACCATCGGTCCGATGGAACGCACGTGTTCGACATCCACCTGGGTGAATCGGTCGGCGGCGCTTTGCATGGCGGAGCCATCCTGGTTGGAAATGATGGCGGAGGACTTCACGATGTCTTCGAAAGCCGTGGTCCACCACGCCAGCTGCAGTTCTCCGGCCACGGCGTCGTTCGGCACGCCGCGGTTGCTCAGGTCCGCCACAAGCTCATCCAGACCGGCCGAATGGAACTCACGTTCCAGACGGGCGCGTTCCGGCAGCGTATCCAACGCCTGCTTGTCGTCATACAGGGCCTTCAGACGCTCTTCCACCTGGTTGAGGTCGACGGTGTCCAGATTGCCGCCCTGCGGTGTGGTGGCGAGCGCCACGTTCAACGCGGTCATATCGTTCGTCAGCTGGTCCTGCGTGTTGATGATGTCGTCGAGTTTGGCGGGCAGCACCGGCCATCCGCCGTGAGGAACGAACATGTGCCACTGTTCGGCCTGCTTGGCCACCACGAGCAGCGCCTCATGCAGGTTCTCCACCTGCGCGCCGACGCGCAGCATCGACTTGGCCTCCTTGATATGGCGGCGACGTTCCCAGAATCCCATGGAGCTGCCTTCGGCCTTGCGCTGGGCCTTGGGCTTGGTGGCCTCGATCATGGAATCGATGTCGCGTTCGAAGATTTCCGGCTGGAAGACGTCGAGCACGCGGCGCAGGTTCTTGAGCACCATGACCTGGCGTCCCCACTCCTGCGCGGTGGTGGGAATCGGGAAGCCGCAGGTCTGCACGGTGCTGGACACCTGTTTGCGGGTGGCGGGCAGCACCTTGCGCAGCAGCTCGACCACACGCTGGTATGCGCTGACCGCTTCCTCTTCGGAATACAGGGAGGCTTTGTACCAGGCGGTGTCCTGCGCGCCGATGGTGTATTCGCCGAGTTCTCCCGCGCGATACAGCTTCTGGGCCCATTCCTCCATCTTGTCCGCGATGGAATGGGCGGACTGCTTGGTCAGACGCACATGCGTGGTCGGATGCGTGGGCAGGACGGCGATTTGTGCGAGGTTCTGGATGGTCTGGTATGCGGACACGCCCCATTCCTGGCTGACGCCATGCAGGTCGCCCAGATAGCGGGCCAGGCGGGAGCGTACGCCCACCAGTTCGTCGGAGATCTGGTCGAAACGCGAAGTCGCGACGCCGGATTGGAAACCGACTGCGGCTATCAGCTGACGGTCGATTGCCGCATTGGCGCCGTCATCGGCGATGTCCAGCAATTGGCCGCTCATCTCGTTGGCCGCGATCGTCTGCATGAAACGGCGCTTTTGGTCGGTGACGCACGGCACATACAGCACGCTGTGTCCGCCCATCACGCAACGGGAGGCGATTGCCGCGGCCTGTTCGGCCGTGTTGCCGCTGATCGCGCTGTCCACGAAAATCGAATGCCCGGATGCGGCCAGCTGCGCCGCGTATCGGACGGTGTTGTCAACGTCGCCAATCCCGTATTCGCCATGGGGATCGGCGTCGAACGGACTGTATTCGGGAATCTGCGCGTCTTTCAGCGCGTCCGCGGCTTCCTTGTTCCCGGCGAGCGCGTCCAGGACGATGTTGCCTGTCGGGCCTTGGGACAGCTGGTTGATGATCTGGCGACTTTCCACCAGCATCTGCGAGGACGGGTCCATGAAGCAGCCGAGGATGATGTGACGTTCGATTTCGAAATCGGGGAAAACGCTGGACGCGCGCGCTGTGATGGCCGCGAACACCGCGGACGTTTCGGGGGTGCCGCTTTCGTAATTCGAACCATCGAAGAGCTTGGTCTCGTCCAATGTCACGTTGTTTTCACGCATCACGGCGGCGAAGGCCGCGTTCAGACGCACTCGTCCGGTGAACGCGATGACGGTGCCGTTCTCGATGTTGCGGCCTTCCTTGCGCACTTCGACCGGATACATGAGCACCGGCATCTGGTTGCCTTTCCAAATGGCCACGCCGACCACCAAGGAGAGTTCGCCGACGCCGCTGACACGGCTTTTCGCGTCACGGTCGTCGAGCACGCGTTCCACACGCCTGCCCGCGGCGCGCAGCATGCCGTTGTCTCGGAACAACGAGTCCAAGGTGACGTGTCCTTTGGCGAACAGCTGCGCGATGCCCGATGGGTGCGCATGCGTCAGGTCAAGCTGGGCGCTCAGTTGCGTCACATCCTCAAGCGGGGATGGTGCCAGACCAAGGCGATACTCCTCACGCCATCCGCGGATACGGTCCAACGCGGTGGCCGTCTCTTCGTTTTCGCTCATATACCGACTCACTTCCCTACTGCCTTGCGGTATTCCTCATATCCCGGATTGTGTGCCAAAGCCGCATCGATGTCTTGGTTGCCCAATGCGCCCAACCACGCGTACAGGTCATCGTATAGGGATGGGTTCATGGCGAGGAACGGCAACAGTTCCGGATGACGCGCCATCTGGAACTGCACTGTGAAATCATCCGTGCGTTTGGCGTCATCGGAGGTCAGGCCGTCGACCTCGATGATCTGCTCCTGCTTGGCGAGGCCGCCTTTGGACACACGGTCGAATACCGATCCCGGTTCGAAGATCGGCTTGAATGCGGCGGTTTCGTCCGGCGCGGGCTGCGATTGGCTGTTTTGCGGGCGGAACCGCTCGTCGTCGTCTTCCGCGGCCACCGTTCCCGGCTGTTCCGTCTGCGGCTGCGTAGCGTGCATCGGCTTCGACTGCTGTTCGGCGGGCTGCTGTTCGGCAGTTTCCGATGTGGGCTGTTCCGCCATCTGCGATTGTTCGGCGGACTGCGTCTGTTCCTGGGCGGACGCGTCAGCCGCATTGTCAGCCTTGTCAACGTTGCCTGTGTTATCGCCAGTGTCGTTCCTGTCGGGCAGAGCGACGGCGATTGGCGTGTTGGGGCGCGCGCTGAACAGCTTGTCCACCGGAATCAGGTTGTTCTTGTTACCGTCATGGGATGCTTCCAAGGGCCGAGCGGCTGTCTCGGTTGAGACGGCAGCCACCTCGGCATCGGTCGCAGCCGCATCAGCGGAATCGGCCGCATCGGCCTCGATCTCAGCTTCAGCCTCGGCCTGCGCTGCGGCGTCGGCGAACAGGTCGCGGGGCTTGTCCGCGGCCACGACGGTTTCCTGAACCAAGGAGACCGAGGGGAATGCATCTTCGAGTTCCGGCTTGTCGGCATGCTCCGGCGTGAAGGTCTGACGTTCCGCCTGGTGCAGAGCATCGGCACGGTCGGTGACATTGCGCGCGTGGAAGAACGTCGTCGGCTCGCCGGCACGCAGATTGAGGATGTCGTCCACGGACATGTCGGCTGCATCCGGTTCCTGCGGAGCCTCGTCGGAGACCGCGTATTCGAACAGGTTCGAAACCGGCTGGCTTGTATCATCCGAGACACCGGAGGTGGCGTCGTCATCCTCGTCATCGTGTTCGAATGCGGATTCGAGCGTAAGACGCACGTCGCCGAACTGCAGGGTCATCGAGTCGATGGGCAGCTTGATGTCCTCGCCTGCGGGCAGGCGCATCAGTTGGCCGTTGTTCGTCACCACGAACGAGCCGTTGGTGGAATGCAGATCTCGTACGGAGCAATTGCCCTGCTTGTCGACGGAGAGGACCGCATGCCTTTTCGACATGGACTTGCCCGGATCCATGATGTCGAGACGAGCGAACCCGTCATCCGACAGCGGGCGCAACGGTTTGCGCCCGATTTCCACGCTTTCGCCGTCATGAAGCGTTTTCACGTTGTTTCCGTCAACTTTGACGGTCCACTGCCGCGTCATTCGTCGATCCTCGCTCACCGTTGTCGGCCTTCCTTTCGCACTACACTATCTGCCATTGTGTCATGATTCATCGCGAAAGTAAGGATTCCGAACCGATAAATTGACAACTTTCGCCTAATTCCCCCATTTTAGAACATGCCTGAGTCATGCTCCATATGCGGAAAACCCCGCTGCCTTACGGCAAACGGGGTTTCCATTACAGCTTGGTGATTGCGGCTTGAAGCCGCGCGAATCACTTGAGCTCGACGGTGGCGCCGGCTTCTTCGAGCTGGGACTTGGCCTTCTCGGCGTCTTCCTTCTTGGCCTTCTCCAAGACAGCCTTCGGAGCGCCGTCGACGAGAGCCTTGGCCTCAGCCAGGCCCAGGTTGGTGATAGCGCGGACGGCCTTGATGACCTGGATCTTCTTGTCGCCAACGGCGGAGAGGATGACGTCGAACTCGTCCTTCTCTTCCTCAGCCGGAGCAGCAGCGCCCGGAGCGGCAACGGCGACAGCAGCCGGAGCGGCAGCCTCGACGTCGAACTTCTCTTCGAAAGCCTTGACGAACTCGGAGAGCTCAACCAGGGTCATCTCACCGAAAGCTTCGAGCAGCTCATCGTTGGTGTACTTAGCCATAATGGCTTCCTTTCATTCTTGGCGACGGTTTGATTGAAGAGGTGACCGTCACCTAAAACAATTATTTTTCTTTTATGGTCACTATCATTCACGCGGCTAACCGCAATGAAATCAGGCAGCCTTTTCCTGCTTCTCGCGGAGCGCATCGATCGTACGCACGGCCTTGGTCGGCAGAGCGTTGAACAGGTACGCGGCCTTGGACATCGTAGCCTTGATGTCGCCGGCGAACTCGGCGAGCAGCTGCGGGCGAGACTTGAGGTCTGCCAGCTTCTGGGCACCTTCAGCATCGTAGACGGTGCCATCAGCGAAGCCGCCCTTGATGATCAGTGCCTTATTGGTCTTGGCGAAGTCACGCAGGGTCTTCGCAGCTTCGATGAAGTCACCCTTCACGAAGGTCACAGCGGTCGGACCGGCGAGGATCTCATCGAGACCTTCGATGCCAGCTTCCTTGGCTGCGATGCGAATCAGCGTGTTCTTAGCCACAGTGTAGGAAGTATCGCGGCCTAGCTTTTCGCGCAGTTCAGAGATCTGCGGAACGGTAAGCCCGCGGTACTCGGTCAGGTAGATAGCGTCAGCTTCACGGAACTTATCCGTAAGCTGGGCGACCACCGCTTCCTTTTCGGGCCTCTTCATGGCGTTCCTTCCTTAGTCAACCATTGACTGTGAAGCAGGAACGTTTCGCCGGACAATAAAAAAGCCCTGCACGCAGGCAGAGCAACATTCGACCGCTAAGCGGAAAGCCCTTGGTGGGCGTATGTTCTTCAACCTGCGTTGGCTTGGCGAACCAAACTTCGTGAGCGCTTGCACGCTCCAACCAACGGTCTGTGGTTTACAAGTGGGTAATTTACTGACCCGTTTGGACTAATCCAGACCGGCGTGTCGCGTCGCCGCAAAAGCAACCCCTTACCAATCGCACGAAATTTCCATGACTTACATAGGTGCTACGTTTGCTTTGTTCAGGGACGCATGTCCCAGGGCGAGTCGCGATTCTCGCCGGCGCACGCCACCATATGGCACGCGCCTACCAACCCAAGAAAGATGAGAAAAGAGAAAATGGAGAAATTCTTCCATCTCAAGGAGAACGGCACCACCGTCTCCACGGAGATCATGGCCGGCCTGACCACGTTCTTCGCCATGTCCTACATCATCATCGTCAACCCGCAGATCCTGTCTTCGACCGGTATGCCGTGGGGCGGCGTGTTCCTCGCCACCATCATCGCGGCCATCATTGGCACGCTCGTGATGGGCCTGTTCGCCAACGTTCCGTACGCGCAGGCCGCCGGCATGGGCCTCAACGCGTTCTTCACCTACACCGTGTGCTTCGGCCTCGGCTTCAAGTGGCAGGAAACCCTGTGCATGGTGTTCCTGTGCGGTTTGATCAACATCATCATCACCGTCACCAAGATCCGTAAGATGATCATCCAAGCCATTCCGGAAGTGCTGCAGAACGCCATCGGCGGCGGCATCGGCCTGTTCGTGGCCTACGTCGGCTTCCTCAACGTCGGTTTCTTCACCTTCACCACCAAGTCCGCGGCCAAGAGCGGCGACACCGTGCAGGCCACCCCGGGTCTTGCCGTCATGAACAATCCGACCATCTGGCTGTTCATCATCGGCCTGGTGCTGGCCATCGTGCTCACCGTGCTCAAGGTGCGCGGCGGCATGCTGATCGCCATCGCCGTCACCGCGGTCGTCGGCATTCCGATGGGCCAGACCACCATGGCCAACTCCGTGTCCATCGCCGACACCTTCGCCCAGCTGCCGCAGACCTTCGGCGTGATCTTCACCAAGGATGGCTTCCCGGCGCTGTTCTCCGACGTGTCGAAGCTGCCGATCATCCTGCTGACCATCTTCGCGTTCTCCATGTCCGACACCTTCGACACCATCGGCACCTTCATCGGCACCGGCCGTCGTACCGGCATCTTCTCCGCCGAGGACGAGAAGGCTCTTGAGAACGGTTCCGGCTTCTCCTCCAAGATGGACAAGGCCCTGTTCGCCGACTCCATCGCCACCTCCATCGGCGCCATCTGCGGCACCTCGAACACCACCACCTACGTGGAGTCCTCCGCGGGTATCGCCGCCGGCGGCCGCACCGGCCTGACCTCCGTGGTCGTGGCGATCTGCTTCGCGCTGTCCGCCTTCCTCTCCCCGGTCATCTCCGCCGTGCCGTCCGCCGCGACCGCAGGCGTGCTGGTCGTGGTCGGCTGCATGATGGCTTCCTCCTTGAAGGAAATCGAGTGGGGCGACATCTCCGAAGCCATTCCGGCGTTCTTCGCGTCCGTGTTCATGGCGTTCAGCTACTCCATCTCCTACGGCATCGCCGGCGGCTTCATCACCTACTGCATCGTCAAGACCTGCAAGAAGCAGGCCAAGGACGTGCATCCGGTGATCTGGGTCGTGGCCGTGCTGTTCATTCTGGACTTCATCATCACCGCAGTGCTGTAACAGTCCTTTTCATACGGAAATGGGCGGTTCCTTCAGTGGAATCGCCCATTTTTTATATCGACTTTCGTATCGGTTTGGCGCAGATCCGCATTAGATGGCTTGGGAGAACGCGTCGACGAGCGCGGCCATCCAGTCCGTCAGGGAATCGTACTGCTCCGGCATCTGCTCGGTCAGCTCCACGATCGGAATATTGGACGATTTTGCCGCGATGACGATCTTGCCGGTCAGCTCGGTCCCCTCCTGAATGTTGACCACCAGCAGGCCGACCTTGCCGGCTTCCAGCATGTCGGTGAACTGTTTGATGTCGGTCGGCGTTGGCTCGCTTTCGTTGGCCGTGGCACGCATGTAGCCGGTCGGCGTCGCGTCTTTGAGGCCCAGGTCCCCGGCCAGATATTCGGCGACCGATTCCGTGGCGGCATAGGCTTCGCCATCCGCCTTGCGTTTGGTCTCCGTGATTTTTCGGGCGACCTCGTCTTCCTTGGAACGCCATTGCTGGTTCAGCTTGTCGAAATCGGCCTTGCCGTCGGGCCTTGTGCCCTCGTATGCCCTGGTGATGGCCTGTGCGACCGCTTTGCGCACCGCCGCCGAGAACCAGACGTGCGGGTTGCCGCCATCCTTGACGCCACCGATCTCCGCCGCGTTGATGACTTGCGATTTGGCGGATTGCGCGGCTTTGACGGCCCATGAGTCGTACCCGGCGCCGTTGACGATGACGATTCGTGCCTTCTGCAGTTTGGCGATGTCGGACGTGGTCGGCTCATAGTCGTGCGCGTCCACGTTGGTGGAGTTGATGATGCTGGTCACCTGCACGCCGCTTCCGCCGAGCTGCTCGGCGAGGGTGCCCCATTGGTTGATGGAGGAGACGACGGAAATCGCGCCATGCGCGGAACCGGCACCGTTCTGCGACGTTCCGCAGGCAGACGCGGAAGTGAGAAGGCCGACGGAAGCGAGTACGGCAATCGCAATTCTTGCATAACGGTTCACGATGGTTCCTCCATTTTCATACGCTTCATGCTTCGGTGAATCCATCATAACCGTAACTGAGAATGATTCTCAACAGCGCGTGTCGCTTCCACAAGAAAAACAACAAACCGACGCCGAGAGCAATCTCAACGTCGGTTTGCGGGGAAAAGGAGCTGCCAATCAGCCAAAACGTACAATTACAGAGTTTCGCACAGCGAAGCGCTATTAACTGGCCAGCTGAAGCTGACTCGCACCAACCCACCGGGTTGGCACTACGTTTTGGCGAATCGGCCTTATCGATCAGCCAAAACGTCCGGAGACGTAGCGTTCGGCTTCTTCGTTCTGCGGGTTGTTGAACATCGTGGTGGTGTCGGTGAAGTACTCGAGGTGACCCGGCTGGCCGACAGCCTTCAGATTGAAGAAAGCTGTATAGTCGGCGATACGCGCGGCCTGCTGCATGTTGTGCGTCACGATCACGATGGTGTACTCGTTCTTCAGCTCGTTGATCAGATCCTCCACGGCCAGGGTGGAGATCGGGTCGAGGGCGGAGCACGGTTCGTCCATGAGCAGCACCTGCGGGTGCACGGCCACGGCGCGTGCGATGCACAGACGCTGCTGCTGGCCGCCGGACAGGCCGATGCCCGGATTGTCCAGACGATCCTTGACCTCGTTCCACAGGTTGGCGCCACGCAGGGCCCATTCGACCAGATCGTCCGCGTCGGACTTGGAGATCTTGCGGTTGTTGAGCTTCACACCGGCCAGCACGTTCTCGCGGATGGACATGGTCGGGAACGGGTTCGGACGCTGGAACACCATGCCGACGTCACGACGGACGGCGACCGGATCCACATCCTTATCGTACAGGTTCTTGCCTTCCAGCAGCACCTCGCCTTCGCAGTGGGCGCCCGGAATGATCTCGTGCATGCGATCGAGGGTGCGCAGCACGGTGGACTTGCCACAGCCGGAAGGTCCGATGAACGCGGTGACCTTGTTGGCTTCGATGTTGATGTTCACGTCTTCCACGGCCAGGAAGTCGCCGTAGAAGATGTTCAGATGGTTGACATCAATACGTTGTCCCATTTGTTTTCCTTATTGTTCTTATGTTTTCGACTATTCGACCGCGCTCAGCGTTCCGACTTGACGGCGAAGATCTTCGCCACGAGACGGCCGATGAGGTTGAGGATCAGCACGATGAGAATCAGCACGAGGGCTGCGGCCCAGGCGCGTTCCATCGGGATGGTGGTGACGCAGGCCGCGGAAGCGTTGGCCGGGCAGTTCGCGTTGAGCTTGGAATACTCCTGGTAGACGTACACCGGAAGCGTGGTCATCTGGCCGGAGAAGAGGTTGACGTTCGTGGAGGCGATGTAGCCTGCGGTCATCAGCAACGGAGCGGTTTCACCGATCACGCGGGCGACGGCGAGAATCGCACCCGAAACGATGCCCGGCAGGGCGGTGCGCAGCACGATCTTCGTGATCGTGCGCTGCTTCGTGACGCCCAGGGCGTACGAGGCCTCGCGCAAATCGTGCGGCACGATCTTGAGCATTTCCTCGGACGACTTGACCACGGTCGGCAGCATCAGCAGGGAAAGTGCGACGGAGCCTTCGAAACCGTTGATGGTGCCGGGGCCGATCAGAATCGTGAACATCGAGAAGGCGAACAGGCCTGCGACGATGGACGGGATGCCGCTCATCACGTCGACCAGCAGGGTGATGACCTGTGCCAGCTTGCCACGGTTGGAATATTCCACCAGGTACACGGCGCACATCAGGCCGATCGGGATGGAGATGAGCATGGCGCCGAAGGTGATTTCCAGCGTGCCGATGATGGCGTGCAGGATGCCGCCGTAGCCGCCGGACGGGGTCGGGTTGCCGCCGACCACGCCGGTCATGTTGTAACTCAGGAAGTTGAGGTTCAGCCTCTTGACGCCGTTGATGATGGTGGTGAGCAGCACCGAGAACAGCGGGATCAACGCCACGATGAACGCGCACGAGATGAGCGCCTTCATGGCGAAGTCCTTGCGCTTGCGCGCTGAGGTGAAGGAACGGGTCGGCTTGAACTTGTCGAAGTCGATGACGGGAGCGCCGTCCATCGGCGAAGCGTCGTTATTTGCGGCGGTCATCACACACTCGCTTTCTCGGTGAGCTTACGAGCGATGAAGTTCACCACGAAGGTAATCAGGAACAGGACCAGGCCGGTGCCGATCAGCACGGAAACACCCAGATCGTTGGCTTCCGGATACTGCGCGGCGATGTTCGCGGCGATGGTCTGGTTCTGCGAGGCCTGCAGCAGCTTGACGGAGTAGTTGAGGCCCGGGGACAGGATCATGAGCACGGCCATCGTCTCGCCGAGCGCACGACCGAGGCCGAGCATGGAGGCGGACACGACGCCGGACTTGCCGAACGGCAGGACCGCGAGCTTGACCATTTCCCACTTCGTGGCGCCGAGGGCCAGAGCCGCCTCTTCCTGAAGGCGAGGGGTCTGCAGGAAGATGTCGCGGGACATGGAGGTGATGATCGGCAGGATCATGACGGCCAGCACCACGGACACGGTGGCCACGGTACGGGAGGGATTGGCGGCGGGACCGGCGAAAATCGGAATCCAGCCAAGGTATTTGGCCACCCAATTCCAGAACGGGTAGATGGCGGGCACCAGCACCAGACCGCCCCACAGACCGTAGATAACGGACGGGATGGCGGCGAGCAGATCGACCACATAGCTCAGGGCGGTGGCGAGCTTCTTCGGCGCGTAATGCGAGATGAACAGTGCGATGCCGACCGACACGAAGAAGGAAATCAGCAGTGCCAGCGCGGAGATCAGCACGGTGCCGAACAGCAGCGGTCCGACATAGCCCCAGAAGCTGGAAGCCTTGCCGCCGGTGAAGTTGCTGATGGTGTCGCTGTTGGCCTGCTGATCGCCGCCGATCAACGGCCATGCGCGGAAGAGCAGGAACAGCGCGACGGCGGCGAGCACTACGAGGATCAGGATGCCGCAGGCGTAGGCCACGCCCTTGAACACCTTATCCGCGTTTTTGCCGCTCACCGGCTGCTGTGCCGTTTTGCTTTGCGAACTCACGGGTTCTCCTTTTGGTTTGCTTGCGATTGCTTTCGATTTTTCTGGTTTTGCGTATCGTCCGTAGGTATCGTTTCAGGCCGCAGCCGTTTTTTACGCGGCTGCGGCCTGAAACCTACGGTCAGTCACCGATCACCGAAAGCGATCGCCCCACTGTGATGGGCTCACTTGGTTTTGATGGCGTCGATGGACTTGACGACCTTCTGACGCAGGGTGTTGGACATCGGAGCGGAGCCGGCTGCGGAAGCGGCGGTCTGCTGGCCTTCGTCGCTGGTCACGTAGGTGAGCCAGGACTTGACGAACTTGGCGGTGTTGGCGTCCTTGTATGCCGGGCAGGCGACGTCGTAGGAGACCAGCACGATCGGGTAGGCGCCCTTCTCGGTGGTGTTGTGGTCGAGCTTGACGACCACGCGGTTGTCACCCTTGGCGGAATCGTCGAGCGGGGAGGCGTCCACGACCTTGGCGGCGGCTTCAGCGGAGAACGGGACGTAATCGTCGCCGACCTTCACGGCCACGGTGCCCAGATCGCCGGCCTGGGAGGCATCGGCGTAACCGATGGTGCCGTCAGCCTGCTGCACGGTGGAGATCACGCCGGAAGTGCCCTTGGCGCCCTGGCCGACCTCGTTCGGCCAGTTCTCGCCGAGGTCGTAGCTCCATGCGTCGCCAGCGGCGTCCTTGACGTAGCTCAGGAAGTTCTTGGTGGTGCCGGACTTGTCGGAACGGTGCACCACGGTGATGTCGAGGTCAGGCAGATCGACCTTCGGGTTCTGCTTCTTGATGGCGTCATCGTTCCACTTGGTGATCTTGCCGTCGAAGATCTTGGCGATGGTCTCGGCGTCCATGTTCAGGGTCTTGCCCTTGCCGGACACGCCCTGCAGGTTGAAGACGACGGCGATCGGGGAAATGTAGACCGGGATGTCGAAGGCGGTGCCGGAAGCGCACACGCTCTTGGACTGCTCGACCTCGTTATCGGCGAGGGAGGCGTCGGAGCCGGCCCATGCGGTTGCACCGGTCAGGAAGGTGGACACGCCAGCGCCGGAACCGGACGGGTTGTAAGCGACCTTGGCGTCCGGGTTGCTGCCCTGGAAGCCGGCGATCCAAGCTTCGACGGCGGCCTGCTGGGAAGAAGCGCCAGCGCCGGAGAAGTTGCCGGAAACGGTTTCGGTCTTGGTATCGGACTTGGCCGAAGAATCGGTGGAAGCGGTGGTGTTGTCACCGCAAGCCGCGACGGAAGCCAGCATCACAATGCCGGACACAGCGGCGATGGAGCGTACGAGAATGGAGTTACGCATTATTCTTTTCCCTCTGTCAACATTCAGATGGCGTATGTTTCTGATTTTTCGATTTTCTGTTGTCGCCATCGTTCTTCATGACAATCTCCAGCCTATTGGGCGTTTCACTCGCCCCAAACCAAAAACGGTGAACGGAAGATGAACAGTCTACGACACCTTCGCCGTTCGACGTTCCTTCCGTTCACCGTTCTTTGCAAGCACGATGCGAATGCGCGCTATACCAAGCCTTTCATCATCATTCGCTTGGCGTATCGATCTTGTATCCGAGGCCGCGCACGGTGGTCAGATACTTGGGATGGCCCGGGTCCTCCTCGATTTTGGCGCGCACGCGCTTGACATGCACGTCCAGCGTCTTGGTGTCGCCGACATAGTCGGAGCCCCAGATGCGGTCGATCAGCTGGTGGCGGGTCATCACGCGGCCCTTGTTCTGCATGAGGTATTCCAGCAGTTCGAATTCCTTCAGCGGGAAGAACACGTTCTCGCCGCGGACCGTCACCTCATGCTGGCCGATTCTCATGGAAATGTCACCGCATACGAGCGGAATATCGTCGTCGGCGGCTTCTCCGGATTCGGCGACCATCTGGTTGCGGCGCAGCACCGCGCGGATGCGTGCCAGCAGCTCACGGAAGGAATACGGTTTGGTGATGTAGTCGTCCGCGCCGATTTCAAGGCCGACGACCTTGTCGATTTCCGCGCTTTTCGCGGTCAGCATGATGATCGGCACACGGCTTTGCTCGCGGATCCGACGGCACAGCGCGGTGCCGTCAAGACCGGGCAGCATCAGATCGAGCAGCACCAGATCGATACCACCCTTGGTGAACAGTTCCAATCCTTCTTCACCGGTGGCCGCGGCGGACATGTCGTACCCTTCACGGGTGAGCTGGTAGACCAGCGGCTCACGGTACGACTCTTCGTCCTCGACGATCAGAATTCGCGTCATCAGTGGTTCTCCTCATTCTCTGTTGTGGTGGAGTGGCCGGACTGTTTCTTTTCACGGGTGTTATCATTCGCCGAATCCGCCGGATGGTCGGGTTCCGCAGCGCCCGAAGCCTGCGGCATCGTGATGGTGAAGGTGGATCCCTCCCCCTCGCGCGACCATACGGAGATGGTGCCGCCGCAATCCTCGACGCAATGCTTGGTGATGGCCAATCCCAGGCCGGTGCCGCCGGTTTCCCGGGAGCGCGCCGGATCGACGCGGTAGAATCGCTCGAAAATTCTGCTGAGCGACGCCGCGGGGATGCCGATACCCTGGTCCACGACGCGAATCGCCACCTTGCCGGATTCGATGCCGATGCCGACGGCCACCGTGGTATGTTCCGGCGAATAGTTGATGGCGTTCTCCACCAGGTTCTTCACCGCAGTTTTGATGGTCTCATGGTCAGCGACCACGAACACGTCCAGGTTCTGTTCGGCTTCCTTGGCCAGTTCCTCGGCGTTCGCATGCACCAGCACCTGCCGGCCGTTCACGGACAGGACCAGGCTGATGTGCTTCGATTCGGCCTTGACCTGGTTTTCGGCGAGCGCCTCGCGTGCCACGGACAGCACGGACAGCCGTTCCGCGTTGAGCATCGCTGCCGCGCTTTGCGCTTTCTGCAGGTCGATCAGACGGTGGACCAGTTCCGTCAATCGTTCGGATTCCTTGGAGATTCGGCCGGAGAAGTATTTCACCGCGTCCGGATCGTCGGCCGCGTCGCCGATCGTTTCGGCGAGCAGAGAAATCGCGCCTGCCGGGGTTTTCAGTTCGTGCGAGACGTTGGTGACGAAATCGCGCCGCATGATTTCGAAACGGCGTTGCTCGCTCATGTCGGAAATGAAAATCGCAAATAGGTTGTCGGCGATCTGTCCGACGCGCACGTGCAGGTAGAGCGTGTCTTCGGGCAGCGGCTTGCCGGCTTCGACGCCTTTGCCGTTCGTGTTCACCACGCCCGTTCGCGTGCGGCCGTGCAGGGGGATGGTCAGTTCGCGTTCGCGCACCACGCTGTCCGTGGAGACCAGTTTCACGATGTCGCGGATTTCCGCGAGCGCCATCGCCTGGTCGTGGATGATGCCGAAGCGCCGCGCGGCCGGGGATGCGTATTGGACCGTGGCCAGCGAGTCTACGACCACCAAAGCTTCGGGCATGACGGCCACCAGCTGGCGTTCCGTGGACTGCACGGGAACGCGGGGGCCGAACAGGGACGTGTTCTTCGCAGCTCCGAACAGGCTCGGATCATTGGGGTCGACGCCGTCCTGCACATCCTGGAAGCCTCGTCTGCGGCCAAGCAGGAACGCCACGACGAACACGACCACGGCCACGACCACCAATGCCGCAACCACCGACGGCGTTGCCAGCATCTGCTCCAACGTCATGCGTTCACCTTCCGATAATCCTCAGTTCTTCCTTAAGACTAGCGGTTTCGGAGAGGCTTTCGCATATGCGATGCTCTCACGCCACCGGAAGTTTTCCTGCCGTTCATCTTCCGAAACGCAGCATATCGGAATATGAGACGTCCCGTTTGCCGATATGACGATGCATGATGACGGGTCATGCGGCAAACGGGATGTGGAAACGGCTTTTCGCAACGTTAGGCGTTTCGCAACGCCACATGAACGCTACATGCGTTTGGCGATGTTCACCGTCAGTTTCGCGGCGGTGTCCGCGTATTCGGAAATGTCGAACGTTTTGAAATCCTCGTAGTCGGTGTCCGCGTTGTCGCTCAGCGCGCGAATCACCAATGCGGGAACGTCGTTGCGGGCGGCGACATGCGCGACGGCGGCGCCTTCCATTTCCACCGCGTCCGCGCCGGTCTCACGGATCACCTGCTCGACCTTCTGCGGATCATCGACGAAATAGTTGCCGGTGGCGATGATGCCGACGATATGGTGAATGTTCAAGTCGTTCAGCGCCTGGTCGGCCAGTTCGAGCAGACGGTCGTCGCTATGGTATTCCTCGATGGGCCGGTCGGCGGTGCCGGGCTTGAATTGGCCCACCAATCGCATGTCGGTGTCGAGATAGCGCAGGGTGCCGCCGAGCACCACGTCGTTGATGTGCAGATTCGTGTTGAGATTGCCCGCGATGCCGGAGAAGATCACGGCGTCCGGCTGGTCAGCGTCGATCAGATGCTGCGTGGTGGCGGCGATGTTGACGGTGCCCATGCCGCCGACGGTCGCGGCGACGTTGACGGCGGTGCCCTTGTTGGTTTCGAGGGTGCCGCGCACCACCTTGACGCCGGCTTCCTCGGTGACGGTGACGTTGCTCAGTGCCGTTGCGATATTGGCGACTTCCTCATCCATGGCGCCGATGATGGCGATTGCGGTCATTGCACCCTCCCTGTCTTACGTGCTGTCTTGAGTGTTGTTTTACGCGATTGCGATTCGCGTTTCCCGAATTTTCTGCAATCGCGCGGATAGTGAATCGAATCGGTCACTTCCAGCGGCGCGCGGCCACCGCATGGGCAAGCTCGCGTAACAGCTGTTCCGTGGTGTTCCAGCTCAGACATTTGTCGGTGATGGACTTGCCGTAGACGAGCTGGTCGATCGGCGCGGCCTTCTGGTTGCCGCCTTCGATGAAGCTTTCCATCATGATGCCGGTGATGCCCTGCTCGCCTTTGGCGATACGGCCCGCGATGTCACGCACCACCTGCGCCTGACGATGCTCGTCCTTGCCGGAGTTGCCATGCGAGCAGTCGACGATCAGCCCATGTGCCGCAGCGGAATCGGCCGGCATTTCGGCGCGGATGGTGTCCATGGCCTTGGCCACCGAAGCGGCATCGTAATTCGGACCATGCGAGGAACCACGCAACACCACATGGCAGTCGGGATTGCCGAGCGTTTTGACCACGGCGGCGCGGCCGAGATGGTCGATGCCGAAGAACGTGTGCTGTTGTGCGGAAGCGAAGCAGGAATCGGCCGGAGCCTTGATGGAACCGTCCGTGGCGTTCTTGAAGCCGATCGGCATGGACAGGCCGGACGCCAACTGCCGGTGCACCTGGCTTTCCGTATTGCGCGCGCCGATCGCACCCCAGCTAATCGCATCGGAAATATACTGCGGACTGGTCGGCTCCAAAAACTCCGTGGCCGCCGCCAAACCCTCGTCAAGCACGCCAAGCAGCGTGCGGCGGGCCAACAGCAAGCCCTTCCTGATATTGCAGCTGCCGTCGATATCCGGATCGTTGATCAGACCCTTCCAACCGACCGTGGTGCGCGGCTTCTCGAAATACACGCGCATGACGATCAGCAGCTCGCCATCCAACTCGCTTTTCAACGCGGACAGGCGACGCGCGTAATCGAGCGCGGCCTTCGGATCGTGAACGGAACACGGACCGACAACCACCAGCAGGCGATCGTCCTGACCGTACAGGCAGGCACGAATCTCATCACGCGAATAGGCGACGATCTCCTGCGCCTGCTCGCTCAACGGCAGGTCGCCCAGCACCTGCGCCGGCGTGGGCAACACTTCGAATTCCAGCACGCGGCGGTTCACGATGCGGCTGATGCCCACCTGGTCCTCCCAGCGCGGCACGTCGGTCTCCACCAGCGGATTCTTGCCCTCATCCATGGCCTGCCTAATGGCACGTAAATCCTCAGGCGTGTTCAGCTGCTGCATGATCTCGCTCTCCTTGTCGCTTCCTTTCCCAAGGATAGCAACGATGGTGCAGAAACATCAGCCAAGCTTGCGACGCGCGTCGACCGCGTCGGCAAGCGTGTGCAGCAGCTGCTCGGTACGATCCCACGGCACGCATGCGTCGGTGATCGACTTGCCGTATTCCAGCTGGTCGAGCGGCGCGGGCTTCTGATTGCCCGCCTTGAGGAAGCTTTCCATCATGATGCCGAGAATGCCCTGTTCGCCGCCCGCGACGCGTGCGGCGATTTCTTCGACCACTTCGGCCTCGCGCACCTCGTTCTTGCCGCAGTTGCCGTGCGCGGCATCGATGATCAGACCATGCTCGCTTGGTCCGGAAGCCTTGGAAGCCTTGAGATCCGCCAACGCTTGGGCCACGGAAGCGGCATCGTAGTTCGGACCATGCGAGGAACCACGCAGCACCAGATGGCAGTCGGGATTGCCCTTGGTCTCCGCGGAAATCACACGACCATCCAGATTGATGGAGAGGAAATGATGCTCGAAAGCGGCCGCGAAACACGAATCGGCCGCCGGCTTGATGGAACCATCCGTAGCGTTCTTGAAACCGATCGGCATGGACATGCCGGACGCCAGCTCGCGGTGCACCTGGCTTTCCGTATTACGCGCGCCAATAGCGCCCCAGCTGATCAGATCGCAAATATACTGCGGGGTAATCGGATCAAGCCATTCCGTAGCGGCGGGCAAGCCGAGCCCCAGCACGTCGGTAAGCACCTTGCGAGCCATGAACATGCCCTTGCGAATATTGAACTGGCCGTCAAGATCAGGATCGTTGATCAGACCCTTCCAACCGATCGTGGTGCGCGGCTTCTCGAAATACACGCGCATGACGATGACCAGACGATCATCAAGCTCCTTCTTGACGGCGGCAAGCCTCTCCGCATACTCGTGCGCAGCCTTCTGATCATGAATCGAACACGGGCCGACGATGGCCAGCAGACGATCGTCACGGCCATGCAGCACGTCACGAATCTCCTGACGGGACTTCAACACCAGATCGCTCATCTCGTTCGTGAGCGGAAGTTCCTTAAGAAAATATCGGGGAGCGGGAATCGGGTCAAGCTGACGAATATTGACATCCACGGTCTCCGGAAACACGGCGCGCTCATCCAACAGCTGTGCATCCTTCGAACTATCCGGACCGCGAAGACCTGCCATCGCTTCTGTTCCTCCCCTGCATCATTATGCTTGCGTAGCGCGATAGCGCCACCGTCGTTACCTTAACGGATGGGGACGGAATATGGGGATGGGCGACTGCATGGTGGAATGGGTGGGGGTGACGCGGGACGAAGAAAGCGATATAGGAAAGACCCAACGCGGACGGAGAGTTCGGGTTGGGTCTTTTTTGGGGGAAACGTGCGTCATGGAGCCTGCCAGGCTGAGGCGATGAGGCCTGCAGCCTCGAAAACGCCTGTCGGCGTTTTCCCTCGCGGCGGAAGCCCACCGGGCTTCCGCTATTCGCTCGGCGCGTATTGGCCAGCGCGCGCTCCGCGCGCTATTTGGCCAATGCGCCTTCGGCCCTGCAATTACGGACCACGCTCCGCGTGGACTCAATACTACCTTCGCCGTGCCTTCGGCCTGACGGCCTCAGCCGCGCCTACAAACAGTCCACAGGACTGTTTGCTTAACGGCGCGTCGGCTCAGGGAGCGCTGGCCTTAGGCCAGCGCTCCCATCGGATCCCATGCTGGGAGCATTTGGGCGGGGGATTCTAGGGCCTTGAGGTATTCGGCGGGAAGGAGGGCCTTGGGGACGGCGACCTCGTAGACGTATTCGGTGAACCAGTCGTCGCTCATGGTGAAGTAGCCCTTGTCGGCGATCTTGTCTCCCCACGAGTTCTCCACACGCCAACGGCGGGTGGTGTGGCCATCCTCATCCACATCCACACCGACGAACGCCATCGCGTGATTCATCGCGGAATCGCCGAAACGGACACGCTGTTCCTTGTCCAGATCGAAATCGACGCCATACACGCGGCCATACTCGAACAGGTCGGTGGCCCACGCGCCGTTCTCACGGTCCATCATCGGATGGCAGTCAGCGCCGAACCATACCGGAATGCCCTGTTCCTGAAGAATCTGACGCACGCAGTCCTTCATGAACTGGTTCGGCACGTTGAGGTACTCGGTCGGGTCTCCCCCGGCCACGTTGCCCAGATGCTCGATGCCGATCTTCTTGCCCTTGACGTGCTCCTGACGCGGATCGTCCACCAGGCAGACATAGCTTTCCAAATCGGCGGAACCCACATACTTCTTCCAGAACTCGACAGGCGTGATCTCGCCATCGCGGTGGAACTCGCCATCCTTGTCGGTCCACTCCCAATCGAAGCTCTTCGGCGGCTCGCCCAAGTGAATCGTCAGAATACGGTGACCGGCGGCGACCGCATCGGCGATGATCGCATCGATCGCGGACGGATCAGCGTACATATGCGCAACCGCGGTGTGCAGCATGCGGCGCAGCTGCACGTTCATCTCACCGGTGTTCTTGGAGGATTCGGTCTCCGGGAACAGATCCTTCGGCACCGCGCCATACTTCTTGTACACGTTCATGGCCATGGTCCACTGGCCGCCGTCGCCCATCACGTCGGACAGCAGATGCTGCATCAGACGCGAATCGGCAGGCTCGCCGGCCTCTACCAGAGCCGCCACGTCCTTCAGGAAGTAGTTGACGCGTTCCAGCTTGTCGTAGTACATGGCGTAGTTCTGGGAGAACTCGAACTCCTTGAGACCCATGTTCTGCTTGGCTACGAAACGGGCCACGTTCAGCGAGCTGAACAGCCAGCAACGGCCGGAACGGTCCTGATGGGTGACGGTGCCGTTGTCCACGACGGTGGAGAAACGACGCTGCATCAGACGGGCGCGATCGTAGTTGCGCGCCACCTTGTCGATGCCGGCCGCCGTGACGGCGTTCATGGCCATGCGATTGTGCTCGCTTGCTTCGAAATCGTCGACGAGCTTGTTCAGTTCATCACCGCTCAATGGCGTGATGTCGGTCATTATCCATTCCCTTTCTATGGTTTCAGTTGTTCTGCGAAGCGTCTGCGGATTCGGCGTCGCCTTCCGGCTCGGTCTCGGCTGCGGAATCGTTCTCGACGGCATCCTGCGTGTCGGCGTCTGCCGGTGCGGCGGTCTCATCGTCGTGCTGCGCGTCGTCATCAGATTGCGCGTCGGAAGGCTCGCCTTCATCGACGGCGTTGACCACGGACAGGTCGTTCATGCCGAAACCGGAGAACGCGTTGGAGAACATGGCACGCAGTTCGCTGACGCGCTGCGTGATCTGGGCCTCACGGCTCTGCAGGTCGGCGATGCGCTGCTGCACGCCGTCCAGTTCCTTCTTCGCGGCCTCGCGACGCTCGTTGATCTGCTCGTCGGCGTCTTCGGTGGCCTGCTTGAGGATGCTTGCCGCGTTCGCGTCCGCCTCGTCACGCTTGCTGGAAGCGTACGCCTCAGCCTCGTCACGGGTCTTCTGCGCGGAGGAAATCAACTCGCTGGCCTGCTTGTTGGCGGCCTCGCGACGCTCGTTCAGGTCGGTGAGCAGCTCATTGACCTTCTTCGTGGCCTCCTCCTGCTGGGCGGAGATGTCGGCGCGGATCTGCTCCACTTCGGCGTTGACCTGGCTGATGGTCTTGGTGCGGTGCACCTCCGCCTCGTCGGTGATCTCCTGGGCCTTCGCCTTGGCGGTGTCGGTGATTTCGGCGGCACGGCGCTGCGCGTCGGTCATCATCTTGGACACCTGCTCGCGCACGTCCGCCAGCTTCTTGTTGGCTTCGGCAAGCGCGGATTCGATCTGGTCGTTGGTCTCGCTCTTCAGGCGGGAGATCTCCTCATTGGCGTTCTTGCGCTGTTCGGCGATCTTGCTGGTCGCCTCGGTGCGCATGTCGGAAATCTCACGTTCCTGCGTGGCGCGTTCGGCGGCAAGACGCTTGCCGTGTTCCTCACGGGAGTTGGTCAGTTCCAGATCGACGGTCTGACGCTGCGCCACCACGGCCTTCTGGGCCTCGCTGCGCATCTGGTCGACCTCATGCTGGGCATTGGCCCTCATGGCTTCGGATTCGTCCTTGGCGTCACCGAGCACCTTGGCCGCCTTGGCGTTGGCGTCGTCCATGATGCGCTTGGCGTCGATTTTGGCGTTGTTCAGCAGTGTTTCAGCCTGCAGCTGCACCGTGGCGCGGGCCGCGGAAGCGTCCTTCTTGGCTCGTTCAAGCAGCTCGGCGCTGGTCTGTTCCGCGCTGGCGAGCATCTGCTGGGCGTTGGCGCCCAGTGACGCGAAGGACTTCGGAGCGGCCTTCTTGTTCTTTTCCTCCTGCAGCTGCGCCTGCAGCTCAAGGATGGTCTGGTCGTCGGCCTTGACCTGCTCACGCAGACGGTTCACCGTCTCCTGAGCCGAAGCGAACGCCTCGTCGACTCGATCCTTGTCGTACCCCCTCAACACGATTGGGAACTGCTCAACCATGCCCTTTTCCTTTCACGAATTCCCTACACTTTGCACATCTGCCAGCGCGCACTCGTCCAGTACTCTATCTCAGTCAGCAGGCGGCACGCAGAACGAAATGCATTATTCTCACAGAGAGCACAGAAATCGTTCGAAAAAGTCTGTCGGGGGTATGGCGGTATGTCCGCGACCACGTGTCGAAACCGCATGACTCACATGTCGCAGAAAATCGTGCCGTAGAAAGCGGAGCCGTCCTCAGCCAAGCAGAATGTCGCTTGACGAGGGTTGCAGGAAGTATCGTACCGATTCACGCAGCACGTCATCGACCGCAGCGGTCTGCTGTTCGATCGACAGTCCACGTTCGTGCGGCCGACCGTTGACGATCGGCAGGCTGACGAACCCCGACAGAATGCGACGTTCCTGGCCCGCCGACCAGTTGAGCAGATGGTAGAACAGCGAATTGCATACGAACGTACCGGCGTCGGAACTCAACGCGGCGGGAATCTCGTGTTTGGCGAAATCGTGCAGTATCGACCGCAACGGCAGGCGCGTCCAGTACGCGGCCGGACCTTCCGGGTCGATCGGGCGGCGGGGCGGAATCACGTTGTCGGCATCCGGCTTGGCCGCATCCATGAGATTTGTGGCGCATCGTTCCAGCAGAATGCCACGGGAGGTGCGCTTGAGCCCTGTGGCGATGACGATGTCCGGCTTGGCCTGTTCGATGGCTTCCAGCAGTGTGGGCCAGGCTTTGGCGAAGCTCACCGGAAGCGTGACGTTGGTGACGGTGACGGCGATGTCCTGCGGCAGTTCTTCGGAGATCGCCTGCGATTGCGCCGAATCGGCCCATTGCTTGGCTACCGCCGCCGGCACGAGCACGGCCGGATTGACGTCGATGCCTTCATAGGGCGTGAAACCGGAGATGACGATGTTGATCTGCTGCATGGTTTCCAGTGTACGTGGTGAATGTGTTGAACGTTAAGTCTGCCGACACGTCGACGGACTTAACGTTCGATGAAAATCAACGGCTGTGCATCTGGGAGAACGCCTCGGCGAACACGGCGTGCATGCGTGCCTTGGCTTCCTCCTTGGCGTGTTCGGGGTCGAGGCTGCGGGCGATGCCTTCGGCGATCGGCATGTCGGATGGCGTGGTGATTTTGAGGTTCGTTTCGGAACCGTCCACGATGGCGACCGGCTCGTCGGGCAGGTAGTCCACCACCACGCGCGTGTCGTCGGTCGGATGGAAGTCGGGGTCGGCGGCGGCCAGTTCGTAGGCTTTGACGATGATGCCGAAACGGAACGCCTGCGGGGTCTGCGCGCGGAAGGTGTTCGGACGTTCCGGCACGGATTTGACCACCTTGCGATCGCCCAGATCCTCTGTGAGCAGAATCGTGTCGGTGGAGGCGTAGGCCACGGTGGCGGCGTTGAACTGGTCCAGGCTGTCGATGCAGCCGTCGATGGACCGCTCCTCGACGAACGGACGCACGCCGTCGTGGATGAGGATTTTCGCGCCGGAGGGAATGCCGGCCTGTTTGAGCAGGTCCAGGGCGGCGAGCGTGCTGTCCACGCGTTCGGCGCCGCCGGGAACGATGGCCCGCACTTTGGCGTAGCCGGCTTCGTCGATAAGCTCGTTCACCGTCTCTTCGACGCGTTCGTTGACCACCACGATGATGTCGCTGATGCGGTCGTTGTTTTCGAATGCCTCGATGCTCCAGCAGACGATTGGCTTGCCACCCACCGACACCAGCTGCTTGGGGTTGTTCTCGTCGAATCGGGTGCCGAATCCCGCTGCCAGCACCACGGCCACGACCGGCATCTTCTGTTCCTGCATCTGCTCTCCCTTACTCATATGCTCCACCGTAAAGCCGCGGCCGCATGCCACCCCGTTCCGCGGCGGGTTCTGCACGCAATCCGCAACAGTGGCCACGCGAATCACTCGAATCGCGTGGCTTGTATGGCTCGTATGGTGATTATTCGCGTACGATCAGCGCCAGCATGCGTCCTTCATGCTGTTTTTTGGCGAGCGACGCGCGGCGATGCGAGAACCACAACGGGTTTTCGAGCGTGCACAGGCTGCGGCGGATCTTGTTGAACCGTTCGGAAAGCTTCGGATCGCCTTCGCCATCGGCGGCGCAGATGCCGGCCAGTTCCTCGTCTTCGGACAGGTACTGCGTGGCCGCGTTGACGCGTGGACGGGATGAGACGATGTTGTCGGCCGGCACGCCCGCTTTGGCAAGCTCCTGCAGGGCGGCCGCGGCGATGTCGATGCCCGGCTGGCCAAATCGGCTCAACGTGAAGGTTCCCGGGAACTGCGCATCGAATTCGTCGGCGATGTCGCCACCGACCTCGTAGCAGTCGCCGCAGATGCAGGGGCCGAGCGTGGCGACGATACGTTCCGGCTGGGCGCCCTTGGACACCATCTTCTCGATGGTCGCGCCGATCACGCCTTTCTGCAGACCGCGACGGCCGCAGTGCGCTGCGCCGATCACGCCGGCTTCGGGATCGGCCATGAGCACCGGCAGGCAGTCGGCGGCGAACATGCCGAGCGCCACGTTCTTCCGGGACGTCACTTGGCCGTCGGCTTCGATGACGGTCGGCTCACCGTCATTCCCCGTCGCGTTGTTTTCGCCGTCCGTCTCGTCTTCCGGCTTCTTCGTGCCGGACACGTCGAATCCGAACGGCTGGTTGATGACGAATGATTCGTCCACGTCCACCGCGTCGCCGGAATGCACCTGGCTGATGAGGCTGATTTTCGCGCCGAGCACGTCGGCGAGCGCCTTGCGGTTGGCTAGCACGTGTTCCGGTTTGTCGCCGGATTTGCCGCCGAGGTTGAAGTGCGCGAAATCGCCTTCGCTGGTGCCGCCGAGTCGCGTGGTGTAGACGACTTTGATGCCGGGGGCCAGCATGATCGGAATGGTCACGGGAATCGGGTTGCCGTTTTTGTCAGTGGGGTCGATGGCGTTGGAATCGAGGATCGCGTCATCGTATTGTGTGCTGCTCATGTCTTGTTTTTCCTTGGTTTTGCGATTGGAATGCCTGCTTGCGATTGCCGTCTTCTATTCGGCTTTCAGCGTCGGCTTTTTCGTGCGCGAACGGATGGCCGCGTTGACGGGCACTTCCTGCGGGCACGGCATGGAGAAGACGTGCGCCGGGTTGTTGATGGCTTCGACCCAGTGGCCGTCGGCGTCACGGAAACCGCCGGCAGGCACGGTGTAGGCGAAGGGGGCCGCGCCGGGCAGCACGAATTCGACTTCCTGGCCGGCTTCGATCTTGTTGCGGCTCATGATGGTCACGCGTCCTCCGTCTTCCGGACTCCATGACAGCACTTCGCCGACGACGAGCCATGCGCGGAAGTATGCGGAACGGTCGGTGCTTTGCCGCACTTTGTGTTCCGGATAATAGAAGCCGGTGGAGTAGTCGCGGTGCGCCACTTTGTCGGGCTCGTCGAGCAGCCAATCCGGCAGGGTGACATGCGGTGCCGGCCGTACACCGGCGTGATGCCAGCCTTCCGGCAGTATTTCGGCGGCGGTGTTCGACTTGCGTCGGGTGCTGCGTGCGTGGTAGCTCAGATTGTCCGGCTCGCCAATCGCGATATTGCCGGACGAAACGTTGCCAGCCGAAACGTTGCCGGACGGCACGCCCCCAACGGGAACGGCGTCGATGTCGGGCTTGCCTGCGAACGCGCCATCGGCGTTGGCCATGATCGCGTCCTCGGTTTCCGGCTTGCCGTATTCCGGGTCACCGGGACGGATCACGCGGTCGCGGAACGGCTTCAGCACATTGCCGTCGGCGTCCTCGAAGCCGCGCTGGACCATGTACTCGTTGACGGCCGTCTTGTAGGCGTTGGTCATGGCCGCGATGTAGTAGGCGCTCTTGGAACGGCCTTCGATCTTGAGGCTCGTCGCGCCCGAATCGATGAGGTCGTCGATGTGGGCGAGCATGTTCATGTCCTGCGAATTGAACAGGTACGCGCCTTCCGCGGTCTGTTCGATCGGAAAATACCGACCGGGGCGTTTCTCCTCCACGATGGAATACTTCCAGCGGCACGGCTGCGCGCATTCGCCATGGTTGCCGTCGCGTCCGGTCAGATAGTTGGAGAACAGGCAGCGTCCGGAGAAGGCCATACACATCGCGCCGTGGACGAAACATTCGATGTCGAGGTCGTCGGGGATGCGCGCGCGGATGTCTCGCACGGCCTGCAGATCCATTTCACGGGCCAGCACCACGCGGCGCGCGCCCAGTTCGTAGAACGCGTTGGCGGCCTGGTAGTTGGTGACGCCGGCCTGCGTGCTCACGTGCAGTTCGAGGTTCGGAGCCACCTGCTTGGCCATGAGCATCACGCCGATGTCGGAGACGATCAGCGCGTCCACACCGGTGTCCTTCAATTTGCCGAGATATTCGCGCATGGCTTCCACCTCGTTGTTGCGCGGCAGCACGTTGAAGGTGACGTACACACGGGCCCCACGCTCGTGGGCGTAGCGTGCGCCTTCCTCGAAATCCTCGAGGCTCAGGTTTTTCGGCGCGCTGCGCATGCCGAACGCCTTGCCGCCGCAGTAGACGGCGTCCGCACCGTAATCGACCGCGGTTTTCAGTCCCCTCAAATTGCCTGCGGGGGCCAACACTTCTGGCTTGTTTCTTCTTTGCACGGATGTTCCTCTTACTCGTAAAAGACCATCAGATATTGTCGTAGATTCACGGGACAGGCAAAGCCCGTCCAGCCGTTACGCAAGCTCGGGCTACGCCAGGCGCTACGCCAGCTCGCGTGCGACGGCGGCGAGTACGTCCACTGCGTCGGCGAACTCTTCCGGCGTGGTGTAGGAGTAGCTCAGGCGCAGGGAGTTGTCGGCTGCGAAATCGTAGATGTCGCCGGGGTTGAGCAGCACGCCACGTTCGGCGGCCAGCTGGAACAGGCGGTTCATGCGTATCGGCCGGTCGAAGGTCATCCAAATGTAGAAGCCGCCGGACGGCACGTTCCAGTGGGCGAGCCCGTCCATTTTCTCCTGCAGCGTAACGAGCGCGCGGTCGCGGCGGTGCCGCAGCTCCCGTTTCAGGCCGGCCACGTATTCGTCGTACATGCCGTTCGTGAGGAATCGCGCGAACGTCCACTGGCTCAGCACGCTCGCACCGTAGTCCATCTGCATTTTCACGTCGGCGAGCCGCTGCACGATCGGTTCGGCGGCGACCAGCCATCCGATGCGCAGTCCGGGAGCCAGCGACTTGGACGCGCTGCCGAGCGTGATGACCATGCCGGTCTCATCGAGGGCCTTCAGCGACGGCAGCGGGGCATCATCCTCGAAATACAGGTCGCGGTAGGCGCCGTCCTCGATGATCGGCAGTCGGCTGTCCACGGAAAGCTCGACCAGTTCATGCCGGCGTTTGTCGCTCATGGTGACGCCTGTCGGATTGTGATTGGTCGGAATCGTGTACAGGATCGCATTGCCTTTGCGGTTGCGCGCGTTGAGCGGCGCCGGACGGCCGGTGTCAAGCTCCCCTTCCGCCAGCAGGCCGCGCAATGCCTGCACGTTGAGGCCGTCGTCGTCCATCGGCACGCCTTCCAGATGCATGCCGGCCGACTGGAACACCTGCAGCGACTTGATGTAGCTCGGCGATTCCGCGTATACGGTGGTGCCGGCCGGCAGCAGGCTCACCGAAATCATCTGCAGCGCCTGCAACGCGCCGGATGTGACCAGCACCTGGCTTGCCGTGCAGTCGACGCCGGTGGCGCGCATGTGCGCCGCGATGGCCTCGCGCAGTTCGGGCAGGCCTTCGGGCGGCGGGTAGCCGAGCGTTTCGATCTCGTCCGCCGCCTCGCCGAGCACCTGCCGCCACATGGCTTTCGGAAAGAGCCGCGGGTCGAGCTCGCCGGTGCCGATGCGCGTCATGTTCGGCGTGAACTCGTACCGGTTGATGGCTTGGATGGTGTCGTTGTTGGCTTTGAAGAAGCCGGAATCCACGTAATCGGCCCAGTCGGGCGCGCCCGGCAGCATCAGCGACCACGTGTTGCTGACGATTCGCGTGCCCGCTCCATGCTGCCCTTCGACGATGCCGTAGTCGGACAGCTCGTTGATGGCTGCGATGACGGTGGACCGGTTCACGCCGAACCATTCGGCGAGCGCGCGTTGCGACGGCAGACGCGAGCCAATCGGCCAGTTGCCGCTGTGCACCTGTTCGCACATGTATCCGACGATTTGTTCGGTGACGGGTTCGCCGGTGGTACGGTCCGGTTTCCAATCGATGTTCAGCGGCGCGATGCGTGCCATGACGCTCCTTCACATTGGTGGTGTCGGTATGGTTCGGCGTTTTCCGTGGTCGGCGCATCTGCTTTCTGACAGTGGACCGTCCTGCGATTGGCTGAGCCAAACCTCAGCTTTTGGCTGGTTGCCTATTGTAGCAACACCTATACAATATGACACTGGTTACGTTGTTTTTCGCAGAATAGAGGTTTTTCCTGCGATTACAGAATGAGCGATTTGGTTGGTTTTGGCTGGGTTGATTACAACCAACCAAATATGTTTGGATGGATAAGAGGCGAGTATGGGATTCTTTTTCCAAGGGCTGACGTTGGGATTGGCGTATGTGGCGCCGATCGGTATGCAGAATCTGTTCGTCATCGATTCGGCGCTGACCAAGCCGCGCCGCCGTGCGCTGCTGACCGCGTTGATCGTGCTGTTTTTCGACGTGTCGTTGTCGCTGTCCTGCTTTTTCGGCATCGGCAGGCTGATGCAGGATTACGCATGGCTGAAGCTGGCCATTCTGGCGATCGGCGGCTTGGTGGTCATCCGTATCGGCGCGGGTCTGCTGTTTCCCGGCAAGGGTGGCGATGATGGCGCCGCGCAAACGCCGCAGTCGCGGACCTCGCAATCGCAGGGCTTTGCGCAACGCGTCACTTCGAAATTCGGCGGCGACAGCGAGCTGCTGCACACCATCGTCACCGCCGGTGTGGTGACGTGGTGCAATCCGCAGGCCATCATCGACGGCACGCTGATGCTCGGCGCGTTCAGCGCGACGCTTACCGTCGGTCAGTCCACGCCGTTCATCACCGGCGTGGAAACCGCGTCGGCACTGTGGTTCTTCGGCATCACCCTGCTGGTGTCGATGTTCAGCCACAAGTTCAGCCCGCGAATCGTCACCGCGATGAACCGCGTGTGTGGCGCGGTGGTGGTGCTGTACGGCGTCAAACTACTAGCTGATTTCGTGATGGCCGTGCTGTAATCCCCGATAGCCGTCCGGTTCCGCAAAAACGTATGCCCGTCCGTGTTTTGCTACCCGAGCTGAGTGGTTGGGTTAACAAAATGCGGACGGGCAGTGCTTTTTCAGCCGAGGAAGGCGAGCTCCTCGTCAGTGAGTTCGAGCTCGTCGGCCTTCAGGGAGTCGAGGATGGTTTCGGGACGGTGTGCGCCCGGAATCACGAACATGTGGTCGCCCTTGGCCAGCTCCCAAGCCAGCACCACGCGCTGGTAGCTCACGCCATGCTTGGCGGCCACTTCGCGGAACGGGTCGAACAGGTGCTCGTCGTACGGGTGGCGATAGCCGCCGAGCGGACTCCAGCACACGAAGGCGAGACCTCCCTTCGCGCAGTATTCCAACGTGTCCTGGGTTTCCAGATGGATCGGCGAATACTGGTTCTGCACGGCAACGAGCTTGTCGCCGAGAATCTCCTGTGCGATTTTGAGCTGTTCGATGCTCACGTTGGACACGCCCGCCCACTGGGCCACGCCCTGGTCGAGCAGCGCCTTGATACCTTCGCAGGACTCGTTGTACGGCACTTCCGGATCGTGGCGATGCAGGTAGAGCAGGTCGATCGAGTCGACGCCGAGCGCCTGCGCGGACTGCTTGCCGTATTCGATGAGGTGTTCCGGCTTGCCGTCGCGCGGCCAGATCGGCTTGTCGCCATCCCACGCGCGGCGCAGACCGACCTTGGTGGCCACGGTGACTTCCTCACGCGGCCCCTTCCATGTGTCCAGCGCTTCGCGGACCAGCTTTTCGCCGGTCTGTTCCTCTTCGCCCGGCGTGTAGTAGGCCCATGCCGTGTCGATGTGGCGGCAGCCGGCGTCAAGCGAGGCGTGCAGGGTTTCGATGCCGACGTCGTGGCCGCGGTTGTTTTCGATGGTCAGCGGCATTTCGCCGTGGCCGATGGCGGTGGTGTGGAACGGTCCGAGATTACGGAACAACGTCATGTCTTCTCCTTCGAAAGTGGTGTCTTCCGGCAGGCGCGAGCCGGTTGGAGCCGGGTCGGAACCAAGTCGGACGGCATCTCGTTCAGGTTCTGCCAATGGAAAAGCCTACCAATCGCCATGGGCGAAAGGTAGGCTTCCTAGGCCGGACCGGGCGTGGGCAAACACAATGCCGACAATCGCAATGTCATAGGGCGTCACGTTGTCCGACGGCGGGCGGCATGTCGTGGATCAGCGGCCACCGCCGCCTCCACCGCCGCCGCCTCCGCCACCGCCGCCGAAGCCGCCACCGGAGAAGGAGCCGCCAGATCCACCGGATGACGATGGAGCCGCAGCGGAAATCGTGGAACTGACCGAAGCGAAACCGGAGCTTATCTGCGAGCCGATATCGCCGATGCCGCCCATGAACTGCGATCCGCCAAACGCACCGGTCGACATGCCTCCCATAGTGGACATACCATTCCACGCGTGGGAGCGATACGTCCAATAGCCGAGGGAATCGTACCCATACGCGTCAAGCCATTGCGGATCGTTGACTTCGGGGTACGCCTTGGCGAATTCCCTTGCCACCTTGTCGGAAATGCCGAAGGCGGCCGCATAGACCATATACCAGTTCCACATCACCAAATCGAGCGCACCACGGTCGGAGAAATTGGAGAAATCCTCCATATACCGTTTGAGTCCCAAGCATTCTCCGGCATAGGTCTGCCCGGATTCGGTGAGGCCTTCCTTGCGTCCGGTAGCTAAACAGAACGTGCCGACGCATGCGAACGCGCCGCCGAAGCACAACGCCACCGCGATATTGCTTCCAATATTGACCAGCATTCCAATCACGCCAAAGACCATGGCGAAGATGGTGGGCGCTATCCAACGTCCGCTGACATCCCTGACCGCGTTCAATTGCAGAAATTCAATATCGCAGGCATTGGTGAAATGGTTCATCTCCTGATAGCCGTTCTCCCAGCTGGAGCAAGCCTCCTTCATCTGGTTAAAGTCGAATACCGGCGAACCCACGCGTGCGGAAATACGAATCAGCAGTTGCAAGCAGGCTTCCTCGGAGCGACTCAGACCAAGGGTTTCCCGATGGGATAGCGCCTGAGGCAGAATCACCAACGTACTAGTACTTGACGCGGCAGAGGCACGGGATGGATCGGAGGAAATCATGCGCGCCATATCGGCCGCGTTCGTCCTGCTCAGGTCGATGCCACGATACATGTCGGCAGGTCCCGGATATACGGCGAGCGCTTTCTTGACCACCAATGCCAGCACCGTCGCCGTCATGGCACGCGAGGACTGTTCACCCTTGGAATCGTCCACCACATCGATCAGATGCGCGGCGCTGGCTGGGCTGACTTGCGGCGACTCACGCCAGTATTCGATGCCGCCGTGGTAGGTGGCTTCACGGTTCGAAGAGACCACGCCACGAATCGCCAGTACGCAGCACAGTCCGCCCAAAATCAGACATACCAGCCAACCTGCGACCGTAAGCTGGGCTTTGTGCCGCTGGCCGTCACGCCATTGCTGCTCCTTGTTTGCTTCCGTGGATTTCAATTCGTCCAGATAGTCGCCGGAACGCACACGTTCGACGCCACTTGCCCCGGCATTGTCGAATGCGGCGACGAGGTCGACGTACTGGTTCGTGCGCAGGTCACTGACGGTGAAATGCAACGTGCCGTCCGTGTCGCGAGACGTTTGAGATGTGGCCTCAGTGTGCAGCCATGCCCACGAATCGTCGGAACCTATGCCTTTGGGGAAGCGCACGGTGCCGGTGACTTTGCCAGCCGGCACCTGGTTGTCTTCGGGGAACATCTCCCACATGAGATTCGTCACGTCACTATGCTGCGTGCCCATGTTATGAAACGTCATGGTCACGTCGAATTTGAGACTGCTCTGTTTGACGGTGGCGGGAATGTTCCAGCCGATTTCGATTTGTTTGTCATTGTCCGAACCGTTGGGGTCAAGCCCGCCGGTGGCAGAGTCGAATGGTTCCGGATAGTTGGAGCCGATTGTGGTGTCGGCGATGTACCAATGTCCGGCATATTCCGATTCCCATTCACTGTCGGATACATCGCTCGGCAACTGCGGTGCGATCTGCGTGTATTGCTCGCCGGTGGACGCGTTCGTCACGGAGATGTCGGTGATGTTCGTCAGATCCTGGTTGCGCAGTTTGAACGTCAGATACAGTTGCTTCCACGGTTTCGTGTCGCCGTCATCATTCTCGCGTCTCTTCAGCTGGTAGTCCAGATGTTCCGTGAACTTGATGTCGCCGTTGCTTTGCAGCTGCGCGTCAAAATCGACGGAACGGTAGCTTAGATCGGCTTCGTCGCCGGAGACGAAGAACAGCAGGAGCGCTACAACGAGCACCGCAACAAATGCGGCACCCGCCGCGAGCAGTCCTCCACGGACACGTTTCGCATCCATATACCATCACCCTTTCTTCCTGCGTATACCGTGTGCCACTCGTATATGCGTATCGCACATGTCAGCGTCCTCCGAACGAACCGCCGCCGGAACCACCGCCACCGCCGTCGAAACCGCCACCGGAGAAGGAACCGCCGGAACCACCGCCACCGAAACCCGAGCCACCGGAGGACGGTGCCGCCATGGAAATCGTGTTGCGCACGTCGGCGAAACTGGAGCTGAGCTGCGCGCCGAAATCGCCATAATTCGCACTGAACACCGACGCGGCGGCAACACTTGCACCCACCGCAGCGCCAGTGGACGCGCCCATAACGCTGCTGGAATGCAACGGCATGTACATGTACGACGAAGCGGCATGCTCATCCAGCCACTGAGGATCGGCCACTTCCGGATATGCTTTGGTCAGCTGCGCCATCACCTTGTCGGAAATGCCGAATGCGGTGGCATACACCATATATCGGCCCCACAATGTCATATCAAGCACGCCACGGTCACTGAAATCACTGAAATCAAGCAGATAGCGCTTCAGCCCAGCCACTTGGCCACCATATTTCTGACCATTGTCGGTCAATGCATGATATTTGCCATACACCAACGCGAATGCGCAGGCCAGCACGACAGGCACACAGATGCTCATCGTCACTGCGATCTCACCTCTCTCCGCGTACTGCACGCCCTTATAGAACGCGAAAACAAGACCAAGAATGCCGACCAGATTATTCAGGAATCCCCTCGATGAATCAACGGCGCGCAGATTGTCGAATTCCGTGGAGCAGGCGGTATCGAAATCCTGTAGCAACTTGTAGCCCTTTTTGTAGTGTTTGAACGCCTTGTTCATCTGTTTGAGATCGAATACCTGCGTATCCCTCAACCGGGAAGACGCTTTGAGCAGGATGTCAAGCGCCGCATGTTCGGATGAGCTCAGCAGCAGCGAACCGATGTCATTGCGCGCCACCGGCATGATGACGATGGTGCTGGTCTTCTTCATCTTGCGTGCGGTTGCGGCGTCGGAGCCGAGCCTGCCCGCCACTGATGCCGCGTTGGTCGTGGTCAGGTCGATGCCGTCATACAGTTTCGCCGGTCCGGGATAGATGGCGATTGCCCCTTTTGACGCGAGCGACATCACAGTGGAGGACATTTGCCGATTGACTAGTTTGTCGCCGTTTTTTATTTTGCCTGAACCGAGAATCGAAGATGACGCGCTCATGACATCATTCATCCGTGCCGCGGCGGCCGGACTCATGTAGGGCAAATCGCGGTAATATTCGACATCGCCTTTGTATTGCGACTTACGGAAGCTGGTGATACCGAGGTACAGCGATCCCATAATGAACGCCAGGCCGATCAGGGCCGAAACAGCCCAACCGGTCACTCGCTTGACCGCTTGATCATGCTGCTTATCGCGCCATTCCTCCTCTTTCTGAGTTTCGCTATCGATGAGCTCTTGCTTGTGGTTGCCGCTTATCTTGCGTTCCACACCTTGCGATTTCGAGACATCGAACATGGCCACGACGTCCAGATAGTCGCCTGCACGCACGTCATCGGCCGAGAAGAGCAGCGACCCGTTCTTGCCGCGTTTCGCGGTGGACGTGTTCTTGGTATGCAACCATGCCCAAGAATTCTTCTTGGTGACGCCGTCTGGGAACGTGACCTTGCCGGTCACCTTGCCAATCGGAATCTGGTTTGTCGTGCCGAATGGCTCCCATTGGAAAGAGACGACGTCGTCATAGGCGGTGCTTACGCCATGCATGGTCATGGACACATCGAATTTGAGGCTGTCAGCGGACGCAGTTTCCGGAATGTTCCAGCCGATTTCCAAAGTCTTATCGGATGAGGAGTCAGCTTTCAAACCATCTGTTTCAGGATTGAACGGTTGGGGATCTCTGAGTACGCTGACATCCGCGATATACCACTGACCTGCGTGTTCAGCGTTCCAATCGGTGACATCATTGGGATTCACAAATCTACCTTGGATGTACGTTTCGTTGTTGGTGACATCCTTCACGCTGATATCACTGATATTCGTCAGATTATTGGCTTTTAGCGTGTACTGCTGGTACATCTGTTTCCAATCAAAGCCACGGTCATTCAGCTTCATATCAATATGCTGCGTGACTTTGAGGTCGCCATTCTTAAGCACCATAACATCGTAATCGAGCGTACGATAGCTCAAATCTGGTTCGACGTCGGACGTCAAATTCACATCCAGAAAAGTGACGCCCAACAGCAGCGCGGCCGCGACCACCGCAGACAGCATACCGATCAGCGCACGTCTGATATTCATAAGTTCTCTCTTGACCCTCTATGCAGGCAGTCCGCGAGAAGCCGACATACCGTATAGACAAAAAGGGAGTACCGGCGAAGTATCCACCCCGTCAGCGCTCCCCTTCTTTTGTATGGAAATGCTGTATGGAAACGCTCAGAACTTGACCTGCGGAGCCTGACGGTCCGCTTCGTCGACCTGGAAGTACGCCGCCTGCTCGAAGTGGAACAGTCCGGCGATGATGTTGGTCGGCACGACCTCGATCTTGGTGTTGTACTTCTGCACCACATCGTTATAGAACTGGCGGGCGTAGGCGATTTTCTCCTCGAGCGCCTTGAGCTGGGCCTGCAGGTCCAAGAAGTTCTGGTTGGCCTGCAGCTGCGGATACGCTTCGGCCACGGCCTGGAGGTTCATGATCGCGCGGCTCAGCTGGTTTTCGGCTTGGATGCGCTGTGCCACATCACCGGACTGCGCCGCCTGGAGTGCGCTGGCGCGGGCCTGGGTCACCTGTGTGAACACCTGCGATTCATGGGCAGCGTACCCCTTGACGGTCTCCACGAGATTCGGGATGAGGTCGGCGCGCTGCTTGAGCTGCACGTCGATCTGCGCCCAGCCGTTTTTGACGCGGTTGCGCAATGTGACCAGACCGTTGTAGGCGGACACTCCCCACAGCACTATCAGGACGATGACAATGAGTGCAATAATGCCGAATATCATGTGAAAATCCTTGCTTCTTTGCTTGTTTATTTGTCTAATTTTCGCATGAGGGCTACACATTTCGTTGTATTGTCGGTTTTTCCATGCACCCGTAAATCGATTGATGCCAATATTCGCACAGCATGTCGAACGTACGAAAAACCCACCCCTTACGGAGTGGGTTTTTCGTTAGATTACCTATCGGCTTCGCTGCGAAGGATCCGTGAGAAAACGTCAATCTTCGAATGCTGAGCCGTCAAGCGAGAAGCCCAGTGGGCTTCTCGTAGGTGAAGTGAGCAGCTTCGCTGCGAAGGATCCGTGAGAAGACGTCAGTCTTCGAACGGATCAAAGTCGCGGCGCACGCGGCGACGCGGACGCTCGGAGCGCTCTTCGCGATCGGCACGGTACTCGTCGTAGTTCTCGTCGGCGGCGTAACGCGGGTTGCGGTCGTCACGACGGCTACCACGGCGACGGTCGGAACGGCGGTCATCGCGATCGTAGTCACGGTCATCGCGATCGGAACGACGGCGACGCGGACGATCATCATAATCACGATCATCGCGATCGGAACGGGACGAACGGCGGTCGTCACGATCGTAGTCGCGATCGTCACGGTCGGAACGACGGCGACGCGGACGATCATCATAATCACGATCGTCATCGCGGTCGGAACGACGGCGACGCGGACGATCGTCGTAATCGCGATCATCGCGATCGTCGGAACGACGGCGGTCGTCACGACGGCCACGGCCGCCACGGCGGTCATCGCGATCGCCACGGTCACGACGCGGAGCGGAGGATTCCTGATCCTCGAAGCCCGGGATGGCCAGCGAGATCTTGCCGCGATCGTCAACACCCTGCACGACCACCTCAACGGTGTCGCCTTCCTTGAGCACGTCTTCGACGGTGTCGATGCGCTCGCCGTTGGCGAGGTTGCGGATCTGGGAGATGTGCAGCAGACCGTCGGTGCCCGGGGTCAGGTTCACGAAGGCGCCGAAGGAGGTGGTCTTCACGACCTTGCCGTTGTAGGTCTCGCCGGCTTCCGGCACGTGCGGGTTGGCGATCTGGTCGATGATCTCCTTGGCCTTCTCGGCGGCCTCGCCGCCTTCGGAGGAGATGTACACGGTGCCGTCATCCTCGATGGCGATTTCGGCGCCGGTGTCTTCCTGGATCTGGTTGATCATCTTGCCCTTCGGTCCGATGACCTCGCCGATCTTGTCCACCGGAACGGTGGTGGTGATGATGCGCGGCGCGTACGGGCTCATCTCGGCCGGGCCGTCGATGCACTCGTTGATGACTTCGAGGATGGTGGTGCGGGCTTCCTTGGCCTGCTGCAGAGCGGACGCCAGGATGTCGGCCGGAATGCCGTCGAGCTTGGTGTCGAGCTGCAGGGCGGTGATGAATTCGGAGGTGCCGGCCACCTTGAAGTCCATGTCGCCGAAGGCGTCTTCGGCGCCGAGGATGTCGGTGAGCGTCTTGTAGATGTGCTGGCCGTCGACGTCGCCGGACACGAGGCCCATGGCGATGCCTGCGACCGGAGCCTTCAGCGGAACGCCAGCGGCGAGCAGGGACAGCGTGGAGGCGCAGACGGAACCCATGGAGGTGGAACCGTTGGAGCCGATTGCCTCGGAGACCTGACGGATGGCGTACGGGAACTCCTCACGGCTCGGCAGCACCGGCACGAGGGCCTTCTCGGCGAGGGCGCCATGGCCGATCTCGCGGCGCTTCGGGGAGCCGACGCGGCCGGTCTCACCGGTGGAGTACGGCGGCATTTCGTAGTTGTGCATGTAGCGCTTGGACTGCGGGCCGGACAGCGCGTCGATCTGCTGCTCCATCTTGAGCATGTTCAGGGTGGTGACGCCCAGGATCTGGGTTTCGCCACGCTGGAACAGCGCGGAACCATGCACGCGCGGCACGATGTCCACTTCGGCGGACAGGGTGCGGATGTCACGCAGGCCACGGCCGTCGATGCGGTAGTCCTGGGTCAGGATGCGGCGGCGCACGATCTGGCGCTGCAGCTCCTTGAACGCGTTGCCGATTTCCTTGTCCTTCTCGGCGTCTTCCATGTCGGTGAACTCGCCGGCGAGGGTGGCCTTGACGCCTTCCTTGATCTCGTGGATGCGGTCCTGGCGCGGCAGCTTTTCGGCGATGGACAGGGCTTCGTCGAGGTCGGCGTGGGCGATCTCGTCGATGCGGTTGTACAGATCCTCGGTGTACTCCGGGAAGAGCTGGAATTCCTTGGTTTCCTTCGCGGCGATCTTCTTGAGCTCGGCCTGGGCCTCGCAGATCACCTTGATGAACGGCTTGGCGGCTTCAAGACCGCCGGCGACGACTTCCTCGTCCGGCTTGGTCTGGCCTTCGTCGTAGATGAGGTGCCATGCGTTCTTGCCGGCACCGGCTTCGATCATGGCGATGGCGACGTCGCCGTTCTCGACAACGCGGCCGGCGACCACGATTTCGAACACGGCGCGTTCGCGCTCGCTCCAGCGCGGGAAGGCGACCCACTGGCCGTCGATCAGGGCCAGACGCACGCCGGAGACCGGGCCTTCGAACGGCAGGCCGGAGATCATGGTGGAGGCGGAGGCGGCGTTCAGCGCGACAACGTCGTATGCGTCATCCGGGTTGACGGCGAGCACGGTTTCGACGACCTGCACTTCGTTGCGCAGGGTGTGCGGGAACAGCGGACGCAGCGGACGGTCGATGATGCGGCAGGCCAGGATGGCTTCGGAGCTCGGACGGCCTTCGCGGCGGAAGAACGAGCCCGGGATCTTGCCGGCTGCGTACATCTTCTCTTCCACGTCCACTGTCAGCGGGAAGAAGTCGTAGTTCTCCTTCGGGCTGGAACCGGCGGTGGTCGTGGACAGAATCATCGAATCATCGTCAAGATAGGCGGCGACGGCACCATCCGCCTGCTGGGCGAGACGACCGGTCTCGAAGCGCAACGTGCGCTTGCCAAATGAACCATTATCGATTACGGCTTCAACAGCCTTGATTTCGGGACCCTCCATAGGGTTCCTCCTTTTTCTTTTCTTTTACCAACTATCGGCAGTCCTCTTCAGCGGACTCCAACCGACTTCTGCATGCGTGACGCGACGTTACCTTCGTCGCTTCCTCATCTTTAGATTCTAGACCTCATGCACCCTAAACCTTGGGCTTTCAAACTGTCTTTTCCTCAACGCGGCTGTCATGCAAAAACGCCCGAACGCCAAGGAAGGCATTCGGGCGGAAGAATGTAACTATCGGCGCAGACCCAGACGCTCAATCAGGGAGCGGTAACGGTTGATGTCGACGCGCTTGAGGTAATCAAGCATACGACGACGATCGCCGACCATCAGCAGCAGACCACGACGGGAGTGGTGATCATGCTTGTGCTCCTTGAGGTGCTCGGTCAGATCAGCGATACGCTTGGTCAGCAGAGCAACCTGGACCTCCGGGGAGCCGGTGTCACCCTCGTGGGTAGCGTAAGTCTTGATGATTTCCTGCTTTTCCTCAGCCGTAAGTGCCACGGCATCCTCCTTATTTTGCTGCGCGGTGCTGCCGGCCCAATACCGGCGCGCTCTCTATCCGCGGGCGAAACACGCCAAGAAAACATCTTACACGACGTCCGGACCAAAATCGCCGGCCGATATTTCCGCCCCCGCCGACGGCCGTTCTTCACGTCACGCCATGGACGTGAGCAGACCGCCGAACAACACCACGGCAAGCGCGACGAGTTCGATTGCGAAGAACAATAGGAACGAGGCCCAGCTGCGTGTGAGGACGTTGAGCTTCGATTCCTTCTTGATGCACACCAGCAGGCCCACCCAGAGCACCGCGTAGACCGCGACACCGAAACCGGCGGCGATGATGCCGAGATTCGCGGCGTTCGCCAGTCCGGCCGCCTCACCGTACATCACGTAGGTGGCGTTCCAGAAGTTGAAGCTCAGCAGGCACATGCCGGCGACGAATTGCTCCGCGGCAAGGCCGATCACGAAAATGGCCCCCCACAGCCATTTCTTCGCGTCCGCGACCATCAGTCCGAGTCCGGTGAGCGCCACGATGGTCACCGTCCATGAAATCAGCGCCACGCCTTTGGGATCGAGGAAATTCAGGTTCGCCACCATCCATGAGGCGTCCCGCACCGCGATGTCGCGCCCCCACCAGTACGGCGCGATCATGGCCAGCAGCACCAATGCCATGAACAGAATCCAGCGGACCGGATGCGATTTGCGGCGTTCGATGTCGGCCAAGGACAGGTCCGACGGTTCGATGGACGCCGTCGGGTGTTTGGAGACGTCGACGGTCTCGACCACGCCATCCACGACTTCCGTTGCCTTGTTGCGTTCCTTCTGACCCATGTTCCGCTCCGTATATATTGCGATATCTTGCGATTGCGCCGCCGCACGCCGCGGCCCGTTCCAGCATACCCGGGCAATCGTATGCCCGGGCATACGGATATACGAAAGGCGTGCCTTGAGGCACGCCTTCTTCTTCTCTGATGTTGTTGTGGAGCGGATGACGGGAATCGAACCCGCGTAATCAGTTTGGAAGACTGAGGCTCTACCATTGAGCTACATCCGCGTGTTGCCGCTACGTCCGAAGCCGACACGAAACGACTCGAGCTATTATACACATCCCACCAACTTTTGCAAGCGGGAATGGCATTTCAGATTTCGAGCATGACCACGGCAGAGGCGATCGGCCCGTCATGGCTTATGGAGATGGAGATATCGTACGACTGGCGCACCGGATCCAACGGCAGGCCCAACGACTGCTGCACCTTGCGTTGCACTTCGGAGGACAGTATGACGCGCGGCACGCCGTGGGAATCGTCGAGAATTTCGATGCGCACCCATGGGAAGTTGTCGAGCGTGTACGGATATGCGACTTCGGCGCCGTCTTTCGCATGCCGCGAAATGGCCGCGCACCACGCTTTCAGGAACGCCTCCTTGCCTGCCCAGCGGGCGGCGAGGTGCACCGCCTCGTCATCATGCTTGAGCTGCGACCGTTGCGCCGTCTGCCATATCTCGCGCATGGAGAACAGACTGCGCATACGCGTCCCCGGCTCATTCAGCTGCTTGGCGAACGCAGGCACGTCAACGACGTCATGCCCTAGACCCAGCATTCCTCCGCCTTCCTAGGAATTATTAATCGGGGTTACCCCGGGAATGCCCCGACCATGTCATATGGAAAAGGGCGATACATCTGTGCAGAAGTATCGCCCTTTTCTTATCGGGCCGTCATCATTTGCCCATATTTAGGACAGATTTCGACGTAGCCGTCTCACGCTTCGAAATAGCCGGTGGACGCGAGGCGCGCGTTCGGATCGAGCAGCATGGCCTTCTCCACCTCGTGCGCGTCGTAGCCGCGGCCGTCCTCGTGGAAGCGGCGGTTGTCGATCGGCTCGTAGAGCGCGGCGCGTCCCATCATGCCCTCTTCAAGGCGACGCTGGCCGGCGGCGAGACGCGCGTTGGCACGGTCGCGCCATTCGCTCAGCGCGTCCTCGCCGACGGTGTTCGCCACGGAAGCCTCGAAGGCGCCCGGGTTGACGATCGCGGCGAAACCGGACACGTGGCCGAAGCCGAGCGACGTGGCCAGGCCGGCCTTGACGGAACCGACCTTCAGCGGCTCGCGCAGCCAGACCATGTGGTCGTCGCGCTTGAGCTTCGGGTCGACGCAGTCGAGGGCCGCGTTCGCCGGAACGACGCCGGACTTGAACAGCTGGGTCAGGCCGTTGACCTGGAAGATGCAGGCACCGCCCTTGGCATGGCCGGTGAGCGACTTCTGGGAGATCACGAACAGCGGGTTGCCGTCGGTGCGGCCGATGGCGTGGGCCAGCGTGTTGTGCAGTTCGGACTCGTTCGGGTCGTTGGCGTTGGTGGACGTGTCGTGCTTGGAGACCACGGCGATGTCGTCCGGCGTGACGCCGAGCTTGGCGAGGTCGTGCACGAGCTTGGAGTCCTTGCCGCCCATGCCAGCTGCGAGCGCGCCCAGTCCCGGAGCCGGGATGGAGGTGTGCGCGCCGTCGGCGTAGGAGTGGACGAATCCGACCACGCCGGCGACCGGCAGGCCGAGCTTCAGCGCGATGTCACCGCGCGTCAGCAGGATGGTGCCGCCGCCCTGCGATTCGACGAAGCCGCCGCGACGACGGTCGTTGGCACGGGAGAAGAAGCGCGCGTCGATGCCCTTGGCGTACATTTCCTCCGAATTGGCGGTGGCGTTCATGTTGCCGAAGCCGATCACGGATTCCACGCCGATGTCGTCGATCGCGCCGGTGACCACGAAGTCGGCCTTGCCGAGGGCGATCTTGTCGGCGCCTTCCTCAAGGGAGACGGCGGCGGTGGCGCAGGCGGAGACCGGCTGGATCATGTTGCCGTAGCCGCCGATGTAGGACTGCATCACGTGGGCCGCGACGACGTTCGGCAGGGCTTCCTGCAGGATGTCGGTCGGAATCTCGTGGTTGAGGAACCGGTCGAGGTACAGCTTCCTCATGGAGGCCATGCCGCCGAAGCCGGTGCCCTGCGTGGAGGCCACCATGGACGGGTGCACGGCTTCGAGGATCTCGGCCGGGGTGAAGCCCGCGGACAGGTAGGCGTCGACCGTGGTGACGATGTTCCACAGGGCGATCTTGTCCACGTCGCCGACCATGGAGGCCGGAATGCCCCACTTGACCGGGTCGAAGCCCTTCGGGAACTGGCCGCCGACGGTGCGGGTCATGGCCGCGCGGCGAGGCACGCGGATCATGGAGCCGGCGTGGCGGGTGACGTTCCACTCGCCGGATTCGGCGTCGGCCGCGTAGCTGGTGTGGGCTTCGTCGAGCTTGACGTATTCCTCGGCGATCTCACGGGTCGGAACGGAGAAGGTCACATCGTGGTCGAGGAACACCTCGGCCTCCTCCTCGTCGGCACCGTCCTTGTAATCGTTGCCCATGCCCTCTTCGAACGGACGCACGCCGGAGCGGGCCACGACCTCGTCGTGGTAGCGTTCGGCGATGTCCTCTTCGGGCACCAGGTTGCCGTCGGTGTCGTACCAGCCCGGCTTCGGGCTGTCGTTCCAGCTCAGCAGGCCCATGTTCCAAGCGAGTTCGAGCACCGCGCCGGCGGACAGGTCGACCTTGCCGTCGGAGTGGATGCCGAGTTCGGCTTCGAAACGGGTGCGGCCGGAGCCCCACGGGCCCAGCTCGCCGATGGAGACGATGACGATCTCGTCTTCCGGACGGGCGGTGACGTGCTGCCAATCCTTCAGATCGACCTTCGCCTGACGCGGGGCGCGCGGGCTCGGCAGTGCCTTGATCAGCGTTGCCGCAGCGGCACAATCGCCCTGCTTGTCCTCATCGCCGGCTTCGGCGGCAGCGGCCTTGGCCGCGTCCTCCATGGCTTCGGCGCGCAGTGCCTTGATGTCGATCGGCTCGCTGCCGAGGCCGCCGGTCAGGTCCACGTCGAGCGGGGCCTTGACGGCCTGCTCGCGGGATTCCTTGGTGGACAGCTCGAGCAGCTTGACCGCGATTTCGGCGGTGGAGTAGGTCTTCAGGCCGTGACGTTCCACGACTTCGACCAGCGGATCGTTGCCGCCCATCAGGCCGGTGCCACGCACCCAGCCGATCTTCGGGTGGGCGAAGGTGACGCGGCTGGACCACACCTTTTCGGCGCGGGCGCGGTTGACGATCGCGTCGAAGGCGCTCTTGACCTCGCCGTACGCGCCGTCGCCGCCGAAGACGCCACGGTTCGGGGAGCCCGGCAGGATCACATGCAGCTTGTGCTGCACGTCGGTGTCGGCGCCGATCTTCGCGAAGCCGGTGATCGCGCGTTCCACACCCCACAGCATGAGGCGCGCCTGCGATTCGAACAGCTCGCCGGAATCGGCCAACGTGCCGTGCACCGGCGGAGCGGCGAACGGGAAGAACAGGCTCGGCTCGTAGGCGGGCTTCAGGATCGTGGTGGTCGCGCCGGAGGTCTTCTTCTGCACGTTGCCGACCCACGCCACGAGAGCGTCCACGTCACGGTAGCTGGACAGGTTCGCCGGAACGAGCCACAGCTTGGCGTCGCCTGCCGCATGCTCGCGGTAGGTCTGCTTGGCCCAGGCCTTCACGCTCTGCCTGAAGCTGTGCGAAGTGGCCACGACGGTTGCGCCTCCGGCGAGCAGGCCGTTGACGACCTGTGCGGCGATGGAGTTCGGGGCAACGCCGGTCACGACGGCGATATCGCCTGCGAAGCGGCTTGCTTCGGCGGAATCGTTCGTCTGCTCGAGCGCCTCGTCGGCCACGCGCTTGAACGCGGCGGCAAGCTCGGCGTCAGCGGTCTTGCCCGCATACCATGCGGCTTCATCGGCGACGGCCTTGCCCAGGCCGATGAAGCTGCCGTCCAGTGCGGAGGCGTCGTTGTCGTAGTAGGCGCGGGACAGGTCCTCACGTGCGGATGCCCAACGGTCGTCGAACAGGATGGCCTTGCGCTCGTCGAAGCGCGGCTCGACCTGCTTCGGCCAGTCGGAGCCGAGCTCGGCTTCGACGGCGGCCACCACGGCGGCGTTCTCGTCGGCAGAGTCGTCGGCCACCGGAGCGGTGACGCCCAGCTGGTTCAGCACGAACTTGGCGGTGGAGGCGAGCACGCCGTCGGCACCGGTCACCTTGGCCGCGAACGCGTCCAGGGCTGCGGAATCGACCACGGCACCGCCGGCTGCGCCACCTGCGCTCGGCATGGCGACGGCCACGCCCTTGTCGGAGGCGACCTTCTGCACGGCCGCGTCGATCAGCGCGTTGGCGGCGGCCGCGTTGGAAGCGGCTTCGGTGCTCAGCGAGGCGAGGTCGCCACCGCGGGAGCTGGCGCCTTCGCGGGTTTCCAGCACAAGGGCTGCGACCACGTGGGAGGCCCAGCCTTCGCCGAGCTGCCAGGTGTCGGTCACGCGCTTGGTGATCTGGCCGAGCTTCACGCCGGCGGCGCCGAACAGGCCGCGCACACGGTCGCGGACGATGTCGGACAGCACCGGACCGAACGCCTTGTAGTTCGGAGCGACCTTGTTGACCAGCGCGCTCAGCGCCTTGACGGTCGCTTCGGCGGCGCCGTCCACGGAAGCCACGCCCAGCTCGGAGCTGATGTCCATGAGCAGCTGGTTACGGCGAGAGGAGACGCCGTTGGTCAGGGTGTCGGTGGTGTCGGATTCGCCGATCTGGTCCGGACGCACCTTCGCCGAATATGCCAGCAGCATGGCGATCGCGTCGGAAGCGTTGAACGGAATATCCGCGACGGCGGCGCCGGACGGAGCGCCGGCAGGTGCGGCCGGTGCGGCGACAGCCGGTGCTGCGGCGACGGGTGCTGCGGCGACTGCGGCAGGCGCTGCGGCGGCAGCGGACGGAGCCGAAGCTGCTGCCGGAGCGGCTGCGGCGGAATCGTCAGCATCGTCGTCGGCAACGAGGGAATCGGAATCGGTCATGTAGACGCGGCCTTCGTCGCGGCCGACGTTGTAGACGGTCACGTCACGGCCGGCGAACTGCGGCAGGCGCAGCGTCTTGGCGCCGAGGTTGGCGAGCGTCGGAGCGTTGCCGAGACCCACCTCGACGTACTCCTCCACGCCGAGGCCGCCCTGTTCGGCGGAACCGAACAGCAGCGCCTGGGTTTCGATCCAACGCACCGGGGAGGCGAACTGCCAGCTCAGCAGTTCGGTGAGCAGCAGACGGCCGAGCTTCTGGTCGTCCTCGGCGTAGGAATCCCACACCTTCGGATCGTCCAACGCGGCCTTGATGCGCTCGGACGGCACGACCTCGAGGATCTTCGCGGCGAATTCCTTGGTCATCTCGAACGGCACGGCCACCAGGTTCGGAATGTAACGACCCACCAGACGGCCACGGTAGTCGATGTGCTTCGGCAGCAGCGCGTCAAGCTTGTCGCGGAACTCCGGCACACCCTTGCGCAGCAGCGTGGAGTGGAACGGCACGTCGATGCCCGGCACCAGCATGAACGCCGGCTTGCCGCCGTATTCGGCGACGCGGCGGGCGGAATCGGCCTTCAGCGCCTTCAGACCGGCGATGGTGCCGGCCACGGCGTACTGCTGTCCGGCAAGGTTGTAGTTGACGATCTCCAGGAACTCGCCGGAAGCCTTCGAAACGGATTCGACGTATTCGCGCACGCCGTCGTCGCCCACACCGAACTGGTTCGGACGCAGCGCGCCCATACGGTAGTTGGAACGGCCCTTCTCGTCACGCGGAATGAGGTGGTGCATGGTGGAGCCACGGTGGAACACCAGCTCCAGCACGGTTTCCAGCGGAATCACGCCTGCGAAGGAGCTCAGCGCGTTGTATTCGCCCAGCGAGTGGCCCGCGAAGTAGGCGGGCCAGATGTCCGCGCCGGCTTCACACAGACGAGCGGTCTGGGCGAACGCCACGGTGGCGAGCGCCACCTGCGTGAACTGGGTCAGGTTGAGCAGGCCTTCCGGATGACGGTAGGTCACGCCGTTGGCGGTCAGTTCCTTCGGATTATCACGCACGACGGCGAGGATGGAGAAGCCGAGCTTCTCGCGGGTCACCTTGTCGGCGCGCTCCCACACCTCGCGTGCGGCCGGGGACTTGGCACGCTCGTCGAGCACCATGCCCTGCTTCTGGATGCCCTGGCCCGGGTAGACGAAGGCGGACTTCGGCGCACGCACGATGGCGGTGCCACGGGACACGATATTGCCGTCGATGCGGCTGGTCACTTCCAGCACCATGCCGGCATGCGCCACGCGGCCGACGCGTTCGATGGAGATCTCCACCTCGTCGTCGAGCTGCACCATGCCGTACATGTTGTACGTCCAGCCTGCGATCTCGTAATGCGCGCCCTTCTCGTCGAGCGCCTGCACCGCGTACTGGGCGGTGGCGGACAGCCACATGCCGTGCACGAGCGGCGCGGCGAGACCGGAGACGGCGGCACCGCGATGGGAGGTGTGAATCGGGTTGAAATCGCCGGAAGTACGGGCGAAAGCGGTCATCTCGTGCGGAGCGACGACCTTCACACGACGCAGCAGACGGCGCGGAGTGCTTTCGATTTCGGCTTCGATTCCACCATAGTCGGGCGCTTCCGGCGGCAGCGCGTCGGAGTACGCGCGGCCGCGGATGGCGAAACGCTCGGTTTCGTTGGCAAGCAGCGTACCGTCCTGAGCGGTGTGCGTGACGTGGATGGTCACCACACGGCCGGAGGCGGATTCGAAGTAGTCGTCGGCCCAGCTGGTGAGCTCGATGCGCTCGCCGGTGTGCTTCAGCAGCTCGTCCTCGCTCACCTCGAGTTCGATGAGGTGGTCGAGATGCACGGCGTTGAGCAGGCCTTCGATGACCGGGAAGCCGTTGACGTACACGGAGCCGAGGGCCGCGTAGATGGCGGGCCAAGCCGGTCCGACGAGCGCGTCCGGGGCGATGCGGGACGGCACGAGGTCGCTCGGCAGCGCGCCGCCGGTGGCGGCCTCATGGTCGAAACCGAGGTTGGCGGACAGCGTGTAGCCGGTGTGCGCCTGGCCGAACGGGAAGGCGGTCTTGTCGGGCACTTCCTCGATCTGCGGCATGGCGGTGAGCTTGTCGCCGGTGATGGCGGTGTTGCCGATGCCCGCGGTGTCGGCGAGCATGCGGTAGACGTGCTCCGGCAGACGGTCGCGGTCCACGACCGGGAACAGGCCGGATTCGTTGCCGTCGACGTTCAGCGGAATGACGATGTCGCGTACGGCGTGCTTGGAGGCGCCGCCGTCCGGATCGTTGTCCCAGAAGGTGTCGAGATGGATGTCGAGGTCGTACTTTTCGACGCTGCCTTCAACGGCCACCTTGCGGATCTCGTAGTTGGCGTCGCCGTTAGCGGTGCCGTACGCCGGGTTGGCCATGAGGTGGCCGACCCAGGAGATGTTCGGGGATTTGCGGATGAATTCCTCGGCGGAGACGGCCGCGCCCAACTGGGCGAAGGCGGTCTTGTCGGCGCTCGCCGATTCGGCGGACACGCGCTTGACCATGGCGGCTTCGAAGCGGCCGAGGATGTCGGCCACCGGCTCGTCCACGGTGGTGATGCCGGCCACGGAGATCGGGCCGGGGATGATGCGCACGGAATCGGCGGAATAGCGGGAGTCCTCGGACTGCCACAGCTGGTCCTGGCCCCACCAACGCAGCAGGTCGTTGTCGATGACCGGCACGAACGGCATCGGCTTCGGATACTCGCGTACGAGCACCGGGAACCATGCCTCGTCCATCGGGGTGACGGTCAGTTTGCCGGCCTGCGGGTAGGTTTCGGCAAGCTTGGCGATCGCGGCGTTCGGATCGGCTTCGACGTCAGCGCGGGAAGCGAACAGCGATGCGAATTCGCCGCTTTCCTGCGTGGTGACGCGGGCTTCGATGCGCTGCAGCAGGTGCAGGAAGCGATCGGCGTAGGTTTCGTCCACCCACGGGAAGGAGAGGTCGGCGAAACGCTGGGCCCACTCAAGGTAGGTCATGGTCTTCAGATCGCCGAAATACGGCTTGGCGGTGGCGTTCAGCGCCGCGATGATCTCGTCGCGACGGCTTTCCAGCTCCTCCGGGTGCTTCATGACGCGCACCAGCAGGCGGCCGCAGCGGGCGGAGGAGTTCTCCAGCTCGTAGATGTCGGCGTGCAGGTGGCTCAGACCGGAGGTGACGCCGCCCTTGGCCTGGCCAGACGGCACCCACTGCTCGCCCAGCGGGGCGAACGGATCGTTGCCATCGCCCTTGGCCGGAATGCCCGGGGTGTTGACGAGCATCTGCTTGACTTCGTGGCTGGTGTGGGCTTCCTTGGCGGTCATGACGGCGGTGCCGACAAGCACGCCGTCCACCGGCATGAGCGGACGGCCGTATTCGGCGGCCCATTCGCCGGTGATGTAGTCGGCGCCGCGTTCCGGCGTGCCGATGCCGCCGCCGACCACGAGCACGAGGTTGGACTGTTCACGCACTTCGGCGTAGGTGCTCAGCAGCAGATCGTCAAGCGATTCCCAAGAGTGGTGGCCGCCTGCGGAGCCGCCTTCGACCTCGATGAGCACCTTGGTTGGCGCGACGGCCTTGGCGATGCGCACCACCTGGCGGATCTGGTCGACGGTGCCCGGCTTGAAGCTCACGTACGGGAAGCCGTCGGCGTTGAGGTTGTGGATGAGTTCCACGGCCTCGTCGAATTCCGGAATGCCGGCGGAGACGACGACGCCGTCGATCGGCGTGCCGCTGGCGCGCTTCTTCGGCACGATGCGCTGGGAGCCGAACTGCAGGTTCCACAGGTAGCGGTCCATGAACATGGCGTTGAATTCGACGGTGCGGCCTTCCTCGAGTTCTTCCTCGAGCTTGGCCACGTGACGGTCGAACACGCTGGCGGTGACCTGGCCGCCGCCTGCGAGCTCGGCCCAGTAGCCGGCGTTGGCGGCAGCCGCCACGATCTCCGGCTCCACGGTGGTCGGGGTCATACCGGCCAGCAGCACCGGAGCCTTGCCGGTAAGTTCGGTGAACGCGGTGCGCACCTTGTCTCCGGCGGACGTGTGGATGATGCTCGGCGCGAAACGCGTCCAGTTCTGGGTGCGTTCCGGCAGGGTCTCAAGCGTGGAGAGCGCGCCGCGATCGGCCACGGTGGAGGCTTCCACCACGCCGACGCCGGTGCCCTGGGCCACGGTGGAGAACAGTTTGCCGACGGTGTTGCCCGGACCGAAGTCCAGCACCCACAGGGCGCTCGGATCGGTGGACTTCATCAGGGCGCGCACGCGGGCGGCCCAATCCACATGGTTGAGCAGCACTTCGGCGGCGAGCTCACGGGCATGGTCGGCGTTGATGCCGCAGGCCTCGGCCCATGCGACGGCCTGGGAGACGGCATCGGCCATCAGCGGGCTGTGGAACGGCAGGGTCACGTCGAGATATTCGAGCGTCGGGTCGAACACGCGGCCGCCACGCACCTTCTCTTCGCGCAGCTTGGCCTGACGCTTGTGTTCCTTGGCGACCTCCACGCCGAATGCGGCCAGGTCCTCCGGATAGCCGGACAACACGTAATGCGTGGCGGAATTGGTGACGGCCACGGCGATCGGGCCACGTGCGCCGTCGACGCGTTCGATCAGCGCGTCCACCTGGGCGCGGGTGATGTCCTTGACGGACAGCATCGGGGTCGCCTCGCCGTGGCGTGCGGCGAGACCGAGCTGGCGTGCCTGACGGGTGCCGGCGACGCCGATCAGCGTTGCGATCGCAAGAATCTCGTCGATCTTGGCTGCGGCTGCGTCGATGGAACCGGCTTCGCAGATCGCCTGCACCATATGCACGGCAAGCACGCCCTGGGAGTGGCCGAGCACCGCGACCGGCTTGGCCTGGGCCGGATTGTAGCCGAGTGCGGCGGCGTCGAGCAGCGCGCCCAGCTGGGTCAGCGCGATGCCGGGAACGCTGGCGGAAGCCGCGGCTGCGGCGCCCAGACGTGCCGGGTTCGGTTCGAAGCCGAACAGGTCGACCGGGCGTCCGGTGGTGGCGAGCAGCTCGGCGGACACCGGATACAGCAGCGCCTGCGCGGCGGCCGCATGGGTGTGCAGGGCCTCGTCGAGCGCCGGATTCGCGCTCTGGTCGGCGAGCGCCACCGGCCACGGGGTGGATTGGCCGGCGAAGGCGAGCGCGTGGGGCTCGCTGTTCAGTCGATCAAGAAAAAAGGTGTTCATAATCTTCCTTACTTGTTCCAAAATTTCTTGCGATTGTTGTGGTTGCTTACGTTGGTTGCGTCGCGTTGCGTCCGTCACAGCGGCTGGTTGCCGTGGTGTTTGCTGGTTCGGCGCACGCGTTTCTTGCTGGCGAGCAGGCGGAGCGATTCGATGATGGTCTCGCGTGTCTGTTCGGGGTCGATCATGGCGTCGATCTCACCCATTTCCAGCGAAAGGTTCGCGTTGACGGTGGTGCGTTCGTAGTCGGCGATGTACTTGGCGCGCAGCGCTTCGACGTCCTTGCCGTTGTCTTTGGCTTTCTGCAGGTCCTTGCGGTGGATGATGTTCACCGCGCCGGCCGCGCCGAGCACCGCGATCTGGCTGGATGGCCAGGCGAAGTTCATGTCCGCGCCAATGGATTTGGAGCCCATCACGATGTATGCGCCGCCGAAGGCCTTGCGCAGGATGATGGTGACGAGCGGCACCTGCGCGTTGGCGTAGGCGTAGATGACCTTCGCGCCACGGCGGATGATGCCCGCATGTTCCTGTTCGGCGCCCGGCTTGTAGCCCGGGGTGTCCACCAAGGTGACGACCGGCAGGTTGAACGCGTCGCACAAGCGCACGAATCGCGCCACTTTTTCGGATGAGTCGACGTCGAGAATGCCGGCGTTGACGTTCGGCTGGTTGGCCACGATGCCGACGGGATGGCCGTCGATGCAGGCGAAGCCGACCACCGCTGAAGCGGCGAACAGTTCGTGCACCTGCACGAATTCACCGTAGTCCACGATGCAGCGGATCACGTCGAGCACGTCATACGGCTGACGGTCGTTGTCCGGCACGATGGTGGCGAGGCGTTTGGCCACGTCACGGTCGGCGCGGGTCGCCGCGTACGCGTAGACCGGCGGCTGCTGGTCGGAGTTGGACGGCAGATAGGCGAGCACGGTACGCGCGTAGTCGATCGCATCCGCCTCGTCCTCGCCGAGATAGTGGGCCACGCCGGACGTGGCGTTGTGCACGTAGCCGCCGCCCAGATCGTCCATGCTGATCACTTCGCCGGTGGCCGCTTTGACCACGTCGGGACCGGTGACGAACATGTTGGAATTCTCGCGGGTCATGATGATCAGGTCGGTCAGGGCCGGGCAGTAGACGGCGCCGCCGGCGCAGGGGCCGAGGATCAGCGATAGCTGCGGCACGAAACCGCTGGCGTCGCAGGTTTTGCGGAACAGGTGGCCGTATTCGGTCAACGCGGCCACACCCTCCTGGATGCGCGCGCCACCGGAGTCGATGAGCGCGATGATCGGCACCTTGAGGTCGAGCGCCTTGTCCATCAGATGGCAGATCTTGCGGCCTTCGGCCACGCCAAGCGTGCCGCCTTTGACGGAGAAGTCCTGCGCGTAGACGGCCACTTTGCGGCCGAACACCTCGCCGAAGCCGGTGATGACGGCGGAGCCTGCGCGGCCACCGTTGATGTCGCCGCCGCGGAAACGGCCGATTTCCTCGAAGGAACCGGTATCAAGCAGCAGGTCGAGACGTTCGCGTGCGGTCAGCTTGCCTTTGACGTGCTGGCGACCGCGGGCGTGGTCTTCGGCTTCGGCGGCGAGCTGCGCGGCACGCAGCACGGACGTACGGATCGGCTGCGATTCGCGGGCTTCGGCAGCCGCTTCGTCACCCAGTCGCTCCTGCTGTTCCATGACGACCTTCACGGCCTCTTTGACGGCCGGGCTTGCGATGATGTCGGTCATTTCGCGCCGCCTTCCGTCTTGGTTTCCGTATTACCGTCCGTTGCCGGCTTGCCGTCAGCCGCCTTGGAAGCGCCGTTGACGTCGATGGTCATCAACGTCTCGCCCGCTTCGACGCCTGCGGCCGGGCCGACGAAGATCTTGGTGACGGTGCCCTTGACCGGCGCGTACACGTAGTTCTCCATCTTCATGGATTCGAGCACGACGAGCAGGTCGCCCTTGGCCACGTCCTGGCCTTCGGCGACGTTGATGCGTGTGACGACCGCCTGCATCGGGCTGGCGATCACACCGGACTGGCCGTCGTTGCCCTGCTGCTTCTTTTCGACGTGGTGCAGGCCCTGTCCGCGCAGCGGCTGGATGGCGCGCTTGGCGTCACGCGCCTTGGCGCCGCCGGTCAGGTTGGCGACGATGTCGCTCGGCACGGTCAGCGACACGCGATGATTGTTGACTTCGATGACGAAGGTTTCGCTGGATTCCTTCTGCTCGGCTTCCTTCGCACCCGAAGCGCCGGCCATGGATGCCGGCTGGCCGCCCTTGGTGGAGGATGCTTCCTTGTTCAGGTACTTGCGTTCCAGCCACTTCGTGCTCACGTCGTAGGCCACGCCATGCTCGGCGGTGAACTCGTCGTCGTTGAAGATCTGCTCGAACAGGCTTGCCGGGGTCGGCACGCCTTGCACCTCAAGTTCCGCGAGCGCGCGGCGTACGCGCGCCACGGCGGCAGCACGGTCGGAGGCGGTGACCACGAGCTTGCCCATCATCGAATCGAACTTCGGGGAGATGGTGTCGCCCTCCACCACACCGGAATCCACGCGGATGCCCGGGCCGGACGGCCATGCGAGCTTGGTCAGCGTGCCGGAGCTCGGTGCCAGATTCTTCGCCGGATCCTCGCAGGTCAGACGCAGTTCGAAGCTGTGTCCGCGCAGCGGGTGGTCGACGGTTAGCTCGCCGCCGTTGGCGATGGTGAGCTGTTCTCGCACCAAATCGAGGCCGCAGACCTCTTCGCTGACGGTGTGTTCCACCTGCAGACGCGGATTGACTTCCAGGAAGTAGACCTTGCCCTGCTCGGTCACCATGAATTCGCAGGTGCCAAGTCCTACGTAATCGACCGCGTCGAACAGGCGGCGGGAATAGGTTTCCAGCTGTTCGAGCACGCCGTCGGAAAGGAACGGCGCCGGAGCTTCCTCAACAAGCTTCTGGTTGCGGCGCTGCACGGAGCAGTCGCGGGTGGAATACACGGTGAAATTGCCGTGCGAATCGCGTCCGCACTGCGTTTCGACGTGACGGCCCTTGTCGATGAACCGTTCGACGAAATACTCGTCCAAATCGCCGCCCTGCAGCGCATCGTGGTTCATGTAGAAGCCACGCAGCTCATCGTCGTTGTGCACGAGCGTGATGCCGCGGCCGCCACCGCCGTCGGTGCGCTTGAGCATCAGCGGATAGCCGTGCGTGTGCGCGAAGTCGAGCAGCAGTCGCATGTCGGAAATCGACTGGGAAATGCCGGGAACCGGCGGCACCTTCGCGAAAGTGGCCACGCGGCGGGCCGTGATCTTGTCGCCCAGGTCGACGAGCGCCTTCGGATTCGGGCCGACCCACGTGGCGCCGGCGTCGAGTACCTTCTGCGCGAAGCTTGCGACTTCGGAAAGGAAGCCATAGCCGGGGTGCACCGCGTCGGCACCGCTGCGCTGCAGGATGTCGATGAGCAGATCCTCGTTGAGATACGTGTCCTTGTAGGTGTCGCCAGACAGCAGATACGCGTCATCGGCCATCTGCACGTACTGTGCGTGACGGTCCTGTTCGGCGTAGACCGCGACCGTGGGAATCCCCATCTCACGTGCGGTGCGCACGACTCGAAGCGCGATTTCGCCGCGATTCGCCACCAGTAGTTTGTTGACATTCTTAGGCATAATGTCAAGTTTGGCGGTCGAGGCGTGATTCGACGAACTCGTTTCCCACAAAAGATTCGCGATCTTTTTGTAAGGCTCCACAAACGTTACCGAAACTTAGCAACCCTACGATGGGGAGCATTGATTGACGAAAGACTCATTTTCGTCAGTTTTTGTAGCATCCTGTAACATCCGCAAAAAAGGGAGGATTCCACCATGCGCAACGCAATCCTGACCATCTCATCCGCGGCCAAAACGGCCACCAGCGGCAAATTCGGCGCCGTTTTGAAGTCCACGCTGTTCGCCGTGCTGCTCGCCGCCGCCTCCATGGCGGGCGCCGTGCCGATTCCGGGCACTCCGGTTCCGATCACCCTGCAGACCTTCGTGGTCATGCTGGCCGCGCTGATGCTGCCGTGGAAGCAGGCGGGCGCCGCGGTGCTCATGTATCTGGCCGCGGGCGCGGCTGGTCTGCCGGTGTTCGCCGGCGGCGCGTCCACCATGGCTTTGGTCGGCCCGAGCGCCGGCTTCCTCATCGGTTTCCTGCCGGCCGCCGTCGTCACCTCGCTGCTCAAGGGCAAGGCGCGTGTCGATTCCCCGAAGCATGCTGCGTTGACCGCCGCACGGTATCTGTCCGCCTGCGTGGCCGGCTGCATCGTGCTTGACTATCTGCTCGGCTTCATCGTGCAGTCCGCCATTACGGGCGTGGCGATGCCGGTGGTGGCCATCGCTTCGATGGGCTTCATTGTGGGCGATTGCATCAAGGCGGTTGTGGCTTCGCTGGTCGCGAGCGGACTGGCAAAGCTGCAGTGACTTTTATCGGCAGCGACTTTTCTGCGGTAGTTTTCTACGACTTTTTGCTGGGAATTTTCTGCTGAGGGTTTTCCGCTGAGAATTTCCGCTGTGATTTCCGGGTTTCTTCGTGATTTCCGGGTTTTGATACAGTCTTCCGTTTTCGCTGTGATTTTCGTTTTCGCTGTGTCCGGTGGGGCCGGCGGATACCAACGTGCGACACGCTCCGGGCCGCTCAGGCCGAGTCTTTACGGTCTTACGTTGGTATCCGCCGGCCCCACCTCGTTTTGGGGGAATGTTGCGTTTGCGGGTGGCGCGGTTTTTGGATATTGCGATTTTGGGAAATGCCGCTTTTCTCGAATATTGCGTTTTTTTGAAACGTACGATTTTCGAAAAAAGCGCTTTACGACTTTATGAGGGATGAGGGTTAGAGAATTATTGGGGTAGGACGCCTACGTCGGCGGTGCGCACGGTGTGCAGGTTGCCGTTGTCGTCTCTGATGGTGAGGGAGGCGTCGGGGTTGAGTTCCAGCGCGGTGCCGCGCAGGGTGGTGCCGTCCACGAAATGCGCCTCGCATGGCTTGCCGAGCGTCCAGCAGACCGGACGCATCTCCTCCATCGCACGCGTGGCCTCACGCTGCGGGTCGGCTTCGAAATCGGCGAGCCTTGATCGCAAACCGTCCACCAGATGGGCCGCGATCATGTCGCGCAATGTCATGGAATCGGGCAGGCCATGCGCGACCAGCTGCAGCGACGTGGCCTTGTCGGTTGGCAGATGGTCTTCGGGGACGGCCAGGTTCAGGCCGATGCCGAAGACAATGCCGACGCGTTCCGTTGCAGCAGCCACATCAGTGGTACCAGTTGTACCGTCCGCGATGGGAGTTGCGGCAAGCGGAACCATTTCGGCGAGCACGCCGCCCAGTTTCTTGCCGTCGACGAAAATGTCGTTCGGCCATTTGAGCACGATGTCCTTGCCGAGCGGGCCGCCGCAATCGCGGATGGCCGCGATAATCGCGTTGCGCGCCTCGCAGCCGGCGATCATCTGCAGCCAGCCGTTGACGGACGTGTCCCGCACAATCGCCGTAGGCACGCTGACCACCAGGGAGACGATGAACGACTCCCCCACCGCGCTGGTCCATTGATGGTCGAGACGGCCACGGCCGGCGGTCTGCTCGTCGGCGCAGATCGCCACGATTTCACGGCCGGTCCAATCGCGTCCATCGCAGCCATCGAGGCCATCTCGGCTGGTCGAGCCGAACAGCGCGCCTTTGCGCACCAATTCGGCGGCGTACGTGTTGGTGGAGCCCACTGAGTCCAGCGCGATCACCTGGTCGGCCGCGACGCAGGTGCGTGGCATGGTCAATGCGGAATCCAATATGGTCGTCATGATTCCTTCTCCTGTCCGTCGAGCTGTCGTCCATCAAGCTGTCGTCCATCGAGATGCCGTTCGTCGGCGTCCTGCTTGTCGGACTGCTGTCTGTCGATTCGGTGCCCGCCGATACGCCGTTTGCCCGCCGTCGACGTGCCAACGTACGACGCCTCGCGTGCGGCAAGCCGCGCGGCACGCGACTCGCGCCAGAACTCCAGGCACAGGAATCCGAACACGAATGCGATCGGAAGCATATGCCGTTCGAAATTGTTGGCCGGTGCGGTGATCATCACACCCATAAGCAGCAGCAACGGCAGATGCCATGACAGCGACCGCCATCGGCGCAGCACCACTTCGGCGGCGCCGATCAGCAGTGTCAGCGTGACATACAGGTTGCCGTGCGTCACCCAGCCAAGCACGGGAATCTGTCCCCATTTCTTGGCGAAGCCGGCCACCTGGTTGCGCCACTGGTGGTTGTACAGGTGAATCCATTCGTTGTCGGACTGCACGTAATCGTTGTTCACGTAGTAGTCCATCGACACGTATGGCAGGTCGGTCACGTTGAAGTATCCGAAGCATTCGGCGAAGAGCGCGTCGAGCGCGATCTGAGGATTCGCCTTGACGATCTGCCACCATGCGTCGTTGAAATCCTTCATGTCGTCCTTGGTGACGGTACGCCACTTGTAGCTGACCTTCTTGGACTGGATGCCCGACGATTTCACCGGGTCGGCGTCCTGCTGGAAGTATGATTCGGCCATCTGGTCGAGGTTGAAGACGGGAGCGAGTTTCTTGGCCGCGTCCTCGGGAATGCCCTGCGGATTGTATTTCGCCACGCGGGCGATCTGCTGCAGCTGGATACCACGGCTTTCGATCGGATCGCCGCCGATGACGGCACCGCTGTTCACCAGATAGACGAGGCCGCCATGGATGAGCACGGTCGGCAGCATCAATGCGACCACGTACGTCTTCCAACGTTTACGGTCGTTGATGATGGCCAGCAGCGCGGCGAACAGAATGATGTACCACGCGTATTTGGCGCTGATCAGCATGATGCAGCTCGACATGAACAGTGCCGCCAAGGAACGTTTGCGCAGTTTCATGGGCTTGCCGTTGATGGTGGGCAGCGCCTTGATATGCGTCATATGCAGCTCATACCACACGCCGAACCACCAGACGAACGCGAACGCGAACAACGGCGATTTGGTCAGTGAGATCGTGGCGAACACCGCCAACGGGCACACCATGAAGAACAGCAGAATCACGAAGCGTGTCTTCGCGCCGGCGCGCAGTCTGGACGGACGCGCCACCACACCCGCCTCGGGATGGGTGAAATCGCGCATGTTCCAGCAGTCGTGCCGTTCGGGATGGGAGAAATCGAACGTGCCGACGCCCAGCCTACGCCACGGCAGATTGAAGAAACGATTGGCGGTGGCTGCACAACAAAACGCGGCGAACAGCCATTGCAGCGCGGCCAGCGCCACGATGCCGGCGTCATTGGAATCGGTGAAATACCGGGAGACCGCGGCGAACGCACCGTAGAAAACGGTCAGCACGATGTTGTGCTGGTCGGTCAGATACGTGGGATTGGCCGGCCACATGTAGTGCGCGGTCGGGTAGATGTCCATCGGCACGAATGAGAAGAAGCCGATGTACGGCTGTTTCAGTCCGGTCCACTGGTTCAACGCCCAACTGAATTCGCGGATCTGGGAGCGGATGTCGGCGCCGTACGCGGCGAGCAGGGTGGTCGGAATCCACAGCCAGCCGATGACGAACAGCAGCATGAGCTTCCACCAGCAGTCGGTGCAACGTGTCAGCTTGCGGCCGATCCAGACGATCACCGCATGGATGGCGCGTCCCGGACGACTATGCGCGGCGTCGCTCAGATGATGCAGCATGATGCCCAATACCGTCGTCGGCGTGCCGGACACCTCCTGGCACAGCTTGACGTACCGACGCGAGAAATACGTCGGCAGCACGCGCTCGCCACGGCCGTAACGGACCAGAGACCGCAATATAGCAAACGAAACAACGAAGGCGATAGCCATGTACAGCACGTTGGCCCAGCCGAAGTCGGCGAGTCCGGTGCCAAACCAGTACAGCGGGCCGATGCCGCAGCACCACGCCACCCACAGGCATGCGAGCACGCCCAACGTCCAGCTGAGGAACGTGTCGGCTTTTCCGGCTTTCTTGTTTTCGCTCATAGTCGGCATATTACCGCCACTGCGCGAATGGGGACCGGAACGGTCGGCGAACGTGCGGCAATTCGCAGATACGACGATTAGAATGGACGGTTATGAACTCCGAGCAGGCAGACATCCTCGACCTTTTGTCAGGCCATACCGACGATACGACCATCGAGCGGTTGGCTTTCGAATGCCTGTTGACGAACATGACCGACGATCGTGTGGTCTCCTTGATGAACATTCTCGGATGGCAAGGCGATTTCAACTGTTTTGCGATCGGCGGGGTGCCTTCGGCCAGTCTTGCCTCGACATCCCTCGCCATCCGCAAGGCGGTGCGCGATTTGGGTGGCGAGCATGTGGTCATCGGCACGTACGGCACTTTCCTGCTGGCTTTGGCTTGCCAGATGGGCGCGGTCACGCCGGAGGTGACCTGTACCGCGGTCATGCCGGCGTTCAGCGAGGACGAGCCACTGTATTTGAGCCCGGTCCGTTCCGGTGTGGCGGGGGCTTCGCATGCGTTGCGTGAGACGATGTTCTCGCTGCAGGCGGCTCCGGCGCTGTCCACTCCTTCCCGTCCGCTGCGTGCCGACGAGCTGTTGCCGGAGCGTGCGCTGCTGGGTGATGATTACGCGCGTGAGGAACTGTATCGGAACGTATATCAGGTGCTGCGCGGCGAGAATCCCAATGATCCCACTTATCTGACGGTGTCCACGTTCCTGAAGTATGGCAGTTCGTTGGAGAACACGGCGAAGGAGCTGAATGTGCATCCGAACACCGTGCGCTACCGCTTGAAGCGTGCCGCCGAAACAACCGGCTGGGATGCCACCGATCCGCGTGACGCGTATGTGCTGACGACCGCGCTGGCGATTGGCCGTATGCGCGACCGCTGAGCCGCTGCCCGGGTGGTGTGGCGTCTGGGTACGCCCGTTGCATCTGTCATCCGGTCATAAAGTCATGAATCTTTCCGAACATATGAAAAGACCCGCATGCTGCGATTGCAGATACGGGTCTTTTGATGAAGCTTAGCTTCTGTGCACTCAGGCAACGACCGCCGGATCAACCGGGACGCCCGGGTTCATCGTGGAGGTGATGGTCGCCTTGGTGACGTAGCGGCCCTTCACGGTGGACGGCTTCAGACGCTTGACTTCGTCGGCCACAGCCTTGAAGTTCTCGTCCAGAGCCTGCTCGGTGAAGGACATCTTGCCGATGAGGAAGCTCAGGTTGCCGTTCTTGTCGACACGGAAGTCAACCTTGCCGCCCTTGATGTCCTTGATGGCCTTGGTGACGTCCATGGTCACGGTGCCGGTCTTCGGGTTCGGCATGAGGCCACGCGGACCGAGCACGCGGCCGAGACGGCCGACCTTGCCCATCATGTCCGGGGTGGCGACGACGGAATCGAAGTCAAGGAAACCGTCGGCGACCTTCTGCACGAGGTCGTCGTCACCGACGATGTCGGCGCCAGCCTCGAGAGCTTCGGTGGCCTTCGGGCCACGGGCGAAGACGAGGACCTTGGCGGTCTTACCGGTGCCGTTCGGCAGGTTCACGGAACCGCGGACCAGCTGGTCGGCCTTGCGCGGATCCACGTTCAGGCGCAGCACGGCCTCAACGGTCTGGTCGAACTTGTACTCCGGCATGCTCTTGAGGAGAGCGATGGCTTCGTTGGCGGTGTAAAGGTTGTTGCGATCGATCTTCTCAGCCGCTTCGCGATACTTCTTGGAACGCTGTACCATTAGTCCTTCTCCTCTCAGTCGGTAACCGTGATACCCATCGAACGGGCGGTGCCCGCGATGATCTTCATGCCGGCTTCGACGTCGCGTGCGGACAGATCAGCCATCTTGATTTCGGCGATCTCACGGACCTGAGCCTTGGTGACGGAGCCGACCTTGTGGGTCAGCGGGTTTTCGGTACCCTTCTGGATGCCCGCGGCCTTCTTCAGCAGAGCTGCCGCCGGCGGGGTCTTCAGAATGAAGGTGAAGGAACGATCTTCGAAAACGGTGATCTCAACAGGGATGACCTGGCCCATCTTGTCCTGCGTGGCAGCGTTGTACTGCTTGCAGAAGTCCATGATGTTCACGCCATGGGAACCCAGTGCCGGGCCCAGCGGCGGGGCCGGGTTGGCCTTGCCAGCCTGAATCTGGAGCTTGAGAAGCGCCGAGACTTTCTTCTTAGGAGCCATTGTATGGTTCTTCTTTCTGTGAAGCGGTGGTTAACGGCACCGGAGTAGGTCTCCCGCGTCCGGTTCCTTCCGCAACGTATATTGCTGTGCTGTGCTAGCAGGTGCCGCCGCCTTGTTCAGGCACACGAGACCCTCCAGACACAACTTTTCTATTATGCGATTCCGCCACGACATTGCGCGTATGGCAATACATACAAAGAAACCCCGCCGAAGCGGGGTTCAAAAGAATCACGATTTCAGGTTCCTGAATGGGTGTGACGCGTGCGGTAGCAAGGCGCCCAAGCGCAGGCGTACCAAGGTGCGTCAAGCTTGGAGCAACGCAGCTAACGCTCCGTCATGCACGTTCAGGCTAATTTTTCAACCTGGTTGAAGCCTAGCTCCACCGGCGTGTCACGGCCGAAGATGGACACGAGCACGGTGAGCTTCTGCGTGGACGGATCCACTTCGGAGACAACCGCGGCCATGGTGGTGAACGGTCCATCGGTGACGGTGACCTGATCGCCAGGAGCGTAGGAGACCTCAAGCTTGCGCTTCTTGGCTGCGGCCGGCTTGTCTCCGGCGGCCTTGAGAGCTTCGGAAGCGATCATCGGAGCCATCATGGAGACGACTTCCTTGCGGGTCAGCGGTGCCGGATCCTTGGTCGGGCCGACAAAGCCGGTGACGCCTTCGGTCTCGCGGACGATACGACGGGCGTTCTCATCCGGCAGCATGCGGATCAGCACATAGCCGGGGACACGCACGCGGGTGATGACCTTCTTGCCTTTTTCGGTGTGCTTTTCGACTTCCTCCATCGGCACTTCGACCTGGAAGATCTTGTCTTCCATACCGAAGCTGGCCACGCGGGATTCGACGTTGGTCTTCACGCGCTTCTCATAGCCGGAATAGGTGTGCAGCACATACCACTTGCCTTCAAGCGTGCGCAGGCTCTTGGAGAATTCCTCGACGGCCTTGGCACCGGCATCCTGCTCAGTGTCTTCATCCTCAGTGGTTTCCGCGGTCTGCTCTTCCGGAGCGTCCTGCTCGGACTGGGCCTGCTCATCGGTCGCCTGATCGGCGGCGACGGCCTGGACGGCCTCGCCTTCGGCCGGCAGCGCCTCAACAGCGGCAGCAGCCTCGGTATCAGCCTTGGAAGCCTCGTCGAGGTTGTCGGAAAACACTTCGTCAGTCATGCACTTTCACCTTCAAGTTGTTTATCAGCCGAATATCCACAGGGTCAGCTTGCCCAGACCGTAGTCCATGCCGGTGACCAGTGCCATCAGCAGCAGCACGAAGATAAACACGGCGAGGGACCAGAAGAACAGTTCCTTGCTGGTCGGAGTGACGACCTTGCGGAGTTCGTCGATAATCTGTTTGATGAACAAGCCAATGCGCATGAAGATGTTCGGCTTAATGGCCTTCTCGCTGTTCTTCGCCTTCGCCATAATAATCCTCCGCTGGGCTTGTTGTAAGAAGCTTGGCAGGGAAGGCGGGACTCGAACCCACAACCTACGGTTTTGGAGACCGTTGCGCTACCAATTGCGCCACTTCCCTAGGTGAACTCTGCCGTCTCCACTTGCCGGCGAGGATTCTATGCAAAACCACGCAAGAAGCAGACGGCAAAACCGCCAAGTCGAAATAATAGCGGGTTTTCGCGACTTCGTCCAACCCGATTCACGACGAATCGCAAGAAACCGCTATTTTCCAACGAAAAAAAGATTCGCGCCCGGCATGTCACCGAAGCGCGAATCGCTAAAAATATCGTCTATCAACTGAACTTTCCGTCAGTTGAGCGCGGGGCCGGTCGTTCAGTCCTCGACCCAACGCTTCATGCGACGCATGCCTTCGACCAGATCGTCGTCGGCAAGCGCGTAGGAGAAGCGCAGGTAGCCGGGAGCGCCGAACGCCTCGCCCGGGACGGCGGCGACATGGCCTTCGTCAAGCAACGCGGCGGCCAGTTCGGACGTGTTGGCGAACGTGGTCTTGTTGGTGCCGAGCGGCTTGTTCAGCAGCGCGGTCACGTCGGCGAACGCGTAGAACGCGCCGGTCGGGGTCGGGCAGTTCACGCCTTCGATGTCGTTCAACGCGGCGACGATGGTCTGGCGGCGCTTGTCGAATGCGGCGCGCATCTCGTAGACGGCGTCCAGGGAGCCGGAGACGGCTTCGATGGCGGCACGCTGGGAGATGTTGTTCACGTTGGAGGTCATGTGGCCCTGCAGTTTGGATGCGGCCTTGGCCACGTCCACGGGGGCGATCATCCAGCCGACGCGCCAGCCCGGCATGGCGTAGGTTTTGGCCACGCCGTTGAGCACGAGCAGCTGGGAGCGCACTTCGGGCACCGCGGCGCCGATGTACGTGGTTTTGGCGCCGTCATAGTTCAAGTGTTCGTAGATTTCGTCGGAGATGACCCACACGTGGTGTTCGATGGCCCACTGCGCGATGGCCTTGACGGTTTCCGGCTTCCACACCGCGCCCGTCGGGTTGTTCGGCGTGTTCACGATGATGGCCTTCGTGTGTTCGGTGCGCGCGGCCTCGATGTCCTCGATGCTCGGCTCGAAGTTGCGGTCGGCGCCGGCAAACACGGTCACGGGCACGCCGCCGGCGAGCTTCACGGCTTCCGGGTAGCTGGTCCAGTACGGGGTGGGGATGATGACCTCGTCGCCCTCGTTGAGCAGAATCTGGAACGATTCGTAGACGGCCTGCTTGCCGCCGTTGGTCACGATGACCTGGCTTGGATCGACTTCGTAGCCGGAGTCGCGCAACGTCTTGTCCGCGATGGCCTGGCGCAGTTCCGGTAGGCCGGCGGTCGGCGTGTAACGGTAGTTTTTCGGGTCCTGCACGGCCGCGGCCGCGGCCGCGACGATCGGTGCGGGGGTTGGGAAGTTCGGTTCTCCCGCGCCGAACCCGATGACGTCGATTCCGGCGGCCTTCATTGCCTTCGCCTTGGAATCGACGGCCAGGGTAGCGCTCGGAGCCACGTGATTGATACGGTCGGATAGAGTCTGCCAGTCAGCCATAGTCATGCCTGTAATGCTAGACCTGCCACGCGAAAAACGACAGCCCCACGACACACGTCTATTTCGCCGCGAACGCTTCGCTTGAAGCGAAATCGATGGCCTAACCACACCTTTTGCACTGGCTCAGACCAGTACGAGATTGTCGCGGTGCACCAGCGGATGCGCGTATTCCTCGCCAAGGAAACGCTTGAGCTGGACCGTATTGCGTCCTAGCATCTGCGGGATCTCCTCGGAGTCGAAGCCGACCAGGCCCTTGGCCAAATGGTTGCCCTGCTCGTCGTCAACCCAGACGGCGTCGCCGGCGGCGAAACCGCCCTTCACTTCCACCACGCCGGCCGCAAGCAGGCTGGCCGCTCCCCCGCGCACCGCCTTGGCCGCGCCGGAATCGGCCACCAGCGTGCCCTGCGGGTGGGAGGCGAAGCCGATCCACAGCCTACGTGACGAACCGCGGTCGTTGATCGGCGCGAACGCGGTGCCGACCGGATCGCCCATCATCGCGGGACCTGCGTTCGACGCGCATGTCAACACCGCGGGAATGCCGGACACCGCGGCGACGCGCGCGGCCTCCATTTTGGTGACCATGCCGCCGGTGCCGACGTTCGAGCCGGTTCCGCCGACCTGAACCTTCGCCAGCGCGTCCTCGACGTTCGGCACATAGGAGATGCGCTTCGAGCCGGGCTCGCTTGGCGGCGCGGTGTACAGCGCGTCCACGTCGGTGAGCAGGACGAGCGCGTCGGCGACGACGATGTTGGCGATGAGCGCGGACAGACGGTCGTTGTCGCCGAACCGGATCTCGTTGGACGCGAGGGAATCGTTTTCGTTGATGATCGGCACCGCGCCCAAGTCGAGCAGGCGGTCGAGCGTACGGCGCACGTTGCGGTACTGCTGTGGGGCGATCGTGTCGGAAACGGTGATGAGGATCTGTCCGACACGCAGCCCGTACCGTGCGAAAGCGGCCTCGTACTGGGCCATCAGCAGGCCTTGGCCGACGGCGGCGCACGCCTGCTGGTCGGCTACGTCGGTCGGACGCTTGTCGAAACCGAGCGTGCCGAAACCGGCCGCGATCGCGCCGGAGGAGACCAGCACCACGCGGCCGCCCATCAATCGCACGCGGGCGATGGCCGCCACAAGCGCGTTCAACCGTTGCGGATCCAAGTGGCCGCTCGGCTCGGTCAGCGAGCTGGAGCCCACCTTCACCACGATGGTCTGCGCTTCGGCGATGGCCCTGCGCACTTGCGCTTGCGATGGCGTGTTCATAGTTCCTCCCGGTACCGTTACCGGCTATTGAAAAAGCCCGCCGACATGCCATCGGCACATCAGCGGGCTTCGTTGGATGGTTCTATTGTTCCACATCCTCGTCGTCGGCGGTCTCGCCACGTCCAAAAAGACTGGTTTCGTCGTGACGGTCGTCGTCCACGGAAGGATCGGCCCAGTGTCCTGCCTTGCGTTCGGCCATCATGGCTTCGCGCACGGCCTGACGGGCGTCCATCATCTCGTGGTACTGGCGACGGCGTTCCGTGTTGGAACGACGCTGCGCACGACCATCCGATTCCTGCAGTCGCAGGTCGACGCCGCGTGCACCCAACTGGGTGCCGTCGAGCATTTCCGCGCCGGCCGCGATGGTCGGATCCCAATCGAATTCCACGGCACGGTCGCCACGGCCGATGCGCACTTCGTCGCCTGGCTTGGCGCCCTTGTGTCGCAGCTCGTCTTCGACGCCCAGCTTGGCCAGACGGTCGGCAAGGTAGCCGACGGCCTCGTCATTATCGAAGTTGGTCTGCATGACCCAACGTTCCGGCTTGGTGCCGAGCACCTCGTACCAGACTTCGCCGTTGCCGTTTTCCTTGCGTTCCACGGTGAAGTCGAGCGCGTTGCCGCCTTCGTCGTTACGGCGACGGCGATTGCGCGGCTCCTCGAGCGGCTTGATGACCACGCGGGCCTCTTCCTCGGCCTGCTCGCGTTTGGCGACTTCCGCGCGCATGTTGGTCACGAGGTCGGCCAGCGCCCAGTTGAGGTCCTTCAGGCCCTCGTGGGAGGCGGTGGAGATGATGTAGACCTTGAGGCCGAGCTTTTCGAATTCGGGCTTGACGAATTCGGCGAGTTCCTTGGCTTCCGGCACATCCACCTTGTTGAGGATGATGATGCGCGGACGTTCGGGGATCGGAATCGCGCCGAGCGGCAGTTCGAGCTTGCCGGCGTATTCGGCGAGCTCGTGTTCGAGCGCCTGGTAGTCGCTCATCGGGTCGCGGCCGGGTTCGAGGGTGGCGCAATCGATGACGTGGGCGATGATTTCGGTGCGTTCGATGTGGCGCAGGAATTCGAGGCCGAGGCCCTTGCCCTGGGATGCGCCCGGAATCAGGCCCGGCACGTCGGCGATGGTGTAGCGCATGTCGCCGGCCACCACTACGCCGAGGTTCGGCACGAGCGTGGTGAACGGATAATCGGCGATCTTCGGTTTGGCGGAGCTCATCGCCGCGATCAGGCTCGACTTGCCTGCGGACGGAAAGCCCACCAGCGCCACGTCGGCGATGGACTTGAGTTCGAGGATGACGTCGCGTTCCTCGCCCGGCTCGCCCAGCAGTGCGAAGCCCGGCGCACGACGGGTGCGATTGGCCAGCGCCGCATTGCCGAGACCACCGTTGCCGCCCGCGGCCACGACGAACTTGTCTCCCGCGTGACGCAGGTCGGCAAGCTGCTCGCCCGGATGCTTCGGCTTGCCCTGCGGTCCCTTGGCTTCGAACACGACCGTGCCCACCGGGACGGGCAGGATCAGGTCGGCGCCCTTCGAACCGTCCTTCGTGTCGCCCAGGCCCATGGTGCCGCTTTCCGCCTCGCGATGGGGCATGAAACGGTAGTCGAGCAGACTGTTGGCGTTCGAATCGGCCATGAAGATCACGGAACCGCCGTCGCCGCCATTGCCGCCGTTCGGACCGGCCAACGGCTTGTATTTCTCCCTACGGATGCCGGCGGAACCATTGCCGCCGTCGCCGCCCTTCACATGGACGGTCACTCGATCCACAAAATCACTCATGTATCTACCTTACATAGCAGAAAGACCGCGTCCATAACGGGCGCGGTCTTTCATCAAAAAGCGTTATTTGCGCGTGTCTCAGGCGGCAATCACGTCGACGACCTTGCGGTCACGACGCACGCCGAACTTCACACTGCCGTCCTTGAGGGCGAACAGGGTGTGGTCCTTGCCCATGCCGACGTTCTCGCCCGGGTGGAACTTGGTGCCACGCTGACGAACGATGATGTTGCCGGCCACGACGGCTTCGCCGCCGAACTTCTTCACACCGAGGTATTGCGCGTTTGAATCGCGACCGTTGCGCGAGCTGGACGCGCCCTTCTTATGTGCCATGTCTGTTCCTTTCGGTCCTTGACTCTAACCCTACGCGAATCAGGCGATCGCCGTGATCTTGACGAGAGTCAGCTGCTGGCGATGGCCCTTGCGACGAGCAACGCCGGTCTTGTTCTTGTACTTCATGATGCTGATCTTCGGGCCCTTGGCCTCATCGTTGACAACCTCAGCCTTGACACTGATGTTGGCGAGATCCTTGGCGTTGACGGTGACCTTGTCACCATCCACAACGAGAGCGACCGGGAATTCCACGGTGTCGCCCTTCTTGGCGTCGAGACGGTTGACGAGGATGACGTCACCGACCTCGACCTTTTCCTGATGGCCGCCGGCCTTCACAATAGCGTACATATCCGTTCCTTTATTAACTTGGAAAGCTTACTGCCCGGCACGTTCGAGCCTCGCGGCCAGACACCAGCAATCTAATCTACACATACCCGCGTACAACCGCAAGTCTGCTCCCGGCGTGTCAGGTTGACATACCGGGATTTTCCTTTATTCTTCTTGTTCTTCCTCGCCCAGGTCCGCATTGTTGGCGGCCACGGCTGCCGCCGCGATCTGCGCGAGTTTGGCCTTCACGTCCGGCGAGGAGCCCTTCGGCACCTGCACGTCCGTGCCATGGCCATGCTTGTTGGTCTTGACGAACGGATCGCCGCCCTTCAGGGCGTACGGATCGTCGTAATCCGCCGAAACGGTCGGTTCGTCATGGAGGATGAAGCCGCGGCCCTTGCAGGTCGGGCATTCCTCGGAGAACGCCTCCACCAGACCCTGTCCGATGCGCTTGCGCGTCATCTGCACCAGTCCCAGCGAGGTGACTTCGGCCACCTGATGCTTGGTGCGGTCGCGCGCCAGGCACTCCACCAGTCGGCGGAGCACCAAATCCCTGTTGGCCGGCATGACCATGTCGACGAAGTCGATCATCACCATGCCGCCGATGTCGCGCAGACGAAGCTGTCGCGCGATCTCTTCGGCCGCTTCGAGGTTGCAACGGGTCACCGTTTCCTCGAGGCTCTTGCCGCGGCCGATGAAACGGCCCGTGTTCACGTCGATGGTGGTCATGGCCTCGGTGCGGTCGATGACGATCGAACCGCCGGACGGCAGGTAGACCTGACGTTCCATGCCCTTACGCAACTGGGAGTCGATCTGCCACTTGTCGAACACGTCCTTGCCGTCATGTTCGGCCGGATCCCACTTCTCGAGCTTGTCTTTCAGGTCGGGGGCCATCGTGTCGAGGTATTCCTCGATACGCTCGTACACGCGGTCGCCTTCCACGATCATCTTGGAGAAGTCGTCGTTGAAGATGTCGCGAACCACGCGGATGGCCACGTCCGGCTCGCCTTGCAGCAGCTTCGGACGCTTGCCGTGCAGGAACTCGTCGCGCTTGGCGGTGATGCGTTCCCACTGGCGCACCAGATTCTCAAGATCCTTGGTGATGGCCTCTTCGGAAGCGCCTTCGGCCGCGGTTCGGATGATCACGCCCATATCCTTCGGCGCGATCTTCGACACGATGTTCTTCAGGCGGGCGCGCTCACGCTCGCTCAGCTTGCGGCTCACGCCGGTCATGCCGCCGGACGGCACCAGCACGAGGAAACGGCCGGCCAAGGTGACCTGCGAGGTAAGCCTTGCGCCCTTGTGGCCGATCGGATCCTTGGTTACCTGCACCAGCACCGGATCGCCCGACTTGAACGCCAGTTCGATACGACGCGGCTGGCCTTCCAGACGTGCGGAATCCCAGTTCACCTCGCCGGCGTACAGCACGCCGTTGCGGGCCTGTCCGATGTCCACGAACGCGGCCTCCATGCTCGGCAGCACGTTCTGCACGCGGCCAAGATAGATGTTGCCGACGGTGGCCACTTCCTGGATGTCGGACACGTAATGCTCGACGAGCACATTGTCTTCGATCACGGAGATCTGGGTGTGGCGCTCACGTTCGCGCACCACCATCAGACGCTCGACGTGTTCGCGACGGGCCAGGAAGTCCTGCTCCATGAGCTGGTTCTGACGGCTGCGTTCACGACGGTTGTCGCGGCGGCGCTGCTTCTTGGCTTCCAGACGGGTGGATCCTTCGACGTCGGTGATTTCGTCGATGTACTGCTGCTTGCGGGAGCGACGGGACATCGTCTCGTCCGATTCCTCGGCCTTCGACCCTCCACGGCGGCGGCGACGGCGACGGGTCACCGTGCCCTCTTCCTCATCGTCATCCTCATGACGGCGACGGGATTCGCGTTCGGAGGTCTGCTGCTCGTCGGCTTCCTCATGGTTGCCGCGTCCGCGACGGCGGCGACGGGTGCGCGTCGGCTGCTCGTCATCATCATCGTTTCCATTGCGGGACTCGTCATCGATCGGCGCATACGTGATGCCATCGAGGACCAGGTCCTCCTCGATCTGCTCCACTTCGGCAGCGGCGCGACGTTCCTGCGCGTTCAGACGACGGGAACGACGGGAGCGGCGGGAATCGCCATGCTCATCGTCTTCGGCGTCGTTGTTGCGGTCATTGCCGTCATCACGGCCGCGACCGTCATTCGAAACGTCCGTGCGGTCCGCATCGGCCGTGTCGTGGCTGCGACGGCGGCGGCGACGGGTCGGACGGTCATCGTCGCGGTCATCACGGCTGTCACGGGCATCGTCCGAACCTCTGCGGCCAGTATCGTCAGCATCGTTATCGTCGGACGATTCGCGGCCCGCGGGGGCGGCCGGCAGAATCGGCTCCTGGAACAGCAGCGACGTCATCGGACGCGGATTATGACGCGTCTCATGGCCTTCCGGCAGCGCGCTGACGGCGTCGAGCGCACGGTCTTCGGATGATTCGTCACGATTGCCACGATTGCCGTAATCGTCACGATCGTCACGGTCATCACGCGGCTCGTCGCTGATACGGCGACGGCGACGCGACGGGCGATCATCCTCGTCCTGCACGTCCACAGAGGAACGACGGCGACGGCGCGGACGTTCGTCACGCATCTCATCGTCGTCATCGTAACGGGTCACGCGACGACGACGCGGACGCGACGGCTCGTCGTCATCGGCATCATTGAAATCAGCGGAATCACGCGCAGGCTGGGCAGGCTCAAGCTTCGGCTCCTCAAACAAGGGGGCTTTGGCATGCTCCTCGACCTTCAGCTCCAAAGACGCGCCCGCGGCACCTACGCCACGCACCACGCGGCGACCCCCACGACGACGACGCGGAGCCGGATCGGCAGACACAGAACCCGCACTGCTTGCCGCATTATTGGTTGAATTATCGGATGACACAACAGCCTCGACCTGATCGAGGCCCTCATTGGTAGTAGGCACAACGCTCCTCGGCAACGCGCTGCAATCGCATCGCCTTCACTCAAGCCCCAACGGTTCTCACACCACGCTCTCACCGTGGCCGCGCATCATGGCGCCCGTAGGAAGCAACTTCCGTCAAAAGTCTTCATCATGCGACGGCGGACACCTGCGCTCGCGACTCACAGAACATTCACGCGAGGGGATCAACGCCATCGGATGCGTCGGCGGTTTTGCAGAACCACCGTCTATAAGTATGACACAAAAAACAACGGAGCGTGACAGGACGGGAAATTTATTCCCCCTGCACGCTCCGTTTTCCAATGATTCGCGTTGACACGCCGTGAATGAACGTGCGCCGGCATAGTGGTTCAGCAGCGGTTCAACGGTGGACCAATAGTGGTTCTGCGGCAAGCCAGCGGCAGCGAATTAACGGCGATTCAACGGCAGCTCAGCAACGACTCAACGGCGATTCAACGGCAGCTCAGCAACGACTCAACGGCGATTCAACGCAGCCAGTCCTCCAGCAGGTCGGCCATGAGCAGCAGATCGGTCTCCGGCAGCTGCTCGTCCTGCTTGTGAGCCAGCAGCGGGCTACCCGCGCCGAGATTCACGGCCGGAATGCCCAGAATCGCGAAACGCGCCACATCCGTCCAACCCAGCTTGGCAAGCGGGTCACGACCGGTACGTTCCTTGACAAGCGATACCAGCGATTGGGCAAGCGGCGAATTGAGGCCCGGACGTGCGCTCGGCGATTCGTCCTTCATCTCGATGCCGAAGCCTTCGAACACGCCACCGGTGGCCTGATGCTCGCCGTTGCCAAGTTTCGCGCCCGCATCCGCGCCGATCATCAGCGCCTTCGCCTCGGCGAGCGACTTGTCCGGCGCGAACCGGTAGTTGACGTGCACACGGCACTCGTCGGGAATCACATTGGTGCCCTTGCCGCCGGAAATCAGCGTGGCGTTCAGGCCCTCCTGATAGGTCAGGCCATCCACTTCGATGGCGCGGTTCTCATGTGCGTTCAAACGGTTCAGAACCTCGGCCGCCGCGTGGATCGCGTTCTTGCCCATCCAGGCGCGGGCCGAATGCGCGGCAACGCCGTGCGTGATCACGTCGAATCGCATCGTGCCGTTGCAGCCGCCCTCGATGCCGCAATCGGTCGGCTCGCCGATGATCGCGAAATCGCCGGTGATCCAATCCGGATGCGACTCGACCACCTTGCGCAGGCCGTTCTTCTCGGCCGCGACTTCCTCATGGTCGTAAAACACGTACGTCAGATCATATTTCGCGTCCGTCAGCGTGGCCGCCAGATACAGCATGACCGCGTCGGAACCCTTCATATCGGTGGCGCCACGACCCCAGATCACACGCTCATGCTCATGACCGGCCGCCACGTCCTCGCGAATCAGCGGATCGCCCGGCTGAAGCCATTTCGGCGGGAAATTGTCGATCACCGGCACCGTGTCGAGATGGCCGGCAAGAATCACGCGGCGCTCGCGGCCGAAATCGGTGGACGCGACCAGAGTATCGCCGTGCCTGCGCACTGTCAGATGCGGCTGTTTTTTCAGGAACACCTCGACGGCGTCCGTCAACGGGCCTTCGTCATCGCTGACGGAATAGCAGCCCATGATCTGCCCCATCAGCTCGTTGAGCTGTTCCTGCTTGGTGGCGGAAGCGGAAAATCCAATCGTAAGTTCGTTCATGCCGTCCATTATCCGGCAAGGCCGTGCCGTCAGCCGCGTAGCGGGCGTGCTTTTGAGACGAATCACACCGCTTCCGCGCGCATGGTGCCACACTAGGTAGCGGCCGGAAGGCGACGGCCGCTACGAAAAGGAGAGTGCAATGCCGGGTCTGTTAAGCGCGATGGAAGGTTTCTGCGTCATCGGCATCGTCATCGCCACGGGTTATGTGGCAGCGCGCATGCGCATCGGCGGACCGACCGCGCAGATGGTGCTCAACAGGTTCAGCTTCTTCATCTCCAGCCCGTGCCTGATGTTCGCCATCCTCTCCAAAGAGAAGATCTTCGAAATCTTCCACTCCTCCATCATCGTCGCGTTCTTCTCGGCGGTGCTCGTGGGCGTAGTCTTCCTGATCCTCAACAAGCTGTTCTTCCACTTGAAGGCGGCCGACGCCACCATCGGCGCGCTGAACTCGCTGTACTTGAACTCCAACAACATTGGCCTGCCTATCGCCACGTACATCTTGGGCAATCCAGCGTTGGTGGCGCCGATCCTGGTCATGCAGCAGGCGGTGTTCACACCCATCGGCCTGACCGTGCTCGACGTGACCACCAAGGGCAAGGTGTCCGCCAAGGAAATCCTCAAGCAGCCGCTGCATCAACCGCTGCTCATCGGCTCGCTGCTGGGCATCGCCGTCTCCGCCATCTCCGCGAAGGTCGGGCATTTCGTCGTGCCGAGCTTCATCTACGACCCGATCGATATGATCGGCGATTCCGCGGTGCCGATGATTCTGATGGCGTTCGGCATGTCGTTGCACGGCACGAAGCCGTTGCAGAACAAGTCGAATATTCCGGCGGTGTTCACGGTGGCCGCTTTGAAGAACATCGTGATGCCGACCATCGCGTTCCTGCTGTCGTATTTCGTGATGGGCTTCCGCGGCGCCACGCTGTACGCATGCGTGGTGCTTGCCGCATTGCCGACCGGGCAGAACGTCTACAATTACGCGGCGCGGTACAACGTGGGTCTGTCGTTCGCACGCGACGGCATTCTTTTCTCGACGCTGTCATCGCCGATTTTCATCGCAATCATCGCGGTGCTCCTCGGCTGACCTCGCCAGTCCTCGCCGCGGTATCCACGACCGCCGCGGCGAGGCCATCAATCGTCCATACGGTAGCCGGCATAACCGAGCCCGTGCGCCGCATGATTCGCGGCACACCCTCCGAGCACCATCAGCGCATAACACAAGCCGATTCCCGCGGCCAACGTAAGCAACGAAGCCGGATTGAGCAACGACGTTGCCAGAATCGGAAACAGCAACAACACCGAGCACCCTAATGAAACGGCCATCACCGTGTTGAGCGGGGTGATCACTTCCATCATGCGTGCCTTGTCGAGCGTCGCCTCATCCGTGCCTTCCAACGCAAGCATGCGGTACTCGTCGGCCTGGTCGTAGACGTTGCTCGTCTGCATCACGCCGGAACTGACGGCGGCGAGCACCGCGGCAAAGGCGAGCGTCAGGAAACCACCCATCGCTATATCGCGCATGTACAGCATAGATGGGTCGAACGGGTCGTGGTTGCCTCCGATTCCGGTGGCGAGCAATCCGCACACCGACGTCATCCCCGCGATGAACACAGCGAGCGCCACGCCGGACACGTTGCGCCAAGCACGCTTGGGATTGTCGAGGATACGGCGCATGGCAATCATAGTGGCCGCGTCCTTCGGGTGTTTCGCACGCGATCTGGCGCGCATCGCCACCACCCAGGTACCGACGACGTTCACCATGGCGAAGCCGAGGAAGAAGACGCCGAAGATGATGGCGTAGACCACCATCTGACCCAAGTGCGCGAATGCGGAGATGCTGTTGAGCAGCAGGTAGCCTACGGCCAACACGGCAAGGAAAATCAGTGCGCGCCATGCGGACGGCATGGGTTGTCCGGTACGTTGCGTCACGCCAAGCGGGGTGAAGGCCACGCGGCGTAGGGCGGCCAGCGCGGAGACCAAGGCAAGCAGCGTGACTCCGACGGTCACAGCCGCCAGGGCAGGCAGTCCCACCCACAACTGTTCGAAGGTGAAATGCTGGTTTTGGAAGTCGAGCAGCATGATCGCCGGTATCAGCGCGAAGTAGCCGGCCATGCCGACCAGCGCGCCAAGCAGAGCCTGGCCACCCGCATCGAGCGCGGTGAGTTTCGTGACCTGCGCGGTGGTGGCGCCCGCAAGTCGCAGTGCGGCGAGACGTGCGTCCCTGCGGGAGGCCGCGAGACGGGCCGCCGAGCCGGCGAGCGCCACGAACGGCACGATGAGTAGCAGACTGGCGAATGCGGCGAGCATCACATAGCCGTCGGAATAGGTGTTCATGACGGCTGTGGCCTGGTCGGCCGTCCAATGGCCGTCGCCGACCGTGGCGACGAGCTTGTCGGCGTGCGCCAGGGCTTTGGACCATGTTTCGTATGTACCGGGCGCGCACCTGTTGGAATCGATCATGCAACCGAACGTGTGGTCGGCGGAGGCCCGCCAGATGAAGCCATGCAGGCCTCCGAGCACGGTTAGGAAGACGGCGGTGGCGGATGCGAAGGCAACGATGGCCAGCGCAGAGGTGCGGCCGGATGTGCCGCGGGTGCCGGAGCGGTGGAACAATCGCCATAATCGGAACATGTTCATCGTGCGCCTCCGGCGGTAGGTTGGGATTGCTGCGGCGAGCTCAACCTGCCATCACGCATGGTAACGGTGGCATCGCAAAATGCGGCCACGTTCGAATCGTGCGTCACCACGACCACGGCCGCGCCGGTCTGTCGTGCGGTCCGCATGAGAATGCTCATGATTTCGTGGCCGGTGGTCTGGTCGAGCGCGCCGGTCGGTTCATCGGCGAAGATGACTGCCGGCTGCGCGGCGAGCGCACGTGCGATGGCGATGCGCTGCATCTGGCCGCCGCTCATTTCGCCGGGACGTTGTTGCGCGAGCTGGCGCAATCCCAATCGTTCCAGCCATAGCATGGCCATGTCGGTGGCCTGCTGGTAGCTTGCGCCGCCCAGCATCATCGGCAACGCGATGTTTTCGATGGCCGGCAGTTCCGGCAGCAGTTGTCCGGATTGGAAGACGAAGCCGAAGGCGCTGCGGCGCAGTTTGGTGCGGTCAGCGTCGCTCAACCGCGCTAGGTTGGCACCGCGAAACATCACATTGCCGGCTGTCGGGGTGATGATGCCGGCGAGTGCGTGCAGTAACGTCGATTTGCCGGAACCGGACGGTCCCATGACCGCGATGCTTTCGCCTGCCTGGATGCCGAAATCCACGTGATTGAGCGCCAGCATGTGTGTGGCGTTTGGTGTCGCCTGTTGGGTCGAATAATCCATGACCAGATCGGTCGCCTGAAGTATGTGTTCCATGTTTCCTACGGTACGGAAACGGATTGGTCCCGGCCATCAGACGGCGGGATGAACTTACAGGTTTCCTTCCGGCATGCATCATCCGCAAGGATTAGCGTAATCGCGGACTGCGGATGAGATGCCGTATGTCAGACGAGGTGCCAGGACAGGCGGTGCAGGTCGCTGGGCCCGAATTCAGCGATGGCGTCACGGTGTGCGGCCGAACCGTAACCCTTGTTGTGGGCCCATTCATAGGGTTCATATTGGGGTTGCGCTCCCAGTTCGACCATGAGCCGGTCTCGCGTGACTTTGGCGATGACGGCTGCGGTGGCCACGGTGGCGCAGTACCTGTCGCCCTTCACTTTGGTAGAGACTTCCGCAGGAACCGGCACGTCAGGCGCGTCGAAGGTGTTCAGCGCTTTGGTGATGTAGTCGTTCGGTCCGTCGAGGATCGCACCGACCTTCACCGGCTTGCCGTCAAGCATGCCATCGCCGTCGATGCCGAGTTTCTCTTCCGCTTGGCCGAGTGCGCGCAATGCGGCGATGCCAAGCGCATAGGAGATGCCCCAATCGTCGATTTCCGTGTTGCTGGCCGAGCCGACCGCCCAGGACGCGCACCACGATTTAAGCTCTTCGAATATGGCTTCGCGGCGGTGTTCCGTCAGCATTTTGGAATCGGCCACGCCGTCGGGCACTTGCAGCGGCGACGAACCGGCCAGGTCGCACGTGCGGATTGCGGCGGCGCCGACCATGACGGGACCGGCGAGCGAGCCGCGGCCGACCTCGTCGAAGCCGACGATCACGTCGTAGCCGGAGGCCGCGATCGCCCGTTCCATATCCAGCGTGGGCACTATGGAAACGGACATCAGTCGGCAGATCCTTCCGGCACGTCCTTGAACACGTCGTGATGCGCGTCCAGCGTGCTGATGTGGTTCAGCGGCCAATACTTGACCAGACCGACGCCGACCACGTCGGAAACCGGCACGAGGCCGTGCGAGGAATCGTCCTGATGGTAGCGGGAATCAGCGGAATTGGCGCGATTGTCGCCCATGACGAACACATGTCCCGCGGTCACTTTTTCATTGAACGCGAAGGAGCTGGGGTCCACGCCGGAGCGGATGTACGAAGTTTCGTCGATGGCCACGCCGTTGACCGTGACCGGCTTGCCGGGCCCCTCGCAGGCCACGGTGTCACCGGGCAGGCCGATAAGTCGTTTGATGAGGTAGTCGCCGCCGAATCGGCCGCTGTTCTCCTGCTGCAGCCAATGGTCAGGGTCCTTGAAGACCACCACGTCGCCGCGCTGGAGCTTGAAGACTTTGGGGGTGAGTTTGCTGGTGATGACCCGGTCGCCCGGTTCGATGGTGTTCAGCATGGAGCCGGACGGAATCACGTAGAAGCCGAACAGGAACATGCGCACCAGCAGCACGATGACGATGGGTATGCCGCACCAGATCAGGGTGTCTCGTAAGCCGAAGCTTTCCTCGCTTTCGACTCTTCTTCTGGCATGCTTCATGGGATTCCTTACCGTCCGGTTTCACGCACTGGCCCCTATCATAGCGGCCCAATATAGAAAATCGGCTCCTCGACGGGTTGCCGAAGAGCCGATTTCACGCTTTATTTGCGATTCGAACTCACTTCTCGGAGTTGTCGCGGCGCTCGACGATACGAGCGGCCTTACCGCGCAGGTTGCGCAGGTAGTACAGCTTGGCGCGACGCACGCGGCCCTTGCGGACCAGCTTGATGGAGTCGATGACCGGGGAGTGCAGCGGGAAGCGACGCTCCACACCGGTGCCGAAGCTGATCTTGCGCACAACGAAGGTTTCACGGACGCCGCCGCCCTGACGAGCGATCACAACGCCGGTGAAGGCCTGGATACGGGAGTTGTTGCCTTCCTGGATCTTCACGTTGACTTCAACGGTGTCACCCGGACGGAATGCCGGGATTTCCTCGGCCGGCTTCATGTGCTTGGCGTCAAATGCCTCAATAGCGTTAACCATTGTGTTTCCTCGAGTCGCCGCCGCATATCGGCGCACAGGTAAGGGCCTCGTACGACGTTCTTGCGATTGCCGTCTCGGCCTGTTCTTCCGCTCCGCAGGTCTGCCTGCGAAGGGTTGCCGATCCGCCGGAAATATTGCGATTGCGCACGTCCGCAGCTACCTTCGGACGTTCCGGCTGGACCTGAAGAAAAGCGGGATTATGCGGCGTCCCGCCTTTCGGCACAGCAATAATCAAAAATACCCCATCCGCAAGACACGGATGGGGCATCTCGTTCAGCCACACGTCACGCGGCTTTATGCGCGCCGATCGTGAGTCAGGACTCGCGATACGAACAGCCCAGCGGGCTGTTCGTGGCGGCTCTCAGAGAAAGAGTCGCGCGCGACACCAGGCACAGCGTTCTGCCCAAAGGTCAGAACTCACGGTTCGCGCGGTAGAACTTGATCAGGGACTGGGTGGACGGATCCTGGGCGGCCAGAGCCTCGTCATCCTTGGAGATGGCCGGGGTGATTTGCTTGGCAAGCTGCTTGCCGAGCTCGACGCCCCACTGGTCGTAGGAGTCCAGACCCCACACGGTGCCCTCGACGAAGGTGATGTGCTCGTACAGGGCGATGAGCTCGCCGAGCGCGAACGGGGTCAGAGCCACGCCGAAGATGGAGGTGGTCGGACGGTTGCCGGTGAACACGCGGGCCGGGACGATCTCTTCCGGGGTGCCCTCAGCGCGCACTTCGTCGGCAGTCTTGCCGAAGGCCAGGGCCTTGGTCTGGGCGAAGTAGTTGCCCAGGAACAGCTCGTGCACGTCCTGGTCGCCGTCCTTGGTCGGGTTCGGGGTGTTCACGAACGCGATGAAGTCGGCCGGGATGAGCTGGGTGCCCTGGTGGATCAGCTGGTAGAAGGCGTGCTGGCCGTTGGTGCCCGGCTCGCCCCAGAAGATCTCGCCGGTCTCGGAGGTGACCGGGGTGCCGTCCCAACGCACGGACTTGCCGTTGGACTCCATGGTCAGCTGCTGCAGGTAGGCCGGGAAGCGGTGCAGGTACTGGTCGTACGGCAGCACGGCGTGGGAGGCGACCTTGAAGAAGTTGCGGTACCACACGTTCAGCATGCCGAGCAGCACGACGACGTTCTTCTCGAACGGGGTGTTGGCGAAGTATTCGTCGATCTCGTGGAAGCCGTGCAGGAACTCCTCGAAACGGGCCGGGCCGAAGACCACAGCCAGGGAGGTGCCGACGGCGGAGTCAACGGAGTAACGGCCGCCGACCCAGTTCCAGAAGCCGAACGCGTTGTTCGGGTCGATGCCGAACTCGGCGACCTTCTCCAGGTTGGTGGAGACGGCGACGAAGTGCTTCTTGATGGCTTCGGCGTTCTTCTCGTCGGAGCCGTCGATGGCGCCCTTGGCCTTGAGCTCTTCGAGCAGCCAGGTGCGGGCTTCACGGGCGTTGGTCAGGGTCTCCAGGGTGGTGAAGGTCTTGGACACGATGATGAACAGGGTGGTCTCCGGATCGAGGCCCTTGGTCTTCTCGGCCAGGTCGTTCGGGTCGATGTTGGAGATGTAGCGGGCGGAGATGCCGGCGTCGGCGTACGGCTTCAGAGCCTCGTACACCATGACGGGACCCAGGTCGGAACCACCGATGCCGATGTTGACCACGGTCTCGATCTTCTTGCCGGTCACGCCGGTCCACTCGCCGGAGCGGACCTTGTCGGCGAACGCGTAGATGCGGTCGAGCACCTCACGCACGTCCTTGACGGTGTCCTGGCCGTCGACGATGTACTTGCCCTCGTCCTCGACCGGGCGGCGCAGCGCGGTGTGCAGCACGGCGCGGTCCTCGGTGTTGTTGATGTGCACGCCGGTGTACATGGCCTTGGTGCGCTCGTCGAGCTTGACGGCCTTGGCGAGGTCTGCGAACAGCTGCAGGGTTTCCGGCTTGATCAGGTTCTTGGACAGGTCGAAGTGCAGGTCGCCCGCGTCGAAGCTCAGCTTCTCGACGCGCTCGGCGTCATCGGCGAACCACTGCTTGAGGCTGATGCCCTCGGACTGCAGCTCGTCGTAGTGCTTCTGCAGCGCGGCCCACTCCGGGGTCTTGGTGGCGTCAACGGGAGGATTGATGGCCATGTTGATAGGTCCTTTCATCATCACTGTGAAGCGGAACGTGACGGTGGAATCTCGTTCGATTTTCCACGGCACGAGCCGTTTTCTTCACCTCACAAGATACTCACAAAAGCCGACAGAACAACACAAAAATGTTTCCCGAGTTAACACATTCGGTCGGAAGCGCGATATACCGCGGTTCCGACCACTTTTCAGCGGCGACATGCCAGATAAACGACGATTACTGAAATCGTATGCAACGTTCAGCGGAAAAGCTTCAACGCACGTGAAAACGGCTGTCGTATGCAACGATCGCATTACGATTACGTACGCAACTTACGCACGACCACGCACGCGGCTTACGCAAGTCAGGCGATGGCGGCGAGCAGGAAGTGCGCGCCGGTCATCATGACCAGGCCGATGATCGCGGACACGGACAGCGAGAAGCCGGCGAGTTTCGCATTGCCGAGCACTTCGTCGGTGAACAGGGTGGAGAACACGGCGATTGGCGCGAGGCAGCACATCACCACGGCTTCGCGCACATTGGCGCCGAACGGCAGCACGAACCATGCGCAGACGGCGGACAGCAGGCCGAATGGCAGTCGCAGGCCGATGATCTTCAGCAGCTTCATCACATCGTCACGGCCGGCGGGCAGGTCCATCAGCATGCCGACCATCAGCATGGCGACGAACGAGTTGGCGTTGGCGAGCGGCTCAACGAACGTGGCCACGACGGCGGGGATCTTCACATTGGCAAGCATGAGCACGATCATGACCAGGTAGGTGTCGAACGGGATGGAGCCGAAGAAGCCTTTCGCCACGTTGCGTAGCAGCGCGTGGCGTGCCAGCCGGCGGGCATCGCGATCCTTGGGTTTCGTATACGGCAGCACCGGCGCATGCCCCTGGTACTGCTCGTCCAAGGTCTTGCCGGGCTGGATGTGCAGGAGGGTCTGCGTCATGACGTTCGTGCCGGCCGCCACCATCACGCAGTTGCCGATGTCGAACATGGCCGCTGGCACGATCGCCGCGGTGCCGAGAAACGCCTGTACCACGGGGAAGCAGAAGCAGCCGATGTTGAAGCCGGAACCGTTGAGCATGGTGAACACGCGATCCTGCACAGGCGTGTGACGTGTGGTGAGGAAGATGAGCACGGGCGGGATGAACGCGACCACGAAGCCGAAGACGGAGATCCACAGCATGCTGGAATCATGCGGGTTCGTGGCGAACGAGTAGATGATGGCGCAGGGCAGAACCAGGTTGAACAGGGCGACCTGCATGATGCGGTAGTCGCGGTTTTTGAATTTGCCGGCGCGTTTGAACAGGTAGCCGGTGAGGATGATGGCCAGCAGCGCGATTGGCTGAATTAACGTGGACATGTGCGCGAGATGGGACTTGAACCCACACGTCAAAGACACAGGAACCTAAATCCTGCGCGTCTACCAATTCCGCCACTCGCGCAATCACCATCCGCGCACGGCGAAAACCGATACGCACGGATGCACATATGCAAAACCCTAGATGCTCGGAAAACCTCCGAACATCTAGGGCAGTGGAGCCACTTGACAGAATCGAACTGTCGACCTGCTCATTACGAGTGAGCCGCTCTACCGACTGAGCTAAAGTGGCGCAATGCCCGGTAAGCATACGCTAGCCGCGCACAAGAAACAAAGCATAGCGGAAAAACCGGACGAGCACAAATCGCACGCACGCCATCCAGTGTCGTGCGCCACGGCAAGCGCCCGTCGCGGCCGTCATCCGATGTTATTTGACCAGCGCTTCGATCGATGCGACCAGCGCGCGCAGCGCCTTGCCTCGATGGGAGACCGCGTTCTTCTCGGCCGGCTCCATTTCGGCGGACGTGAGCTTTTCGCCGGCGTCGACCGCACGCTGCGGCTGATCGTTCGGCACAAACAGCGGATCGTAGCCGAAACCGTTGGCGCCGCGCGGGGCACGCAGCAGCACGCCCGGCATTTCGCCGACTTCGACGGTTTCGCTGGCGATCATGTACGGCTTATCATCATCCGCACCGTCCGTCTTGCGCTCTCCCGGCACGACCAGCGCGGCGGCGCAGCGGAACCGTGCGGTGCGCTTGCTGTCGGGGATGTCGGCCAGCTGCTTGAGCAGCAGCGCGTTGTTGGCCTTGTCGTTGCCGTGCTCGCCGGCCCAGCGTGCGGACAGGATGCCCGGCGCGTTGCCCATGACGTCCACGATCAGGCCGGAATCGTCCGCGACTGCCGGGCAGCCGGTGCGTTCGGCCACGTCGCGTGCCTTGATGAGCGCGTTCTCCTGGAAGATCACGCCGTCCTCGACCGGATCGGGCAATCCCAGGGAGCCTGCGGAGACGAGCTCGATGTCGGCGGCGTCCGCGCCGAGACGTTCCTCGAGAATGCGGCGGATTTCCGCCAGTTTGCCTTCGTTATGCGTGGCGACGATGATCTTCATGCCTTACGGTTCCTTCCGTCGTTTTCCTACTTATATCTGTTTTGCGTTGTTCCATGCGCCGAGTCGCCGGCATCGGACCGTCAACGTCCTACATTCAGCGCATGCCGTGCCGTCGATCGGCTCAGTCGAGCGCGAGCGCGGCGCGTTGGGCGGCCTGCAGCTCCCTGTTGCCCTTTTCGGCGAGGTCGAGCAGGGTGTTGAGTTCGGCGCGGTTGAACGGACGATGCTCGGCGGTGCCCTGGATCTCGATGAAATCGCCGGAACCGGTCATGGCCACGTTCATGTCGGTCATGGCCTGGCTGTCTTCGATGTACGGCAGGTCCAGCATCGGCTTGCCGTTGATCACGCCGACGGAGACGGCGGAGACCCAGTCCTTGAGCACACGGTCGGCGGACTTGACGTGCTTGTGTTCCTCGGCCCAATGCATCGCGTCGACGAGCGCCACGTACGCGCCGGTGATCGAAGCGGTGCGGGTGCCGCCGTCGGCCTGCAGCACGTCGCAGTCGATCTGCACCTGGTTTTCGCCGAGCGCCTTCATATCGACGACGCCACGCAGGCAGCGGCCGATCAGACGGCTGATCTCGTGCGTACGGCCGCCGATCTTGCCGCGCACGGACTCGCGGTCGGTGCGGTCGGCGGTGGCGCGCGGCAGCATCGCGTATTCCGCGGTGACCCAGCCCAGGCCGGAGTCCTTGCGCCAGCGCGGCACGCCGGCCGTGAACGTGGCGGTACACATCACGCGCGTGTTGCCGCATTCGATGAGCACGGAGCCTTCCGGAACGTCCGTGAAATGCCGGGTGATGCGCACCGGGCGCAGTTCGTCCACCTTGCGTCCGTCCGCACGCACCACGGTCTGGTCGCCCAACATATCCTTAATCGCTACCATTGCTGTTCTGCACTTCGCTTTCCGCTGATTTCGGCTTTTGCCGCCGTCCGATTACTCGTCTTTTCAGCATTCGACCCTATCACCAGCCAAGCACGCCGCGCCTCGAGACCCCTCCTGCACGTATGATGGGATGCAACCAAAGATTGGCCACCGTGGGTCCTACACTTATGGTCAGTTTCACCAAAAGTCAAGAAAGGCTTTGGAAATGCTGGATTATTCACCCGCACTCATGACCGACATGTACGAATACACCATGCTTGACGCTTGCCTGAAGGACGGCACCGCCAACCGCAAGTGCGTATTCGAGATCTTCACCCGGCATCTGCCGTTGGGCCGCCACTACGGCGTGGCCGCCGGACAGGGACGCATCCTCGACGCGCTCGAGAAGTTCCACCTCGACGACAACGACCTGAAATTCCTCGCCGACCGCAAGGTGGTAAGCCCGGAAACCATCAAATGGCTGGAGAACTTCCACTTCTCCGGCTCCATCAAGGGCTACCGCGAAGGCGAGATGTTCTTCCCGAACTCGCCGATCCTGCAGGTTGAAGGCACGTTCGGCGAATGCACGCTGCTGGAAACGCTGCTGCTGAGCATTCTGAATTACGATTCCGCCGTCGCCTCCGCCGCGTCCCGCATGGCCACCGCCGCGAAGGACCGTCCGTGCATGGATATGGGCGGACGCCGCACGAACGAATGGGCCGCGGTCGCCGCCGCACGCGCCGCCGTGGTGGGCGGATTCAAGGGCACCGCCAACCTGCTGGCCGCGCAAATGTACGGTCTGAAGGCCATCGGCACCGCCGCGCACTGCTTCACCCTGGTGCATGATGACGAGAAAAGCGCCTTCGAATCGCAGATCGCGGCGCTCGGCAAGAACACCACGCTGCTGGTCGACACCTACAACATCGAAGAAGCCGTGAAAACCGCCGTCGAAGTGGCCGGACCGGAACTGGGCGGCGTGCGCATCGATTCGGGCGACCTCGCGTCCCTCGCGCAGCGCGTACGCAACCAGCTGGACGCGCTCGGCGCCACCAACACGAAGATCACCGTCACCAACGACCTCGACGAATACGCGCTGGCCGCACTGCAGACCGCACCGGTCGACTCCTACGGCGTGGGCACCATGCTCGTCACCGGCTCGGGCGCCCCGACCTGCGCGATGGTCTACAAGCTCACCGAACGCGAGAACTCCGCCGGCGAAATGCAGCCGGTCGCCAAGAAGTCGAAGGACAAGGCCACCGTTCCGGGCCGCAAGCTCGCCTTCCGCTCCTACGAATACTCGCTGGCCGACTGCGAACACGTCATCTCCGGCTCCGAAGACAAGCTCGCCGCATACCAGCCGGAAGACGGCTGGAAGGACCTGCTCGTCGACTACGTCACCAATGGCGAGAACCACAGCGAATACCAGGGCCACGACGCGATCGTCAACGCGCACAACTACCGCGCGCAGGCGCTCGCCGAACTGCCGATCGGCGCGCAGAGCCTGATGAAGGGTGATCCGGTCATCCCGACCGAAGTCACCGTGCTGTGACGTCCGTCATGGCGTGAACCGCCCTGTACAGCGCAAAAGACATAACAAAAAACCGACGCCCGGTGAATCACCGGCGTCGGTTTTTGCATAACATACGACGTTGCGCTGCACTCGGTCGCCGCACCCAGCCGCCATATTCAATCGCCACGTTCAGCCACCGCAACCGGCGGCATGAATCGGCAACATGGTCGAACGGCAATCAGAACGAGCTGTTCATCATCTCGTCATAGATGCGCTTGCAATCCGGGCACACCGGGTAATGCGTGGGGTCACGCTTCGGCACCCACACCTTGCCGCACAACGCCACAACCGGACGGCCCGTCATCTTCGATTCGGCGATACGATCACGCGACACATAATGCGCGAAACGGTCGGCATCGCCATTGCCACCGTCATCAAGCTTCGTTTCCTCTTCAGGACGTTCCAGAACGGCGGTACCGGTACCCGCATCCGGGTTGGACAGCGGCGAAACCGGATCGTCGGATCCGAACAGGCCATCGAAAATCGCAAATGCCATAATTAAGACTCCTCACACAAGCCGCGATCGCGGCCCCACTGCCTTCCATCATAGCCGAGCCGCATTGCGCCGCCACCCGTGCGCACGAACCGCGCCAACACGGGCATACGCCGATGTTGCGCACGTTCTCAACCAATCGCGGTACGCTTAAGGTTATGACAATTGCAGTTTGCCCCGGGTCGTACGACCCAGTGACCGCCGGCCACCTGGACGTCATCGAGCGTTGCGCGCGCTTTTTCGACGAAGTGCATGTGGTGGTGGCCGTGAACGCGGCGAAGACGCCGATGTTCTCCGAAGAAACCCGTGTTGAGATCATCCGCCAGGCGCTCGCCAAGCGCGGTTGCACCAATGTGAAGGTAGCGTCGACCACCGGCCTGATCACCGACTATTGCACGAAAATCGGTGCGACGGTCATCGTCAAAGGACTTCGGCAGAACGGCGATTACGAGGCTGAGCTGGGCATGGCATTGGTCAACCGCAAACTCGCCGGAGTGGAGACGCTGTTTCTGCCTGCGGCCCCGGACCTGGAGCACATCTCCAGCTCCATCGTCAAGGACGTGGCACGGCACGGAGGCGATGTGACGGGCATGGTGCCCGATTGCGTGATTCCGCTGCTCGGCGAGGCGCTCAAGAACGAAAAGAGAGCATGATGAGTGAAGAGACCAACGATTTCAAGCCGCTTGCTGACGCCGATGACGCCACGTCGCAGCAGCCGGTCACGGCGGCGGCCGATTATCCGGCCACCGGCGCTGTTGCCGGTACCGCAGCGACCAACAACTCCGCAACCGGCAATGCCGCCGACCGTGCTACGGATGAGCCGGCAAAGCCCGCGAAATCGTCGAAACCGTCGATTTCCATGTCGGACCTGCCCGACCTTCGTGCCACGTTCGATCCCGATGCGCCACTCGACGACAGTTCGGATCGCAGCCGCGACGAATTCACCACCGTCTACGACATCATCGACAGCATCGAAGAGGAATTGGACGAGGCCAAGCCGATTCTGTTCGCGCCGAGCTCGGTGCGCGTGGACCGCGAATCGTTCACCGGTAAGCTCGACAAACTCAAGAAGATGCTGCCAGTGCAGCTGGAACGCGCCTCCGCGCTGATGCGCGAATCGGAACGCCGTCTGGAAAGCGCGCAAACGCAAGCCAACGCGATCATCGCATCCGCGCAGTCGCGTGCCGCCGACACCGTACGCGAAGCCAACGAGCAGGCGCAGTTCCTTGCCGGGCAGGAGAACGTGACGGAACTCGCCAGGCAGAAGGCGCGCGGCATTCTCGACCAGGCGCAAGCCAAGGCCGACAAGCTCACGCAGAACGCCGACAAATACTGCATCACCATGATGGAATCGTTGCAACAGCAGGTCGACAAGATCGGCACCGGCGTGCAGGCGGGCCTGAACGTGCTGTACGATCGCCAACGCGAAGCCGGCGCGCATCTGGACCATCTCGATGCGGACGATTATCCGGAAAACTGAACAAGACGCGTAACACGCGTGGAACGCATAGCAAAACGCATAGCAAGAAAGCGATGAAAGACTGAACTATGGCACGTACTGAAGATTCCCCATGGGCCGTTTCCGTGGCGCAGGTGGCCTCGCGTCCGGGGCAAAGCAAGGAGATCGACGCCACTTTCCCCGCGCCGAGCGGCATCGGCGATGAGATCGTGGGCGTGGACGAAGGCACGGATGTGAGCGTGGTCGGCTCGTTCGATTCGATCGTCGACGGTCTGATTCTGAACGCGCGTATCAGCGCTCCCGTGCATGCCGAATGCACGCGCTGCCTGAAGCCGATCCAGCGCGATTGGACGGTGAACGTCACCTCCTTCTTCCCGTATGAGGACAAGTCCGCCGCCGGCAAGGGCGGAAAGGCCGGCAAGAACGGCAAGGAAGAGGAAGTGGACATCATCGCCGGCGAGGACGAGGCGGAAGACACGTACCCGCTGCTCGACGGCGGCGCATGGGCCGACCTCGAGGCGCTGCTGCGCGACACGCTGGTCGAGGAACTGCCGCTGCAGCCGTTGTGCAAGCCGGATTGCAAGGGCCTGTGCTCGCAGTGCGGCATCGACCTCAACGAGAACCCCGACCATCAGCATGACATGACCGACATTCGTTTCGCCGCGCTGGAAGGGCTGAAAGCCAAGCTGGAAGGCAAGGAATAAGCCGTTCGGATGGGATGGTCCATCGTTTGTACGGGGCTCACGTTAAGATACTGAACGCTTAAGCTCAATCGTTCGAACGAAATAGAGGAAACACAATGGCACTGCCTAAGTACAAGACCTCGCGCGCGAATACCCATTCTCGCCGCGCAAACTGGAAGGCCAAGGCCGCCCAGACCGTTACCTGCCCGAACTGCGGCGCTCCGACGCTGCCGCACATGGCATGCCCGAGCTGCGGTTCCTTCCGCGGCCGCGTGTACCGCGAGGCTGTCCGCTCCATCCACACCAAGTGAGTGGTTGCCGGATAACGGTATAAAGCATCGAAACCCTGCCATCGACGGGTGGCAGGGTTTCTTTTATTATTATCAAGTGATACGGCGATTGCATTGCGATTTATTTCCGCGTGCGATCGGCGTACGACATACGTTGCTTGCGTAGCAAAACCGCCAGATCAGCTGGCGTCTTGCCATGTGCGCAACGGCCACAACCACAGACCGCGGCGGGTTACGGCCCACCGCATGAACGGTAAGGAACATCCATGGCCAAAGAGACCAATCAGGACAACGCACAGAACAACACCCAAACCGAAAACGGCAACAATACCAACGTCGGCCGCATCGGCACCTCCATCACCCCCGAAGGCGAGATGACCGCCAATGTATTGCTCGAGGCGCTCGGCACCACAATCGAGCCGGACCTGCTCGTCGAAGCGCTCACCCACCGCTCGTTCTCACACGAGCATGAGGGGGCCAAGAACTACGAACGCCTCGAATTCCTCGGTGATGCGGTGCTCGAACTGGTCTCCACGGAAACGCTGTACAAGGTGCATCCCGACATGAACGAAGGCCAGCTGGCCAAAATGCGCGCGAAAGCCGTTTCCGAGGAATCGCTGAGCAAAATCGCCCGCGAAAAGCTGCACGTCGGCCCGTACATTCTGCTCGGCCACGGCGAAGCGGAACAGGGTGGCGCGGACAAAAGCTCGATTCTGTGCGACATCGTCGAATCGCTGATCGGCGCGACGTTCATCCAGCACGGCATCGACGAGGCGCGCCGCGTGGTGCATCATCTCGTCGACGATACGCTGGCGGAGGTCGCCACCGAAGGTCCGGCGCTCGATTGGAAGACGTCGCTGACCGTCAAGGCGCATGAGATGGGTCTGCCCGACCCGCACTACCAGACGTCGGTCGCCGGACCGGAATACGCACTGGAGTTCACCGCGCGCGCGATTCTCGGCGATGGCGGCGAAGTCATCGGCGTCGGTACCGGCAGCAGCAAACGCAAGGCGCAGCTGGCGGCCGCGGAAATGGGCTGGAAGGCGCTTGACAGTCGCAAGGGCGAAATGGGCGGCAAGCAGAACGGGAAGACGCATAAGTCGCACCACAGGTCACACCGCAAGTCCAACGGTGGCACGCAGGATGCAGCGCAGGGCAAGTAACCGCGCAAACGGTAACGCAAGCGGCGGCACGGCCGGCGTCACGAAACAGCATTACAAGGCAGCGTCGCAATCGCAAAAAATATGGTCCATATCACAATGGCGCGTAACGCGCCAGAATATGGGCCTTTCCGGCGAACCAAGCTGTCAGCCGTTAGCATAGACTCATTATCAGAGAGGAATGCGGCTGCAATCCGCCACAAGCGGTTGCATAGCATTCCGTTTAAGGGGTAAAACGGCGCATGAACGACGCGACCGCGGCCCCTTACGAGGAAATTTTCCACGAACGAGCATGAGAGGGAACATGGTGTTACCTACGCCTCTGCAGGCATTCAGCGGCATGCCAAAGGCATCCGCTACCACTGAAAAGCAGACCATTGTCGACGGCGAAAAGATGACCGGCGCCGAAGCGCTGGTTCGTTCGCTGGAGGATCTGGGCGTCAAGGACGTCTTCGGCGTTCCGGGCGGTGCGATTCTGCCCGTCTACGATTCCATCAAGGACGATACGAAGTTCCGCTTCGTGCTGATGCGTCACGAGCAGGCCGCCGGACATGCGGCAGAAGGCTACGCGCTGACCACCGGACAGGTGGGCGTGTGCATCGTCACTTCCGGTCCGGGCGCGACGAACATGATCACCCCGATCGCCGACGCGAACATGGATTCCATTCCTATGGTCGTCATCACCGGCCAGGTCGGCGTGAACGCCATCGGCACGGACGCTTTCCAGGAAGCCGATATCGTCGGCGCCACCTATCCGGTGGTCAAGCATTCGTACCTCGTCACCCGCGCGCAGGACATTCCGCGCGTGCTGACCGAGGCGCACTACATCGCACGCTCCGGCCGTCCGGGACCGGTGGTGGTGGACGTCACCAAGACCGCGCAGACCGGCGAGATGTATTATTCCTGGCCGCAGCGCATGATTCTGCCGGGCTACAACCCGACCACCAAGGCGCACGGTCGCGTGCTGTCCGACGCGGCGAAGCTGTTCGAGCAGTCGTACCGTCCGGTGCTGTACGTCGGCGGCGGCGCGGTGCGCTCCGACGCGGGCGAGCTGGTCGAGGAGCTGGCCGATGTGACCGGCGCTCCGATCGTCACCACCCTTCCGGCGCGCGGCATCGTGCCGGATTCCAATCCGAAGGTGCTCGGCATGCTCGGCATGCATGGCACGATCGCGGCGACCGGCGCCGTGCAGCGCTGCGACCTGCTGGTCGCGATCGGCGCACGTTTCGACGACCGCGTCACTGGCAAGCTCGACGCGTTCGCGCCGGGTGCGCGTGTGATCCATATCGACATCGATCCGGCGGAAATCGGCAAGAACCGTCAGCCGGACGTGCCGATCGTCGGCGATGTGGCCACCGTGCTCAAGGACCTCATCCCGGAGATCAAGCGCGAGCAGGCCGTGCACGGCAAGCCCGACACCAGCCACTGGTGGGACGTCATCAACAAGTGGGTCGAGGATTATCCGATTACATGGGACGAACCGACCGACGGCAGCCTCGCCCCGCAGTGGGTCGTCAAGCAGCTGTCCGACATGGCCGATCCGGACACCATCTGGGTTTCCGGCGTGGGCCAGCATCAGATGTGGGCCACCCAGATCATCGAATTCAACAAGCCTCATTCCTGGCTGTCCTCCGGCGGCCTCGGCACGATGGGCTTCGGTCTGCCTGCCGCCATCGGCGCTCGCGTCGGCTCCGCACGCGAATTCGACGACAAGAAGCCGGTGTGGCTGATCGACGGCGACGGTTCCTTCCAGATGACTTCCGAAGAGCTGGCGGCCGCGTTCCTCGACCACGCGCCGGTGAAGATCGCCCTGCTCAACAACTCCGTGTACGGCATGGTCCGCCAGTGGCAGACCCTGTTCTACAATCACCACTACTCCGCCACGAACCTGCTGGACGGCGAGAACACGTCTGACATCGTGGACGTGCCGGACTTCGTGAAGCTCGCCGAAGCGTACGGCTGCGTGGGTATGCGCGCGTTCACCAAGGACGAGGCCATCGAATGCATCAAGAAGGCCAACGAGATCAACGACCGTCCGGTGCTGATCGACTTCCGCGTGTGGAAGGACGCCATGGTGTGGCCGATGGTCGCAGCCGGCGACTCCAACGACAACGTCACGTACATGCCCGGCGTCAAGCCCTTGCAGCGCGCCGGCGAGAACGAGTGAACGAGTAGAGCGTAAGGAAGGACATTTCGATCATGGCAAATTATCCTGCATCCCAGCCGGGTTCCAAGCGTCATACGCTGTCCGTGCTCGTCGAGAACCGTCCGGGCGTGCTGGCGCGTATCGCCGGCCTGTTCGCCCGCCGCGCGTTCAACATCAACTCGCTGTCCGTCTCCCCCACCGAGCGTCCGGACATCTCCCGCGTCACCGTCACCGCGGAAGTGGAGGAAGTGCCGCTTGAGCAGATCATCAAGCAGCTCAACAAGCTGCTGCACGTGCTGAAGATCGTGGACCTCGATCCGGAAACCACCGTGGAGCGCGAGTTGGTGCTCATCAAGGTGGCGGCCGACGAGTCCGTCCGTTCCGACGTGCTGGAGATCGTGCGTCTGTTCCGCGTGCGCGTGGTGGACGTGAATCCGGAATCGCTGACCATCGAGGCCACCGGCGCCGAAGGCAAGATCGACGCGCTGCTCGGCCTGCTGGAGCATTACGGCATCATCGAGCTGGTCCGCTCCGGCGCGGTGGCCGTGACCCGCGGCCCGAAAGCCCTGAGCGAGAAGGTGCTCGGCTCCGAGATCACCGGTCGCTGAACGGGCTGAGCGGCATTGCCTACGGCAAAGCGCCGCCCCACGATTCGTTTCGTGGGGCGGCGCTTTTTATTTCGATTCACCGCAACATCGTATGTTCCCATTGCGCCGCCTTGGGAATGCTACGAATGGAACGGGAACATATCACCAGCACAGCACTTGCCACAAGAACCGCGAGGAACACCAGCACCGCGCCATGGAATCCAAAAACCGGGAGCAAGGTGCCAGCCACAGCACTACAGAACATCGAAAGCACCTGGGCCGGAACCGTCAATGTAACAGTAATACGCCCCTGCATGCTCGTAGGCGACTTGGCGAAGATGAAACCGAGGAGCATCGCGTTGATCAACGGGAACGGCAGGCCAACAAACGAATTGGCAACCAGCATGACCCAATAGTTGTCGGTCAACGCCATCGGCAATACGCATAAGCAGATGAACAGGTAGGCGAGGCACACGGTTGGTCCGACCGGAACCTTATCGCTGAGTTTGCCGGCCAGCAACGATCCCACAAGCATCGTCAACGATATGCCGCCACTGATGAATCCGATGAGGGTCGCATTGGTCCCGCACGACACCAGATGCAGCTGGATGGCATATTGGATGCCGTTGACGCCGAAATTGACCAATGCCGCCACGATGAGCACGACCACCAGCGTTTTCCGATGCAACGACCATGACCAGCCTTCCAGGAAATCGCGGAAGAAACCGCCTTTCACTGCATCGCCATCCGTTTCCCCGATACGCCCGCCATCCGAACCATATTCGCGGATGCCGGTGGCGGCGACGCCGGCCACGGCATACATGCATGCCGACGCAAGGAACGGCAGCCATGGAGCAATGCTGTACAGAAAACCTCCGATGGGGCTTCCCGCCATGGCGATGGTTGCGTCACGCCCCTCGTTGAGGCTCCGCGCCTTGGGATAATAGCGGATATCGATGATCGAGCGAAGCATCGCATCCGTAGCGCTCCCAAGAAATCCGTTGATGCCGGATGCGAGCACCGCGATCAGCAGCAACACGGGGAACGACAATGCGCCGCACAGCAGCAGCACCGCGATTGCGCCCCAAGCCAGAACGCCGACGACGGCGTTCGCCACGATAAGCCGTTTGCGGTCATGCCTGTCGACGAAGGTACCTCCGAATACGCTCGCAACCTGTTGCGCGATCATCGACGACGTTCCGAGCCACCCGGCGGCGATGGTGGAGCCGGACACCGCATATCCGAGCAGACTGATCGCCAGTGCGCGCAGCGCCGCTCCGACCGCCGACGCCGTATCGGCGGTGAACCAAGAAACGTATCCTGCGGATTGCCAGAATGATTTCGCTGTTCCGTCCATGTCTTGTTTCACTTGTTTTCCCTGTTCCGCCCACACTTTTCAGATTGCCTATGGGTTCATATGCAAAACCCGCCGACTCCTTACGAAAACCACCTGAAGGCCTGCAGAATCAGAGCCACGGGTTCGACGCCCAGCTCATCGTCGCCGTGCATGCCGGCCTTGATCTGCCAGCGGCGCACGACCTCATTGAGTTCCTCGATCATCGAGCTCGTCTCCTCGGCGGTCAGGTTCAGAACATGATCATCGCTGGTGCATGAATCAGCCCATTCCCGAGGCAATTCCGGCAGCCTGTCCAGAAAACGCTCGTAGGCCATCTCGTAGGAGAGCGCCGCGGAACGCCGGAACAGATCCATGGCCTTCGACTCGTCCGTACCGTTCTTTTCTTCGGGCCTCCCCAGACGAATGGCGCTTTGACAGGCCTTCCACCAGCTCTTTCTTCGATCTCCGTCAGGAGACTCCACCTTTTTCACTAGTCCCGCATGCGCAAGCTGCCCCAAGTGGTAGCTGATGGCTCCGGGAGCCTCGCCAAGCTGCTCGCTGATGCTTCCCACGGTCTGTTCGCCGTTCACCCGCAACGTTCCAAGGATCCTCATGCGAATAGGACTCGCCATGGCCCGAAGAGTATCGGCATTGGTCACGGTCACTGCGGCGTCTTCGGGCATCCGCGCTTCGTTAGGGGTCACGTCAGTCATTGCAAAGGTCTCCTTTCCACCGCCTCCCATTATATACAAATTTTTTGTACAAAATATTTGCTTTTGAATGGGTTCGCAACATGTGTCTCACCGGTAACGCCGCGATCTATTGCAGCTGCGAAAAATGTCTATTCTGGAACGAGAAACAAACCACGGGGGAATTTATATGCGCACGATTGTCAATGATTCGACTCTAGGGATTGTGGATAATGATCCACTGGTCGCGAGCGCAATTCAAAGCTTATTGGTCGAGACATGCGCACCAATACGGATTCTATGGACCGCCACCTCAGCCGAACAAGCACTTGACGCCATGAGGGACTCTTCGCAAAGACCGCAGGTCATGCTCACCGATATCGCAATGCCTGGGATGAACGGCGTGGAATTGGCACGTCATGTCAAGGAACAATATCCAGATATTGCCGTCATCGGTATCAGCGCTTTTTTGGACAGCGAAAACGAAAAAGAGCACGGAACACAATGGCCTGATGCGTTCTATGCGATTATTCCAAAAGAAATTCCCACGATTCAACTGGTCCGAATCATCGGAAAAGCCACTGGAAACGACGAGGTTGCGTCGTGGGCGGGGAAGAGCATAAACTCCATGCGGCTTTCCGGCAAGGAATTACAGATCATTGCCAACTATGCGAGAGGATTCACCACTTCCACTATTGCACACCAACTGAATATCAGCGAAGCATCGGTAAAGACATATGCACGACGAGCTTTCGAGAAGCTCCATGCTCATAGTCGTGCCGAAGCTGTTGCGATGTGCGTAAGAAACGGTTGGATATAACGATGAGGCTGCCCCAACAAATAATGTCATTGGCAAAGGCCGTGCGCAAGCCTTACTTAGCGGGATCCATTATCTGTATCTGCTTTTTCCTGCTCGAGCTGACCGCTTGGCCAAATATGTCACCTTGGTCATGGCTATATTTGGCTCCGTACTGCATCGCTCTGTTGCTACTGACTTGGTTCCCCGTACCGGCAAGCATGGCGATTCTTGTAACACACATAGCATGTGCAATAATCCCGGCAATATGCGATGGCCCTTCGACGTTATATGGCACATGGCTTGTATGTGGAATAGTTGCTTTTGAAATCAAACGATTTGAATTTGCCATCATGGGACCGCTGCTTTGCGCACTAGCACTTCCTTTGGGCTATTGGACAGGCGGCATCGACTACAATCCAAGCATCCCTGTGCTTGCGTGCTCCTACATTGGAGCATTCTTCGTTGGCTTTGCCATACGGTGGAAGATACAGACAGAGCAACGGAAAACCGACCTGGCGATTGCACAAGAACAAGTTCGACGCCAGCAGAAAAGACTCAAAGAAATTCACATACTGCACGATTCCATCGCAGGAGCTATGACATATGCGATTCTGCTGTGTCGCAAGAAAGAGCCCTCAGAGAGCAGCGACACTTTGCCACAGATTGAACAAGTCCTCATGCAGGCATTACATGAGCTTCGCACTCAAATTATCAGCCCGATGACCGATGAGCTTAAAACAGACAAAGAGGAAGACGCGGACGAGCTCTTTCAACAACATATAGAAGCTCAATGCAAAAGACTGAGAATACTGGGTTTTACCGGGACACCAATAATCCGCGGGAATCTAAACGCAATGGACAAGTCACTACTACCATCGTTGCAAACGGTTTGTACCGAAATTCTCAATAACATTGCCAAACACGGGAAACCCGGGGCTTTTGCTTTTATCCTCTCTGTAGGACCAGATGCGGTTCGCATCTTCGCATCAAATCTATATAACGCCGCAATAAATAGTGCTCCAGAAAATCACTACGGGACAGCCCTCATACAAGATTTTGCGCAACAACATAATGGGACAATGACCATAAATTCAGAAAATGAAGAATGGTCATTGTCCCTGACAATTCCACTAGCCCATCAAGTTAAGCTAATGTTTTCCCCCACAGAAAAACTCTAGAAATGGAGGGCAAGGCACAATTTGTTCTCTGGTGTTGCCGCGATGTTTTCTGGAAACATCAATTGTGATATAACCATGGCTGGTTTGTCGGCATCTTTGCATGCTTATATTTTTGATTGACGACATTACACGGAGAAACGACGTCATACCGTGTGTAATCGAATTCGTATCCAGCTGCACCAAGTTGAACCCATTTTGTGGTATTTGATGTGTTTGTCCAACTCCATCCCTGACTTTCAGAGACAGTCTGTGAGGTTGATAGACTCGATTGCACATGTGCCTTAACATATGAGGAAAATTCAGCATCCACTCCGCCTGTAACACTCCCAGTGACCGTTGTAGTTTTGGCTTTTGTTACAGTGTATGTCCCACCAGGCGAAAGCCAATTTTTAGGTAGAGAACCTGCCATGAATATGCGGCCTTTGTTAGAGACAGACTGATGATGTCCAATTTCGGGACAAGACATAGGCGCAACGTCAGTATTTTGCTCAGCCTGCGCAGGAATCGAGAGAGATGCCATAGAGGCAGCCAACAAAATACTAGTAATTACTGCAACTACTTTATTTCGCTTATTCATGATGGTTTTCCTTTACTTCATATACGGAAACAACAAGATCCGTATTGCCGATATTGATAATGGACAATGAGGTGGCGCTAGGGAAATTCTTCGCCGGAAGAGAGACTGTTTCCACTCCATTAGAAGTACAGGATTCCCTAGTGGTTACAGTGTGCGGCTGTCCATCTTTGTAGAGGACAAGTGAGTAAGGAGCCTGCTCCTTCTGTTTGCACATGGAAACGACATAATACATATTGTTTTCGTCGACCTTTTTGGCAAATGGAATAGCATCATCGCCGTGCACGGATTTCGCGCCCAGCTTGTTTACTAGAACCAGTTTGTCTGAGTTATTGAGATCGTCGGCGGCAATACGGTCCAAAGCGTCCACAGTAAACGCTTTATACGCTTGCTCCGCTGCATCATCGTTCTTACTGCTGCTCTGGGCAGCGTCTCCTTCAGAGATTTCGTGTACGGAATTTGCACAACCGACGCATGAGCACAGCAACAAAGCCGACAACAAACAACAGGCACTTCTTCGCATCACTTCATTCATGAGACACCTCCATTGGTTTCTCCAGCGAAAACAGCTAAGAACTTCTATGCGAACAGAATATGGCACTGATGCATAAAACGCCACGCATCGTTGTCGCACGAATGGCTATCGTTCATTGCACGCATTAGACTAATGCATGGGCTAGTGGAAGAGACTCTATGCGGAGTTGGGGAATGTGACGAGATGACGATTGATTCCATCCATGCGATTGCGGCGCTATGCGTCGGCATCGTGCTTATTGCACTGCCTTGGCTGCTTCCACGGGATTCAGGGGAATATGTACGGTGCACGCAATGCCTCAAATACCATCAGGCATGCAGCCATATCTGCCCCGCATGCCTTACGCCCGATTCCACCGCATCCAGCGCGCCGCAATATGCATACATCCTCACTACGCGCACACGAGGCATGCATATTCAGCTTCTGCTTGCAGTCGGCGAATTCCTCATCTGCGTGGCGCAATGCGCATTACCTTGTCTGATCATCAAAAACATCATCGTCAATGCCGGTCTGCCAACGGCTTATGGCATTAATCAACACATCAAAATCGCGTTTGTTCTTTTGCTCGTTCCAACTGTCGCCTGCTGGTATGCGTTCCTTGGTTCCGGACTACGAGGGGAACAAAGCTACTCGCCCGCACGCCCGATGGTATTCCGCCGTGGAACGCCGTCCATCTTCAAGGAACTGCTTTCCGGTCTCGGCTTCGCTCTTACGCAATCGGCCTTGCTATGGCTCGTGATTCGCCCCATGCTGGCCGTCAACGGCGCATCGGCATTCATGCTGGAAGATGGCAGGCCCCTGCTCGCATATGGCATCGGGACCGTCTGCTGCGTTGTCGCATTCGCGATTTCCTGCTGCGTGGCGCCTTGCACGTTCGGCACATTCCGGCACGTACCTCGTGGAGGATACGCCATCGACCAGGCAACCAACGCCGTGAAAGTCTCACATGAACCTTCCGGATTCAGTATTGCCAGCGTATTGGAAATAGCACAAACGCTGTTCGACGATTGCCTTCGCTAGGAAACTGGCTCGCAATGCCGCTAACCAACTGTCAGCCTTGGATGGAATCATTCTTCTGCTAAAATGTATGTACAATATCTAACTTTTGTACATACAAGTGGATGAGGTTTCTGATGAGTGCATCAACGTTGACCATACGGATGGATGACGAACTCAAGCGTTCGGCCGCCGACGTGGCCGAATATTATGGCTTGGATCTCTCGTCAGTGGTGCGCGCCGTATTCAAGCAAATGGTGAATACCGGGCGCATCCCATTGACGTTCGCCCCCGAGGAGCCTAATGGCGAAAGCCTGAACGCCGCTGCCGAAACGGACAGCTTCATGGCATCGGGCAAGACGGGGCGTTTTACCAACGGACACGACCTGCTCGAAGCGGCGATGCGCTGATGGGCCGGTTGACCGCCGACTTCGCGAAGGCCTTCAGCCGCGATCTGAAAAAGAACGCCAAACGGCGTAACTGGAACCTGACCGAACTTGAAAAAGTCATCGATCTGGTAGTGGAGAACACCCCGGAAACGCTGGAGGAGCTGCGCCGCCGCCACAACATGCACACCCTGTCCGGCAATTGGCGCGGGCGATACGAATGCCATGTCGCCAATGCCGGGGACTGGCTAGTGATCTGGTCATCGAACGATTCAGTCGCATTCTTCGAACGCACCGGCAGCCACGACGAATTATTCCGCTAAACCGACGCTGAGCGAATCGTCAGCGTCGGTTTTGTACATTCCGTACCGCCAAACCGACGCCTACAAGCCTCTCACCATCAGTTTGCCCGACTGGGACTACTCGAGCTGTTCGGAGAGCTCCATCCATTCCATTTCGAGGGATTCAGACTCGTCCGTGACGGACTGCAACTGCTCGTTGAGCTTGCCCAGACCCTCGTAATCGCTTGGGTCGTGCGCGGCCATCTGCGCTTCCAGATCGGCCTTCTGTTCCTCCAGCTTGGCCAGCTTGCGTTCAATCGCAGCAACGCGCTTGGATGCCTCGTGGAACGCCTTGCCGGTGAGCTTCGGCGCGGCCGCAGCCGAGTCGCCATCGGCAGACACGGATGAGGAATCACCGACAACGCTCGCGGACGCGGCGTCATTACCGCCCTTGCTAGCCTTGCCGGCCTTTCCGGTCTTCTCATCCGCAAACGGATCCTTGCCGTTCTTGATGGCCTCGGTCATGTCGAGATAATCCTGCACGCCGCCGGGCAGATGGCGGATCTTGCCGCCGATCAGCGCGAACTGCTGGTCGGTGACGCGTTCGAGCAGGTAGCGGTCGTGGGAGACGACGATCAGCGTGCCCGGCCAAGTGTCGAGCAGATCCTCCATCACGGCGAGCATGTCGGTGTCGAGGTCGTTGCCCGGCTCGTCCATGATGAGCACGTTCGGCTCGTCGAGCAGGATGAGCAGCAGCTGCATGCGGCGCTTCTGCCCGCCTGACAGGTCCTTGATCGGTGTCATGAGCTGTGCGGATTCGAAGCCGAGGCGTTCCATCATCTGCCCCGGCGTGGTCTCCTTGCCGTCCACGATATAACTCGGCTTGTAGCGGCTCAGCACTTCCTTGATCTTGTACTTGCCCAGCTTCTCCAGCTCGTCGAGACGCTGCGAAAGCACCGCGAACTTCACGGTCTTGCCGATGTTCACATGGCCGGCGGTCGGGGTGATCGTGCCGTCGAGGATCTTCAGCAGGGTCGATTTGCCGGCACCGTTCGCGCCGACGATGCCGAAGCGGTCGCCCGGGCCGATCAGCCACGTCACGTCGTCGAGGATCTTACGGCCGGTCACGGTGACCTTCCGCGCCGCGGACGTGACTTCGGGAGCGGCATCGTCGGCGTCGGCGCCCGACTCCTGCGTCTGTTCCTCGGCCTGCCGCGCGGCTTGCTCGGCAGCTTGGCGCGCCTCGGGCACGCCGGCGTCCACCAGTCGCGGATCGGTCAGATCGTCGACGGCCACCTCGATGGAACCGTGCGCCTGCGGCTCGGCATACATGGCCGGCACCACGTCCACGCGGGAAGCCGATGCCTCCATCTCCGCCACATCGGGGTCGATATCGGCCTCGCCCTGCGCGTGTTCGAAGATCTGCGTCACATCGATCAGATCGACCACCTGCTTGCCCAAGCGTGAGGTGGCCATTTGTTTCAGTTCCAAGGTGTTGCGCACCGGTGGCACGTCGGCGATGAGCTCACGCGCCGCCTTGACGTGGAACTTCTGCTTGGTGGAACGCGCGCGGGCGCCGCGGGTGAGCCATGCGAGCTCCTTGCGAGCCAGGTTGCGGCGCTTGGTTTCGCGCACATCGGCCTGACGGTCGCGTTCCACGCGCTGCAACATGTAGGCGGAGTAACCACCCTCGAACGGATCGATCACACCGTCGTGGACCTCCCACATCGATTCGCAGACCTCGTCGAGGAACCAACGGTCGTGGGTGACGAGCAGCAGCGCGCCCTGGCCGGACGGCCAACGGTTCTTCAAGTGCTCGGCGAGCCAGTGGATCGTCACCACGTCCAAGTGGTTGGTGGGCTCGTCAAGCGCGAGAATGTCCCAGTCCTTGAGCAGCAGGCGGGCAAGGTCGGCGCGGCGACGCTGGCCGCCGGACAGCGAGCCGATTTTCGCGTCCAGGCTGATGCCGCCGAGCAGCGCTTCGACGATTTCACGCGATTTGGTTTCCGCGGCCCACTCGTAATCTTCTCGCCCTTCCAACGCGGCTTCGCGCACCGTGGCGTTGTCGTCGAGCGGGTCACGCTGGTCGAGCATGCCGAACGTCAGTCCATTGCGCATGGTCACGCGACCGGAATCCGGCTCCTGCGTGCCTTTGAACAAATGCAGCAATGTCGATTTGCCGTCGCCGTTTTTGCCGACGATGCCGATGCGGTCGCCTTCGAAAACGCCCTGCGTCACATCGGTGAAAATATTCTTGGTCGCGAAAGCGAGCGAAACGTGTTCAAGTCCCAAATCATAAGTCGGCATAACTCACCAATGTAGCGCGTCGGCGGAACACCGCCTCCCGCACACGTATTTGGGGCTTGCTCACCAGCTGCATGATGCGAAACGTAGACAGGAGACCTTGGAATGTAGGCAACGAAAACGCCCTAGAAGATTCCGTAGGTGGTTTTCCGCTTCCGTAGGTGGTTGTCTTCGGATACCGCACGAAGAAAAGCCTTAAATTCAGCCTTTCCGAAACACTGGTCCATCACCTAACCACCTACGGAACTCAGGAACCACCTACGGAAGGCACTCAGCTGGCGATTCAGTGGGGCGTGTAGCGGGCAGAACGCTTATCAGCGCTCCAGCGTTGCGGCATAGGTGCTGCACCGGGCCGCGAATCCGGAGAAAACCTGATCGGCCATCGGCTGCAGCTGCGGATTGTATTCGGCGAAGGCGTCACGTAGCTGCGATTTCGAACCGCCGGCGGCCTTCAAATCCTTCACCATGCACGGCTCGTCCAGCCACTCGTCCAACAACGTGGGGGTGACCTCCAAGTGGAACTGCAATCCCAATGCCGAACCGAAACGGAACGCCTGGTTCTTGGTCTTCTCGCTGCGCGCCAGCGGCGTCGCACCTTCCGGCAGCGTCACCACGTCGTTATGCCAATGCAGCACGTCAAGCGTCTTGTTCCACATGGAGAAGAAGTCGTGCTTGTCGATGCGCTTGATCGGCGCGAACCCGATTTCCGGCGCATCGCCGCTTTTGAGCTTCGCGCCCAGCGCGGTGGCGATGATCTGATGGCCCAGGCACACGCCCAGTACCGGCTTGCCGACGCTGACTGCCGCCCGTGCGAGCTTGCCTTCCGCTTTGAGTCCCGGATATTTGTCGAAGTCGAGCGCGCCCATCGGCCCGCCCATGATCACCACGCCGGAAATCTCTTTGAAATCAGGCAGATCCGGCTTCTTTTCCTTCGCGACGTTCGCGATTTCGTACGACATACCCAAGTCGTCCAAGCTATCCAAAATGCGCCCCGGTTTCTCCCACGGGACATGTTGAAGAATCAGCACTTTCGATTGCGTCATACAACCATTGTTACATCACCTACGTAAACGGCAAACACATTTCGTCCACAAATTTCGATTCGATCGGCGCGAATATGTTCGTAAACCCGCGTGTGGAAGCACCGGCGAACCTGCGAACAAACATGCGGATTGTGCTTGCCAACAACTTACGGACGCAACGCTGGCCATGTCCGATTCTGGCAATATTCTCATGACTATGACAAACACGCAGGAACCGCAGAATACCAACACTTCCGGCGCTCTTGCGGTGGCGAAGGCCGCCGCGGGGCTGAAGCTGTACGACACCGCATCGCACGCCGTGTCGTCCTTCACGCCGATCAAACCAGGTCAGGTCGGTATCTACGTGTGTGGCGCCACCGTGCAAAGCTCACCGCATATCGGCCACATCCGCGCCGCCGTCGCGTTCGACGTGGTGCGCCGCTGGTTCGAGCGACTGGGCTACAATGTGACGTTCGTGCGCAATGTCACCGACATCGACGACAAGATCCTCGACAAGGCCGCCGCCGCGGGCCAGCAGTGGTGGGAGCGCGCGTATATCTACGAACGCGAGTTCACCGAGGCGTACAGCAAGCTTGGCGTGGAGCCGCCGACGTACGAGCCGCGCGCCACCGGCCACATGATCGACATGATCGACCTCATCAAGAAGATCATCGACAACGGCCACGGCTATGTGGTGCGTGACGCGGACGGCAACCCGACCGGCAACGTCTACTTCGACGTGGCGAGCTGGCCGCATTACGGCGAGCTGACGCACCAGAAGCAGACCTCGGTTTCCGACGCGGCTTCCGAAGTGACCGACGCGATGGGACCGTCCGTGGACAACGCGGGCAACGACAAGTACAATCCGGTCGACCCTGCCGACATGTCCCCCGACAAGCATGATCCGCGCGATTTCGCGCTGTGGAAGGCGCCGAAGGATTCCGATCCGCTCGACGCGCGCTGGAATACCCCATTCGGCACGGGCCGTCCGGGCTGGCATATCGAATGCTCCGCGATGAGCCACCGCTATCTGAAGGACATGTTCGACATTCACGGCGGCGGTCTTGATCTGCGATTCCCGCACCACGAGAACGAGATGGCGCAGACGCGCGCCGCCGGTTACGATTCGGCCGCGCGCTGGATGCATTCCGCCTGGGTCACCGCGAAGGGCGAGAAGATGTCGAAGTCGCTCGGCAACGGCCTGTCCGTGCCGGCGGTGCTGGCCGAGCATTCCGCTTGGGTGGTGCGTTACGCCCTCGGTTCCGTGCAGTACCGTTCCATGCTGGAATGGTCCGACCAGACGCTTGCCGAGGCGCAGTCCGCGTACGACCGCGTGGCGAACTTCATCGAGCGCGCGGGCGCTGCCGTCGGCGAACAGCCGTCACGAGAAGAGATTATGGCGATTTCCGCCGACGCGCTTCCCGCCGATTTCGTTGCCGCGATGAACGACGACATCAACGTTTCGGGCGCTTCCGCCGCGATTTTCACGGCGATCCGTTCCGGCAACACGTTGCTGTCGAAGCTGGCCGACCGCGCCGATTCGGACGTGGCGAAGGCCGAGGTTCGCGAGGCGCTGGTGAACGTGCGTGCGATGCTCGACACGTTGGGCTTGGATCCGCTGGCGGAGCCGTGGGTTTCCGACGGTGCCGCAGGTGGTGCGGCTGGTGCCGGAGCCGATTCCGCCGAGCATGACGCGCTCGACAAGCTGGTTTCCGAACAGCTTGCGGAACGTGCCGAAGCGCGCAAGGCCAAGGATTTCGCACGTGCCGACGCGATCCGTGACGCGCTGGGCGCGGCCGGCATCGCCATCGAGGACGGTCCGCAAGGCTCCACTTGGTCGCTGAAGTAGGCAATCGCACCCATTTCATCCGCTATCCGCGTGAAACGCTAGACTGAGGAACATTATGGCAGCATTTAGTTCTTTGACAGACCGGCTCTCGAATGCGTTCAAGCATCTGAAGAGCAAGGGCAAGCTTTCCGAGGCTGATATCGACGGTACCATCCGCGAGATCCGCCGCGCGCTGCTCGACGCCGATGTGGCGCTCGACGTGGTGCGTTCCTTCACCAGCCGCATCCGCGAACGCGCGCTCGGCACCGAGGTTTCCGAAGCGCTCAACCCGGCGCAGCAAGTGGTGAAGATCGTCAACGAGGAACTCACCGCGGTGCTTGGCGCCGGTGTGGACCGCCCGTTGAACTTCGCAAAGAATCCGCCGACGATCATCATGCTCGCCGGCCTTCAGGGCGCCGGCAAGACGACACTCGCCGGCAAGCTGGGCTACTGGCTGAAGGATTCCGGCCACACCCCGCTGCTCGTGGCGGCCGATCTGCAGCGTCCGAACGCGGTGACGCAGCTGCAGGTGGTCGGCGAACGCGCCGGCGTGCCGGTGTACGCGCCGGAGAAGGGCGTGCAGTCCGATGGCGGCGAAGCGGTCGTCTCCCCCGGCCAGACCACCGGCGACCCGGTGAAGGTGGCCCGTGACGCCGTGGAGCTCGCCAAGCAGAAGCTTTACGACACGGTGATCATCGATACCGCAGGCCGTCTCGGCGTGGATGAGGAGCTGATGAAGCAGGCTCGCGACATCCGCGATGCCGTGCAGCCGAACGAGATTCTGTTCGTCATCGACGCGATGATCGGCCAGGATGCCGTGCAGACGGCCAAGGCGTTCGACGAGGGCGTGGATTTCACCGGCGTGGTGCTGTCCAAGCTCGATGGCGACGCCCGTGGTGGCGCCGCGCTGTCCGTGGCATCCGTGACCGGCAAGCCGATCCTGTTCGCCTCCACCGGCGAAGGCTTGAAGGATTTCGAGGTCTTCCACCCGGATCGTATGGCGTCCCGCATCCTCGACATGGGCGATATTCTCACCCTGATCGAGCAGGCGCAGAAGCAGTTCGACGAGGAAGAGGCCCGCAAGGCCGCCGTCAAGATCTCCGACGGTTCCTTCGGCCTTGACGATTTCCTCGACCAACTTCAGCAGGTGCGCAAACTCGGCCCGATGAAAAACCTGCTTGGCATGATTCCGGGCATGGCCGCGCATCGTAAGGAACTTGAGCAGTTCGACGAGAGGGAAATCGACCGCACGGAGGCCATCATCCGTTCGATGACTCCGGCCGAGCGTCGCGATCCCTCGATCATCGACGGTTCCCGCCGCGCCCGCATCGCCTACGGTTCCGGCGTGACGGTTTCGCAGGTCAACGCGCTGCTGCAGCGCTTCGACCAGGCCGCGAAGATGATGCGCCGCATGAGCAACAAGGTCGGCGCCGGCGTGCCCGGCTTCGGAGGCCCCGCGATGGGCGGCGGCAAAGGCAAGGGCAAAGGCAAGAAGAACAAGAAGAAGTCGGGCAAGTCCGGCAATCCGATGAAGCGTGAAGCCGAGGAGAAGGCATTGCGCGACAAGCTCGCCGGCAAGGCTTCCGGCGGCGCTTCGTCGGGTGGCTCCGCGTTCGCCAAGAAGCCGCAGAATCCGGCGCTTCCTGCCGGATTGCAGGATATGCTGGGCGATTCCGGCGAGCTGCCGCCGAACTTGGGTGGTGGCTTGTCCGGTCTGCTGCACTAAGCCGCGATATGTGCGATTGCCGGCGATTACGACAACCGGCAATCGCAATACGGCATATATAACGAAACTGCCGACGTTGGAACATTTTCCAGCGTCGGCAGTTTCGTTATGCCAGCTTATTTTCGGCTTATTTCAACGTCAGCGTGGCGGCCAGAGCAAGATGATCGGTACCGTTGACCGTGAAGGAGCGCACGTCGGATGCGGTCAGACCGGCGGTGAACAAGATGTGGTCGAGGATGAGACGCGGCCACGGCAGCCACGATGGGAACGTGGCGCGGCGGCCCTTCGCCTCGGTCAACGCGGCGTCCTGGAAGCCGGCGTCAAGCAGCTTGCGGAAGCTCGGATGGTCGGTACCGGAGTTGAGGTCGCCCAATACGACGGTGATATCGCCCTGCTTCTGCGATGTGGCCAGCTCACCCAAGCCGATGATGCCGGCGGACCAGTCGCGGCAGCCGCGCATCGGCGATTTCGGATGGGCGGAAACGAAAGTGATGCCGCGCATCGCATCAATCGGGAAGCACACGCCAGGCACGTCGGCGGCGGGAATCACGGCGGTGATCGGCGACGTGTCGCTTGGCTCGATGCGAATCCAAATACCGTTGAAGCCGCCGTTATCCGTTTCCTTGCTCTCCCCTAACTGGCGGTACGGCAGCAGGTCGGACAGGCCGGCCTCGTCCAAGGCCGCGACCAGATCGTCCGTCAATTCCTGCAGCGCGAGCACGGCGACGTCGTGTTCCTTGACGGCGCTGACGATTGCGGCAGCATTGGCACGACCGTACCGGCAGTTGAGCGTCATCACGCGGAAACGGCCGTGTTTCGCGGCTTCCGCGGCAGTCGACGTATGTGTTCCACAGGATGTTTCACGCTTTTTTGCGATGTTGTCGGCCACCATCTGCGCCGTGTTGATGGACGTGAGATTGTTGTTCCAATACGCGATTTTGCGCAGCAGCGAAGCGATGCACGCGATCGCCGCGACGATGGCGAGGGCGGTGTCATGCCGTACGACACCGGCAATCGCAATCGCCAATGTTGGAATCCACAACAGCGGTGTCAGCGCAATCAGATACGGCAACGGCAAGTGGCCGTCCCAACCGGCCGGCATTTCGCTCAGAGCGATCCACAACACGCATACCAGCAGTACGATCCACAACGCAACACTCATGCAAATCCCCTTGAAATGGCCATAATCAGGCGCACGAAAACCGCCAATGAACATATCCAGCATAGCGAGTTCGTCCGATTCGGGTGATCCGGACGCCCGAGACCGCCACAACACCTCACCAATGTCCGATTCTGGAGAAACGGCCATTCAGAATGCGCAAAACGCAAGCCGAGCGTCCGAGTCAACAGAAACGGACGCTCGGGAACGCATACGGGAACGCGTCCATACCCCACGGTTATAATTGCTCAGTTATTCGCGCGCGCGAGGCCCTCTACCAATCGCGTGACGTGAGGAACACGTGGGTTTCGGATTCCGTGCCCCACACAGAACACGAAACACACACCCCTAGTTACAAGGAGAGCCATTTTGGCAACCAAGATTCGTCTGAAGCGCATGGGTAAGAAGTTCTACGCGTTCTACCGCGTGGTGATCATGGATTCCCGTACCAAGCGTGATGGCCGCGCCATCGAAGAGATCGGTACCTACAATCCGAACACCCAGCCTTCGACCATCGTTATCGATTCCGAGCGCGCTCAGTACTGGCTCGGCGTTGGCGCTCAGCCGACCGAGCAGGTGCTGAACCTGCTGAAGATCACCGGTGACTGGCAGAAGTTCAAGGGTCTTGACGGTGCTGAAGGCACCCTGAAGACCGTTGAGGCTGGCCCGGATGCCGCCGCTCGCGTCGAGGCTGTCGAAGCCCAGGCCCAGAAGCTGAAGGCCGCCAAGTCCGAAGCTGACGCCAAGGCCAAGGCTGAGGCCGAAGCCGCCGCCACCGAGGAAGCTCCGGCTGAAGAGCCGGCTGCGGAAGCCGAGTGATCATGCTCGCCCAGGCTGTGGAACATCTGATCAAGAACATCGTCGATTTTCCCGATGATGTCTCGGTGAAGTCCCATGAGAATCCGCGCGGTGAACTCATTCGCGTGCGCGTGAACCCTGAGGATATCGGTCGCGTCATTGGACGCAGCGGACGCACGGCAAATGCGATTCGCACCGTGGTGCAGGCACTGTCCGACCACAAGGTGCGCGTCGACATCATGGACGTGCGCAGGTGAGATCCTAGCGTGGTGCGTGATATGCATTCTGACGACCCTCAACAGCCCGAGCTGCTGAGGGTCTGTCGTATCGGGCGTGCGCAGGGGCTCAAAGGCGAAGTCACCGTGCAGATCTTTACGGACGAACCGGAATACCGGTTCGCTCCCGGTGCTGTGTTGTATACGAAGGACGGCGAGGAAGAGTACGTGGTGGAAAGCTCCCGTACCTTCAAAAACCGTTGGATCATCAAATTCGAGGGCATCGACGACCGTGATGCGTCCGAAGCCGCCAATGGCGTGGTGCTGTATGGCGAAGCGGACGATCCGGAGGAGATGCTTGAGGCGGACGAGTGGTATCCGAAGGACCTGATCGGGCTTGAGGCGCGCCTTGCCGAGGGCAATACGCTGGGGCTTGCGCCCGGCACTGTGGTAGGCAAGGTGGTGGATGTGATTGAAGTGGCCCAGTGGCTGCTCAAGATCCGTCTGGCCAATCCCGTCAAGGACGCCGATGGCGTGGTGGTCGAGAACAGCGCGCTCGTGCCGTTCGTGGACGAGCTCGTGCCGGACATCGACCTCGAGGGCGGATATCTGACCCTCGACCCGCCGGGCGGACTCATTCCGGGGCTCTGATCCGCTGCTTTTTCAACAAGGCGCTGGCGATTATGCCGGCGCCTTTTTCGTACGCGCCGCGCTTGGCAGGCGTACCGGTATTGTGGAACATTATGAAGATCGATATCGTGTCCGTATTCCCGGAATATTTCGAAGTGCTCAACCTGAGCCTGCTCGGCAAGGCGCAGGAGAAGGGCCTGGTCGAAGTCACCGCGCACAACCTGCGCGACTGGACGCACGACGTGCACCATTCCGTGGATGATACTCCCGTCGGCGGCGGCGCGGGCATGGTGATGAAGCCGGAAGTGTGGAGCGAATGCCTCGACGAGCTGCTGCATCTTGAGCCGACCACGGTTACTTGCGATTCCACGGCAGACGCAGACGACACGGCTTCCGCGGACGCGGCCGAATCGGCGGAATCGGCGACAGAAATCGCCGCAAATGCCGATACCGTTCCGGCGACCGACCGTCCGGTGCTGATTTTCCCGAATCCGTCCGCTCCCCTGTTCACCCAGCAGGACGCGACGGAGCTGAGCCACACCAACCATCTGCTGTTCGGCTGCGGCCGTTACGAAGGCTACGACGCGCGTATTCCGCAGTATTACCGTGCGCAGGGCGTCGACGTGCGTGAATATTCGATCGGCGATTATGTGCTGAACGGCGGCGAGGTGGCCGTGTCGGTCATGTTGGAGGCCATCACCCGTCTGCTGCCCGGTTTCATGGGCAATGCGGCCTCGATCGTGGAGGAATCGTATACGGGAGAGAACGCCCTGCTGGAGCACCGCCAGTATACGAAGCCGGCCGATTGGCGCGGTATCAAGGTTCCGGACGTCCTGCTGTCCGGCGACCACGCGAAGGTCGACCGTTTCCGCCGCGATGAGGCGCTGGCGAAGACCAACGAGCTGCGTCCGGATCTCATCGAGGCGTTGGATTGTTCCAAGCTTGACAAGGCCGATCGCAAAACGCTGATGGCGTTGGGCTGGGAGGTTTCCGGCGCGCACCCACGGCAGCGCTGATTACGCACGATTGTTCACGCCGACGGAGGGCATGCAGGTCCACCGTCGACGTTTTTAGTTGGAAAGCCCGGACGTCAGTCCGCGGATTCAACCGGCTCTGCCGGCTCGGCGGATTCGGCAGGTTCGATGTAATACACGGCGGTTTCGCCGTAATCACGCCGGTCGGTGATATCCCAGCCTTCGGGCGCGGTCGGCTCGTCGGAACGAGTGGAGCGTTCCAGCACGATCACCGTGCCCTCGCCAGTCAGTTCGCCGGACTCACGGCCCGCCAAATCGGCCAGCAGCTGGTTGCACGCCTCGGTTTCGAACGCGTACGGCGGGTCAATGAAGATCACGTCGAACGGCGCGACCGCCGATGCGGCCGCCGCGTACTTTTCCGCACGCGCCTTGACCACGCGGGCGCTCATGCCCGGCTCCCAGGAACGGTTGTGCTTCAACGCCGTCAACGTCTTTGCGATCAGCGCGGCGGCCGGTGCGGCCGATTCCACCGCCACCAGTTCGCGCGCGCCACGGCTCAGCGCTTCGATGCCCAACGCGCCGGTTCCGGCGAACAGGTCGAGCACACGTGCGTCATCCAGCACGCCCCACGAATCGAGGTGCGAGAATATCGCTTCCTTGGTACGGTCGGTGGTTGGCCTGGTGCCCGGTTTCGGCGTGGTCAATGCCATGCCTTTGAATCGTCCTGAAATTACGCGCATAGCTATCGAGCCTAGTTGCTGGTCAGGAACGTCTCGTTGCCGCGCGTGAAGTCGAGCACCGCGCCGGCAAGCTGCACGTACCCTTGCAACGTGGGGTCTTCGGCCACCAGTTTCGCGGCTTCCGCTCTGGCTTCCTCGATGATCTTCACGTCTTTGACCACGCGCAGCAGTTTCAGTCCGGATTTGCCGCCGGATTGCGCGTCGCCCAGCACGTCGCCCGCGCCGCGGAATTCAAGGTCGGCCTGCGCGATTTCGGCACCGTCCAACGTGCCGGCAATCACGTCAAGGCGTTTGGCAGCATCGCTGCCTTCCGGCGCACGTGAAATAAGGAACGCGCCCGATTCGGTGCCGCCACGGCCCACGCGTCCACGCAGCTGGTGCAACTGGGACAGGCCGTACCGGTCGGCATCGAAAATCACCATGCAGCTGGCCTGCGCCACGTCCACGCCCACTTCGATGACGGTGGTGGCCACCAGAATCGGCGTCACGCCCGCTTCGAAATCGGCCATAATCTGCGATTTCGTTTCGTCATCGTCGCGACCGGTCAGCGTGGCGATACGGATGCCGGCGAATTGCGGCAGCGATCGCAAGCGTTCCGCCATTTCCGCGACGGAATGCAACGGCGGCCGCTGTTCGCGCTGTTCGTCATCCTCGCCCAAATCGTATGTGGCGTCGAATGCGGAACCGACTTCCGCATCGCCTGAACCGCCCGCATCGTCGGCATCCTTCGCGTCGGCGTCGATGCGCGGGCAGACCACGTAGGCACGTTCCCCCGCGTCGATACGCTTGCGAATCAGACCGAACATTTCCGCCATCAGCGGGCCGTTCGCTTCGGGCACGACGAATGTGCGGATCGGCTTGCGGCCGCCGGGCAGTTCGGTGAGCCAGGAGATGTCGAGGTCGCCGAACCAGGTCATGGCCGCGGTGCGCGGGATCGGCGTGGCCGTCATGACCAGCAGATGCGGTGCCGTGGAGCCTTTGGCATTCAACGATTCGCGCTGTTCCACGCCGAAACGGTGCTGTTCGTCGATGACCGCCAGCGCGAGGTTGGGCGCTTGGAAGGTTTTGGAGAACGCGGCGTGCGTGGCCACCACGATGCATGGTTTGCCGGAGGCCGCTTGCGCGAGGACGCGTCGGCGGGCGGCGAGTTTCATGCCGCTGGTGAGCAGCAGCACGGGAATGTCCGGCAGGCTGTTCGATTGGCCGTCCAGCAGTTTCTCCACCTGGCCGCCATCCGATTGTCCACCGTTTTGCGGTTCCGGCGCGTTTCCCGACGTGACTTGTCCACTTTCATCCACAACCGCATGGTGCGTTGATTTTGTCTGCGATTCCCCTGATTTCGCGTTTTCGTCAGCCTCTTCGCCGGTACCACACATCCGATCCGCCATGCCGCGGATGCTGCTGTAATGTTGTTCCGCCAACACTTGCGTCGGCGCGACGAGCACCGCTTGTTTGCCGGAGCCGACGGCCTGCATCATAGCCGCCACCGCGACCACGGTTTTGCCGGAGCCGACCTCGCCCTGCAGCAGGCGTTGCATGGGGTAATCACGTGCCATATCGTCGGAAATATCGGCGATCACCTGCTGTTGCCCGTCCGTCAGCGAGAACGGCAGCGACTCGACGAAATCGTCTTTCAGCCGCGTGTCGGCGCAGGCTGTGGCCGTGGCCTTACGCGACGAATCACGAGACTGCACCAGCGCGGTTTGGCAGATGAGCGCTTCCTCGTAGCGCAGTGTACGCAACGCCTTGTTGAAACCGTCGCGGTTTTGCGGATCGTGAATCGCCATGAACGCTTCGGCTCGGTGCATCAGCCCATGTTCCATACGAAACGCTTCCGGCATGATGTCGGGAATGGCGGCGGCAAGCGCTTCCGTCCGTGCCTGCCGGTCGGCTTGCGGCGCGTCGAATTCCCCATGTTGCGCGTCGCTGGCATCGGCGCCATGCAATGCACGGGCTGCCTGTGCCGCAGCGTATTCGTCACCGCACAGCCGGTCCATGCATTTTTCGATCGACTCGTGGATGTGTCCGCTGGAGATGCGCGAGTTCGCGTGGTAGACGGGACGTGGGCGGCATACGTGGCGCATCGCCTCCGGTACGGAAGCCGCATCGTATTTGAGATTCGGCATGGTCGGCGATTGCGGGACGACCGCCGGTTGTTCCGTGCCGAAGCCATCATCCCATTCGGCGGCTTCCTCAGATGAGCGGCTGCGCAATTGCTCGCCGGCTGGATCGACCGTCAGTATGTCGGGATGGGTGAATTGCAGACGGTCGTTGTATACGCTTGGCTCGCCCGCGACCACCAGCAACGCGCCTTCGTGCAGTTTGCGTTGGATCCAATCGACGTACGACTTGCGATAGGAGAAGAACACGAGAGACGCCATGGAAGCGTCCATGTGCCGGCTGCGTGCGAAATCGCCGTCATCAACGTCGGCGATCAGCCGGAATCCGCGACGGGCCATCGGAAAGACGCGCACGCCACGCACGTGCGCGGCGAAGGCCATGTTCTCCCCTATTTTCGCTTCGCGCAGGGCGCGTGCCGGAACCGGGTCGGTGACGCGGAACGGATAGTAGGTCAGCGCGTCGCCCACGGACACCACGCCCAGCGATTTCAGCGCGCCGACTCTGCGGCGGTTCGTTTCGAACGAGGAAATCGGGGTTTGCCATGTGGTGCTCATAACACTCCATTGTGTCACGACCGGATGATTGTGCGGCGGGCTGAATTCCCCATTATTCGTGGCGGCGCCATTCGCCGCAACACGGCTTGTGGACGGCCAGATAAAGCAAAACCCCGGCGGCCATTCGGCTTACCGGGGTTTCAAGCTGTTATTTCGCGATTCACGCTTCAACGCGCTGGACCTTGCCAGCCTTGATGCACTTCACGCAAACGCGAACGCGAACGTTCTCGCCGTCGATGGTGGTGCGAACCGGCTGCAGGTTCGGGCGGAAGGTGCGCTTATTGCGAATATGTGAGTGCGAAACGGTGAAACCGGTCTGCGGTCCCTTGCCGCACACTGCGCAACGAGCTGCCATAATGGACTCCCTATAATTACTATTGACTTGCAAGTCTGCGCGTTCGACACCACACAACGAAGTGCATGGCAGAACACACAACTTCTCAACTATACAACCAGCCCCGGCCAATCGCAAACTTGTGGACGAAAATCGGCTTGCATTCCCCATATTCCGCCGTTTTTGCCATGTCTCGACAGCACGCGTATGCGGCCCGTACGGGCAGAACATGCTTGTTCATGCGCTGTTCATGTCGAATGGTCTGTTACCACCCGCCACGCCCGTACGATGAAGTAATGGAATAAGATGAGCCATAAGATTGACATTTAGCCGAAAAGAGTCAACATTGACCGACACAGCCGAGCCGCAGACCCAGCCGTCCCAGCAGAACGCGCAGGCCCAGCAGCCGCAGCAATCCAACCAAAAATCCAGCCAGCAATCCAAGCATATGATGACGCCACGCGAGAAGAAGTGGATCGTCTACGACGTCGGCAATTCCGCGTTCGTGCTGCTGTCCACCGCCGTCGTGCCGATCTACGCGAATTCGCTGCTCAAGGCGGCCGGCGAGACGAACATCGTGTCGACGTGGGGCTACGCGCAGACCATCGCATCGCTCGTCATCGCCGTGCTTATGCCGCTGCTCGGCTCCATCGCCGACGTGCAGGGCATGAAGATCCGCTTCTTCACCGGCTTCTTCCTGACGGGCGTGGTCATGTGCTGCGCGATGGCGATGCCGCTTGGTTGGCTCGCGTTCATCATCGTGTACGTGCTGGCCACCATCGGCCTTAATGGTTCGCTTACGTTCTACGACTCCATGCTGGTGGACACGACTTCGAACGAACGGATGGACCGCATTTCCTCACACGGCTACGCATGGGGCTATATCGGTTCGACCGTGCCGTTCATCGTCTGCATCGCGCTGATTTTCGGAGGCCCCGCGCTGTTCGGCTGGTCGACCACAGCCTGCACGCGCGCCTCGTTCGTCATCACCGCGCTGTGGTGGGTGGCGTTCACCATTCCGCTGCTCACCAGCTATAAGCAGGTGCATTACCGCGCCACCGCGGGGCAGGCAGGCGAGGCCATCCGCGGCACGTTCGCCGAGCTCGGCTCCACGTTCCGCGCCATCCGCAAGAACAAGCCGCTGTGGATGTTCATGATCGCGTTCTTCTTCTACATCGACGCCGTCAACACCGTCATTTCCATGAGCACGTCGTATGGCACGCAGCTGGGCATCAACTCCACGCAGCTGGTCGTGGCGCTGCTCGTCACGCAGTTCGTGGCGTTCCCCTGCTCCATCATCTACGGCAAGCTGGCAGGCCGGTTCGGCTCGAAAACCATGATCACCGCGGCCGTGGTGGCGTACATGTGCATCGTCTTCTTCGCCGCGTTCTTCCTGCGCGCCGCACTTGAATTCTGGATTCTGGCGATTCTGGTCGGCATGTTCCAAGGTGGCATCCAGGCGCTGTCCCGCTCGTATTACGGCAAGATCATTCCGAAGGACCATGCCAACGAGTACTACGGCTTCTACGATATTTTCGGCAAGACGGCGTCGATTATCGGCACGTTCCTCGTCGCCACCACGACGTCGCTGACTGGCAACGCGTCGATCGGCGTGCTGTCGATAGCCATTCTGCTGGCCGTCGCGCTCGTCTTCCTGCTTCTGCAGAAGGACCCGACCAAGGGTTCGACGGAAGCCGCAACCGTCGACTGACAGCTGCCGTCCGACAGCGTTCCGCTCGACAGCGATCGCTCGATAGCATTCCGCCTGACAATCGTCGTTCGGCGGAATGCGCTGTGCCGGCCTGCGGGAAACCGCGTAGGCCGGCACAACTTCGACAGTTACCATCTGGTATGTTATACTGGCATCGTTTGCACACCGTGGCGCAACGTAGCGCCGCTCCAGCAATGACGCAGAGAGAGGTAAACGATGTCATTGGCAAATGAACTGGTCGAAGCAGTGTCCGCATGGCCGGAAGTCGAGGCCATCACGTTGGGTGGGTCACGCGCCACCGGCGATAACGATGAAAAATCCGATTACGACGTCTACGTGTACGTCACCGCACCCGTGTCTGCCGAACGCCGCCGCAGGCTGCTGCGCAACTATTGCAGCCATATGGAAATCGACAACGATTTTTGGGAGACCGAAGACGACTGCACGCTGAACGACGGCACCAATATCGACGTGCTGTACCGCGATCTGGACCAGTTCGCAGCCAATGTCGCCGACGTGGTGGAACGGTTCCAGGCCAGCAACGGCTATACGACGTGCATGTGGCACAACATGCTCACCAGCAAGGTGCTGTTCGACCGCGACGGCCAGTACGCCGCGACCCGACAGCGGTTCGACGTGCCGTTCCCCGAGGAACTGCGCCGCAACATCATCAATCGCAACATGCGTCTACTTACCGGCAACCTGCCGTCGTACGACGCACAGATCCGCAAGGCCGCGAGCCGAGGCGACAAAATCGCGGTCAACCATCGCATGGCCGCGTTCATGGAATCGTATTTCGATGTGCTGTTCGCGCTGAACCGCCGCACGCATCCCGGCGAGAAGCGTCTCGACAAGCTCGCCGAACGCGACTGCGCCATTCTGCCGAAGGATTTCCGCAAAAACATCGATACGCTGTTCGATTCGATGTACGCCGATCAGGCGGTGTTCAGCGAGACTTTGGGCGAAATCGTTGACGACCTGCGTCAGACGGTCGACGCGAACCTGTGATTTGACCGCGAATCCGGCGGTTCGACGCCGGTAGCGATTGGTTTTAGAAGAAGTTGAGCGCGCGGGCCACTTCGTCGACGATGTCGAACATGGCCTTACGCGCACGTTCCGGATCGCCCTTCGCTATCGCGTCGGCGACCGCATCGTGCGCGTCGAGCGCGGCCGGCTTCGGCTTCATCGGGTATTTGCCGAGTTCCACACGGCCGCGCAGCACGGTGGCGATGGTGTCGGCAAGCGCGGCGAACAGTTCGTTGCCGCTTTCGCGCAGTATCAAAGTATGGAATTCCACGTCCAGATCGTGGAATTTGGTCAGGCCGACAGCCCCCTCTTCGTTTGATTCGGCGATTTGGCGCATCTGCGCCGCGTAGACGGGGAATTTCGCCTTGACGTCGATGGAGGCGAGGCGTGCCGCCGAAGCCGCCGCAGCCGGTTCGACCGCCAATCGCAATTCGGTCAATGACGACAGCTGCCGCTCGCGCTGCGTGGAGTGGAGTCGCCATTCGATGACCTGATGGTTGAGCGCCTGCCAGTCGGAGAACGGCCGCGCCACCAATCCGACGCGTCGGCGCACCGTCACCGCACCCATGGATTCCAACGTTTTGGCGACTTCGCGCGCCACGGTACGGGAGATGCCGAAACGGTTCTGCACGTCTTCCAACGTCAAGCTTTCACCGGCCGGCCATTTGCCGTCCAGCATTTCGATGGCCAGCGTGCGGCACACTGCATCCTGCAGCAGTTCGCCGCCGTTTTCGTTTCCTGCCATCCACAATTCCTCTCGTTGTGCGTGCAAATCTTTTTTCAGGTTTTTGCGACACGCCGTATACGATTGCCGTTCGCGTGACGTCCGAATAATTACCCCCGCACGATTCGCGCGATTTGCCGCCGATTTGTACTACCTACAGCATAGCAAGTCGCATGATTATTTTTATTCGTAGTACTTTTAACTTGACTAGTACTACCTTTCATAGCTATATTGATGTCATCGCCGATGCGAAGTGGCACTGGCAATACAGCAGAGTTCAAGGAGGACAACATGAGCATTCACGTAGTGGTGATGGGTGTTGCAGGATGCGGCAAATCCACCGTGGCAGAAGCCATTCACGAACGTCTCGGATACGTGTACGCGGAGGGCGACGACTTCCATCCGCAGGCCAACATCGACAAGATGAGCGCAGGCATTCCGCTGACAGACGAGGACCGTTGGCCGTGGCTCAAGGTCATCAACACCTGGATGGTGGCTCGCGAGGCGCTGGACGAGAACACCGTGGTCTCCAGCTCCGCCCTGAAGCGCAGCTACCGTGAGGTGCTCGCCCAGAACGTTCCCACCTTCTTCGTGCATCTGACCGGCTCGCAGGAACTCATCCAGCAGCGTCTCAACGAGCGCAAGGGCCACTTCATGCCGCCGGCACTGCTGCCGAGCCAGTTCGCCATTCTTGAGCCGCTCCAGCCAGACGAGAACGGCGTGGAAGTCTCCATCGAAGGCAGCGTCGAGGAAATGGTCGAACGTGCCGTCGCCGCAGTGAACGAGTACGCGGCGAAGGTGGCCTCGCAATCGCAGCAAGCCGAGTGAACGGCGCAAGCCGCAACACAGCGCAAAATAATCGCACATAACTAAAAATCGAAAGAGAAATTCAACGAGTCAAGGAGGATTCATGAATCTCATCGCAGCGGCGATCATCGGCATCGCCGTCATCGTTCTTCTCATCGCGGCATGCAAGGTGCATCCGTTCCTGTCCCTGCTCGCCGGCTCATTCGTCATGGCCGTGTGCGCGGGCGTGCCGTTCGACAAGGCGTTCGATAGCTTCACTTCCGGCGTCGGCGGCACGATTTCCAACGTGGGCCTGCTTATCGCGTTCGGCTCGATCATCGGCACCATCCTGTTCAAGTCGGGCGGTGCGGACACCATCGTCGACACCATCATGGCCAAGACACCGTTGCAGCGTCTGCCGTGGGCCATGGCACTGATCGCGTTCATCGTGGGCATCCCGATGTTCTTCGAGGTCGGCGTGGTCATCCTCATCCCGGTGGTGCTGTTCGCCGCCCGTCGTTCCAAGTCCCCTGTGGTGCTGCTCGGCATCCCGGCCCTCGCCGGCCTGTCCACGCTGCACGCCTTCGTGCCGCCGCACCCCGGTCCGCTGACCGCCATCGGCGCGCTGAACGCGAACCTCGGCATCACCCTGGCCCTCGGCCTGATCGTGGCCATCCCGACCGTCATCATCTCCGGCCCGCTGTTCGGCAGGCTCGCCGCCAAGTGGGTTCCGATCGCAGCTCCGGAGAACGAGGCTGAGGCCGAAGCTCCGAAATCCGCGGAAAACCGCCCGTCCTTCGGCACCGCCCTGTCCGTGATCCTGCTGCCGGTCGTGCTGATGCTCGCCGCGTCCATCGTGGATCTGACCGGTCAGAACACCACCGCCTGGGGCCGTGTGATCGCGTTCCTCGGCACCCCGCTCGTGGCACTGCTCATCACCACCGTCTTCGCCATGGTCGCCCTTGGCTACATGCAGAAGTTCTCCCGTGACGCCGTCAACGGCATGGTCGGACAGTCCTTCGGCTCCGTGGCCGGCATCATCCTGATCGTCGCCGCAGGCGGCGGCTTCAAGCAGACGCTGGTCGACTCCGGCATCGGCGACGTGATCGCCAACTCCATCACCGAATCCGCCATGAACCCGCTGATCGCAGGCTGGCTGGTGGCCGTGCTCATCCGTCTCGCCACCGGTTCGGCAACCGTGGCGACCGTCACCGCCTCCGGCATCATGGTGCCGCTCGCCGCCGGCATGAGCCCGACCCATCTGGCACTGCTGGTGCTGGCCATCGGCGCAGGCTCCGTGTTCTTCTCCCACCTCAACGACGCCGGCTTCTGGCTGGTCAAGGAATACTTCGGCATGAGCGTGGGCCAGACGCTGAAGACCTGGTCGCTGATGGAAACCATTCTGTCGGTGGTCGGTCTGGGCTGCGTGATGCTGCTCTCGCTGGTGCTTTGACGCACTGAACGCAGCAATCGCAACCACACTCACATAACCCAAAACATAACCAAAACTTGCCGCCCGCAAAGCTTGCCGCAACCTTCTTTTCTGCGTTGCGGAAGGCGCGGGAAGCCAACGGGCGGCATCAATCCTTATTCAAAATCGCAAAAACTTTTCAACCATTTTTAGAGAAAGAAGCACATCATGCAGTTGGGAATGATCGGCCTGGGACGTATGGGCGGCAACATGGCGAAGCGCATCGCGGCGGCAGGGCATGAGGTGGTCGGCTACGACCACTCCCCCGAGTCGGACCGCACCGTGGCAAGCCTGAAGGAACTGGTGGCCGCGCTGAAGGCCCCGCGTCTGGTGTGGGTCATGGTGCCGGCCGGTGAAGCGACCGACAGCACCATCAACGAGCTTGCCGAGCTTCTTCAGCCGGGCGATATGATCATCGACGGCGGCAACTCCCGTTACACCGACGACGCACGCCACGCGGCCGAACTGGAGCCGAAGGGCATCCATTTCATGGATTGCGGCGTCTCCGGCGGCGTGTGGGGCATCGACCGCGGCTACGCGCTTATGGTTGGCGGCAGCCAGGGGGACTTCGAGAGCGCGCGCCCGATTTTCGAGGCACTTAAGCCGGAAGGCGATTCCGGACTGGTGCTGGCCGGCCCGGTGGGCGGCGGCCACTTCGCCAAGATGGTGCACAACGGCATCGAATACGGCATGATGCAGGCCTTCGGCGAAGGCTTCGCCACCATGGTGAAGTCCGATCTCGTTGAGGATCCGGCGGCCGTGATGAGCTCCTGGAGGGACGGTTCCGTGGTGCAGTCCTGGCTGCTCGACCTGCTGGCCATCGCCTTCAAGTCCGACCCGACGCTCAAGTCCATGCCGCCGGTCGCCAACGAGTCCGGCGAGGCGAAGTGGATGATCGAGGCGGCTCTCGAACTCGGCGTGCCGACCCCGGCCACCGCGGCCGCACTGTACGCACGTCAGACCTCGCGCGGCGGCGCCGACAACATCCTGCGCGTCGTGTCCACCATGCGCGCCCAGTTCGGCGGCCACGTCACCAAGATCGACGAGATCGCCACCCACTGACGGATTCACGCATTAACCGATTCAGATTCCTTCCTTCCCCATAACAGACTTCGCCCGGAGCTGGACCCCACCAGCTCCGGGCGAACCTGTATCAACGCACACGGTCCCGTCAGACAGTCGGCTTGCCGCCCCACAATCCTGCACTATCTCGCTTATAGATGGCGGATTTTCCAAATCGCCCCACGGTATCTCGCTTATAGATGGCGGGGTCCTACAGCAAAAAGCCGGTTAGGGGGCAATATCAATACCCTCCAACCGGCTTTTCCCCCGCATCATCCGCCATCCATAAGCGAGATGGCATCAGGCACGAGAGCGAATCCGCCATCTATAAGCGGAATATAGGCGAAATACGCGAGCGGCTCAGCGGCCGTACACCTCGTGCACGAATTTCTCAAGCGCCGCGATGGAACGCTCCACCTTCTCCGTGTCGATGCAGTAGGCCATGCGGAAGTAGCCGGGCACGCCGAAGCTGTCGGACGGCACGAGAATCAGGTCGTAATCCTTGGCCTTCATGCAGAACGCGTTCGCATCCTCCTCAAGCGCCTTCGGGAAGATGTAGAACGTGCCGCCGGGGCGCACCACGTCGAAGCCCAGACGGGTCAGCGCGTCATACAGCAGGTTCATGTTGGTTTCGTAGACGGACAGGTCGCTTGTCTCGTCCACCACCTTGGCCACGGCCAGCTGCGCGGTGGAGGACGGGCAGTTGTGGCCGGTGCCACGGCTGATCTGGCCGCACATCGGCACGATGAGCTTGGCGTCGGTGGCACGCGGATTCACCGCCACATAGCCGATGCGCTCGCCCGGCAGTGACAGCGACTTGGAGTACGAGTAGCACGAAAGCGTGTTGTCGTAGAATTTGCTCGGATACGGCTGCTCGCCGCCGTCGAACACGATCTCGCGGTACGGCTCGTCGGCGATCAGGAAGATGTCGTGGCCGTATTCAGTCTGCTTGGCGTTGAGCACCTCGGCCAGGCGGGTCAGCGTTTCAGCGGAATAGACCGCGCCGGACGGATTGTTCGGGGTGTTGATGAGCACGGCCGCGGTTCCGGGGTTGAGCGCCTTCTCGAACGCGTCGAAGTTGATCTGGAAGTTCTCGGTGTCGGCCGGAACGACGGTCAGGTGCGCGCCGGTGCCGTTCACATACGGCTGGTATTCCGGGAAGTACGGGGCGAAGGTGATCACTTCGTCGCCCGGCTTGGTCACCACGCGCAGCGCATGCGCCAACGCGCCGGCCGCACCCGTGGTCGGGAAGATGTAGTCGGCGGTGTAGTCCATGTCGAAGCGGCGGTTGAGGCTTTCGGCGATCGCCTTGCGCACCGACGGAATGCCCAAGGACGGAGAATAGCCGTGCAACGCCACCGGTTCGGCCGTTTTATACATGTCGATCACGGCGTCGGTATAGTCCTGCGGGCACGGCACGCTCGGGTTGCCCAGCGAATAGTCGAACACGTTCTCGTAGCCGATTTCGGCGCCACGCGCGGTCGCGTATTCGCTCAGCTCGCGGATTACGGATTTTCCGCCGAGCATGGCCTTGTAGGCTTCGTTGATCATGGAACAACCTCCCTGTCGTGCTGTTGCATACGTCTGACGCACCCTGAAAGAGCGCCGCTACAGACGTTTCTACCACCGAAAAGTCACGCAGTGTGGCGTATGGCTCACTGTGCGGCGGATTGCGGGGCTTGGTCGTCGTGAGACGCCTGCCCGGGCACGAAACCACTGCTGAAGATGCGCTTCCAATAGCCCAGCATGTCGGTTTTGGACATGGACATGAACATGCCCGTGGCCAACACCGCCAAGTCCTCGTTGAACACGGCGTCCATCGGCAGCTGCTCGTGGAGTTTCGGCCAACGGCGCAATACCGCCAGCATACCCCCTACGGTGAAGTCGAGCATGAGATCGGTTTTAAGGTCGAGGTGGTCGGCGTCAAGCCCCAGCACGGAGATCAACGTGAGCCTGCCGAAGTCCTGCAGGGATTCGACGAGTTCCGGCGAGCTGTGCGGTCCGGCGAGCAGCGCGAGCCGGTCAAGACGCCGACGCTGTTCGGGCTCGCGTAGCAGCGCGGTGACATGCTTGCGCCATTCGTTGTCGGGATTGAAATTCGCGTTGGGCGCGCTGGGAAGCGGTGTGTTTTCCACGGCGTGCAGAATGGCGGAATCGGCAAGTTCCGGCAGTCCCGTGAAATGGTAGTAGAAGGAATTGCGATTTACGTCCGCCGTGCGCACGATGTCGGTGACGGTGATTTTACGATACTCACGTTCGGAAAGCAGTTCCCAGAATGCGTTTTCGAGCCGTTCTTTGGCTGGCAGAATCTCCGAATCCCGGCGTGGACGTGGCATGGCTCCCCCTATTTTGTACCGTCGATTTAAAAGCGCAACGCGAATTACTATACAAGTTGTCTAGAACAAACTGCACAGCATGTCGCATTAATAGCGATTGCCACCCACCGCAACGCTTCACCGCACACCACTGCGTCACGACCTCCGCGCTACGTCTACTTGCGCCGCACTTTCGGATTGCGGGCAAGAGCGGCCTGCAACATAATCGCCAGCGCCTGGTTGAGATTGCGTCGATCCTCACCGCTCAACCCAACGTACGTGCCAAGCATTTCGGGAATGACTTTCGGCCCGGCCGCCATCATGGCGGAAATACTGCCCGCACCGGACGCTTCGAGCACGGCAAACAACGCGTCCACCGCACGCTCGCGCTGCTCCTTGGACAGGTTGGCAAGCCACTTGTTCAGCGCTTTGTTGAAGGTCACCGAACTGCTGGCCACATCCTCGACTTTGTCGAATTCACCGCCGTGCATCTGCCAGGAGAACACGAAATGCTGCATGATGCCTTCCACGTCGGATTTCACCACGATGCAGCGTTCGGGAGTTTCCAGCACCATGCCCACTACCGATGAGTCCGGCACGATTTTGACGATTCGATCGCTCACGCTCGCATATTCGAAGCTATTCACCACCGCCTCAGGGAAGCCTGGCCCATCCAACGAATAGATGCGTTCGATACGGTCCTTCACATCGTCTTCGGCGTTCATCGCCGCATAAACGGCCAGATTACCGCCTTTGGAATGGCCAGTGAGCACAATCGGCACGTTCTGCCACAGCGCGGCGACCCGAGCCAGATAGTCGGCCGCAGTTACTTGCGCCGGCACCGGGTATTGGAAGGCCATGTTGAAGTCTTCCTTCCAGCCGACCAGCGAATCGTCCGTACCACGGAACGCCACAACCAACGTGCCGGACGGCAGACGGTAGGTCACCGCGGCGAACTGCGTCTGCTCGCCATCGTCGAACTGTTCAAGGAAAGCGCCCATCTCAATATCGGAGAATCGCGGATTCGCGGCGATGGCATGATAGAAATCGTGCGTCACCTGCGGATCAACCAATCCCACGTTCTCGACGTCATGGTCGGGCACCGCACGGTCGTGGTGAAGCTCGTCGTCGGCGCGCGCGATCGAAATACCATCGAACGGAGGCTGTCGCAACATACGAATGGAACGGAACGGATGGCGGAAGTCAAAGTGTTTCACACGATTACGCAACGTGCCATATTGCGATTCAACCCCCTCCAATCGCGGCATGCAGTCAGGCACATCATCATACGAAAGCTGCGCGAGCACGAGCGCATCGGCCTCACGGAAGGGGTGAATGCTGAAACCGCGCGTTTCCGTGCGTGCATAGTCGATGATGCTACCCATCGCACACCTCTTTCACAGCCGGCGCCATTCCCGCATTCCATTATGCGCCCATTTTCCGCTATCCTACGTCAGCAAACGGGATAATCCTCAAACCAACGACTCCGAAACGCGTCCATCCGCCCTTTCCACGTGCCACGATTTCACATTTTCTACGAACATTTGCGAATCGCGACGCTTCAGAAGGCCTTCGGGCTGGTCAGCCTTCACGCACCGCCCTCGCCGCGCTCGCCGGAATCGCCTTGACCACGGCTTTGATAAGCTCCCGCGTCTCCCGGTCGGTACCGCGCGCGGCCGCCACGATCTTTGGCAGCGAATCCGTCCAATTCGCCATCAAATCAGCGATATTGCCATAGCCCGCAGCCGCGAAGATCTCGTAGATCTGGTCAATAGCCCGCTCACGCTGCTTCTGCCCCACAGTGTCGAGCCAATCGTCGAGCGTCCTCTTGATGAGCTGCGCAGTCACCGTCAACTCGTTCTCACGCTCGAAATCGCCGTTTTCCGCCACTTGCCAGCTATTGCCCATATGTTGCATAATGCCGACGGCGTCCGCCTTGACAACGATTACTTTCGCATTCGATTGCAGCAGCATGCCCACGACAGACGATTCGGGCACGGTTTTGCGGATACGCGATTCCACCGTCCGATACGCCTGACCGCGCACCATCAATTCCGGCAGGCCCGGCCCATCATGGGAGAAGATACGGGCGATCCGCACGTTGCGTCCCGGCACCGGCCCGTCCAAGGCTGGCAGCAGCCCAAGCCGCCGCGCACGTTCGCCGGCGGCCTCAATATCGTCATGAGCCACCTGCATGGCCGCATATACGGCCATGTTGCCACCTTTCGAATGGCCGCCAAGCATAATCGCAGGCGATCCTTCCGATGACAGGAAACCTTCCGACCTGTCCAGAATCGAATCCACATACCGATACGCGGATTCCTGTGACGGTACCGGACAGCGCACTGCCATATTGAAATCCTCCTTCCATCCGACAAGCGTGCCGTCGGTGCCTCGGAAGGCGATATACAGCAAGTCGGGTGAACCGCAGCCCACGTCGAACGTCATCGCGGCGAACTGCTGCTGGTCGCGCTCGCTCAATCGTTCCGCGTATTCGCCAACGCGTAACGCGCGGAATCGCGGCGATTCGCAGACGGCGTGCAGCAACGCGAGCCGGTAATCGTTCATATCGGAGGAATTCGAAACGAACATCTCGTCATAGCTTTCGGCGCGCAGCAATTCACGAATCGACACCGTCGCCACCGACTTCGCCTCACCGAACGTGGGCACCAGATCCGTCAATCGCATGTAGGACAATTCGGACAGCACCAGGGAATCGACGTCGCCGAACGGCAGCTCGGCGAACCCACGGAATTCACGGCGCACATAATCCAACACATTGCCCATCGCGCAACCCTTTGATCAACCATAGCGATTTCGGATTCCATTATGCGGCACAATCCACGGACGCGGCAATCAGACAATCACAAGTTTCGGGCAATATCCCATGTGTAGACTAGGCAGCCATGGATCCAGTTGAATTTTTCACACAATGGCTTGCCCGAAACTACGGCAAGCTCATTCTGCTCGCCGTAGTGCTTGTCGTCGCAGCGCTCATCGACAAAGCACTCACCAAAGTAGTGCGCCGCATCCTTGACAAATCACAGGTGCCGAACGCCTCCATCTTCGTCAACATCCTGCGTGTGGTGGTATGGGCATTCGCCATCGGCACGCTGCTGCAACCGGTGTTTGGAATCAACCCGACCACCCTGTTCACCGCACTCGGCATCGGAGGTCTTGCGGTGTCGCTTGGTCTGAAAGACACAATCGCCAATGTGATCGGAGGCTTCGGCCTTATGCTCGGCCGCGTCATTCAACCGGGCGACTACGTCAAAGTCGCAGGTATCACCGGCACCGTCAAAGACATCAACTGGCGTCAGACCATCGTCCGCGAACGCAACGGCAACGAAATGGTCATCCCGAACTCCATCCTCAACACTGCATCACTGGAAAAGCTCGATCCATCGAACGAATGCCTGGTGTCAGTACCGTTCACCGCCAAAGCCGGCGTCGACGTGGAACATATGAAGGCCGACATCATCGAAACCGTGCAACAGGCCACGGCAAGCCTTGCCAATCCGCTGTACAAACCGGTGGTGAAGCTCAACGGATTTACCCCGTACGGCATTGACGGCACGATCTACGCGTTCGCGAAAAACGACCTGCTGCTGTCCACGATGGTGGACGCGGTGGCGCAGGCGATCGCGCACGCCGACTATCTTGAGCATCGCGCGGTCAGCGGCAGCGCGGAATAGGACAGCATAGAAAACGGCATTGAACGGTTGAAGGCCGGTCAGAGGAACGTATCCTTGACCGGCCTTCATCATCTCCATGCAGATGTCCGCATCGTTCACGTCGCCTGCGTCGCCGTCGTCGTCCGGCAAGCAGTCGTCTACATAAGCAGATTGACGGCCGTCAGCATGCAAGTGACCATGATGAACATAATCATGCCAACGTTGCCGCACACGGTTTTGGCACGGGTGCCGCGAGGCAGCTCCTCCGGCGCGGTATAGAATTCAAATTTTTTGAAATTGCGGATAAGTAGCACAAATCCAGCAAGGATCACAGCGCCGTACAACACGAAATAGACAAGCATGATCGCCAATCCTTCGACATTCTGCGACGCCCACTGTTCCATCGCCGCCGCATTGCCGTTTTCCGCGGCCTCGGACACCTTCTCCAGCTGGTCCAGATCGACGCGTGTCAACACCCATGGCGCGAGCACGCCGCCGTTGAAGTTGATGATCATGTGCATCGCCGTCGAATAGCGCAGCTTGCTGGTGCGCGTGTAGACGTAGCCGAACATGAGCCCCAGTAGGAACGCGTAGAAGAACTGGAACAGGTTCATATGGAACAGACCGAACGCCAGTCCGGACAGCAGAATCGCCGTTTTCTCGCCGTATTTGCGGGTGTGGTCGATCAGCTGCTTACGGAACAGCCATTCCTCGAAAATCGGTCCTACGATTACCAGAAAAACAACGTTCCAGATGTTCGTCTGCATGGCGAGGTCGGCCACGCGGTCCGTCGCCTCGCCGTTGGAAAGCGCCATCGACAGCATGCTGCCGAACACACTGCCGGCCCACATCATCGGCAGGCACATAAGCAGTAGTTTGAAGAACAATCCCGGTTTCATGTCGAATTTACGGGTTTCAATGACAGTCGATTTGCCCATGAGCATCACCGCAATCGGCATGGCGATCAGGTACAGCGGTACACCCGAACCCACATACGTAACCCAATTCGGCGTTTCGCCCTTGCCGCCCACGGCCGCGTACAGCGCGCCTTCCAGCACCGTGGCGAGCGCGTACCAGACGACCACCATCAGACACAGGCTCGCGCCGATACGCGAGAAGTCGCGTCGCGCCTGCTTCAACCATTCGAAGAATGGATTGCGATTGGCGATCGGCGGCTGCGGATATTGAGGCATGGGCTGCATCGGATACTGCGATTGCGGACCATTCGGCTGATATTGCGGAGCCGGCCCCTGTGGTCGCCCTTGCGGTTGCTGCGGATATTGAGGCTGCTGCGGAAACGTCATAGTCACCTTACGAAACTTCGGAAAACAAAAAAGCTGATATTCAGCACTGTACTACCAGTCCGCTGAATATCAGCTTGAGATCTCACCGTAGGTGGGTGTCGATCAGCGCAGCACGCCTTCGATGAGCATGGTGATCAGGTCGGTGTAGCGCACGCCAGTGGCCTCCCATGCCTTGGGGTACATGGAGATGGACGTGAAGCCCGGCATGGTGTTGATTTCGTTGACCATCACCTTGCCGTCCTTGGTCACGAAGGTGTCCACGCGGCTCAGACCGGCACCGTCCACGGCGACGAACGCCTTCTTGGCGGTTTCGCGTACGAGGTTCAGCGTCTCTTCCGGCAGGTTGGCGGGCACTTCCACGTGGCTTGCGGCGGCGTCCATGTACTTGCTGTCGAAGTCGTAGAACTGGTCGTCGCCTTCGGCGCGCTTGTCGAGCACGATTTCGCCCGGCCAGCTGGCCTGCGGCGCTTCGCCGGCCTTCGGGCACAATACCGCGCATTCGATTTCGCGCGCGTCGATGCCCTGTTCCACGAGGATGCGCCAATCGTGGTGGGACGCCTCGTACACGGCGGCCGCGAGTTCGGCCGCATCGCCCTCATGCTCCACCTTGGTCACACCGAAGCTGGAGCCGGCGCGGGACGGCTTGACGAACAGCGGATACTGCAAGCCGGCTTCGCTAACCTGCGCCATGATCGCATCGGCGTTGGCCTTGAATTCGGAAGCCTTGTCGAAGGAACGCGCGTCGAGCGTGATGCCGGGCGCGACGGGAATGCCGGCGGCCGCAAGCAGCACCTTCGTGTAATGCTTGTCCATGCAGGCCGCGGAGGCGAGCACGCCGCACCCCACGTACGGCACGCCCATCATTTCGAACAGACCCTGGATGGTGCCGTCCTCGCCGTACGGCCCGTGCAGCACGGGGAACACCGCGTCCACATGGCCGAACGGGGTCAGCGTACCGTCATCCTCGCGGGCGAAGAAGCCGTCCTGTCCGAGAGCCACTTCAAGCACCACGTCCTTGGCGCCTGGGGTTTTCTCCACGGTCGGCAGGCCTTCGTCCAGGCTCCATCCGAGCGGATTCTCACCGTTGACGATCCACTTGCCGTCCTTGGTGATGCCCACCGGAATGGCTTCGAACTTGTCCGTGTCCAGCGCGCGCAGCGCACTCGCAGCGGAGATGCAGGAGATCGAATGCTCGTCGGCCTTGCCGCCGTACATCACCACAATGCGCTTTTTTGCCATATCTATAGCCTTTATTCCTTAACTTTTATGACTTTTCAGGATTTTTGCCAAGCATCCAGCATACAAGCCGGCTGCTACTCCTCGGTGATGCCTTCGCCGAACAGTTCGGACAGCATCTGCGCGCAGGAGATGCCGTCGTCCAGCACGTGGCTCATGGCCGTGGCGAGCGGGGTCGGCACACCGTACTGCTTGCCCAACGCCACCACCGCGTCGGTGGTCGGCACGCCTTCGGCCACGCCGTTGCTCACCTTGGTGGCCTCTTCCACGCTCAGGCCCTTGCCGAGGTTGGAACCGAACGTGTAGTTGCGGCTCAGCGGGGAACCGCAGGTGGCGATGAGGTCGCCCACGCCGGCAAGTCCGGCGAAGGTCTTCGGATCGGCTCCGGCCGCCTCGCCCAGCGCGGTCAGTTCGGCAAGGCCACGGGTTTCGATCATGGCCGCGGTGTTCTCGCCGTAGCCTGCGCCACGGGCCATGCCCACGGCAAGCGCCACCACATTCTTCAGCGATCCGCACATTTCCAAGCCGATCACGTCGCGCGTCACGAACGCACGGAAGTAGTCGGTGGTGCAGGCGGTGGCGATGGTACGCGCGTTGTCGATGTCCGCGCAGGCGACCACGGTCGCGGCCGGCTCGCGGTCGGCGATCTGCTTGCTCAGGTTCGGTCCGGAAATGGCGGCGAAGCGTTCCGCCGGAAGGTCGAGCGTTTCCATGACGACTTCGTCCATGCGCTTGCCGGTAGTGCGTTCGATGCCTTTCATCAGGGATGCCACGAGCGCGGTCTCGGGGATGAGTCCCTTGAATTCGGTCAGTGCCACGCGTGCGAACTGCGCGGCGATGGCCACGATGACGATGTCGGCGTTGGCTACGGCTTCGGCGCGGTCTCCGGTGGCGGTCATGTTGCTGGGCAGCGTTTCCACGCTGGGCAGGCGCACACCGTTGTGGTGATGGTCACGAATACCTTCCACGATTTCCGGTTCGATGGCCCACATGGTCACGTTGTTGCCCGCGTCGGCAAGCACTTGACCGAAGGCCGTTCCCCAAGCGCCAGCGCCCAGTACCGTCACATTCGCCATGAATTTTGCTCCTTGGATTATTTGGATTGCCTTTTGCGGCCGAGCGTATGCCACATCGGCCGCCGCTTTCAATCGACGTTGTCTTATGCTACCGCCGGCTACGCACACCGGCCGCGTGTTCCGGTCGCACGCGTATTTTGTTCGCCGCCGGAACGGGTGTGTGGGGGAAAATCAGTCTTTCACGCGACTCATGGTGCGGTAGTCCCAGTAGCCGTCAGGTGCCTGTTCGCCGCGGATTTCGGCCATGATTTCGGTCATGCGCACGCGGATGCGGCGGGTCAGTTCGTCGGCGCGGTCCGTCGGCACTTCGTCTCCCCAGGAATCGCAGCCGTCAAGCAGGTCCGCGTAGTCGAGCGCTTCGTCGTAGCACATCACCACGTTCTTGCGCGGCCACGGCCACCAGTGGTTGATGCTGGCCGCGCCCCAGGTCACGGCACAGTACAGCGGCACCTGGCAGCCGAGTCGGCGTGAGGATTCGAGGGCGATCACGCCCACGCCGTTTTTCATGCTCATCGGCCATTTTTGCGGGTCGCGCGTCACGGTGCCTTCCGGCCATACGGTCAGCGGGCGGCCGGAAGTGAGGATTTCCACGGACGTTTCCTCGATGGCTTTGGCCTTGCCCGCGCGGCGCTGCACCGGCTGCATGCCGACCAGCTGGAACCATTTGCCGATCAGCGGCCATTTGGCCATTTCCGCCTTGGCCATGTAGCGCGGGCGGCGGCCCTGATGGAACATCGAGACCATCGGCACGAACACGTCGTACATGGTCACATGCGTGGCGGCGGTGATGAACGGGCCGGTTTCCGGCACGTGTTCCAAGCCCCAGGCCTTCACTTTGCTGTGATTGCGCAGCACCACGTCGCAGCCGGTCAGCAGGCGATGCGTGGCTTTGGGGTTCTGCGCTTCGATTTCCGCGGTGTTGGCTTTGCGCGGACCGGTCGGGAAATCGTGGGTCGGGTCTACAAGATGATGCTTCTGCGCGAGTTTTGCGACTTGCTCGTCGCTCAGCGGCTTCACTGCGGAGCGCGGCGACGGTTTTCCTTTGGATGCCATGGCTCCCATTGTGCCACCGGCCGCCGATACGTTCGTCATCGATGTTTTCCGCGTTATCTTGCTTTTTACTGCCTCATGCCATCGTTTTCTGCATCATTTGGCCGTCAAATGATGCAGAAAAGACGGGCGATAAGGCAGTAAAAGGAATATGCGGAAGATGTGGAAGGTATGGAAAGCAGGTTTGCGATTGCGGCAGCGGCAATCGCGGATAAAACAAAACCGGCACCCGCGTAAGGCGAGTACCGGTGAAAGCAACATGGGCGTTCGACGCGACTGTCAATCGCAACTGTTCAATTGCGAATCATCAATCACGATTGGCCAATCGCAATAAATCAGCCGCAGCCGATTCATCGAACCAATCGCAGCGAATCAGTCGAAGTCGGCTCCGAGGGCTTCCAACTTGCCGCGGAAGTCGGCGTAGCCACGGTCGATCAGGGAGATGCCCTGCACGTTGGACGGCCCCTTGGCGGCGAGCGCCGCGATCAGGTGGCTGAAGCCGCCGCGCAGATCCGGCACGTCGATGTCACGGCCGGTCAGCGGGGTCGGTCCGAAGATGACCGCGGAATGCTTGTAGTTGCGCTGTTGGAAGCGGCACGGCAGGGAACCGAGGCATTCGCGGTACAGCTGAATCGTGGCGCCCATCTGCACCAGCGGCTTGGTGAAGCCGAAACGGTTCTCATACACCGTCTCATGCACGATGGAAAGGCCGTTGGCCTGGGTCAGCGCCACGACGAGCGGCTGCTGCCAGTCGGTCATGAAGCCCGGGTGCACGTCGGTTTCGATGGCCACCGGCTTCAGGTCTCCGCCCGGATGCCAGAAACGGATACCCTTGTCGGTGATGTCGAATTCGCCGCCGATTTTGCGGAACACGTTCAGGAAAGTCATCATTTCCGGCTGGGTGGCGCCCTTGACGAAAATGTCGCCATGGGTGGCGAGCGCGGCGGACGCCCAGGAGGCGGCCTCGATGCGGTCGGTCAGAGACGTGTGCGTGTAGCCCTTGAGCTCCTTGACGCCTTCGATGCGGAACGTGCGGTCCACGTCCACGGAGATGATGGCGCCCATCTTCTGCAACACGCTCACCAGATCCATGATCTCAGGTTCGATGGCGGCGCCGGAAAGCTCGGTCTTGCCTTCGGCGAGCACGGCGGCGAGCAGCGTCTGCTCGGTGGCGCCCACGGACGGGTACGGCAGGTGGATCTTCGCGCCATGCAGACCGTTCGGAGCGGTGATGTGAATGCCGTCCTTGTGTTCCTTGTCGACGTTCGCGCCGAGCTTGCGCAGGGTTTCCAGATGGAAGTCAATCGGACGACCGCCGATGTTGCAGCCGCCGAGCGCCGGAATGAACGCCTCGCCCAGACGGTGCAGCAGCGGGCCGGAGAACAGAATCGGAATGCGGGACGAGCCGGACAGCGTGTCCACGTCGGCCACGTCGGCGAGTTGCACGTTGGTGGCGTCGATCGTCACCACGCCGTTCGCGCCGTCCACGGTCACGTCCACGCCGTGCAGGCGCAGCAGGTCGGACACCACGTGCACGTCGCGGATTTCCGGAACGTTCTTCAGCACGGATGTGCCCGGGGCCAGCAATGCGGCGACCATGGCCTTGCTTACGAAGTTCTTCGCGCCACGCACCTTGATGGCGCCGTTCAGCGGCTTGCCGCCTTCGACGTGCAGAATGTCGTTCTTATTGTCAGACACGCTCAACCTCTTTCGATTCCCTTTTGGATCAAGCTCAAAAAACACTGCTGCTTAGTTTGCCATAAGGCATGTAGCATGTTCGCGAAAAACGGAATTCAGCGCAGTGTCTCCTTAATTTCGCGCGCGAGATTCGCGTCCCACATGGCTCCGGTGGCGCTCATCACGACGTTCGCGCCAGCCTCACGGTACGCCTTGTAGTCGTCAGGACGGATCACGCCGCCCACGCCCACGATGGCGAAGTCGAGGCCGAGCTTTTCACGGATGGCGGCGAGCCTGCCGACCATGTCGAGACCGGCGCCGCGGATGGCGTTGCCGCACACGCCGGAACGGTCACGTCCGGCTCCCGGCAGCGCCTGGTTGCCGTTCGCGTCCACTAGGCGCGCGGAAATCGTGTTGATGGTGGAGAAGCCTTGCACGGTGCCATGTCCGACGGTTTCCCTGACCATGGTTTCCAGGTCGGTGTCGTTGGGAATGTAGGCGAGTTTCACGATGAGCGGGCGATCGCCGATTTCGTTTTTCACGGCTTCCGTGATCTCTCCCACCAGATGCGGGTCGTGGCACAGCAGGCGATTGTGACCTTCGTTGGGGCAGCTGGTGTTCATTTCCATCAGTCCGGCTCCGGTTTCCGTAACCAGATGCGCGGTGGTGACATGGTCGGCGATGTACGCCTTGCGGTCCATGCCGTCCACGCGGGAGCCTTGGAAGCTGGGCACGAGCAGCTGCCCGTCGCCGGCGGCGGCGATCGCCTTCTTCATGTCCGGCTGCCATTCATCGGGGTCACGCGACGGCACGCCGAAACTGTTGGAGATCGAAATCGGAAGCTCATATCGGGTGTCGGCAAGCACGCCTTCATCCAGTTCGGCGCTGCCGGGAACCAGAGACCCGTCTGCGTTCTTCGGATGCACGGCGAGCACGTTCGGGAAGGCGTTGCAACCCCACGCGCGGGAGCGGACCGTCTTGTACACCGCCAAATCGAAACCCATGCGGAAGGCGGCGGTGGTGAACCGCTCGTTCAGCAGCGGACCAGCGGGAATGCCAAACGGCAGGTTCACGCGGAAGCCGAGGAATTCCTCGGCCTGGTCGGACGACTGCGACTGGGTGGTCTGTGCAGACTGCGCGGAGGCGCCGGCAGCGGAATCGCCCTTCATCACTTCGGCGAACGCACCGAACGGCCCCTGCAGATAGTTGTCTTCATACGTGCGATTGACGTCGTAAAACGGCGCGAAACCCTGGCTCATACTGCTCCCCGAAATTGTTCTCGTGTCATGTTTTGGATATGCGATGCGAACACACGAAATGTCATGTCCACTGTAACGCGACACACGTCCCGCCTGCACGCCCCGTCTCACCTTGGAAACCTCCTTGGCTAGGACTTCCCCAGACGAGTTTGGGCTCTCGATCCAGGTCAAGTCCAGAGAACCGGAACGCCGTCATGAGCCGGTATGCTCGGCAAGACGGTACTTGCGTCCGCGTCCGACGCCTATTGGTTCAATAACACCGTCTTTCACCAGTGAGGCCAATATCTCCCGGGTACGGGTGAGGCCAAGCCCCAGCACCACAGCCAGATACGAGGTGGGTTGCGGTCCGCCGACCGTCAACGCATAGGTGATTTTCTCCAACTGGCTTTGCGGCCTGATCGCATTGCCGAAATCGGCAGGTAGGGCCACGTTCTTGCCGAATGTGCCGACCATGTCGTTCAAACGGTCAGCCCCGCGAGCGCCAATCCTATGGACCGTACCAGTGCCATGCTCCGAATTCCGCATTGTCGGCGACTCCGCACCAACAGGGCCCCCGCCATCTGCAGAGACTCCGGGAACAGCAGAAGCTCCGGCGATCATGGAATCTCCGGCGATCTTGCGCGGATACAACGTAAGCTGCACACGCCCCGGATCGTCGAACACTTCCAATTCCGGCGCGGCGGTTCCTGCGAACAGGCAGCCTTCACGCATCACGTCAAAACCACTGCCCGCCTTTTCTCCGATGCCAATCAGATTGAACATTTTCATCAACGTGGGATTCCGCGTATCCGAAATGCCGCCTTGCATCACCTCTTCGGAGGAAAGACGCAGGCTGCCGGGATTCGACAATACGATTCTGTCGTAATACTGAATGATCACCGTGCCCCGGCGAATGAAGTAATCGGCATGAACGAGCGTGTTGGTGACAGCCTCACGAACGGCCTTATCCATCAGATTGTCATCAATCCTATGCAAATCGGCATCAAGCTGGAACGGATGGGCAACAGCCGACCGCAGACGATTGACCACCTTGCCCCAAAAATCGTACAAGTTGCCCGACCAAGTGCCATCATCCGACGTGAATCGGTCATTCCACCGCTCCTGGTCGTCCATGACCTCGCGATAGTCCAGGAAATAGTAGGGGAATTCGGACGTGATTCGCCACGCCTCACCGAACATCAGCAATCCGGCTCGTGTGGGACGCACCTGAGAACCATCAAGCCGCAACGCTTCGATGCGAAGCAGGAAATCCTCATCAGACAATCCGACCCATGGATGGCCGGGCCGTCTGTTCTTGAACTGCCGACGATATGATGCGACGCTATCCGCGTTGAGCGCGTCAGCACCCATGCCTTCAACAATCGTTCTGTCCAGGGGAAGCAGGTCACTGTCCCGAAGCATGGCACGAACCGTTTCCTCATCGCACAGATAATCGCCATCGCCATTACGCCGGTATGAGCCCGTCATCGGATTCTGGCCCACGTACACGGGAATACAGTCCCTCGCCGCACGAGGAATGTCGATGGAAATAACATCTCCCTGCGAGGTATGGCGAATCACCACGTCGTTGTCGCTCAGCACAACGGCGCTGACCTTCGATGGATCATGCACCATGTTCCAAAAATCCTGCGCCATGTTCCGCGCATCATCTACTCCGGTGATATACAAAGAATGGTCTTCATGTTCGGACACGCCCAGCAGAATCAGCCCACCTTCGGTATTGGCGAAGGAGCTGTACGTCTCCCATAAACTGTGGGGCAGGCCGCCCTTGGCACGTTTCGCTTCCAAACGGTTGCCTTCACGCATCCGAGGAACCTCCCGGGACCACCAGGCATCATCGTGCTCGCTACCGTCCATTGGCCATCACCGCCCTACCTACCACGCGTTCTACGCTCGCTTTGCCGCCGCTTTGCCGTCGTATTATGATTTTACCACCGCTTTGCGCGCGCTTTGCCACCGCTTTGTGGAATTTGCTGTTGGCGGAAAGGTGATGGAAGGTAAACAAAAAGCCCGGCTTGGGTGCCGGGCTTGGGAAAAGTTAGATGTGGTTGCGGTCAGCCAATGATGAAATGGGCTACCGTCGCGATCGGCCAACGGCCCTGTCCTGCAATTATGGACTGCGCTGCGCGCAGGCTCATTGCCGCCCTCGTTTCGGACTCGGGCAAGGCCCTGTCGGCAGTGCACTGCACTGCCGACCAGCCATCGCGTCAGATGATGCCGCGATCGGCCAACGGCCCTTGCCAATCAGGGTATTCACCCTCACGGGCGGATTCGATCGGCTGTTCCGGCTCGCGCTTGACCGGCAGGGTCTTCGGCTTGAACGGGAACTTTTCGGCGCGCATCTTCTCGTATGCGATGATGTCGTCTTCGTGCTGCAGCGTCAGGTCGATGTCGTCGTAGCCGTTCATCAGACGCCAGCGGGTGTAGTCGTTCACTTCGAACGGCAACGTCACATCGCCGCAGGTGACGGTACGGTCTTCCAGGCTGACGGTCATTTCGCGGCCCGGCTCCTCGTCCAGCAGCTTCCACAGCAGCTCAATGGATTCCTGCGGCATAATTGCGGCCAGCACGCCGTTCTTGGCGGTGTTGCCGTAGAAAATGTCGGCGAAACGGGAGGAAATCACCACGCGGAAACCGTAATCGTGCAGCGCCCACACGGCGTGCTCACGGGAGGAACCAATGCCGAAATCCGGGCCGGCCACAAGGATCTTGCCCTGCTTGTATTCCGGCTTGTTCAGCACGAATTCCGGGTCGCGGCGCCACGCATAGAACAGGGCGTCGTCGAAGCCGCTTTTCTTCACGCGCTTCAGGAACACGGCCGGGATGATCTGGTCGGTATCAACGTTGGAACGGCGAAGCGGCACGGCCACGCCGGTAAGGGTAGTCAGTTTTTCCATGTCAACAAATCCTTCGATTGCCTATCGATATTCGATTTCGATATTTCGATTACTTACGATTGCGTTCGCAGCTTCCGCTCGCAGCAGGCTCACAGGTCGGCCGGCGAGCAGATGGTGCCGCGGATGGCGGTCGCGGCGGCAACGGCCGGCGACGCCAGATGCGTGCGCGAACCCTTGCCCTGACGGCCTTCGAAGTTGCGGTTCGAGGTGGAGATGGAACGTTCGCGGGCTACCATCTTGTCCGGGTTCATGCCCAGGCACATGGAGCAGCCGGCGTTACGCCATTCGGCGCCGAAGTCCTTGAAGATCTTGTCGAGGCCTTCCTTTTCCGCCTGCAGACGCACGCGGGAGGAGGCCGGCACCACGAGCACGCGGTGGATGTTGTCGGCCTTGTGATGGCCCTTCATAATGGAGGCGGCCACGCGCAGATCCTCAAGACGGCCGTTGGTGCAGGAGCCGATGAACACGGTGTCCACGGCGATGTCCTTGATGCGCATGCCCGGCTTCAGTCCCATGTAGGCGATGGCACGCTCGGCGGCGGAACGCTCGGTCTCGTCGTTGAAGGAGGCCGGATCCGGCACCACGCCGGAGATCTTCACGCCCTGGCCCGGGTTGGTGCCCCACGTGACGTACGGCTCGAGGTCTTCGGCGTTGATGGTCACTTCCTTGTCGAACACGGCATCGTCATCGGTCTTCAGCGTCTTCCAATATTCGACGGCCTTGTCCCACATCTCACCTTCCGGCGCGTGCGGACGGCCCTTCAGGTATTCGAAAGTCACCTCGTCCGGGGCGATCATGCCTGCGCGGGCGCCGGCTTCGATGGACATGTTGCAGATGGTCATGCGGGCATCCATCGACAGCTTCTTGATGGCTTCGCCACGGTATTCGATGACGTGGCCCTGGCCGCCGCCGGTGCCGATCTTCGCGATGATGGCCAGAATAATATCCTTGGCGGTGACGCCCTTCGGCAGGTCGCCTTCGATGTTCACGGCCATGGTCTTGAACGGCTTCAGGCTCAGGGTCTGCGTTGCCATGACGTGCTCCACTTCGGAGGTGCCGATGCCGATGGCCATAGCGCCGAACGCGCCGTGGGTGGAGGTGTGCGAGTCGCCGCACACGATGGTCATGCCCGGCTGGGTCAGACCCAGCACCGGAGCGAACGCGTGGACCACGCCCTGGTCAGCGTCGCCGAGCGGGCACAGACGCACGCCGAAATCCTTGCAGTTCTTTTCCAGCGTGCTCAGCTGGAGCGCCGAGGTCTCGTCCGGATTCGGACGGTCGATGTCGACGGTCGGCGTGTTGTGGTCTTCCGTGGCGATCAGCTGGTCGACGTGACGTGGCTTGCGTCCCGCCAGACGCAGACCTTCGAACGCCTGCGGGCTGGTCACTTCGTGCATGAGCATCAGGTCGATGTACAGCAGGTCGGGAGCCCCATCGCTACCCTTGCGTACCAAATGATCGGCCCAGACCTTCTCGGCCAATGTAGTTCCCATTGTGGGACCTCCTCAGATTTTTTCCTCACTAATTTCCTCGCGGCTATTGCCTTGCCGCATTCTTCGTGCTATAAGCCTATGGGCTTGAAACGGGCTCGAGGTCCTTCATGCCGGTATATGAGATATGAATGAGGGACGAGCTCGGCAAACGCGGAAAAGTTACTTTCCCGTCTTCTTACGGCATATGCGCAATCGTTGAAATTTCAGCATTTTCCCAGCTTCGCTAGCTGGTGGAAGCAAGGTAAATATTCTGCTTTACCCCAGTCGCGAACCACATACATTTTGCATTTCAATATGTGAGATGGCATAATTCAGCGTATGACTTCTTCTTCGAATACGAGCAACGCCATGCCCAAAACGCAGGCCATGAACGCCACGAACGAGGCAAACGGCAATTACGCAGCCACCCCGCAAAGCAACGAAATTCATTCCGGGGTCGGCGTGCTCGACAAGACAGTCAAGATTCTCGACGCCCTCGAATCCGGTCCGGCAACGCTCGGACAGTTGGTTTCCGCGACCGGTCTTGCGCGACCGACCGCGCATCGTCTTGCGATCGCGCTGGAACGTCACCGTTTCGTTTTGCGCGACCAGCACGGTCGTTTCGTGCTCGGATCGCGATTCGCGGAACTTGCGGCCGCAGCCGGCGAGGACCGCCTGTTGACCGCCGCCGCGCCGATTCTGCAGACCCTGCTCGACCGCACCGGCGAATCCGCGCAGATCTACCGCCGTCAGGGCGATCAGCGCGTCTGCATCGCAGCCGTGGAGCGCGCGTCCGGCCTGCGAGATTCCATTCCGGTTGGTGCGATGCTGTCCATGGAAGCCGGTTCCGCAGCCCAGATTCTGCTGGCTTGGGAGGATTCCGAACGCCTGCATCAGGGTCTTCGCCACGCCAAGTTCACTGCGGCCAAGCTCACCGCCGTCCGCAAGCGCGGCTGGGCCGAGTCGATCAATGAACGCGATGAGGGCGTGTGTTCGATTTCCGCGCCGATTCGCAACGCGTCCGGCCAGGTGATCGCCGCCATTTCGATTTCCGGCCCGAATGGCCGTATGGGTGCCAACCCCGGCCGCCGTTACGCGCCGCTGGTCATGGCCGCCGGCAAGTATCTGACCGACGCGCTGATCAAGGCGTCTTCCGGCCGCTGACAGGTCCGCGACCAGTCGCATACGTAACGTAAAAGCTGACGATGGAAAGTTCCCATCGTCAGCTTTTTTGTATTCATTTCAAAGTTGGATGCCGGAAACCAGAACAGTCACCGGCGGAACAGCGAGACCAGCTTGTTCCACGTCTTGCTCCACCACGTCGGCCTGTGGAGCAGGTCCATGCCTTCCGAATCGGGCTTCGATTCGCTGGTCATGCCGTAGGCGTAGGCCTTGCCCGCGCTGGGTTTGCCCACCAGCTCGTCGTATTCCAACAGCTGCGTGCGCGGCTCGTACGGGTGGCGGATGTCGAATTCGAACAGTCGAGCGGCACGCTTGGCCGGCACCGGGCCGTATGAGCCAAAACCGCTGGTCGGCGAGGCGACCATCATCATCTGCCGGTCACCGTCGGTTCCGACCGGCACGGAACCGATGAAGGCGTTGCGGTGGTCGTGCCCGGCGGAAATCGCAAAATATCCCGCCTTGTCAAGGATTGCGAATTCGCCGCTGTCGGCATCCGGGCAGCTGACGCCCTCCCCCAGATAGCTTCCGGGCTGCGTTTTGTCTTCGTTGAGCACGAAATGCCGCCCCGCGAAGTTGCGGTATCCTTCAATCGCGCGCGCAGCGGTGGCCGCGACCGGCTTGAGCAGGCGGTAATACTGTTCGATCGGGAAATGCTGGAACACCATGCATGGCAGCGTGGACGGCGTCTTGCGCGGTTCGTGCGGCAATTCCTGCGCGTCTTGCCGATCTTGCTGCGATTGGGGCGATTGCTGGTATTGCGATTGCGCCGCCATCAGCCCCGGCGCATCCGCCAGGAAGCGCAGCGCGGCTTCCGACGGGCTTCCGTAGCCGCCGGAACGCGCGTAATCGCCCGAATCCAGCAGGACCAAGCCCAACACGTCATACGTGCGATCGACGTCCGTCACCGACAACGCGAATGTGCCGGGCGCGCACGCGATCACGGGCTGTTCCGGCAATCCGAAGTCCTGTTCCATATCGCCAACATCATGTTTCACACCATGTTTCACGGCGATGCCCGTCGTGCCGTCGGCAGCGCGTTCCGGATTGATACACCCTGGGAATTCGCGGCAGATGCTTTCGATTTCGTCATTGTCGAGCCCGCACTGGAAGTCATGGTTGCCGAACGTCACAGCCCACGGCACGCCGCGGTCGGCAAGCGGGTGGACCAGTTGTTCGATGGTGGCTCGCACCAATTCGCGGGTGTGTTCCAATGCGGCCGCATAGCGTTCCCCGGACGCTTCGGACGATGCGGATGCCGGACGCGCGTCCCAGCGACGCTTGCGGGAGGTCAGCGCGTATGCGGAATCATATCCGGCGATCTGGTTGCCGTTGAAAATAACAAGATCGGGGCGTGTGGCGTCAAGCGAGGCCTCGATGAGGCTGATGGTGTCTTTGCTGACTTTCGGCCCGTCTTGGATGTCGGCGAATTGCAATACGCGGAATTTGCCGGACTGGTGGAATTGCAGGCGGCCAAGCCGTGCGGATACGGAAAGCGGTCGACGGTCCCCCTCTTCCGCTGGTTGGATGCGCGGGCGCGTGGCTTTGGCGGCATGCTGCAATTCGGTCATACTTCTAGGGTAATGCAACATTGGGCGATTACATGTGCGATTCACGCAGGGCGTCAGCAGATTGCGCTGCCACATCGCATCCGGCAAAATCCATCAACCCACCGCCCAAAGCGACGTGAACAGACAGGTGCGAAAAACAAAAAACCCTCGCATCTGCGAGGGCTCATTGGCTGGGATGCCTGGACTCGAACCAAGAATGGCTGAACCAGAATCAGCTGTGTTGCCAATTACACCACATCCCAATTTGGCAGGCGTGGCAACTTCGAAAAGTTGTCCGTCGTACCCCCGACCGGATTTGAACCGGTGTTGGCGCCGTGAGAGGGCGTAGTCCTAGACCGCTAGACGACGGGGGCTTGAGTTATCGCTGTGATTCTCAGCTAGGCTGTGAACCGCAACGAGTGATAAATATACGCGAAACAGCACAGTCGCGCAACTTACGGCGTGTCGCGCTATTTTCCGCCATTCCGCACCAGCCTTCCGCATAAACGAAAACCCGCCGAATCACTCCGGCGGGTTTCCATCATTCAGCTAACAGTCAGCAGCTCAACGGCTCACAGGTGCTCGCGCAGGCCCTTGAGTCGAGCCATGGCAACGTCCTTGCCGACGATTTCCATGGATTCGAACAGCGGCGGGGACACGCGGCGGCCGCTCATGGCCACGCGCACCGGGCCGAAAGCCAGACGCGGCTTGTAGCCGCCGTCTTCGACCAGCGCCTTGTTCAGCGTCTCGTGCAGGAAGTCGGTCTTCCAATCACCCTCAGCAACGGCGTCCAGCGCCGCGATCGCAGCGTCGAGCACGGCCGGAGCGGAATCCTTCAGCTGCTTCTTGGCGTCGGCGTCCGGCTCGATGTAGCCTTCGGTGGACAGCAGGGAGCCGACCATGCCGGCCACTTCGCCCAGCAGGCGCACGCGCGGCTGCACGAGCGGAGCAGCGGCGGTGAGGACCTCGCGCTCACGGTCGGTCAGCGCGTCCCAGGAATCGGCGGAGACCACGCCGTCACGCTTGAGGTACGGCACGGAACGGTTCAGGAAGTCCTGCGGTTCGAGCATGCGGATGTGCTCGGCGTTGATGGAGATGGCCTTGTCGATGTCGAAGCGGGCCGGGTTGGCCTTGACGTCACGCACGTCGAACTTCTCGATCATCTCGTCCATGGAGAACACGTCGCGGTCGGGGGCGATGGACCAGCCCAGCAGCGCCAGGTAGTTCAGCAGGCCCTCACGGATGAAGCCGTTGTCACGGTGCAGGAACAGGTTGGATTCCGGATCGCGCTTGGACAGCTTCTTGTTGCCCTGGCCCATGACGTACGGCATGTGGCCGAACAGCGGCATTTCCTTGGCCACGCCCAGCTCGATCAGGTAACGGTACAGCACGATCTGACGCGGGGTGGAGCTCAGCAGATCCTCGCCGCGCAGCACCACGTTGATGCGCATCATGGCGTCGTCGACCGGGTTGGTCAGCGTGTACAGCGGGTCGCCGTTCGGACGCACGATCACGTAATCCGGCACGGAACCGGCCTTGAATTCGATGCGACCGCGGATAAGGTCGTCGAAAGCGACGTCCTCGTCGGGCATGCGGATACGCAGGGCCGGCTTGCGGCCTTCCGCGCGGAACGCGGCCTTCTGCTCTTCGGTGAGGTTGCGATCGTAGCCGTCATAGCCGAAAGCCTTCGGACGGCCGGCGGCCACGTTGCGGGCCTCGATCTCCTCAGGAGTGGAGAAGGATTCGTAGGCGTAGCCGGCTTCGAGCAGCTTGGCTGCGACGTCCTTATAGATGTCGCCACGCTCGGACTGGCGGTACGGGCCGTCCGGGCCACCCACGTTGATGCCTTCATCCCAGTCGATGCCCAGCCAATTCAGGGCCTCGATGATCTGGTTGTAGCTTTCCTCGGAGTCGCGCTGGGCGTCCGTATCCTCGATACGGAACACGAACGTGCCCTTGGTGTGGCGGGCCTCAGCCCAGTTGAACAGTGCGGTGCGGACCATGCCGACGTGCGGAATGCCGGTCGGGGACGGGCAGAAACGCACACGAACGTTTTCAGGAAGTTCCGGTTTGGTATTTTCAACTTCAGTCATAGGCTCCATTGTGCCGCGCAAACCGGACGTGCCACGACCCAATCGCCGTTTTTCTTCCGCAGCGTTCCATACTGCAATATTTTTCCCTATCTTCACATCGGCAAAGGAGTAATGTATGAAGCGACTTTCTTTATTCTTTAGTCACCGTTTTGTGAAAGGGCACTCTAATGACGGACCCCAACCAATACAATCCGCAGGTGCCGCAGCCGGCACCGCAGTACGGCACGCCGGATTACGGGCAGGCGCAGGCGCCCCAGTACGCCGCCCCGAACTACAACCAGGCACCTCAGTATGGTCAGGCTCCGCAGTACGGCCAAGCACCGCAACCGCAATACAACCAGGCTCCGCAGTACGCTCAGGCCCCTCAATATGGACAGGCCCCTCAGTACGGCCAGGCTCCAGCCGCGAATTACGGGCAGCCGGCACCGCAACCGCAGTCGGGCAATAGCTTCTTCGCATTGACCGCGCCGCTTGACATGCCCGCATATGGCTGCAACCTGGGCGAGGCGATCGTCCGTTTCTTCAAGAAGTACGCGGTGTTCAAGGGCCGCGCCTCGCGTAGCGAGTTCTGGTGGTGGTTCCTCACCTATACCGTCGTCACTTTCGTGTTGAGACTCGTGTTCCGCACGTTGAGGGACCTCACCGATTCCGGCGTGATCGCCACCGTCGGAGACTCGTTCTCCTCCATTTGGGGACTCGTCGTGCTTGTGCCGACCATCGCGCTTGGCGTACGTCGTCTGCATGACATCAACATGCGTGGCACCGTGCTGGCCATCATCTACGCGGTACAGGCGGCCGCCGGAATCTTCTTCGCCATCGGTCTGATCCTCATCATCGGCAGCAGTCTTTCGTTCAGGTCGTTGGAGGCAGGCAACAGCGTCAGCATCGGCGGCGTTGTCCTGCTGATCCTCGGCGTGCTGGCCTTCATTGCCAGCGGTGTGTTCTACTTTGTGCTGATGGCCCGCGATTCCAATCCGGAAGGCACGCGTTTCGACGCTCCTACGGCTTCCAACGCATGGGCTCCCGCCACGGGCGAGGCTCCGGCAGACCCGTATGCGGCGCAGGCCACCTCGTACGGCAACGTCCCGCTGCCGACCAATCCGGCGGCTGCGGCACCGGCCGCGCCGTACACGGCACCAGCGACTCCGGCCGATTCGTACACAGCTCCGGCACCGCAGTATGACGCCGCGCAGCAGCACGCCGCGCCGCAATACGCCGCACCTCAGCAGAATCCGCTGGCGGAGGCTTCGTCCGTACCATCTATGCCTCCGATGCCGGCTGTTCCGACCATGCCTCCGACACCGTCCATTCCGCCGATGCCGGAAGTGCCGGCCCAGTTCCAGCATCCGCACGAGCAGCCGAATACCGACGCTCCGGCGGATTCGGACGCTTCGGCAGTACCGAATGATTCGGCGAACGGCACCGATCAGCAGCTCTGATTTCGCTCTGATCCCCGCCTTATCGCCACACAAAACGTGGCACACCATAACGAATAACGAATAATCCCGGTATCCTGTGCAATCGCAGGATACCGGGATTATTCGTTTCAGATCATTCGTTACGGGTAGTGACGTCGTTGCGGATGTAACGCGTAGGATAGGCGACGGCCACGCGCAATTCGAGCGCAAGCACAAGCGCACGCAACGCAAGTACGCGCAAAGCCTTCACCGTCAGACGTCACACGACCGCCCACAACACTTATTCCTCGGTCGGCTCCGAACCGGCCTCTTCCGACGAGTCCGAATCCTCAGACAAATTCGAGTCTGCAGACGAATCCAAATCCGCGTCGGAAGCCGCGTTATCGCCATCGCTCGTCAAATTGTATTTCTTTGCGAGCGCTTCCCTGCTTTTGCGCTCGTCCTCGTCTTTGGCGTCCTGTTCGGCCTGCTTCGGGTCCCACTCCAGGAACCTCATATGCCGCAGCCATTCCTGCCCCGCGAAGAAAGCGAGGTACTTGACGGTGGTGGAGAACGTCAGCGGGTTGAACGAGCTGTCGAACACCGACTGGGGCCGTCCGAACTGGCGGGCGGTGTCACGCAGACCAAACAGGTTGATGAGCTGTTCGGCGTTGATGAAAGTGGGCGGAATCGACAGCTGGTTGCGCATGGAGTTGACGAACAGCAGCACCGGCAGCACGCGGATGGCCTGCTCCTGCGAATCGTCGGTGCCATAGCACATGAGGTTTATCAGCGCGTCGAGAACCGTCATCGAGGCGAGGTAGCGTCTTGCGAATTCGTTGCGGTCCACCGTGGCCGACTGGCAGATGCCGACGTTTTCCGCCACGTCATCGTCGACTTCGAATCCGGAGACGCTGCGCATAGTGCGTGAGAGGTTCTCCATGAGGTCTTGGATTTCCTTTTCGATTCGGGTCTCCACGTCGATGTCGAGTATTCTGGCGGTTTCCATGAACAGTTCGATGCCGTCGACCCCGTGGTAGGAGGCCATCACGTCATAGGCGCGGTTGGCGTCCATCAGCGTGCGGATGATTTCCGGATCGACGCCGGGAAGCACATCCATGCCTTCGTATACGGCTTCCGCAACCGACTGGTCGACTTCTTCGGAGCGTTTCAGCAGCACCTGCGTCATCATGCCGGAGAACATCACCTGCAGGTTCTCCGCATATTTGACATCGTTTTCCAGTTCCTGGTTCGTTTGCAACGGCCACATCTTGACCAGATCGACACCGTAGTCAACTGCCATGGAGACCACGTGCGAGCCGTACATCGAGTCGACGACCTTCTGGTCGTATACAAAAGACATACTTTCTCCTTGTATATCGTGCGGCCGGCCCGAACCGCAGTCATCCCCGACCGCGATTGAGCCACCGCATGTTTTGGTTCACATTATTCGACGTCCGCCGCCGGATCGGCGTACGTAATGGACATTATTTTCCCGGTATTGCAATCGTAAGTGATGGAGGTGATAGAAGCGAGCGCGGTGTGGCGCAACAGCATGTTGTGTTCGGGGTGCCCCGTTTCCAGCATGTGCCGGTAGCTCCAAATCGGCGATTCGTGGCTGACCACCACGATCTGTTTGCCGGGGTATTCCGCCACTTTCTCCAGGGCGAAGTCCTGCATGCGATGCGCGATCGACTGGTAGCTTTCGCCCCAGCTCGGCTTCCACAGGTTGCGTACCAGCTTCCAGTTGCCGTTCTTCCACAGCGCGCCTTCGCCGAAGCCGATACGCTTGCCGCGAAATTCGTTGCGCGCTTCGATGAGGCGTTCGTCCGTCTGCAGCTCCAGCGGTTCCTCGCCGCGCAGTCCACGTACCGAATTCAGCGATTCGAGGATCTCCCCCGCCGTTTCGCGCGTACGTTCCAGCGGCGACGAGTAGACGGCGGATACGGTGTTCAGCTGCGGGCTGACCGCGATGTAATGCGCGGTGGCCTGCGCCATGCGCACGCCCACGTCGGACAGGTGGAAACCGGGCAGCCGCTCGTACAGCAGGTGCCCGGGGTTCTCCACTTTGCCGTGGCGCACGAAATGGATGGTTGTCGCCGGCATATTGGCCGCCTTTCTTGCGTTTCGGACCTGCCGGCCACGTGCTGGCTCAGCACGTTTCGCCGGTCGCCGGCCCTGTGAAAAAATTCGTCGATTCGAATATTGGTTCCTGCCCTAATGTACCGCGTGTCACGACGGTACCTGCGCATAAAGTTGCCTTGGTCAACAAAGACACACAAACAACACGCACCATCCCACCTTTCTCCCCGTGTGCGGCATGTCAAACATGTCAATCGATTGACGTGTTCGGACGGCTGGGGCAGCGAGCTGGTATCGGAAGCGGTTAACCAATAATTCAGGGGAACCACCACCATCAGTCCGCACGCGACGCAAAGCTGCGGACGTCACGAGCGAAACCGTGAGCGGAAAGGAGCGGCAAGCATGACCAACAATGTCCTCGTCGGCGTCAAAGACATCGGCCAACGTCTTTTCGGAGGGTATGCGGAGCTGCTTCGCATACCGCACACCGCGCGATTCTCCGTCGGATCGGTAATCGCCTGCATGCCGTTCCCAATGGTCGGCATGACGATCACGATTTCCGTGCAGCATTACTACGGCAACTATTCGCTGGCGGGCGCGCTGACGGCCGTGCAGGCGATCGCGCTGGCCGTGGCGAGCCCGGTGCTCGGCAAGCTGGTCGACAAATTCGGTCAACGGCAGGTGTCGATTCCCACAATCATCGTGTGGATGGTGGCGGCGATCGCGCTGGTCTCCTGCATCACCGCACGCGTGCCGTCGTGGATCCTGTTCTGCATAGTGCCGTTCATGGCCGCGATTCCGCCGTGGGGCGCGATGAGCCGTCAACGTTGGACGACGCTGCTCAAGGGCGATGCGGAGAAGACGAACCGTGCGCTGTCGCTGTCCGGCGTATTCGACGAGTGCATGTGGGTTATCGGCAATCCGCTGGCGTCCACATTGGCCGTGATCTCCGGACTGCTGGCGTTCTCGTTCACCGGCATGTGCGTGGTGATCGGCGCGCTGATGTTCCTGACGGAGCTTACGACCGAGCCGAAGTCGCAGACCCAGCTGGCCCGCGAGGCGGGCATGACCCGCAAGGAGTACCGCGAGCGCGAGGCCGCCCGGTCCAAGGCGCTGCAGGCCGAGGCCGCGGTGGAGTACGCGCGCAACAAGGCGCGTGCGGAAGGCAAGACGGCCGCTGAGGTGAAGGCCGCGATGCAGAAGGCCGCCACGGATATTGCGGCAGGCCGCAAGGAATCGATTTGGGGGCCAGGCCTGATCGCCGTGTGTGTGACGTGGTTCGGCCTGGGGGCATTCCAGTCAGCTGCCAGCATTTCGATTGTTGCATTCGCCACGGAAGCGCATATGAAGCAGTACACCGGTTTCGTATTCGCCTGTTTCTCGCTCAGCTCTCTGATCGGCGCACTTGTGTACGGCGCGAAGAATTGGAAGATTCCGCTGTGGAAACGTTTCTACTTCTGCCTTGCGGTGGTGAATCTGGGCATCGGCTCATTCATGTTCGCTAAGCATCTATGGGTGATCATGATCATCTACCTGTGCATCGGCGTCTGCCAGGCTCCGACGTGGGTGAACGGCAACCAGCTGATGCTGCACCTGGTTCCGCCCACGCGCTTCACGGAAGGCATGGCCTGGATGGGCGCGATGAATTCGATCGGCGGTTCGGTGGGCTCCGCGATCGCGGGACAGTTCATCGACCGCATGGGCTCGCATGGCGGCTTCATCGTGGTGACGACTTTGGCATTGGCTTCGCTGGTGATCGCCCTGTTCGGCTTCAAGCAGATCAAGGAATCCACGGAGCAGCCGATGCTCACCAGCGTGAGCGTGTGACGGAGCATGTGCCGGATGCCGACGGGTAACCGGCAGGCACGGCAGACAATCCGCATAACGAAAAGCGCGTCCGAATCGCAATGGATTCGGACGCGCTTTTCGTTACCCCGTTATTTGGGAGTTACTTCGGCCAGCCCTTGGGCGTATGTTCCAGCGACCACACGCCGAGCTTGTGCGAGAAGCTGTTCTCCCACTTGGCTTCCAGCTGTTCCGGAGTCAGGCGGTTTTCCTTCTTCTTCAGACGGTTCGTGGCGTTGGTATGCGTATCGTCCAACAACCACTTGCGCGTCACAAAGTTCCACACCATCACCACGGCGGTGGCGATAAGCTTGCCCACGTTGGTACGGATCAGATATTCGGCGCTTTGAGAGACATACGCATCATGGTTCATGCCGTACGTGGAAATCCAGATGATGGCGTCGTTCATAAACAGGCCGATCACCGCGCCGACCACGAAGATGACGATCTCCATCCAGCGAGCCATGTCCTCACGATGCTTGAACACCATCTTCATGCTGGCGACATAGTTGAAGATCAACGAGATGATAAACGAGATGGTGGCGGCGAGCACGTTGTGCATGTGGAAGGCGCCGACGAGAATGTTTAGAATACCCCAGTCGATGATGAAGGCGATCACACCCACAATGCCGAATTTCATAAGCTGTTCAATCAGTTTTCTCACACGGGATATTTAACACTCGCGCGCAGACCACCTAAACTTGGGTAACGAAGAACAATATATTTCAACGATTGCAAGGAGCAGCAATGCCAGTCATCCACACGCACGTTTCCGTATCCACCACCCCTGGGCAGCGCGAGGCGCTGAAGACGGCCTACGGCAAGGCGATTTCTGCCGTTCCCGGCAAGTCTGAAGGCTGGCTGATGTGCCCGTTCGAAGACAATATGCCGATTTATTTCGGCGGTGACGATTCCAAGCCGGCCGCATACGTGGAAGTGAATGTGTTCGGCCGTTCCGTGCCGGGTTCCGCCTGGGAGAAGCTGACGGAGCAGATCATGGCCGCGCTGGGCAAGGAACTGGGCATTCCGGCCGACCGCACTTACATCCGCTACACCGCCACGACCGACTGGGGTTGGAACGGCGGCAACTTCTGATCTCGGCTTCTTAACGAAGTTCCACCGTTCCTTCGAGGTTTGCCCATATTGCAAACCTCTCACCTCACCTACGGGAAGCACGTCTAGGAAGCTCGCCTGACTACGGCAGGGAAATCGCAATATCAGCACCCCCGACCGCTCACAAAAGCGAGAAACGGGCCTTTTCTACGGGACGTGAGCGAAAAGGGGTATGGAAACCGGCAAAATCGTCAGTAATCATACCCCCTTTTGCTCATAAGAGAGAAAAATCGCCCCATTCCGCAACTCGTGAGCAAAAGGGGGCGCACATGCAAGCACGCCCGCACCCACAAACGGACAACGTAAAGGTATCACCCACGAAAAAAGCCGCCGGCCCGAACGGGACCAGCGGCTTTGTATTTACGCCGAATCAACGATTAGCGAGCACCCTCGACGGTACGGGACGTACCGCCACGCGGCGCAATCGCAAGAAAATCAGACGATCTTCGGCATCGGGGTGGTCAGCGACGTGGTGAGGTTCACGTGCACCAGGCCCGCGCCGGAATGCACTTCGACCTTCTTCAGCGTGACGGTGCGCTCGGCTTCCGGAGCGCGGTCGTTGTCGGTCATGGTGGCCGGAGACTTCACCGCGACCAGAGCAAGCGAGCCGAAATCGATGCCCGCGCTGGCGCACAGACCCTCGGCGGCCTGCAACGACTCGGCGAAACCGTCCTTCAGAATCACACGGTCGGCCGGAACGCCATACGCATGCTCGGCGACCCAACGCACGTTCTCCACCAGAGCCATGCCCTTGTGGCTGTGCGGTTCGGCCGGCATAGAACCGTTCGTCACGGCATCGACGAACGCATCGAGCTGCGGGGCGAGCGCGTCGCCACCGTCGCGGTACAGGTTGCCGATGATCGGGTCGCGGAATTCCAGTTCCTTGGCGGTGTCCTTGAGCGCCGGAATCTGATCATCCTCGCCATCCCACAGGTTGATAAGCGGGAAGGTAGGAATATCAAGACCTTCGAGGCGCTGGACGTGGAACGGGTAGCGCCATGCCAGATCCGGATCGTCGCGCCACGTGGAAGCGCGGGTCACGACGATGGCTGCGGACGGCCACTGCGCGTCGTATTCGCGGCAGGCGATGTCGAGCCACTTCTGCGCACCAGCGTCGGTGCCGTAGCCGGCTTCGACGATGACCACGTCATGCAGCGCGCACGCCATCTCCACGGAAACCAGCGTCGGAATGCCGATGGACACGTTGGCGAACGGGCCGCCGTGCACGTACACCGGAGAGCCGTTCACGGTCTCCGTCTTGGCTGGCTTCACGGCGTCGCCGAGGATGCCGGTGATACGCCACAGGTCAACGAATTCGCCGAAGGTCACGGCCTTGCCATCCTTCGTGCCGGCGACCATCTTGGCAACGCGCTCGGAGATCTCATCCATGGAACGCGACAGCACAACGATCTGCATGAGCTCGCAGGTCGGGGTGAGCACCACACGCTCAGCCACGTCGCCCTTTCCACGGTCCACTGCGATCTGGCGCAGGGAACGGGACGGCACTTCGGAGACGCGCGGTACGAGGATGGTGTCCAGCTTGCCGTCGTCAACAGCCTTCTCCGCAAAGGAGACCAACAGGTTCTGGGCGGCCTCGATGGCTCCCATTTCACCGCACAGACCCCAGTCGATCAGCTCCGGGTGGGTCAGGGAGGCCTTGCCGCCACCGGAGGCGCCACCCTTGGAACCGGCTGCGGTGATGCCCATGCTCGGCTGGCGCAGCACGGCTGCCGCGTCGATGCCACGTTCGCGCAACGCGTCGATCAGCGCGATCGTGGTGGTGGTCTTGCCTTCGCCGCGGGACGCCTTCAGCGGGGTGTCGGCGGTGACGAGGACGACCTTGCCATGCTTGCGCGGCGCATCAGGATTCTTCTTCAGGTAATCGAGATAGCCGAACGCATCAATCTTCTGCACCAGACCGTATTGGCTGGTGAAATCCTCAATGCTGGTCACTGGGTTCCTTTCTTGGGAAAGCATTCCGCTGTATGGCGCACAACGTACGCGACAGACATCGCCTATGCAACGCGCGCCGGCACGAGCGGAAAAGCAAAGACGATCGCCATTCTAATAAGCACGCGCCACCAAAGAAAACCGGCTCCCGCACAACGGACGCGCGCCGACCGTCATACGGAACTGTTTGTGGCGAACGCTGTGCGGAAGCCGGTTGCTACGCGGGTTTTCGTGGAATTTCTTGCGATTGCGCAATCGCAGAAAATATCAGAAGTCGGACATGTGGAAGCCGTTCTTCATATTCATGCTGGTGGTGTAGAGCACGGAGTCGAGCAGCTTGTCGGTTTCCTCCTTGAGCTGCGCGGCCATGGTCTCGTTGGCGGCGGCGAGCACTTCGCGGGCTTCGCCGTTGCGCACGGCTTCGATGATTTCGTCCGGTTCCATCGGCTGCACGTCGCCGATCTCGTCTTCGGCGTCGAATTCGTCGACCACGCCTTCCACCAGTCGGTCGATCTGCTCGTCGGTGGCGGCTACCATGCGGTGGCCCATGCCGCCGGTCTTCTCCTGGTAGCGCTCCACCGCGTTGGCGGTGTCGGCGAAGCTGGCGTCGCACAGGGCCGCGATGATGCGGTTCTCCCAGTAGAAGTTCTCGGAGGTGACGCGCGTGGTGGTGTCTTCGAGGTACTTCGGCGTGGAGTCGACGTTCGGGAAGAACGGCACGAGCGTGTTGAACGGGTTGGAACCGTAGGCGATCCACTGCACGGCACGGTTGACCTGCGGGCGGTACGGGCGAATCTGCATGACGGACAGCTGGCTCTGACGGTTGATGCCGATCGGACGGAACATGTGGCGCGAATGCTGGTCGCCGAGCTTGCCGTACGGATCGTACGGGGTGCCTTGGTAGTGGGAGCTCAGCACGTACTTCACGTCTTCGATGGTGATCTTGCGATCGGGCTGGCGAGCCCATGGAATGTCGTCCGCGGTCGGCTGGTGGTCGGCGTCCTGACCGTCCCACTGCTCGTCGTACGGGTTGAGGAAACGCTGCATGTACCAGGCGCGCGGGGTGTTGTAGACGTGGTCGGAATCGGAGTGGGAGCCGAACGCGTCGCGCGGGTTGAACGGGGTGACGTTCTCCACGGCCAGGTCCAGATGGTTGCGTTCGATGAATTCGCCGAGGTCCGCGGAGCACATGTGCTCTTCCTGGTTTCCGAGCGCGTCGTCGAGGTCGAATTCGTCGATGCCGAGCTGGTTCGGCATGGTCACGTATGCCTCGTCCGGCACACGCTTGGCGATCCAGTGGTGGCCGCCGACGGTTTCAAGCCACCAGATCTCATCCACATCGGAGAAGGCGACACCGTTCATTTCGTACGTGCCGTACTGTTCGAGCAGCGCGCCGAGACGTGCCACGCCTTCACGGGCGGTCTTGACGTACGGCAGTACGAGGGTGAGGAAGTCCTCTTCGCCGATGCCGCCGGGCACTTCCGGCTCGTAGCCGTCTTCGCTTTCCTTGCCCTTGGCCGGAGTGAGCTCCACGAACGGGTCGGCGCCGAGCACGCGCTCGTTGGTGGTGAGGGTTTCGGTGGCGCTCATGGCCACGTTCGCCTCGTTGACGCCGGCTTCGCCCCAAATGCCTTCCTTCAGATCCGCGTTCGGCACGGCCGTGTACTGCAGCGGCTCGCCCGGCAGGTCGACTTCCACGTGGGACAGCACGCTCTTGTAGTGGCGCGGCTGCTCGTCCGGCTTGACGACGATGAAGCGCTTCGGGCAGAATTCGCCGTTCGCGCTGTCCTCATTGCGGGCGATGATGGTCGATCCGTCATAGCTTGCGTCCTTGCCGACCAGAATCGTGGTGCATGCCATATATGTAGGTTCCTTTCGTTTGTTTTGTTTACGTTTGCGGTATTCTTTGGTATTTTCTTGCGATTACGCGGTTTGCGCCTTGCCGGCTGTTCTCGCCGGTTTCGCCGGTCACGCCTTGCCGGTCAGGAAGATAGCGCCTTGGTCCGCGATCGCACCGGAATTACGCAACGCGCGTTCCATCTCGTTGAGCCAGAAGCCTTGATTGAGACCATTGAGAGGCGCGGTGGTGCCCCATACGTGCAGGTAGTATTCGTGATCCCGATCAGGCGGATACGGACCGTTGTAACGCATGGTGACGGCCGGATCGCCGCTGCGGCCCTTCAGCAGCGGCGACGCGGCGGACGTGCGGCCCTGCACCGTCTCGGGAATCATCGCGGACACCGTGCGGGAGAAGTCGGCGGGAATCGCCAGCGCGTGGGAATCGTTGAAATCGTACATCAGCGCGTCCACGGGCAGATTGGCGAGCGACCAATGGTTCCACTGGAAGCCGCACACCGGAATGGAATCGGGATCGACGAATTCCCAATGCAGGAACTGCACGGACGGGTCGAGCTCGTCGATATAGAAGGGGAAGGAAACGATCGGAGTGCCGTCGATGCAGTTCTCAGGCGGCGCCGCCTTGGCGAACGCGTCGGGAATGACGGTGAAATCTGCGGAAATCTTCATGCTTCCAGTATCGCGCATGCGCGTGACGCGACGCGGCCGTATGACGCGTCTACGCCGGTGGCTCAATCGATGCAATCGCAGCAATCGACGCAACCCGCAACCGAAACGACCCCGTCCGCGCGGCGATCGCACGGAACGGGGTCATTCCGGGAAACAGGGCCTATCAGAACCGAATCGCTCTCATAGGCACATTTGCAGTGGCGGAACCCTGCGGCCGCGATGACGCAGCCGCAAAGTCCGGAATAGCCGAGCGAAAGAAAGAAGGGGGAAAAATCACTCGGCCGGCTTGTAGAAGTCGCCGTTGAGGGCGGCGGCCGCCTTGGCCTTGGCCTCTTCGAAGGTGACTTCGGCGAGGGAGGCGCGCACATCGTCCAGCGCCACCGGGGTCATGGACAGCGAGTTGACGCCGAGACCGGCCAGCACGACCGCCAGATCCGGATCGGCCGCGGCCTCGCCGCACACGCCCACCGGCATGCCCTTGGCGTTGCCCGCGTCGCAGATCATCTTGATGGCGCGCAGCACCGCCGGATGCCATGCGGTCTGGTAGTTGGCCACGGAGCCGAGGGTACGGTCGGCGGCAAGGGTGTACTGGGTCAGGTCGTTGGTGCCGATGGACACGAAGTCGGCCACGTCGGCCACCTTGTCGGCCATCAGGGCGATCGACGGCACTTCGGCCATAGCGCCCACGAACTTTAGGCCGAAGCTCTTGCCGAGCTTGACGAAGTAGTCGGCCTCATGCTGGTCGGCGACCATCGGGGCCATGACCCACAGGTTCGCGTCGGTTGCGGCGTCGGCGGCGGCGAGCGCCTTGAGCTGGCCTTCGAGCACGTCCATGTGGGCGCGCAGGGTGCGCAGGCCACGCAGGCCGAGGGCCGGGTTCGGCTCGTCTTCCGGAGTCAGGAACGGCAGCGGCTTGTCGGCGCCGGCGTCGAGCATGCGGATCACGACCTTCTTGCCCGGGAACTGGCTGAGCAGCTCGGTGTAGGCCTTGGTCTGCTCTTCGACGCTCGGCGGCTCGGAGTTGCCGATGAACAGGAATTCGGTACGGAACAGGCCAACGCCTTCGGCGCCGTATTCCAGCGCCTTCGCGGCGTCGGACGGCTTGCCGACGTTGGCGAGCAGCGGAATCAGGTGGCCGTCCTTGGTGGCGCCCGGCTTGCCACGCAGTTCCTTGGCTGCGGCGGCACGGGACTTGGCGGCTTCGGCGGCGGCGATCTCGTCTTCGCTCGGGTTCACCACGATCTCACCCTTGGCTGCGTTGACGATGACGTTGGTGCCGTTCTCAAGTTCGGCGGCTTCGGCGGCGGAGACGACCGCGACGATGCCACGGGCGCGCGCCAGAATGGCGGTGTGGGAGGTCGGACCGCCCTGGGAGGTAACGATGGCCAGGGTCTTGCTCATGTCGAGCGCGGCGGTGTCGGCCGGGGACAGGTCTTCGGCGACGAGCACGAACGGGGTTTCGCTGACCGGCAGGCCTGGGGCGGGAGCGCCCATGAGGTCGGCGATCACGCGCTGGCCGACGTCATGCAGGTCGGCTGCGCGCTCGGCCTGGTAGCCGCCGATGGCGCGGAACATGTCTTCGACCGCGCCGAAGCCTTCCAGCACGGCGCGCTCGGCGGTCTTGCCCTGGTTGATGAGGTCCTTGATGGACTGTGCAAGGGACGGATCGGAGGCGAACATGGCGATGGCCTGCAGGATCGGGGCGGCCTGCTTGGCGCCTTCGTCGCCGTTGGCGGCTTCTTCGGCGCGACGGTTCAGGTCGGCGTTGACGAGGGCGAGCGACTTTTCGACGCGGGCGATTTCGGTTTCCGCGGAGATGCTTTCGGCGCGCGGAGCGTCCGACGGTTCCGGCAGCGGAGCGGCCATGCGAATGACCGGGCCGACTGCGACGCCACGACCGATACCAACACCCTTAATGTTCATGAGAACTCCTTTTCCTGTTTCCTTGGGAAAAAATATGGATACGCAAACGATTGCAGGATTATGCCTGCCTTGCGTAGGTGAGTTACTGCAATGATCCCCACCGTCTTTGCCGGTAAATCATTTTCAGCCTGCGATTAGTATACACGAAATTCCCGCAAAACAAAACCGGTAAACGTTTTCTGTGTTTCGTAAAAACTGTGCTATGATAATCGCAAGAAATGCAGATGCCGGCAAAAGCCGCATAATGCAATCGATATGCAAAAATCGATATACATCGACGTGTAAATATCGAGACGACCCAACGTAAGCAAACCAACCATCAACCACAACAAAGGAGACCATTATGGCAACCCGCAATCTCGTCATCAACGATCCGGTCGGCATTCACGCCCGTCCGGCCGCCATGTTCGCGCAGGCCGTCACCGCTTCCGGCCAGACCGTGACCATCGCCAAGGAAGGCGGCAACGCCGTTCCGGCCGGCTCCATCCTGTCCATCATGGGTCTGGGCATCAAGCAGGGCGACACCGTGGTCATCAACGTCGAAGGCGACAACGCCGAGGCCGTGGCCGACAACCTGGCCAACATCCTCGTCAACGCCGAGTGACGCACCGCGCATAACGCGCTGACGCACTGACGTACGAACGTTTCGACCGCCCGCCATATTCGACGGGCGGTCGTTCTATTCTTAATAGGTTCTTCGCGGCTCGAACCGGTTCATCAGACCAGACCTTTGACCGAGAAGCACACAGGGGTTCAGGGCACCCTCTAGGGCATTTTGAAAAACACTTAGGGAGCCGGCAAACGCAAGCCGGACACGACGGAAAGGACAGCGCATGGCAGGCAGAACCGACAGCGGCAGCTCAATCACCAACGTCGCGGCGACGGCCGGCGTGTCCATCGCCACCGTCTCACGCGTGCTGTCCGGCAAACGCGGCAAGGACGACGATATCGCCCGCCGCGTGCGCGAAGCCGCCAAACAGCTCGGCTATTCCGTCAACTACGCGGCGAGCGCGCTGCGCAGCGACGTGACGAAAACCATCGGCCTGGTCATTCCGAGCGCCACGGAACCGTTCTCCGCGCAACTGCTCGACGAGATCGAGCCGACCATCGACACCGAATCGCAACAGCTGCTGCTGGGCATCGGAGCCACGCAGGAAGCGCAGGCGGAACGCATCGAATCGCTGGCCAACCGCCATGTGGACGGGCTGATCGTGGTGCCCGCGGCCGGCGCGGACCTTGCCGGAACGCTGAACCAGTACGCGAACACGCTGCCGATCGTGCAGATCTGCGGACGGCAGACCGCGCCGCGCGTGTCCGTGGTAGGCATCGACGAAAACGCCGCGATGGAGGCGATCGTCAAACATCTGGCCGAGCAGGGCATCGCGTCCGCCGCGTATATGGCCGGTAATGAGCTGTCTTTCGAATCGGCGGAACTGTTCGCCACATTCCACACGCATATGCGCACTTACGGGCTTGCCACCAGCGAAAACTGGAACCAGTTCGGCGAACGTACCGTGCAGCGCGGTTTCGATTGCGCCATGCGGCTGTTCAACGGGCCGCTCGTGCAGCCGGAGGCCGTGGTCTGCGCCGACGATGCGATCGCATTCGGTGTGATGGTGGCGTTCGATGCGTTGGGAATCCGCGTGCCGGAGGACGTGCTGGTGGTCGGCTACCACGATTCCGCCATAGCGCGTACCACCATGCCCCGTCTGACGTCGGTGCGTGCGCCGTTTGAGCGTATTGTGTCGGAATGCTTGCGATTGCTGGCTTCCGGCCCTGCCGGAGGCGCGGCTGAGACGACTGATGCGTCCGGCGGCAACGTGCGCGCGCCCCGCGTCATGCTCGCCCCGCAGCTTATTGTGCGGGATTCCTCGGTGTTCCGCCGGTGAATCGCGAATCGAATCGCCGGTAATTACTGGAAATTACGAAAATCACGGAATCAGCGCGCAGAACAGCGCTTCGAACACCAAAACCGGATTGCCGTTGCCATTGAGCCTGCGGCGCGCGGTGGCGATGTCCTCCAGCCGGCGCACGGCCCCCGTACGGTCGAGCCGTACCGACAATTCCGTGATGGCGGAACGGTTTTCGAGGTTGATGAGTCCCACCGCGTCCTCGGCGTTGTTCTGCAGCACCGCCACGTCACGGTAGATGCTGGCGACCGAATTGAGCGCACGGTCGAGCACGTCACGCGTGAGTCTGGTGGCGCGTCGTTTGAGCTCGTCTTTTTTGGCGATCGCATTGTATGCGCCACGCAGTTTCGGGGGTATGCGGTCTTTGGGTCCGAGCCCGTTGATGCGGCGGAAATCGGCTTCCGCTTCGGACGCTTTGACGTTAACTTCCGCTTCGGCCTGCGCCTTCGCGTTGTCGATGAGGTTGCCAGCCAATAGCACGGCATCCGACGCGCGATGCAAGCCGAGCACGCCGACGATGAGCTCGTCGCGGTCCGTCATGACGCGTTCGTCCTTGGCATACAGGCTCGCGATGCCGATGTGCCCCTCCGACAATCGTGCCGCACGCGCCGCGATATTCGGCTCGAAACCTTGCGATTCCAAGAATTTCGCCACCGCCTGGTTGGACGGTACGGCCAAGTTGACGATGCGCGTGCGCGAGCGGATGGTCGGCAGCACGTCTTGGGCGCTGGGCGCGCACAGCAGCCAGATGGTGTGCGGGCTCGGCTCTTCGATTTCCTTCAACAGCACGTTGGTGGTGCGTTCCATCATGCGGTCGACGTCTTCGATGATGATGATGCGCCACGGCGCGGTGCCGGGCATCTGCTCGGATGTGGTGATGATGTCACGCACCTCGTCGATGCCGATGGTCACTTTGTTGGTGGCCAGCACGCTCACGTCGGGGTGGGTGCCGGCAAGCACCTGCTCGGTGGTTTTGGTCGGCTCATCGTTCAGGCCATGATCGGGGCTTTCGAGCGCGGCGGCGAACGCGCGGGCAACGTTGGAACGGCCCGATCCGGGAGGGCCGCAAATCAGCCACGACTGCGCGATGGCCTTCGGGTCGCCGCTGGCGATGGCCTTCAGCTGTTCGACCACCTGCGCTTGGCCTACTATGGAGTTCCACACGCTCATGCGATACCCCCGTCAGCGGTGCTCACGGTGTCGAAATCGGCTTTGATACGCGCCCACACGTCTTCGATGGACTGGCTTGCGTCAATGACGTGGAACCGTTCCGGCTCACGTTCAGCCAAGTCGAGGAACGCGACGCGTGTGCGACGCTGGAAGTCGTTGCCGGCCGCCTCCATGCGGTCTTCGGCATGCTGCAGCCGCGCATGCGATTGCGCCGGATCCATATCCAGCAGATACGTGCGTTCCGGCAGCAGACCGTTCGTGGCCCACATGCTCAGGTTTCGGATTTCCGCGGCCGTCAGCTCGCGGCCGCCCGCCTGGTACGCCAAAGAGGAATCGAGATACCGGTCGGTAATGACCACCGCGCCGCGTTGCAGAGCGGGCAGAATCACTTCCGCGACGTGCTGCGCGCGGTCGGCGGCGAACAACAGCGCCTCCGTACGCGGGGCGATGTCGGCACAATCGTTCTCATCCCCCGTATCCACGCCGTGCAACAGCATTTTGCGAATCGCCACGCCCAATGCGGTGCCGCCCGGCTCGCGCGTGACCACGCATTCGCGGTCCTGAGATTCAACATATGCGCGCAACCGTTCGACCTGCGTGGTCTTGCCCACGCCGTCAACGCCTTCAAACGAGATAAAAGTGCCCTGCATGCCTTTCACTGTACCGTGCGCCCCTGCCGTGCCCGGCCATTCGGCCCACGGCTTGGTGTCGCACGATGCCGATTGTCTTGCGGAACATCAGATCGTGCGACGTTTCCGCGCCGCATAACGTCAGCGTGCGGGAACGACTTCAGGACGCGCGTAGCCTTCGTTGGCGGTCAGCCAGTCGACGTCAGCCTTCACGGTGGACGCGGTGGAGCCGATCTCCTTCGCTATACGCGTATTCGCCCAACCCTTGTCGGCCAGTTCACGCACCTTGGCACGGCGGTCGGCACGCGCCTGTTCGGTCGCGCTCACCTTCTTCGCGGATTTCGCTCCTTTGGCAGCGCCTTTCTTGGCTCCCTTCGCAGCCGTCTTGCGGCCACGACGCTTCGACGGCCCCTGCGCGCGCTTCTCCGCCAGCAGGCGGAACGCCTCGGCCGGTTCGATCGATTCGGGCGCATACTGCTTCGGCAGTGTACGGTTTGTCTCGCCGTCGGTGATGTACGCGCCGTAGAAGCCGTCCTTGATGGTCACGTGCTTCTGGGTTTCCGGATCGGTGCCCAAGTCGCGCAACGGCGGCTTGGCCGCGCCACGTCCGCGACCGCGTCCGTACTTCGGCTGCGCGAACAGTTCCTTGGCCTTCTCCAAGTCGACGGTGAAGATCTCGTCTTCGGAAGCCAGCGAACGCGTGTCGGACTTGCCGTCGGCACCGGTCTTGGTCAGGTACGGGCCGTAACGGCCATTGTTGGCCATGACCGTAACCGTTTGCATTTCGCCGGTTTCGGCGTTCGCCTCATCGTAGGAGCCGACTTCGCGCGGCAGGCTCAGCAGTTTCAGCGCGTCTTCCAACGTCAGCGATTCGGGACTCATCGTCTTGAACAGCGACGCCATCTTCGGACGGTCGGAAGCCGCCTTCTTACCGCCGGAACGCTTCGTCTTGCCCACCTTGCCTGCGGCGGACTCGGCAGCGGTATCGCCGGCATCTTCCGCGCTCGGCATGACCAACGCCACGTACGGGCCGAACCGGCCATTGCGTACCTCGACGGTGCCGCCGGACACCGGGTCCTTGCCCAGTTCACGCGGCCCACCGGAATGGTTTTCAATCAGATCGTGGCCGACCTCGACGGTCAGCTCATCCGGAGCGAGCGTATCCGGCAGCGAGGCGCGCTTCGGATTGCCTTCCGCATCCAGATGCTTCATATCCTCAAGATACGGGCCATAACGGCCGACGCGCACGTGCAGGCCATCGCCGATATCGATGGTGTTGATCTCACGCGCATCAATCTCGCCAAGCTGCGCCACCTGCTGCTGCAGGCCCTCATGCGCCTCGTCGGCGGACTGGGCCGCGCCATCGCCGGAACCGAAGTAGAAGCGGGTCAGCCACGCCTTGCCGGTCTCATGGCCACCAGCAATCTGGTCGAGGCCGGTTTCCATATCGGCGGTGAACTCGTAATCCACATACTTCGGGAACTTCGTTTCAAGCAGTTTGGTGACGGAGAACGCCAGCCAGGACGGAATCAGCGCACGGCCACGCTCGTACACGTACCCGCGGTCGATGATTGTGGAGATGATGCTCGCATACGTGGACGGACGGCCGATTTCCTTCTGTTCCAACGTTTTGACGAGCGACGCTTCGGTGTAGCGCGCCGGCGGCTGGGTCTCGTGGCCGTCCGCGGCAACGTCCACGGCGGCAAGCTCGTCGCCCGGCTGCATCGGCGGCAGGGAAACGTTGTCATCGGTTTTCTTCGAAGCCTTCGCAGACTTTTCGGCCTTATCGCCAATCTTCACGCCCGCCGCCTCGGCGCTCTTCTTCGCGTCGGCAACGCTACGGCGGCCCTCGCCGGTGGCCTTCATGAAGCCGGGGAATTCGATGACGGTGCCGGACGCCTGGAACATGGCCTCGCCGTCGGATTCGGTCGGCGAGGACAGACGCACGGTGGCGGTGGAACCGGTCGCATCGGCCATCTGGCAGGCCAGCGTGCGCTGCCAGATCAGGGTGTACAGCTTGAGCTGGTCGGCCGGCACTTTGGTGGCGATTTCAGCCGGATCGCGGAAATGCGCGCCCGCCGGTCGGATACATTCATGGGCTTCCTGCGCGCCCGCCGTCTTCGTGGCGTACTGCTTGGGCGCATCGGACAAGTACTTTTCGCCGAAGTGCCGCGACACCGCTTCACGGGCGGCCGCGATTGCCTCCTGCGACAGCGTCACCGAATCGGTACGCATATACGTGATGAAACCGTTTTCGTACAGCCCCTGCGCGGCACGCATGGTCTGGCGCGAGCTCATGCCAAGGCGATTGCCGGCCGTCTGCTGCAGCGTGGACGTGGTGAACGGCGGCACCGGACGGCGACGGTACGGCTTGGTTTCCATCGACGAGACGGTGAACGTCGCATATTCCAGCGATCGCGCGATCGCATTCGCGTGCGTTTCGTCCAGCTGCACGACGTTGTCTTTGACGCCGGCGGCGGTCAGCTGGCCATCATCGCCGAAATCCTTGGAACCGGCCAAACGACGGCCGCCAAGCGACACCATGCGAGAATCGAACGCAACATTGTTGCCGTCGGCGTCGGGCGCTTCCAGCGTGGCGGTGACATCCCAATAGGGGGCACGCACGAACGCCATGCGCTCACGCTCACGTTCCACGATCAGACGGGTGGCCACGGACTGCACGCGGCCCGCGGACAGGCCCGGACCGACCTTGCGCCACAGCACCGGGGACAGCTCATAGCCGTACAGACGGTCCAGAATACGACGGGTTTCCTGGGCGTCCACCATGGCGGCGTCCACATCACGCGTGTTGTTCAGCGACGCCTTGATCGCTTCCGGCGTGATCTCGTGGAACACCATGCGCTTGACGGGCACCTTCGGCTTCAGCGTCTGCACAAGATGCCATGCGATCGCCTCACCTTCGCGATCCTCATCAGTGGCGAGGTAGAGGGTGTCTGCCTTCTTCAGCGCGCTTTTCAGGTCGGCAACGGTTTTCTTCTTGTTGCCGTCCACGATGTAATACGGCTTGAATCCGTCTTCAATATCCACGCCGAACTTGCCGTACTTGGCTTTCTCGGCCGCCGGCACCTGGCTGGGCTGAGCAAGGTCGCGGATATGGCCGACCGATGCCATGACCGTGTATCCGGAGCCCAAGTATCCGCCAATCTTCTTCGCCTTGGTAGGAGACTCCACAATAACGAGCTTGCTGCCGGTAGCCATAGCCACTCCTTATTACTAGTGTTTGCAACGCAATAATACTCACTGAATACGGAGAAATGGCAAACCGCCCGTGTGGCGCATGGACGGCAGCATGCCCGGAACCGGCTGTTTTCAGCGCTTCGGCGGTGCGGGCGGCGCTCCCACCAAACCCAGTTTCGTCAACGGCGAGGCGGTCAGCTGACGCATGGCGAGCGTTATGCCAAGCACCAGCGCGGAAACGGCGGCCGTCAGCAGCGCCGTGGAAACGTACGCGCCGGCATTCGTCCATTCGGCGCTCATGGCGAGTCCCGGCTGAATCTGCCAGATGATATACGCGCCGTACAGGATGCCCAATACGCCAATCGTCAGCATCACACTGCCGACGATCTGCACGCTTGCCGACGAGACGCGCGTGCCCGGCCCATCCATGCCGCTGGCGAACGTGGTGGCAAGCGCCAGCAACGCCAGTCCGCCGACGATCAGCAGCGCCATAATCACGTCGGTCGGACGATGCCATTGCGCCGCGATCACCGACAATCCGACCAGCACCGTATACGCCCAACCAATCACCGCCACCAGCGCACGCAGCACGCGCGGCACGGCGCACAGCAGCATCACGCTTGCCGCAGCGGCAAGGATGACATGCCCGGAAGGCGCGGAATTATTAGGATTCGATTCCAAATTAATAAGATACGGGCGTGGCAGCAGCGGCTTCAACAGTTCGGCCGCGGCGAAACACAGGCCTCCGAATACGGCGAGCTGCGCGATCGACAGCCACCGTTTGCGCACGATCAGCACGGCAAACGCGATTGCCCCCATGATGACGCTGACGGTGATGACCACTGCGGAAATGGCGAAGACGTGCACGACCGGCGCCAGCCAACCCGGCAACGCGGCATCGAATTTCGACCAGACGATATCCTCATAGCTTTGGCCGTCCATGGTACGCACGCCAAGCCACCAGACGCCGGCGGAAGCGGCAAGCATCAGCAGACCGAACACCACGCACAGCACGATGCTGGACACGCGCGGATGGCGGGTCAGCGGATCCGCCTGAGCCAAGCCTTTGTTGACATCCTGCGGAGAAAGCACCGCCTCGACTTCGCGCATATCAGGGAACGACAACGATTCCAACGGTTCCGCAGGCGTTGCTGCCGTGGGCTGCTGAAGCATGTTCACAGGCTGCTGTGGATCTCGGACAAGTGGCTTGAATTCGTTGGTCATAGTCACCGAGAATACGGCATCGCCCCTACTGTGGGGAACGAATCGGAGAAGATATAGAAAAACCTCCACGCACCCGGAAGAGGCCACTTACCCTTGCTGCATTCCTGCCCTGGGGGAGTTGGGTGACATACCGCCACGCGGAGGCTCTTGCCATATTACACCATGCCCGGACCTCGCCGCACCGACTAGACGCACGGGTACACTTGAGAAGGAATCGCACGCCACCCCTGTGCGTTTGCGTGGCTGCGATAAGCATCGATAACGTTTGGAAGGTTGTTTTGTTATGACTGATGCGGTGGAGTATCCCGATCTGGTGGTCGTGGGCGCGGGCCTGTT
>CAUFQQ010000003.1:0-187117 GCA_959028125.1 uncultured Bifidobacterium sp. | reverse complement strand
TGCGGTGCGATAATTCACGTCCCAATTGATGTTTGATTTCGTGAGGGTTACGGAATCCCACAAAGCCCCCCTCGGCGTGAACAGGCGCACCGGCGTACCGACCGTGATGCCGTCAAGCGGGATACGCCACAACGGCATGTACGCGTCAACCGCGCCGGACAATATCTTCCCTGACGGAATGGTCGGGTCGGCGGCGGCAGTCGCATTCGGCGAACCCTTCAACACGACCAACTCCACCAGCTCATTACCGTTCTTGGGGTTACGATTGTAATGCGCGCAAATGATGTCATTGCGTTTCATACCCTGCGACCCGTTGGAAATCGTCACCGATTCCGCCGACGTGATATGCCAGTCCAAACCCTGGATCGACGCGCAGCCGGTGCCGATCGTCGCCCTGTTGGGCGAACTCATCGTGCACTTGAACGCGTCGCCCCAGTCGAACACCACGTCAGACTTCGAAAACTTGGCCTGATGGATGATCGCCTTGTCCTCACTTGAGATGTGTGCAACTCCGGCCTTGCCGTCAACCAGTTCGATGGTCACTGTCCAACCTCCTTCAACCATGCTTCGAACGAAGCGTCATCCTTCTGCATGAACGTCATGAACGACGCATTGCATTGGGAACACAATTCGTAAATGTCAGGTGCCACATCATCCGCGATGCGGGTCGCCTTGCCAGCCGAATAGCGGCGCACGGTGAACCATTCACGAGCCTCCGTATCGCCAGCGGCGACATAAGCGGTCTTGCCGCACTTGTCGCATACGTACTTCGAGTAACCGTCAGACTTCACTAGCCAATCCTTTCAAACATTGAGCAGCCAAGCGAAGGCAACTGCCTCCACGTGCCGCCGAAATCAACGGAAGGGTCAACACCAGTCGTGTTCATCACCACATAGCCGACCGGAAACACGACCCTCCCGGAAGCGCCGCCGCCGACATGCGCGCTAATGACACCATCCACGCTCACGATCGAGGAACCATCCACCCTCACGCCACCCAACACGTCCGTGGACGCCTTCGGCAGCGTGTAGGCGTTCGCGCCACGTTCGACCGAAGCGAGCTTCGACCGCTCGCCATCGGTCATCATGCCCGACTTGGCACTGTCGGCCACGCTCTTGGCCGCATCGGCGACATTCTTCGCATCCTCGGCGGTCTGATTCGCCTTGCCGATCTGCGCCGCGAAACCGGAAGCCGTCCTGTTCGCCGACTCGGCAGTCTGTCTGACGGAATCCAAATCCTCGGAAGCGACCTCCGCGTTGATCGTGCCGCCTGAAATCGACAGTCCACGGCCAGCCGTCAAAGACACGCCACCGCCAGTCGAACCCGAAGACGAAGAGGAAGATGAACTCGTGTAATTCGAATATTCCGTCTTCGAGGAAGCCGCGTCGCCAACCTCATACGATACGGACAGCAAGCCGCCAGACAGTTTCACGATCTTCTTCAACACGATGGCGGTAACCGTCAGGCCGGTAACATGATCACAACCGGCGACCCTATCACCAACATCAAGCGACAAACCGTCATGCACGGTCACATCGACAGCACCGGCACCCTGCAAATCCTGCAACTGCTTCTTCGTCTGCTTGTCCAACTCGTCCTTCTCGGCGGACGAATAATCATAGACGGCGGCGATCTCATCACGCCCACCGAACGTGCGCGTATTGGACACCTTGCCGGAACCATCCGCATAATAGTGGACGACCAGACGATTCCTCAAATCGCCCTTGCCCAAGCCGATCATATGATTGGTACGCCGGTAATCCTTCGTGATGCTGAAATCGATCAGATCGGAATCGACCGTATCATCATGGGCGACAATCGGCTGGGCATACATCCATACCGTGCCGTCAACCTCCTGAAACATGAGTTTCAGATCATTCGCTGCCAACATTCTGCGGATGCCATCATATGCGGTGCAATACCGGTCGAACTGGAACGTTGGAATCGTCTTCGTGGAATCCGAACGAACCTTGAACACGTCAGACAAGCCAATACGGGCCAACAGGTTCGACAACACCTGATTCACAGGGCCGGACACCTTCAGATAATCCTGCCCTGAATCCGGCTGCAACACCTTACCGGCCAACATGCCATGCCAACTCCGACCGGAATACGTGACCACACTCACGCCATCCGACAGTTCGTCCTTCATATGATCGACGATGCCGCCGACCTCGGTCCCATCCACATAGACAAGACCACGGTCGGGCAGCACGGTACCGTCATACAACGTCAGTTCGAAATCATTCTCACCCGACCCCCACGCGCAATCCAACACGCAATCGGAAGTCGCGTGGAACGGCACGCCATTCTCGTCAGCGCAAATCAAATCAACCAAGTCGGGTCCCCATTCTCCTCGACAATCGTCAGATCAAAACCGAAACCGGAACCCAACTCAACCACGCTCGAACCAGCCGGAATAGGTTGGAAAACATACTGTCCACGATTCAAACCGGAACCGCGCACACCCCACGAAAACACGTTCCGCAGAGAACCATCCGCACCATGCAGCATGATCGACTTCTTCAACGAGTCAACCGCCACGTAAGCGCCAGCCGGAACATCACCATTCAACCGGTACACGTTCCCGCCAATCGTCAACGACGGATTCGAAACGGCCCCATATATGACCAGACGAAACGGCATCGGAACACGCATACGATTAGACACCACGCATGACGGACGCGAAACAGCCAGATCATAACCCATGTCAGTCGGCAAATCCAAGCCAGCCGCGGCAGACCCGGACACAGGCTGATACGACACGGTACCGGCCTCATGCCGCCACACGCCATCCAACAAGATGAACGAAAGCGCGCACACCGGGTCGGAAGAACCAGGATGCGAGGAAGCCTCGGACTTCACCGCATAACACGATTGAATCCAAACCTCCCCCGCACCATTCACCGCCTCCAACCGTCCCGGCTTGCCTACGGCCAGATCAGCGTCAACAGCCCGCATGAACGAGTCGAACGCAGCCGCATCACCATAATGCACGTCAACGGAAACCTCCCGACGTTTCCTCGAAACGCCAGTCAACCCACCGTTACGCACCGTGTAATCCCATTCACGGCCACGCAACTCCAACGCGCCCTCGAAATCAACGGTCTCATAATCCGACACGTCGAACCGTTTACCGGTCAAACCACTCACATACGCAAGCTCACCTGCCACGACTGGCCTCCAATACATCACGGACGAAATCACGCTTGCTAGGCCAAGGACTGCTATTGCGACTGATCTCACCGCCGATACCATCACGGAAGCCCGCAACCTCACGACGCAGATCATTCACGGCGGACACCAGTTCACGATCATCCCGTGAAGGAATGCTGACCGTGATGGACGTGGCCGAATCCAACATTCTCTGGACCCTTCCACCGGAAGCGTAGGCGTTACGGCTCATGTCACGCGCGGAACGCGCATACGACGTGCGAGCCTGCGACACCGCCCTGTCCAGATCACCGGTAGCGTTCAACACGTTCAGGAAATTCGGGCCGACAGTACGATCAAGCTTGCTCGCGGAAGCAGCCATGATAACATGCTCACCGTTCGACAACCACATCGGAATCGAATCAGACGTGCCAGTACCCGGCCCGCTGATACGACCACCGGTAGCCTTATGACCAGCATTCGCAATACCCCTAGCAACAACAGACGCATCAAGCGTCACGCTCTTGCTTTGGATGCTGTTCCACTGCCCAGCGAGACCTGCAACAGCATCATATCCGGTCGTGGAAGCGTCAAGACGACTTCCCCACCATGTAGGCACGGAGACAATCTGGTTTTTCGCATCAACCGCCACAGCAGACGTATTGCCAATACCAGCGAAAAGCGTAGGCCAATTACGAGGCACATTCTCAATATTGCCCTTCGCTATCTGCGCTATAACACTAGCCCTATCAACAGCGTCGATCAGCGTTGGAGCACCCTGACGGACACTGTTCACCGAAAACTGCGCGCTAGCGACACCGCCCTGCGTATTATCAGCTGCCGTAATAGGAACATCCACAGGCGTCTGCTCGATGGTATGCAGATTATTCTTCGCACTATCAACACCGGATTGCGTCTTATCCAAAGCGTCGATGAGAATCTGAATCTGAGCGTCAGTCAACCCACTGTCACGAAGCTTCTGCTTGACGGCATCCAACTTCGGGCCAGCCTCATCAGTGGCGAGAATATTGATCTCAGCCTTAGTCAGACCGAACCCCTTGGCCAAAGCCGTAGCGTTCTTGATTTTACCGGAAGCGTTATCCTGGGCGTCAAGAAGAATAACCAGATCCTTCTTGCTCGCACCACCCATGAGCGCCTTCACGGCACCGGCCAACTGGTCGAAACTCGTTATATCACCCTGTTGGACGAGATCAAGAATGATTTCCTTCTGACCTTTGGTCAACTCAAGCTGGTCGATATAATCCTGAACCTGAGCCTTCACCGAATCCATGTTCGTCAGATCGAACTTCGTGGACACGTTATCGGGAATAAGCCCCATCTGGTCGGCGAGCGCGGCGGCGGCTTCGGCTGACATGCCGCATTGTTCGGCCATCTGAATGATTTCCTGACGTGCGGAATAGACGGCGTTCTTGGCTTTCTGGTTCGCTTCGGCGCTGCCGTTGCCCGCGTAGATGATGTTCTTCGCGGCCAGCAAAGCGCTGTTCGCGTAATCGGCCATCATCTTGCGGTTGGTCTGGGCGTTTTTGCTGCTGCCTTCCAGTTCGTAGTTGTTGGCTGCGAGGGATTCGGACAGCAGACTGAGCTTGTCGGCGGCCAACGCCGAAACGTTGGCGACGCTATCGGCGCTGCCAATCCAATCGGACGCCACCTTCATGCCCTTCACCCATTCGGTGTGGGAGTCCTCAAGCACGCCAAGCAGACGTTCGGCGGCTTCGGCCTGCTGCTCGTTGGCGTTCACCATCTGACCATTCGCGCCCATGACCCACTGCTGGTCGTTCTTGATGGCCTCAAGCTTCTTATGCATCTTGTCATAGGCGTCGTTCGTTCCGGTCGCGGCGGAATTCAATTGTTTGACGCTGATGCCAAGAGCGTCAGCCGCCTTGGACGAATCCTTGAACGGGCTTACCCACTTCGTGACACCGCTAAAAAGCTTCTCGACGGCATTGCCGTTCGGAAGCTTCCAACCGTAATCCTTGTCGGCCCAATTCTTCGAAACGGTCTTCTTGGCTTTGGAAACAGCCGTGGAAGCGTCCGCCGCACCGCTTTGAACGTTCTTGAACGAGTCGGCGACAGTCCGGTTCACCGATTGCGTGTGCGCGGCGGCATCATTGTACGAACTGATCGCACTGCCCGCCAGACTCAACGCCGTGGTCACGCCGCCAATGGCGATGCCGACAGGCCCGCCAAGGAAATCAACCACGCCACTCAAAGCGGTCTTCAGCAAACCGGTCTTGCGGGCGGCACCCTCAGCCGCCTCACCGACACCACGAACCAAGCCGGTGGAACCAGCGCCAGCGGCAACGCCAGCGACGGCGGAACCACCCGCCTGCGCACGATTCATACGATTCAGCTTCGCAGTGGTCTCGTCGGCTGCGGCACCCATCTGGCGGATATTTGAAACCTCGCCGGTCAGCACGCCAGCCGTCTGACCGGACTTCAGACGAGCCATCGCCCGAACCAGCTCGCTCATACTGATCGCAGTCTCCTGCGAGGTGATGCCCAACTGGCTCAAAGTCTTCCGATACTGCAACGTGGATTCGATGTTCTGCAACATGCCACGCTTCAACGAATTGTAAGCGCTGATGCCGGCCTTTCCGAACGTCGCATACATGCCGACCATCGCCTGAACGGGCGCAGGCAGCTTGCCGAAAGCCTGGGCCATGGTGGAAGCGCCGTCAGCCAACACCTTGATCGTCGGAGCCGCCGACTTCAACGTGTTCCCCAACGTTCCACCGAACGTGTCGGACAATTCGCCGCTCATCGACAGCAGACTGTCGAACATCGGGGAGGCGGAATCAACGGCACGGAACACCTTCTGGAATCCCTCGGACACGCCATTGCTGAAATCCGCGATACCGGTCTTCGACTTGCCAAGCATACTGCTCACCGAGCCGATGCCGGTGGACACCATGGAGCCGGCGTCAACGAACGCCTGCTTCGTCGTATCCCGCAGCTCATAAGCCGCGTCGCCAATCTCACGGAACGAATCATGGAACTTGCCCGAAGCCTGCTTCGCCCCATCGGCCCACGCGGTCAACGTGGTTTGGAACTTCACGCCGTTCACGGCCCTGTCAGCACGGCTCAAAGCGTCGGAGAACTTCTCGATGCCATTCTCGCCCTCGGCCAACGTGCCGAACGTGCCCTTGAGTATGCCACCAGCCGACTTGACGCTCGACATGAGATAGCCACCCTGCTCGATGGCCTTCTCCATAGCCTGAGTGACCTTGCCGGTACGCTCCGCCTCATCGACCCACTGCGCCATCAGTGTCGCGTTACGGCTCACATAGTTAGCCATGCGCGGCAGATACGAGCTGGTCCTATCGCCAAGCCTCACAACGGAAGTGGTGACAGCCTGAACGCCCGGGTCAAGCGCGTCCACACCCTTGACCGTATTGCCGAGAATCGAATTGATACGATCCACATACGGTTCCTGCGCGACGATACGCGCCGCATTGGCGACGATACGCCCTTCCGCGTCGGCCACGCCGTTCATGTTCTCGACGTACTTGCTGTCACCGAGCGCGTTCATCATATCGGTGACGGGGTTCGCGGCCTGCTTCCAGAACGTGTCAGCAAGCTTGTCATGCAATCCACCAAGCTTCGTGGTGGACACATCCACATATGCGCCAAACTTGTTCGCCGCCGCATACGCGACCTCATAGCCCGCGGACAACCCGAGCAAAGCGCCCGGAGCGGCCAAAGCCGCCTTGCTCATCATCACCAGAGAAGCGCCGGCACTGCCAGCCGTGCGGGACAAGTTCAACGCGCCAGCGCCAACGGACGCGAACACCGCGCCCAGCAGACTCCACTTCGGCACGACCTCATCGAATTTGTCGAACATGTTGACGAGCTTCTGCCACTCGTTCTGCACGCCACGGACACCAGTAGCGCCAGCGGTCATGCCGCTCATGATCTTGCCGAGATCGGTGCCTTTGAACTCCGCGAAAATATCAACCGTACGCGGTCTCGTGAAGTAAGCGAGATGGGCGCGTGCCGCGGCGGTCTCCAAATCCACGTCCATATTGAACGTGTCATTGGCCTTCTGGAAATCCTTGATACGCTCCTCGGCACGCTTCATATCCAAATCAAGATCAGCCTCAAGCTCGACCTTGCGATCTGGATTGCGTCTCACCTCTTCGGCGACTTGCCGGGCACGCTCAACCAGATTCTTATTGTCAACGACAATATCCGCAGGAATCTGAATACGCCCATGCTGAAGCCTACGCAGACGCTCTTCAAGCGAATCAGCCGTATCAGTCCAGAAATCAACACGAATCTTAAGCTCGTTCTCACGTTCGAGCTTCTTCGTCAACTCGCCTACCTGATGTGTGATGTTCGCATACTTGCGGTTGAACCGACTATCATCCAATACGAGTCTCGTCTTGATCGGATTGGATTCGATCTGCTTGCGGAGCCTGTTGACGGCGGCGAGCTGGTCGTTCAACTGCTTGTTGACTTCCGAATACCTGCCGTACTTGTTCACGCCACGCAAGGCCCTCTGCAAGCCGGTCAACCGTTGTTCCTGCTCGTCAAGCAGACGGTTCGCCTCTTTCACGTCCTTGCCGTACGCGTTCATCACGTTGGAAGCGGTCTTCAGATTCCGCGCATACCGTGCCGTGCCTTCCAACAGGTTCCCCTGCCATTCGGCACCATCACGCCACGAATCGTTCAGCCGCTCCTGCTCCCTGCGAGCGGCACGTTCCGTATTGAGCTGACGGTTCAGATCCTTGCCGAAAAAGCTCACGCCGGAAAGAACGTTCGTCTTGCCCATGTCGGAGAATTTGAAGAACCCGCTGCGGGCCACGCTGTCGAAAGTCTTACGCACGGACTTCGTATGCGAATCCAATTCGACAAGCTGCTTGTCCAAATCGTGAATCCACTTCGCGACACTATCGGACTTCAGCTTGTCCTGCTGTTTGGCGAGCCTGTTCGTCTCGTTCGTGACCTCGCGCATGTTGCGTGCGGTCGCACGGTATTCGGCGCGAAGCTCACGAAGCCTGACGGTCTGCGCTTTCGCCTCATCGCGGCGTCCACCGCCACGAAGCGAATCACGATACGCGGTAACCTTGGAAATCTCGGAACCCAACTCGTCGTAACGCTTCTGCAAAGCGTCCAACGTGCTCATGTTGCCAAGAATCTGCCTGTTCAGCTGATTCCACTCGTCACCGCGCATCGAAACAAGCTCGTCACGGTCGGCGCGAATCCTGCGCATCCTCTCTTCGGACTGGTCAAGAAGAAGCATCTGCTCCTTCAACCGGCTCGTCTCCGTTTTCCCGAACACGCCAAGATTCTTGGTGAACACGTCGCCGACGTTCTTCTGGACCTTACGCAACTGTTCGACACGGCCGATCGCCGTGTCCAGACCCTTGACGACACCACTGCCGTCGAAAACCGGTTTGACGGGCTTCTCATACCGTTTACGCAACCGTTCATCCTGCTTCGACAGTTCACGCAAACCGGACATGTCAACGTCATACGAGACATTGACGCGAGCATCACGCCCATTCCACTTCTCATACGTGCGCGAAGCGGCCATGTCATCCGGGTCAAACTCAACCGGAACCTTCAAATCACGAAGATCATGCAGTTTCGCCCTAAGTTCTGCAAAAAACCGGTCGGTAAGAGGAACGACATCAATGCCGACCTCGCCAGCGGAAAAAGCAGGACGCTCCATACGCGCACACTCCTAAAAGAAACGCCCACGAATCTAAGGGGAAGAAAGAGGAAAAAGACCCCTCGGAAACATGGGCAAAAACAAAAAACCGGCAAAATCAGCCGCCGAAGCAACTACGAACCCGAGCCATATAGTCAGCCAGACTCGTCACATGCGAACCATCCACACGATTGACATCACGAGACGCGGCATCAACGCCGGGCGGAAGAATCGGCTCAAAGCCAACCTTCTTCCCACTCCAATGAGAAACAGCCAGCGAACGCAACGAATCCAACGTGTTCTGCAATTGCAGCAACAGCATTTCGGACTGGCCGAAACCAAGCCACCCCAACTGCAACCGTTCGGAACTGCCGGAACCCCCACCGGCACCATCATGCTCCAACAGCCATGCACGCCACTGCGAATCGGGAATGGCCTCTAGACCATCCAACAGGTCGCAAAGAAAATTCGGATCATACGCGTGAACGTCAGCCGGAAGATTCAGCCGGTAGAAACGACGGAAATCGGAGACAACCCCTACTCGGCAGTCCGAGACTGCTTTTTCGAGGCGCTTGATTTTCCCAAACGCTCCACGTAGAAGCGTGTGAGTGCTGCGAACATGTTCAACAGGTCAAACAGGCCACGCCCCTTCGTCCACTCCGCGTAAGCGTCAGCATTGACGGCAAGCCCCTTATAGAACGAGTCGGCGATCTCGACATATTCGGCCACGGCAACGGCGACAGCATCATCAGACACGGTTTTCTTCGCCTTGCCGCCAAACACGCCGCCGTCACGCATGACAAGCAGCCGCTCGTTCAAACGACGTTCGACCACAGCGAACAATGCCGTCTGGGAAGGCGAGAAAGATTCCGCCTGCACCATTTCCGGCAATCCGGCCATCACATCATCGTAACCGGCCAGACCATCCCAATCAGTCGGAAAGACATTCTCTTCAACATCGTTTTCAGCCATACCAAACTCCAATCTGTGAAAAAGACAACACCCGTCTGCGATACAGAAGAAAATCCCCTGATGGGCGACAGACAGGAGAAGAACACCCGTCAGGGGAAGAATCAAAAAACCCTCAGCCTCACGCGGCCTTGGCGAAATCGTCAGGATCGTAGAAAGCGATGCTGGCAGCCTTGCCGCTCTTGGTCTTCGGAAGAATAGTGGAAGTCATGATGTTGCCTTCCAGCTTGAACGTGTTGAAATCATCCTGAGCCAAGGACGGAAGCTCGCTATAGGCGAGGCTCATGTTCGGAATCCAAATGCCGAACTTCTCGCCGGTGTTCGTGTCCTCGACGTAGATGAACAGCGCCTTCGGCTGCTCGACCTTGTCCAAGGCGACTGCGGTGCCGCCACCGGTGATTTCGGCAGCGTCGAACATCAGTTTGAACGTTTCCTTGTCGCCCTGGACGCTGGAAATCGTGACCTTGCCGGTGACGGAATCGTAAGTGGTGCGGAACTTGCTCTTGTTCCAAGTATCCTTGGTTGTCGCGTCGCCGCCGCTCGTCTCGAAAGACGGCAGGTCGGACACGCTCAAATTACCCATGTTCGTATACTTCTTGGTGGTCTCGCCAACGGTCGCCGCCTCCAAACTAAACAGTTTCAGACTCGGCAAAGCAGTATTGGCATCGGCAAGAAACGCTGCACCACGAGCACTGGTAAACACAGATTTATCGTTCATAGCCATATGAATGGCCCTCCTTAACAAGAAAGCCCCATCCGCAAGCGGACAGGGCTTTAAAATCAGAATCTTTGGATTATTGGGAAAATCAGCGGACGGAACCCGCCTGCACCAGCTTTGTGCAGGAACGCACGACAGCGGTCTTCGTAGTCACCACATCGCCAATGGCGACCTGCTCGAACGCTGGATTGTCGGGAATCGCGCCGACACGGCCAAACTCGGTAGGCTCGCCATAAGGCCAACGGGAAATCGTCTCATGCAGAAACGAGCACAGGCTGGAACTGATGTCAGGATCACGGTTCACCACGGTCAGCGACAACGCGAACCGCCAAACCCACGCCTTCACATTCCAATCCGGCTGGACCGGAGCGCCACAATGCCAGATCACCACGTCATGGTCAAACGCATACGAATCCGTATCCGCGACATCGCGCGGCAACACCACGACGTTATCGAAACCGGCCTTACGGAAATCGACACGCTTGAACAGCGCATCGATCAATCCCTCGGCATCCAACGGGGCACGTACGCTCAGATCAGCCATACTTGGCCTCGCTCATCACGTACATGCCCGGCAGGTGACGTTGCGCACGCAGATTGAAATACCCATACTCCAAATAGGATGCGATCTGCGAGCCGTCACGGCCGGTCACGCTCATGACCACGCTCGTATGCGAGCCGTGAGCGTGAACGTTAATGTTGATACGGTCGGCGACGCTCGAATGCTTGGCCCGCATGTCGGCCAATGCCTTCGCGCGAGCCTGAACCTTCAAAGCGTGTGGGCGAGTGACCTTGCCGCCGAACGTTTCCGCGACCCTCGCATTCAAATCAGGACGAAGCTTCACATACCCCATGTTTCAGCCCCCTTCGGTGGAACGGGCGGAACGATACGGTTATGAGCCAACTCGGCCGCATACACGCGGCGAGCCGGAAACTCGTAATGCCTAGCCATATCGGACGAATGAGGAAGAAAAACCGGCGAACCGTCAACCTCATAGCATGAGCCGTCGAACCAGAACCGTGAATAGAAGTCCCCATGCCATTCCGGCGCGAGAACCTTCACCTGATTCATCTCACGATTACCGCCAAACTTCTGCGGAGTCGTATCCTGCGCCCAATTCTCACTCATGACGCTGTTCTTCTGAGTGCGTCCGACCACACAACAGTAAACCTCGTGAACATCCGCAGTATACGAGACTCCGCCACTGGTGATGGACGGCACGAAACCACCCGCACGAACCACATTGGAAACAGTGTCCGGGTCAAGAACCCCACCATCCGCATCCAAATACTTTGGAACAGTCGTGCTCCCGTGACACGTCACCCACGGGGTCATACCCTCATAGACGATCACGTCACGGTGAAGCAGATCGTCAGAAGCCTGCCTTTTGACATCATCGAACTCGTCGAACAGATGTCCGCCGCCTATTTCGTCGGCATCGACACCATCGAAGAGATGCCCTGTGTCAAGCGTTTCGCCCTCCATCAAAGCCCCCAGATTCTGTTGACGCCGACGAACACCGTTCCTATTGGACCGTTCCCCTCCTCGTAACCGAGAAGCAGCTGCTTTTCGCGTTTGCTCACGTACAGGTTCGGGGAAGCGTCATAGGATGGCGGATTGTCCTGCGGACTGCGATTCTCATACGTGTAGGAGCCGTTCGTCTCCGACTTCAGATCGGTCCATCGCATCACGCGAATGACCATCTGGCAGACGACATAGGCGAACGTCTCCTCATCCAGATAGCCGTTGTTCAGGCGCGGCTCCACGTTCGGACTGCATGCCAGCGCCATGTTCGCAGCGACACGGCACTTGTGGATAACCCACTCGTTCGAATACCGGTCGGCGAGACGCCTGTCATCGACCAACTCCAACTGCATGTACTTCTTCCAGTCGATACCGGACGCGATGCTGCTGGACACGGGAACCTCCTACAGGCTACAGAACCTTCGCCTTGAAGGTCGATACGGCATCCTGCAACACCGGCAACGCGGTGCCGTTCACCCACAGGTCATAGTTGGCCGGAGCGTAATGGTGCATCATGTACGCAACGAGACCTTTGTTGACATTCTTGCCCAACTCGAACTCCGCATCCTGGCCTTCCGCAGTCGGACCGTCCGCGGTGAAACCGAGAGAATCGTCGTTGTAGGACGGGAACAGGATGAACGTGGAATCCGGAATGAGCGTGTTGGTGTCCACGTTCATCTCGAAGTTGTTGTCCAACGACAGGGACTCGTACAGTTCATCGATGTAGCGGATGTCGGTCAGCTGGAACTTCTCACGAAGGATGTTCTCGACATCGGTGCGGAACAGGCGGACCGGTGAATGCTCCAGATCCACCTTCGAGAACGCGGTACGCATCTGCTCGTTGGCGGTCAGCGCATCGATGACCGCTGAGGTGGTCAGCACCGCGTGCGGCGCGCGTCCGCGTGCGGTACGCATGAGCTTGACCCACTTCTTCAGGTCGGCGAACACGTCCGCCTTCGGGTCGCTCCACTTGACGGTCGGAACGACATTCTGCTGGTTGGTTGGACGGCCGAACGAATAGGTGACGAGTTCGCTTGCGCGATCATCGCCCTCCTTGATCTTGATGGTCGCGTCCATCATCGCCTGAATGCGTTCAAGCTCCAAGGTGACTGCGGCTTCGCGGCCCATCTGCTCAAACAGCTTCTCGGCCTTGTCGTGCACGTAGTCGGTGGCGCTCTTCTGCTTGGAAGCCTTCGCCACCTCTCGTTCCGTGATGTGCCCCATGCCGGACAATGGGAGCAGTCCGGTGTGCTTCTCGGCGGAAACCTCGGTGCTTTTGACGTGCGGAACCTCGGCATCCAAGGCACGACGCTGCATGGCGCGTGTCTTGACGACCGGAAGGTTCGGAGTCCAAGTGACAGTCCAGTCGCCCTCGTTGGACTTCATAGGGAACATCTGCGCGAACGGCAGTAGGTCGTTCACGAAATCGAAACCTGCCTGAGCGATCTCGGTGGCCTCGCTCGGCGGAATGATGGTCTTATCAAGTGCCATCGAATCTCCTTACATATAAGAAAACCCGCCACGATGGGCGGGTTTTTAGAATGTTTCTTAGGTAACGCGCGTCAGGCTAAGATGCCGGCGCTCTTAAGGGCCGTCTTCAAAGCGGCAACAGTGTCTTCGGACGGAGCCGCGACCTTCTTCACGCCGCCAAGAGCATTGCTGGTTGCGGCCGGAAGGACATAGGACGCGGCCGAACCGGACGCGACACCGGCAAGACGGGTGATGGAATCGTTCTCAACGTCATAGAGATCGCAGTCCCACACGGCGCCCTCCTCGGGCACGACCGGAAGCTTGGACTTCACGATGTCACCTCGATACGTCATGCCAACGGTGGGATCACCGGCATCCCAGCCGGATAGCGTGATGTTCACGGCCACTTCGGACTCCAACAATCCAGCGATCGCGGTCTGACGGCCATCGGTGGCCGTCTTGTCATAAGGGCCGTACATGTCCTTGTTGGTTCCGCTGGTGATCTTCGCCAGCGGGATGCCGCTTCGGATGTACACGGTGGTGGCCTTCGGCCCCACACCTGTCAGATACTTGCTGTCAGTGGTCTTGAACAGTTCCGGGACGATGACAACGGAAACGGAATCGTTGCTGTTCTTCTCTCCGTAACGCCAAGAATCGTCAACCTCGTGGATTACGACACCGGACGTTTTAACCATTTCAATAGTCAAGGTTCAACTCCTTAAATCTTGTTGGTTAGTTCTTCTTGCGTCGGGCGTTCCTCTGGCGTTCCATATGACGCCGGTAGGCGTCGCCCTTGGCGGCCTTCGGATTGACTGAGCCCTGCGGATACTCGGCCAGAGTGGATACCTTGCGTGCCAAGGTGTCCTCGCGAGCATCGCGACTCACCGGCTCGACGCCGAGCGGGTTCAGCTTCGCGTATTTATCCGCCCACTCCTGAATCTTCTCCGGTTCCGTTTCGGAACACAGGGAAAGCGCATCGTCGTTGATCTGCGGATACTGCATCCGCACCTTGAGCCGCGCGTTCTCGGTACGAAGCGAATCGCGTTCCGTCTCCGCGTGTTCCGCGCGTTTGAGGTTCGCTTTCGCATTGTCCTCGTTCTTACGGCTCATGGCCTTCCATTTGGCCGCATCGTCCGGTTCGGAGGACTTGTCCTCGCCGGAATCCTCCGGTTTGACGGTCTTCGTATCCGGTTCGACGCTCTGGGTGTTCGGCTCCTGAGCGGACTCCGCACCCGTTTCGGGTTCACTGTTCTGCTGCTCCGTTTCGGGCGCAGTCTTCTTTTCCTCAGGGTCAGCCACCCTTTATCTCCTTAATAAATCTAAGCGGCCAGCCCAAGCCAACCGCGCGAATAGGAAAGCATGGACCTCACATAATCCCATGCCTGTTTCACATGAACGCCCTTCCTGAACGTGTAGGAACGACCGTCATGGTGAAAGCTCAATGAATCGGCGGAACCGTTAAGAAGCTCCGCGTATTTGGCGTCGAACACCGTCGCACGCTCGCACATGCGTCGCATCTGCTGTTGCGTCATGATCGTGTCCGGCATACGCCATTCCGGCGCATCGTCATTCTGCTTCCAGTCGCTTCTGGTGAGAATGGGGCCAAGTTCCGAATCGTTGCGCACGCTCACCCTCAACTGCGTGAGGTTCCGCGCCGATGTGCCACTGCCACCACCGCCAGCCATGGAAGCGGCGTCGTATATCTTCTGCAAGTCATCCGAGTTCAATTGCAGACCGGGGTCAATGTTGTCCCTGATCGGCGCGACGGTGCACTTGCACCTGTTGTGTAGGGGCATCAGGTCGGAGCGGGAGAACACGTTGGTGGCAGCGACTACACACAGGCCGCATGTGCCCGTCTTGGATAGTTCGGGATGTATGACCCTGCGGAACCTTTTTATGCCCGAAGCCTTGAAATACTCCTCGCTCGCACGGTTCTGGGCGGCAACACCATCGGTGAGAGCATTGTCGGTCAACTGTCGTTCCGCAGCATCCAGCCATGATTGGACGGTCTCATACACGGCATCGTTCAAATCATCCCAACCATGCGGGCGAATGTCCGGCGTTTTCACCGCGAGGCTCCTGTACGCGTCAGCTGGGCGTGCCGACACCTTCCACGGGTCGGTGTTATCCCTGACCACCACGTATTCGGGAACCTGCGCCGTCCTGCCCGTCACTCCGACCATGCCGAGCATGGTGTTCGCATACGAGATGCCGAGACGACGCATCTGCTTCACGAACGCGATCTGCTGTTGCGTGATGTAAGCCGAAACGCCCTGAGTGACGGCATCATTCCAGAAATCGGCGGGGGTGAGCGACTGCCACATGCGCCAAGCCCTGCTCACATACTCGTTGACAAGTGCGTTGCGCTGCGCGTCCAAAGCCTCAGAGACTGTCTGGAACGTCGTCATCATCCACCGCCGTATCTCCGGTCAGACCATCGGAATCATCCAAGTAGGATGCGCCCATAGCATCATCAACCGTCTTGGATGAATCAGCAAGAGAGGACTGCTGCTGCGCCAACACCGTGCTGAAACTCGTATCCTGAGCGTCCTGCACCATCTCCGCGATCTCGGTCTCGGTCATGTGCAGGTAGCGTCTCGCGGCGGTCTTCAGGGGAAGCTTCCCCGCGACATTGGCGAACGCCTGAGTCTGTTCAAGTTCGGAAGGAAGCTCCACCGGCTCCCACGTCGTCTCGAACCTCTCCTCATAGGCGTCGCTCCCACCATCCGCGGTGAGCGCCATCTTCAGCAGGAGAACAAACGCATCATTCGCACGCATGTTCATATCCTGAACCTTCAGGCGCAGCATTCGCGTGGTCAGCTTCGCACCCTCGGCACTGCCTGCAACATCAGGAGAAAGAATCGACAACGGAGTGCCGGTCGCACCGGCAAGCTGCTTGATGTCCTGCGAGGCAGCCGTGAGAATCGGCGTGATATCGGTAGTGCCGGACTCCCCCACCGTCGCACCCTTCGGCATGAGCCACAACGCCGCAGGCCCCATCTGGAACAGCGTGGAATAATCAACCTTCTGACCGGCCTGCGCATCACCATATTTGACCGCAGGATCGGACTCCTTGTAATACTCGGGAAGATCACCGCTGATCCAGCGTTGTTTGAACGCCTGCATCTCCTGGATGCAGAACCTCTGATAACGTTGCTGGTCGATGGCTCCAAGCGTCCTTAGCGACGACTCAAACCACCCCTTGCCGGTTGGCGTCTGGTAGCGGACTATCGGAAGGCAACCGCATTTGACCGCGAAATCCCAATCGTCGTTAACACCGCCATCCCACTCGAACTGCGCCTTGAACCGCGGGCGTTTCACCGTATCGTCGTTGGCAAGCGAGTACACGCTATCCTCGTCATCAACGGAATCGGAATACAGGGTGCGAGACTCCACCTCCTGCTTGGCGGTACGCGAATAAACCCGTTGCACCACGCCGTCATCATCACGGACGAGACGGTACAACGTCAGATACTCGACGCCCGCATCCTCGTCGAACCCGTAAACAACCGCCGAATCCTTATCATCGGACAAGCAAGTCGTCCACGGGCTGAGCCGTGAAATGTAGGACGGGTTCGCCTTCGGCCACACCTGCGCATACGAGCACCCATAGATCGCCGCATCCATGAACATGTTCAACGCGCGGACGTTCATGCCACTACTGTTCCACATGTCATCCGCGTCGGTGCTACGCATCGTCTTGTCGGACACGAGCCTGAAACCTGTCGGATGCTGCGAGGTTATCACCGCATTGGCGATGGTGGAGGCAAGGTTCATGGGGCACATGTCTACGAAACGCTTGTACACGCTCGTGGACGTGACATCCATGTTTTTCGGCACGCTCTTGGTCGGAATGGTCTCACGACCGTCATAGAACGTCTTCAACGTGCACAACTGCGGGTTTCGGTTCTGTAGGCGCGTGGCGAGACGAGTCAATATCAGACCGTCGCCGCCCGGCTCTTCATCGCCCGGTACAAGGCTGTTGACCTTGTTTGCCATTCAAACACACCTCAATTCGCTCTTTGCAGCCTCTTGTAGGCCGGACCTCGAAGCGTCGCACCGGAAGCGTCGGAGACGCGCTCCACGGTGGTACGAGCCTTCTCTTCTTCCTTCAACTGGCTCAGATACTTGCTTCGCGCCGCATACGCGAGGATTCCGGCGATGCACGCATCTATCTTCTTCGGAGACTTCGGAGTCTCCTTGTAGATCGCGTAACCGTATGCATTGTCCCTGCGCCGCGCGTTCCTGAAATGCCCTATAAGCCTTGGGTCGGCCAACAGTCTGATGCTCTCAGGATTCGGCTTGCCATCCACCACAGGCTCGGGATCATATTCGAATCCGGTATGCGCGTTCTGTGTGGCGTGATACATGTCAACACCCCAATTGTTCGTCCAGAACTTCATGATCGAAGACTGGCCTCTGGCGAACACCTTCATGTCACGCCCGTATTCGGATTCCCAAGCGCCGATCATCGACTCGAAGAAATGCGGGTCCGCAAACACTCCGATCACGTTGTACCCGTCAAGCATCCTGCGCATGGCCGCGTCGAACGCGTCACGGTTCACACGCCAGTCAGGAAGCGGATTGTCCGGCTTCTGCTCCAACCTGACAATGAACAACAGGCCATCCGACACCCTGCATCCGACAATCGCCGTGGAATCGTTGCGAATCGAACCGTCGAAACCCAACGTGATCTCGTCATCCGGCTTGACCACCCGCTTCCACACATCATCGAGGCCAATGTTCGCCTCGATGCAGTCGTCCACAAGCTGCTTGTACGCGACATGCGACTGAATGGCCGGTTCGGTAAGCCACGAATCCTCACTGGACGCGCGGGAGTTCAGATAATAGCGGATGGAATCGTTCACGTCCGAATCAGGCTGGTAAATCTGATTCATCAGACCACGGATGTTGACCCACCCGTTCATGGACGGCCCCGGCTCCACGCCATCATCCTTCAATGAGAAACCCTCGACCGTATACCCGTCATCATCCACCGGTTCGATACGGCCATCCGGCAAAAGCACATAATCCTTGCCGTCAGCCGAATGGGCTGCGGAACCATACGACTCGTACAACGCGTGCTCAAGCTTCTTCTCATTCGAGAACTCCTCAAGAGGAAGCGTCGAATACCGATAGTCGAAATACAGGCCCTTATAATGCTTCGACCTGCCGGAAAGCATATCGTGCGCGATCTGCTCGACGGATTCCGCCACACTGTTCTCGCCAGGACGATAATACGTCGTCATCTCCAACAGCCACGGGTCAGCCTCAAGGGAACGCTTCGGCAGATTACGCTGGACCGTCTTGTACATGCTGATATGACGCGGCAGCTTGTACAAGTGAATCTCGTCGGCAAGAACAAACGTCTCCAAGCCGCCGTCCTTGGATGAATCACCTGAAGTGGACGGCACTATTCCCCCGCCCTCCGGAAGGGAGATGCCGGTCTTCGTCACGACCATGCCTTCGCCCTGCAACTGGGACAAAGGCCCTTCCTTGCAGTTGTAGTGGATCGAATCGAAGATGTTTCCCGTCTGGTCCTCGCTGGTGGCAAGGCACAGAATCTCAGGACGCTGAACCGGACGACCAACAGGCTCGCCCGGCAGATAGTAGTACCGTTGACCAAGGAACTCGTAGTATTCGCCAGCCACCGCCCAATGATCGAACCTGCAAGGTCCCAAAGCCTCGAACAAGCCGAACTCGCAGCCAAGGCCGCTCTTATTGCAGCCTTTCGGACGCCACAGCGAACAACGGTCGAACCTACGCCGACCATTCTTGTCAAGCGCATACGCGTTCAACGCGAACTGTATATACTCCGGCGAATGAGTCACATGCTTACCAGTGGCGTCACCACGCCCGATAAGCACGAACGTCTCCGTCCACCAAAGGAACAACGCGCCCAGACTCCGGCACCTGTCCTCATAGGACAGCTTTGGAATCATGACATGCATCAGCGGGCAGCTTCCAACTTCCTGCGCCACGCGTCGATATCCTGAATGACGGCATGATTCGAACCATCGGTGGCCGCATGGTCATTGCTTTCGGGAACATCGAACTTCAAAGCGCGCAACGAAGCCGGAGTCCAACCCAACTCGTCGAACAGCTGACGCACGACCGGCATCAGCGTCGCGTAGCGTTTCGACCAGATCATCTCGTTGATGGTGGCGAAACCCAACTGCACCGCCATCCACGCGGGTGCCGTGCGAAGCATGGACGCGTTCGGACTTTTCCTGAACTCCTCATACCAATGCTCCACCAGAGGCGACCATTCGCCACCCTTCGGAAACATGAAGCTCGCATCAGGCAGATCAGGTCCAAGCTTCCCATCGGGAACCTCAAGAATCTGATTGGACTGCTTCTTAGCCGCCATAGAAACCACCTCCGCACACCCATTCCGGGCATCAGCGCGAAAGCCGTTCCGGCATCACGCGCATTTGCGATGGACAAGAACACGGTTGCGCAGGCTGTTCTCTCCCCCCTGCTCCAAAGGCACCTTCCACGCGCCAACCGGATAATCGCCACTCATAACATCAGCGGACCGGTCAAGCGCCAGCCCGCACCTAGGACACGTGTGAGAACACGAGTTCCACTCGTCATCGCGCGTCCAGAAAGACTTGGCAACGGGAACCGGCACATCGACGTGAGCATTAGCCCTCGGCTCCCACAACACCGACTTCAACGGATTCGGCTTGGAATCCAAACGAACCGGAGACCTGCGGCATTTCCTGTTCCACGCCTTCCGACACCTGTCGGAACACGTCTTCTTATCCCTGCGCTCAGTCTCGAAAAACCTTCCGCACTGGATGCATGCACGACTCATACGCTTCTTACGCGCACCCATGCCACCACGACGCCACCGGTCGTAATGCATCCTGCACATGCCGCGCGCATGAACGTCACGCGAACAGCCGTTGATGCAGCATGCACCATCGTCTAATGAAACGCCGGATGCCTGTACCACTTCGCCTCCGCCCTCCTGCGACGGTTCTCACGACGCTGCTCAGCGGCCTCAAGCTCAGTCTTGTAAGAATGATGCCTGTCACACAACGCCCAAAGATTCTCCGGCGAATCATCATCACACACAGGATCACGCTTCTTATGGTCCACCTGATTCGCATAGGCACCGCACAATCGCACACGCCCATAATCATCCTCAACAGGCCACTGGCACCTATGCCCGTCACGATCCAATATCAAAGCGCGAACCCTAGGCCAATCAGGATTGAACCGCCCCTTACGCTCACCAAGCCAAACCATACGAACCCCACAAAGAAAAAACAGGGCTGGCCGGTGCTGAGCAGGAGAAATCAAACCAAAGGGGAAACAACCCAGCAGGAAAAGTTCTCAGATCAGCCAACCCAAGTGCTTCAGGTGGGAGTCGAACCCACACGTCACAAGACAACGCATTCTGAGTGCGCCGCGTCTACCCATTCCGCCACCAAAGCAAAAGAACAGACAACCCCCACGCCACACTCACCAAAAACATGGGGGCTGCCCGTCGTCTACCCCAAACCGCCAAAAGGAAATCCAATGGCAAAAATGGCTTTTTACCGCCAGCCACGGCGCGCGGATGCTGAGGGAGTCGAACCCCCGGACCGTTCCCGGTCGCCACCTTAGCGAGGTGGTGCAATAAGCCACTCTGCCAAGCATCCAAAAGCAAGAGCCGCCGCAGCGGCTCAGGAGACTGTTCCCGCAGACTAGGCGGGTCAGCTAAAACTAGAGCCGCCACAAGACGACTCCGAAGACCTTTCCCACAACCTGTGGGTAGGCTGAGCACAGCATGTTGGACTCGAACCAACATCGACGGTTTTGGAGACCGCCATGCTACCGGTTGCACCAATGCCATATACCGACTTAGTTAACGTCCAAGTCGGAAAGACGTTCGGCATGGTGGAATGGTTTTTACCACCAACGGCAAGGAACATGCATACATGTGCACCCGTTTGGCCGTGCCTCCCCTTCGGTCATCAACCGCCTGATTAAGGCAGGGAGCCTCTTGTCCCCCACATGTTCCAGCAGGGATATTCGAGCAATACCATCAGTCTCACAGGCAGCTACCCCCATGAAACCTAGAGCAAACCTCGGGAATCGAACCCGACAACCGAAAGGCTGTGCCAACAGAATTGCAAAGCCAGCACGCCAATGCCGCACCGGCCAAAATCATCTAATGATGATTATACTCAACAAAACGGGTGCAACAACGGTTGCACAACTTGATTTTGAAACGCTTTCAATCCATACGCAGAGCGAGACGAGAGGTTGCAGGCGTCACGTTTTGTGCGCGAACTTTTCAAAAACCCGCGCACTATTTCTGCTATTGTCCCACCGGCCCCAGCAGAGGGGCCGGGCGGGAGGCTCCCCCACGGGGGTGTTTGTTGTATGGTGCAACATTGGTACGTCTGTGCGATTGTGTTTTGGCGTGTCGTGTGGTATCGCGCGGGCACGTTCCTTTGTATGCGATCGTGGCCGTGCATGTCGTGGCCACGTCGTGCCCTGGACGTCGTGCCCGTCGTGGCCGTGACGTGGCGGCGTGGTTTTTCGTCGCCGTCATGTGGTTGCGACACGCCGATGAATGCTAGTGTTTGCAATGGTTTATGTGGTGTCTGTGTTGTCTTGGTTTGCTATCTGACTGGATAGCGTGTATAGTGAGAGCCATCAAGCAAACGACAACGAAGAGAAAGGAAAGATACAGCAGCGGATACGCAGACCGGGACGGCAACCCGGAAGCCCCGAAGAATCGGCGGCATGGACGTTTGACAACTGAAGAGTGGACGCGACAATGACGCGGCGGAATGCGACTAGGCATGATGCACCCTCACATTATGCAAGGCTGAACCGTCGTTGAGTCGCTAACGTGGCGCTGTCTCCGGCATGGAATTGCCCAGCGCTGTCTGAGTGGTCTACGATGGCCCTAACCCAAGAAGGGAGCAAGGCCATGGGATTAAAAGAATTAAGAACGAAACGCGGTTTAACGCAACGGCAGTTAGCAGATAAAAGCGGCGTGCATTACGTCGAAATTGCTCAGATTGAGACGAGGAAACGAAACGTGCGCACGTTGTCGCTTGATACTGCCTTGCGCTTGTGTGACGCTTTGCGCGTAGCTAATCCACGTAAGCTACTTGATTCTGATTCTGAAACTTCGGCGGATTGAATGTAATCCGCCAGGGCTAGACGTGTCTTTATGACGTGGCTAGCTCACGAATGAGTAGAGCCGGATAGCTGCAACTATCCGGCTCAATTGCTCAGTAATCATTAACCAATCTGACTAGAGCCCTCTCATTTTAGCAAGGGGGCTGGAATGGAGTGTCAAAAATGTGTGATGAAAATACTTTTGCAACGGCATATCGTTCCGACTTGCGGGATGAAATTGTTGAAACCCTTAAGGATTATGCGGACGGCATTACGCCAACTGAGCAATGGTGCTGGGGACAGTATGACGACGTTGAGCTTCCGGCTACCGGCAACGATAACGGTTCCTGGACGTGCAACGCTAGCAAGAGTTCCGAGAATATGCAGAACGTCATGTTCTCGGATGATTGGAGTGGGTTTATCGCCAGCGATTACGCGCACGACGCGCCCCTCGATAACCCCGAAGAACTTGAGGTTTTCTACCGCACCTGGCTTTTCTCTGAAGAGTTTGGCAATGCGGTTTCCGAACTGCTTGCGGAGTGAGGTGCATCATGTTTGCTTATGGCGATCTTGTGCAATGGTTCAAGGATAGGTGTTCCGATCAGGTCAGCCGGCGTAATAGGGCGTGGGATTTTGGCCGTGAGCATGGTCTTGAGCCTTGTGAGGTGGCATGGAATAACGTCGCTGTCAGGTGGATCGATGGCGTGGTGTATGTGGTCAGCCGCAATGTCAAGCGCAACGGCGAACTGGGTGAGCGTTATACCGTGGTCACTGCTGAACAATGGCTTGATATGCACCGGGTTCCGGGCGATGAGTCGTGCGTGGCGCGGCTTGAATCCTATTGCGAGAGTGAGGCGTGAAATGAAGTTCGACGACAATATCTACAGCGAGATCACTTGGTTTAATACGTCTGAGATTGTGGAACATGACACGTTCGACGGTATCGATTCCTACGAGCTGTTGCGCAATCTCGCCACGCTTGAAGCCGGGTACAGTCTTGACGGCGAGCTGGATGAAGAGGCCGATGAAAGGGTATGCGAGGAAGAGAACAGCATTATCACCGTTGGCCGTTTCAAGTTCGATTCTCTGCTTGCCGAGGGACTGGCTGAATGGTTCGAGTGCAAACGGTACGAGCTTACGGGGTACGTGCGTTCCTGTTGGCTGAGCCGTGGTGGCGATGATTGGTATTTCTATTTCGTCACCGGCTGTGGCTATGACGTTATCAGCAGCGATCTTCTCGGCTGTGAGTGCGATGGCGTGGCTAGAGACAAGTTCGTTGACTTCCTGAATGGTGGGGAACGTAAGTAGTCTCCCTGTATTCCAGGCTTTCGGGCGTGAGCCTATCAATCACGTCCATCAATCAATCAATCTTTTTGCACGAATGGAGTGTGTGTTATGAGTGTCCATTTTTATGCCGGGTATTGGCAGTTTGGTGTCGGCTTTACCAATTTTGAGGGTGAGCCGTATTGCAGCCTGTTGTCTTTTGATTCGCGTGAGGAACGCGACGCTTGGGTTGCTGCGGATCATTTCGACAATAATTGGCATCGTAGCGCGGTGTCGCGTCGTGAGGCGTTGCCGCTTATGCGCGCTGAGCTTGCAGAGCTGCGTGGGTATGATTCCAAAGGTTATGCCGGCTGGTGGATCGATGGCGTGTTTTATGCGTCCATTGGCGACGCTTTCGCGGCGTTCTTCAAGGCTGAGGCCGCCGCACGTAGGCGTGTGGGCGTCTGATTCACTCAGTCTGTTTGTTTAATTCCAGGGCGTGGCGATTGTGCCGCGCCTTTGTTTTCAACGTTTTCTTTTTAAGGGGTTTGAAATGTCTAATAAGGTTAACGGTTTGTGGGCTGTCAATTCCGATGGTGTTTTCATGTTTTTCAATTCGGTTGACAGTCCGAGCGTGTGGCGTTTCGGCATGTCGGATAACGTCGAGTCGTGGCGTATGGTTCCAGGTGTCGTGAATGCTCAGGCGGTGCGTGGTGTTGCCGCCGTGTATCGTGCCGAGGGTGGTGTGTGGCTTGACCCTAATGGGGTGGATTATGCGCAGGCGATGCGTGAGATTGGTGACGTGCCGTCAATCGTGGAACGTGGCGGCCTGATTGCGTCCGATGATTGTGGTGATTATTCGGCTCACGGTTTGAGTCTTCCTGATGTTGACCGTGAACGTGGCTGGGTGTTGTCGTGGGAGCATGGCGGCATGGTTGTGTCGCGTGACGTGTCGTTTCTGACTCCAATGGAGCAGGATCATCCTGAGATGTGTGAGACTTATGATGATCTGCCTGTTGTCGAACCGGTGGCGCCTGTCGCACAGTCGGTTGAGGTTGTCGAACCGGAGCCGGTCACGGCTGAGATTCCCGAAGTTCCACCGCAAACGGAACCGCATGAGGTTGTCAGGACTTCCAGCACGATCATAGTGCGCAAGGTGACTATTCCAGGTGGCAAATCGGTCAAGGAACTAGCCGACGTGTTCGGCGCTTACGTGCATAAGCCTCGTGGCTTCCGTGATTCCAAAGGCCGTCGCGTCGCGTATGTCACGTTCGACGGTACGGGCGGTGTGATCGCATACCGCGACTATTACACGGACGTTGACGCGCGGCTTGAAGAGCAGATCGCCAGCTATCTCGCGAGCCATAATCTGAAGCTTGCCGCATAAAAGAATTTGCCGCCACTGTTCTGAGCGGTGGCGGCACCTTAATTACCTCTCAACAAAAATAATCAGGCAGATCATAGTTTACATGGTCTGCCGGAAAGAAGCAAACCATGCTAAGGAATAAGGTTCGTAACGTTTTTCTCATTGCGGTGATTGTCGCAGCCGTTTGTGCTGGCGGTCGTTTGGAATCCGTGGATCAGGCCCAGGCGTTGGGTAGCGCGTCTGCTGAGACGGTCGAGTCTTGGAATGCGTGGCGTCGTGATAATCCTGGTTCCGTCGCTTCCGCGTTTCCTTGGGCGGATATTCCGGCTTGTTTCGTCGAGGATGGTTCCGTCTCGGTCGATGGGGGTTCCGCCTATCAGCATGTGTGCAAGTGGGATGCTTCGACGGCTGGTAATGGTGACGGCACGTCGTATGTGCTTGTTGACGGTGTGAGTGTGGTGCAGTGGCACGCCTGAACACCTGAGCAAAAGAGTGTGCGGGAGTGCGGGTGAAGGCCGCTCCCCCGCTGCAATCAATCAGTTTGTGTGAGCAATTGCAAAGGAGATTCTATCATGGAAGTTTCTGATAATGTTTCGTTGCCGTCCGAGATTGTCGGCTATGTCGGTCGGGTTGTCGGTCGATGGTGGGCGCGTTTCAATGATTACGGCACGCCTGACATTGGTTCGGGCGGTTTGATTCCCGATATGCGGGATGATTTGATCGATGTGGTGCAGTTTGAGCCGCTGTGCGGCGGCTTGGATGATGACACTATTCGTGAGTTCGCTGGATTGTTGGATTCGTCGTCTTTTGATCGCGTGCATGTTTTGGAGCGTGCCCGGCAGGATTTTCGCTACGTGTCCGATGAAACCGAGTTGATTGCTTTCGGGTTGTGCGTGTGCGTGTTCGATGCGATGTTTCCGCAGCATGTCGTGGTGCGTTCATTGAACGAGGAGGAGACGTTGCGTGAGGTTGCGTTTCCGCAGGATTGGCAGTTGCGGCTTGCCATGTCGGATGAGGCGGCGGATCGTATGACTGCGTACCGCAGTGGGCTTGGGAATGTTCAGGTGGCTTACTCGCGCATGTTCGATGGGCTTAAGTGAGAGGGGTGTTTGTCATGCCGGTTTATCAGTTTGTTTGTCATGATCGCGTGCGTGATTGTGACATGTGGAGGTATCGTTCGCCTGTTTCGTTGTGGGTGGAATGGTTGGCCGCATGGTTGGAACGTGATCGTGAGGCGCGGTTGGGTTATCGTGCGTGGCTTTACGTGCAGGTGTCGTCCGGGGATATGATTACGCGCGACATGCTGTCATGGCGTGACGAGATCGAGGTGCCGTGATGTGGCGGCTGCGATATTACCGGATCTCTGGTGGCGGGTATCGGCTTGAACTCACGACTCCGACTGGCTTCTTGTATGCTTACGGTCATTCCAGTGTGATTCCTGACATGGAGTTGGAGGCGTGGCTTATTCATGATGCCGGTTTGGAGGGTTCGCAGGTGGATGTGCAACGATCATGCGCGGTCGGGCATGTTTTTTGATATCAGCCTGTTCGATACACCCGACTCGTTTATTACTCCATTCTAATAAAAATCATGTCAGCAAAAAGAAAGGACAAACCAAAATGGCACACTACGGCATCACCCACACCTGCGGACACGACGTGTGATATAATGTTCCAAACGCTTAGAGATATTACAGACCGTGCGTGGTTTTTGGCTGAACATTGTGACCCATATGTTAAGCAGCTGATTGCTGACGGAATGTACGATTGGGACAGGCGTGAAGAATTTAAGACACGTGTGAAGGCTGAGATGTTGGTGTCGCTCCGTGTTAACCCGGAAGCTATCTATCACGCCATTTATTCAAGCACGGATGCGGATGTTGAGTGGTTTGAAGATCATATGGAACCGGCTTGCAGGGAGGCTTTGGAACTTGCGCGTAGGGAAGCGGACGATCCGTCTTGGCTTGATGGATTTTTCCAACGTGCGCAGGGAGATTGTTTGATTGGCTGGTATGCGCGTTGGCATCCAGAATCAGGGTTGAGTATTCCGACGAGAGAGCAGTGGGATGATTTTTTGGAGGAATTGAAATCCAAGGGTGTTGATTACTGAAAAATAGTGGGGGTGGTTTGAACCCGCCCCCATTCATGTGCCATTGTAGATCACTCAGTTACGTTTAACGCAGTGTGTAGCCAATTGTCTACCAATTCGGCTTCGTTGACTGGCTCGAAACACCATGCGTCCAATCCGACGTTGATCTCATTGTGATGCCTGCCGAACTCAAGCGGGTCATGCGCGTGCGTATGTCCGTGCAGGAGCAGAGTGTTGTTCATGCGTGGTATCGCGTATTTGGCTAATTCCGGCGCGTTCCAATTGGTTGAGACTGCGCCTAGTGGTTTGCTTTGCGTGAAGTCTTCACGCCATTGGAAGTGGCTTAAAAATACCGTGTGTGGATTGTTGCCCCGCCCGTCTCTGATTTCGGTGATGCCGACTCTTCCGACTTCCCCGAACACGCTTGCCAACTTTTCCAGCGTGCGGCTGGATGCGTAGAGTTCGTGGTTGCCGAGAATCAGGTGTCTGCGTTTGCGTGGGACCTGTAGATTCTGGATGCGCATTATCGCCTGTTCGACGCTCCATGTGCTGCCGGAGCTGATGTCTCCGAGGATGTAGAGTTCGTCTTCCTTGCCGACGTATGTGTTTATCGCTTGTACGATGTCGGCGTCGTGCTTCCGCCAGTCAACGCAATCCTTGAGCTGTCTGCCGTCGTGTTCGGCCTGTTGCCTGATCGATTCGTCGCGAGCGTATCCGGGTAGCGCGTAACCGCGTAGCGTGGCCACGAATGGGTGTGCGAAATGCAGGTCGCTGGTGAACCATTTCATGCGTCTGACTTCCTCGTATCGTCGTGTTGCCTGTCCCACTTGTCCAATGTTTCGAGCAGGTTTGGTAGGTCGAAGTATTCATACTTTAGATGTTTCGTTTTTCCGCCGCGTGTCCGGTATCCTATGAGCAGCAGTTCCGGATAGTCGCATGTATCGCAGAGACGCGTTCCTTCTTCTTGATAGGAGTAGGAGGTCACTTCGATTGGCTCGTTGTCTGACCCGTCGAACAGTTTCGGTGATTCCACGGCGATCACGCGCATGAGCAGTTCTTTGGTGGTTGGTGACGTCATTGTGTCTCCTTTTTCGAGTCTGACCATTTTGCCGAAGACGTTAACAAAATGGTCTACCTGTTCGTCTTCTACCTGTAGTTCCGTGTCCTCGCGTACGGTTGTTTTGATATCGTCGTTGACTTGGTTCGACAAGTGCAGGATGATGTGAACGTCCTTACTGTACTCCAATGTTTTGTTTTCTTTGTAGGGGAAGTAAGACGCCAAACTGGGCATGATGGCGTAGTCGGCGCTGATTTCTTTCAGCTTGCCTGACACGACGGTGCCATGCAAGCTGTTGATGGTGATTCGCTTGCCCAAGTGCGTGGCGTTCAGATGGTCCGCTGTGATTATTTGCTTGTTCACCAGAGCCAACCTCCACCGACGAACTGCCAACAGTCCGAGTCCGCTTCAATCTCGATGATTCGCAAGTCCGGGAATTTCTCGCGGGTGAGCTTGTTTACGCGTGTTTCCGCTTGTTCGCGTGTCCTGTAAACGCCCATGATGCTTACAAATCCTGCGGTGTATGATGTTTCGCCCATGTGCATTGGGGTGTCAGTGAACGAATCGGGATTATATGGTTTATCCCGGTACTCGATGTATTCGTTGTGATCCTGTGCGTTCGCAGTTACTAGGTAGATTCGCATGACGCGCTCACTTTCCACTGATTTTGATTGTCTCGCTCATTTCACGTATCCCCCTAGTTCTCGTTAGTAATTCTTTTGAAGGATGTTTCCGGGCGTGGGAATGTGCTGCCCTTGCTGTTCGTGATCTCTTCCAATTCCATGAACTCTTCGAACGACATGGTGACGCTTATGTTAGTGCAATCATCCGTTATCCTGACGTATTTGCGCTTCGTTGTAATCAGTTCGTAGTTTTCGCCATGGCGTTCGTCATACGCATCGATGATTTGCAGGGTCACGCCATTCATGACGTTCGCCCATGTGGTTATCAGTCGTGAGGGTCCTCGCAGACTAGCTGGCTCCTTGTCGGTGCTTTGATAATGGAATCCGAGTTTTACCAGCTTGTCTACCAGTTTGCTTTTCTTCTTGGTGAAGTCGAGTGCTTTCATTGCGCCTCCTTGGTGGTGTTGTCCTGTGTCGTGTCGGCGACGCTCATTCCGCGTGGCCTCCTATGTATTTCCAACAGTTCGCGTCAACAACGCATTCGACGATCGGGAAAACAGTGAAGCCTTCGCGAACAAGTTCACCCACGCGATGTTCTGCCCGGTCACGCGAACCGTAAACACCCATGATGCTGACGAACTCGCCATACTTGACTTCCGTATCCTCGCGAACAGTTGGCAGATAAGGATACTTTTCCGGTGGGAGGGTCGTGTAATCCCTGTATCTGTCCTTGTCTTGCACGTCAGCGGTGACGATGTGGATTCTCATGATTGTTCCTGTCCAGGGTTGTCGAGTGTCTGTTTTACGAGTGTTGTCGGCTTATTCGCCGGTGCTGCCGAATCCGTTTTCGCCTCGTTCCGTGTTTTCCGGCAGTTGGCTTTCCGGAATGATTTTCACGTGCGCGACGGGCGTTATGACAAGTTGCGCTATGCGCTGTCCCGCCGTGATTTTGACGGCTCTTTCGCTGGTGTTGTGCAGGATCACGCATAGTTCGCCGCGATAGTTGCTGTCGATGATTCCAGGCGCGTTCAGCACGGTCAAGCCTTGGTTCAGCGCGAGGCCGCTTCGTGGGCATACGAGGCCCACGTGATTGTGAGGGATTGCCGCGTATACGCCGGTGTGCACGAGCGTGCGCCCGTTGGCGGGGATGATGGTGTCCTCGCATGATTTCAGGTCGGCTCCGGCGTCGTGTGGATGCTGGTATGCGATGTTGTCGGTGTTGCCGGTGATTTGCATGATTTCGCTCATTTTTTGCCTTTCTTTCAGAGGATGCTGTTTGCCGGTGGCGTGAGGAATGTGAGCGTATGCAGGGTGCGTTCTGCCGTGTTGCGGAATATGTTTGTGGTGGTGGCGCTCCGGTCTTGCCGGTCGTGGATGTTGGACACGTTCTCGTATGTGATCGTGTGTCCGTTGTCTTCGATGATGATTCGTGCCATTATTCTGCTTTCTGTTTGGAGAGCAGCTGCCATACGCTGTCGGTTGTCTGTCCGGCCTGTTGGAGCCGGATCAGGAGCCGATATACGTCCGCGATGCGGTATGTGGGGTGGCCGTGGATTCCACCCGCTGGTTTTAGCTGGTTGCGGTGCACCCAGCTTTTGAACGTGTTCGTGTTGACGATCTGTCCGGTGGATTGTGCGAGTAGGTTGATGATCTGGCGCATGGTGCCCGTGTAGTCTGATTCGAGTATTTTCTGGTTCATGATGCTTCTTAGGTAGTTGATGTTCCACGTGTTCTTGCATCCGCGGCATTTGACCGTGGTCGCCGTTTCGTCGGCTGTCAGTGGCGTGTTGCAGTCGGTGTTGGGGCATGTGCCGAGGTTGACGGCGTGTCCTTGGTTGAGGATGCGTGAGCATTCCTTGACTAGGATGCGTATTTGTTCCGCGTATACGGGTGTTGCCGTGGAGAGCAGGTAGTGGGTGTGTCCTGTTTTCGTGTCGAGGATTCGTTTGGCGAGGTCGGACAGTGGCGTGACGTGCATCCATTGGATTCCTAGGCATGTGGCGAATGCCTGGAGGGTGGGCTGCACGCCGTCCAGTCCGTGTTCGTCACGCTCGTATAGGAGATCGTAGATGGTTTCGCGCAGTGGCGGGGTTGCGGAGTATCCGCTTCCGCCGTTGCCGTTCATGTCCCTGTTTTTGTTGATGCGGTTGAGTTTCCCGTTTTCCAATGATGGCAGGTGTTTCGCCAGCCATGTCAGGTCGTCGGTGAGACGGGTTTCACAGTTGGGGCATAGTTGGCGTTCGGGGTTCCGCTCACGCCAGCATGAGCGGGTTTTGCATTCCGGCAATCGCTTTTGGCCTTTCGTTGGGTATGGTTTTCCTAGGCCAGTGCCTTATGGCGTGCGATTGAACCGGCTTGGATGATTCTACCATGCACCTTTGAACGCAACCTAGCTGAGTCGTTGGGTTAGTTCGTTGTCCAACAGTCCGATGATGGTGAACGCGCTGGAATGCGTGTCGGTCACGCTTTCGGAGTATGCCGTGGCTGTTTCTCCAAGTGGCGTGGTTTCCACGATCAGCACCCACGGCGTGTAGTCTCCAATGATGTCGCCGATTGCTTTTCTGAGGGCTGTTTTTTGTTGTTCGGTGAGTTCAGGTTCTTCCATTTCGGTCTTCCTTGTTGAGCTGGTTTGCCGTTTGCTGTGCTTTGGTCATGTCTTGCACGTCGTCGCGTGATTTAATGCCAAGGCGTTTCAGCGTGTGTTCGCACGCCCATGTGTGCGTATGTGGCGTTTTTTGTGGTATGCCGCTCATGTTGGCCCTGCGTTGGCACCAGCCTTTCCATAGGCGCGTCCAGTCGGCTATCGTGCGTGTTTCGTCTTGGTGGCGGTCCGCGAAGGCGAGCCATGCGGATTCGAGGTCGAGGTTCGGATATTCCACAGCCAGCGTCCTGTCCGTTTCGCCGCACTCTTGCGAATCGCCGAAATCCTTCACGCCGATTTCTTTGGAGAAAGAAGAAGAATATTCTTCTTTCTCTTTCTTTGGTGTTCTGGTGTTCTGGTGTTCTGGTGTTTGTCCCGATGCCACACACATGTCACGCTGTGACACTGCTGTGACACTGCTGTGACATCGGGATTTGCTTTTGCGTTCCTTGGCGTCGGCGCGGGCGTGCAATACCTGCTCTCTGGTGCGATTGTGCGCGGTGTAGTCGTGGATCAGCCAGCCTCCTTCGACCTCTTCAAGCATTCCCTCGTCCACGAGCGCCCTCACTTGTTCCGGTGTCGCTCCGATGTTGGAGAGCATGGCGCGACGTGGTACGAAACCGTCTGTGAGCCTGTCGCCGCATAGCGAGAGGGCCATGCAGTACACGCCAACGGAATCGGCGCGGCCCATGCGCACGAGGTCACGTATCTTGTCGTTGTCGTAGAAGCCGTTCACGAGCTGCACGTAGCCGCGTCTAGCCATCGCCTAATCTCCTCTTGTGGTTCCGTCGTGGTCCATCGAATCCAAAGCTTCTTCGAGTTCCGCCAAGCTTGGTGGGGGCCAAGGAAGAATTCCAACATCTTCCATCACATGCTCCCGAGCTCTCGGTAGAATTCGTCGTCGGTCATGCCATACAGAGGATCCATGCCAGTTGTCGGCCTGCGCACGGCCAACTTGTATCCGCAGTACGGGCAGGTCACGTAATATGTGCCGACAACCTCGCAACAGTGAGCGCATTCCACGTATCTGATGCTCATGATCGTTTCTCCTTGACCGGTTTGCAGTTGTGTGGCGCTGGGGATATTCTGCTGGTCTGACATGCGTATGATTGTCCGTCATCACGGAGGATGATGGTGTCCGCCGTCGCTTCAGCCCAGCAGATATAGCCGATGAAGGCGATGAATATGACGAAGAACATTACCGCGACGGCGACGGCGATGGTTTCAGCCCTGTCCTCGATGCTCATTCGTTTGCCGCCTTCCGTGCGATTTCGAGCATTTCCCGAGCGTCCCTGATGTAATTGGCGCGCACCTCCGGCTCGGCCAGAGTCCAGAAGCAGTCCTCACTTGGCATGACGTCTTCCCAGGCTGGTGCCATGTCCAACCACATCAGTTTTCTCGCCACGGCTTCGACCTCGGCGTCAGCCGGTGGCGCGTTGCGTCCGCGCAGGTACGCTTCCTGCAAATCGTCCGTGTCGCAGGAAAACTGTTCCTTGACACGCGTTCCACTCCAGTAGCGGGTCGGATATACCTTCTCAGCTTCATCATCCGCGATGCTCAATTTGTCCTCTTCCCGTTCGCTTCGATCATCGCGTACAGCATTTCGCTTGCGGCGCGGCACCTGTAGGATGGGCACTTGCCGGACACGTCGAAAAGCGGTACGAGCTTGTCGCCTTTTTTCGATGGTGTGAGCACTTGATTGATATTGTGTGGCAGCAGGTAGTTGACTCGCAGTTCCTCGGCCAGTTCCCTTGTGGTCACGAGGTAGTTCACGTCCCCGTAGAACGTCAACCCATGGCCTGATTTGAAATCCGCCATGCAGGATTTGACTTCGTAACAGGAGAACTCGCCAAGTTCCACACTTGCCGGCATGAGCACATAGCCGGGCGTGAACGGCTTGAATCCCATGAAGTCGATTCGTCTGTTTTTCGAGGTGCCCAAGTCGAAATTCACCTCGCTTGCCCAGAAGCTGACGCGGTTCTTCAGACGCTTCTCAACCAGCTTGGACAGCATGGCGGTAGTTTCAGCCCTGCTCATTCCGTATCCTCCTTAATGAAGACGATCCAATGTGTTCCGGTGCGGTTCGGCTGTTTGTTGCCGAAGAGCGGCTTATGGTCAGTGAGCTTGAGAATCTGAGAGACGGGTATCTGCGTCTCATTCCACTTGAAAATCAGCGTTCCGCAAGGCTGCAATACGCGAAAGCATTCGCTGAACATGGTCTTAAGGTCGTTTTTCCATGTCTCTTGGTCGAGGCATCCGTATTTCTGCGCCATGTAGCTCGTCTCTCCCGCATTGCGCAAGTGTGGTGGGTCGAGCACGACCATACGGAACGTCTCATCCGGGAACGGCAGATCGCGGTAGTCCATCAGCATGTCCGGCTTGACTTCGAATCTGCGTCCGTCACATAGTTCCCAACTTTCGTCGCGCACGTCACCGAAGAGCACACGGCTGTCTGACTTGTCGAACCAGAACATTCGCCCGCCGCAAGCAGGGTCAAGAACAGGTTGGTACGCGCTCATTCCGCGTCCTTGCCTTCCAGGAATGGGTCATCGGCTTGCATTCGCTTGGATTGCCTTGCCGTCTTGCGTGCGATCCATTCATTTAACTGCTCGTCGGTGATGTCGTACATTTCCTTGAGCAGGTACAGGCAGATGATCACGTCGGCCATTTCCTCCGCAAGATTGTCGGTAGCGTCAGACTTGCCGCGTAGACGCTTGCTGACGGCTTGGATGAGTTCGGAACATTCCTCCATGCAGACGATGCTTTGCGTCGTCTTGCCGTATTTCTCGATGCTTTCACGCCACACCGCATGCTGCTTATCGCCGTTCATCGGTTTGTCTCCTTCATGTTCGCGTCCTCGTTTTGCTTGGTGGTTTCGGTTTCATGTTCATCGAATGAGACTGCCAGCCTCACATGGCTACACATGATTGCGATGGGAGCAGGATTGTCATGGAATGAAGCGGATACGATGCCGGAACCATCCGTATAACTCACAGCAAGCCCGTAGATCACGTCCCCGCGTTCTTTCCATCCGCTTTTCAGGTAGTATGTTTCGTTCGTATCGAGTTCCACACGTAAACCCATGTCATGCGGGAGGATTTCTGACACACTGCTCTTTTTCGTGTCCTCGCTTTGCTTTTCCTCGCTTTGCTTTTCGAGAACGTAGACGTTCGTGGCGCCGAATGCGCCAGATGGAAAATTCGTTGGCGATATGGCATCCACCCGTGAAATCTCCCAACCATCGTTCAGTAAATCTTCAAGCACCCCCTGGTTTTTTAAGCGATAGTAGCCGTCGCTGTAACTCCAATACAGCGCGCGAACCTTGTATTGACTGCTCATTTTGTATCCTTCCTCTTGTATTCGTTCACGACGTGTTTCCATTGGATGCTTGCATCCATAGGGTCGCTGTACCAGTTTGTAGAGAGGTGCTTTCGGGGGCATTGGAGCCGGTATATGGTTATTGTTTTCACGGCTTTGAGGGTTTCATGGTATTTTTCTGTTTCCCCCTCCGCGATGACGGGTAGGCTGCCGCACATTGGACACCCGTATTCGCTGTGTTTGCGTTTGAACCACATGATTATTCCTCCGTGTCCTCGATTGGCTTGCAGTCGTGTGGGGTCGGGCTTATGTCGCTGATCGAGCAGGCGTATGATTGGCTTCCGTCGCGCATGATGATGGTTCTTTCGGTTGTCACGTCTTTCCATACGCAAACGCAGAAGACAATGAATATTGCGGCCGCGGCAACCACCATCAGTCCGATCAGCAGGTTTTCGGCGATGTCCGTCCAATCTGGTTTCCATTTCATTTTTTCGCATCCTCGCTTTGATTGGTCTCCTTGTCGAATTTCGGGGAGAATATCGAGTCGGCATTGCCTAGCATCTCCCTGCAATGCTTGTATGCCTCGTCGTATGCTTCGAGACGGCCAAGAGCCACGTCATCAATCCATGGCGTGTACTGCTTGTACACCAGTTCCTCACGAGCCTCACGACCCTTCTCGCTAAGCCAATGAGCGAACTCGTACAGGGCTTCGCTATCTTTTGACATCATTCCTCGCTTTGATTCGGCACCTCGGACGGCATGGAGCCGCTATAACCGAGCAGGCTCCTGCAATGCTCCATGACGTTGCCGTAGGCCTCCGCCATACCGCCATACCGAGCCGCTTGTGACGCGTCGCCTGCCCTATCTTCGATTTTTGCGTTGTAGGCCAACATGACGTTCCATGCCAGCGCCCAGTCGATGATTTCGTTCAGTGTCTTGTCTTTTTCGGTCACGTTCGTAGCCATGGTTTTCCTCCTAGTTTTCGTTTTGCAGAATGGCTAGTATGGTGTCCTCGCATTCCAGTTTCGGCAGTGGTTGCGGTGTGCTCATATCCTCGTAGTACTTGTTTGGCGAAGTATCCGCATATCACGTCATCGACTTTCAGCACCTTGCCTACTGCGAGAAGCCAAATGTCCAATGCTTCGCGTGGATATGGCGTGTCGCCGGTGGTCAGATGCCCGTTTGGGCACTCGTAATGCATGACGATCATGTTCCTCTTGACGCTGGGGTATTCCACGATGACTGGGCTTTTGCCGCAGTATGGGCATTTGGCGTATCGGACTTTCCTATGCTTTCTGTTGAACATTCGTGGACTCCCATGTCATATTCGGTTTTCTTGGATTGACTGGAATTAAAGGAAATGAGGCAGCATCGAACGTTCGTTTGACCACGCTCCAGTCCATCGTTTCCAGATCACCGTCAGCGAACGGTTCCGCACCACCGAGATTGTGGATATGCCATGCGTCACCGTCGAAGCTCAACAGGTCTTCACCATCCCGGGTCATATACCAGCCCGGTTCCATTGGTTCGATGGGCATGCCATCAGACGGGTGCTCCTGATCGTACATGGCTTTCACCTGCTTGTAGATGCCATCCAGTTCCCTGCCGTCGAACTCCACAGTCAGACAAGTGCCAGCCTTGTCGGTAAACAGGTAAGGCATGGTTTCGAAATCAATGCTTCTCAACATTTCGCTCTCTTTCCTTGAATGATGCTTCGAGCGTGTCGGCGAACACTTGCAATGCGTGATCTACCTTCTTTGCGAAATCCTTCTGCACGTGGGCTGGGATGATGCCTTTTTCATAGTTTCCAATCGTTTCGCAGGTGGTCACGTAGATCGGTACGTCCACACGAACTTCCGCAATATCAATCGGCGGTTCGAACACTGTCACATGGAATGTGATGCAGCGGGTTCCCACTCGTTTTTCTTCACTCATTTGCTTTTCCTTGGTTCGAAGGTCTTAATGATTCGCTGCGAAGTATCGCAAACTACGCGCACCTCGTACGGCCTGTGGTGGAAGTCAGCACGCTCCTGTGCCGCATCCGATGCCTCTTGGAGCGTCTTGTACACTCGGCATGTGTGCAGTCTCATGTCACCTTTCGGCCAGATGATGTAGCCGGTCAAGATGCTTGTATGCAACGTGCCCATGCCGTCTAAAAGTGGTCGAATTCGACTACTTTTATCTCCTTCGTTCTGCGCGAGATCACGCAACTGGTCAAGATGCTTGTACCCAACGCCCATGCCGGTCACCGGTATTCCTCCACCGTGTCGCAGCCGATGGTCGTGCCATGGTCGGTCAGACAGGCCCATGTCACGTCGCCGGTCTTGACCGTCGTCATGCCGTAATCGTGATGCGTGGCTAGATACCAGTTCGCATAGATGCTTAATCCCATCAGGAAGAGCGTTGCGGCGACGGATACCACCAGTGCGCCAATCAGAATTTTCTCAACCTTGTCCAATCCGCCCATCATTCACCGTCCTTTTCGATGACGTCTCCCATGGCTTCCCGATACTTCTTCGTCCGTTGGAACCGGTCGGCGAGCATGTTCGCGGCCTTGTCGATGATCTCGTCCTTGCGTTCTTCGAGGAAGCTTTGCAAAGCTTCCTCCATCAGGCTCTTCCACATGTTTTCCCGCGAATACGCGCTGGTGTGCGCGAAAACACTGTCCACGGCGTTTTTGGTGAGCTTGGCGAGCACGTCCGCGTAGGCGTGTTCCTCGATGCGGTTCTGAATGGCCTTGTCGTCAATGCCGATGGCGAACTGCACGATGTGTTCCATGATTACTTTCCTTCCTTTTCAATTTCGTTGATCTTGTTCTTGATGGCCGTTAGAATGTCTCGTTTCGGACAGTTGTTCGCGAATGCCCACCAAACGCATCTGAGTCCTGCCCAATCGACGTTCACGAGAGCGGAGAACAATGCATTGCACAGGCCAGACAAATTGGTGTCGGCATAGAGCGGTATGCCGTGTATCACCGCGTCGTTCGCATACCAGAGCGCCTTCCTCAAGTCTTCGACGCCGTTCTTAGACTGCCAGCGGTAGCAATATTTGACCACGTTGCCCCAGTCGAAACTCAACAGGCGGGTCAGTTCGATGCACTCGAACGGGCCGCTCTCGTAATGCTTCGGATGATTGACGTTGTCACTCATTTTTAGGACTCCTTAACTGATTGCGAATATGATGATCGGTGCGACACACAGGCAGACCGTCAACACGATGCCGAACACGATTCCAAACGGGTTGTATTTCATTCGACGTTCTCCTTATCGCACTGGTGGATGATGGCCGCGATTTCGGCTTTGGGCACTTGTGGCACGAGTGGCGCGATCTCGTCGAGCGCGTATCCCGCCTGATGCCATTTGATGATCATGTTTTCGAGGATTTTCTTCATTTGCCTACTCCTTGTATGGGTTTTCGCTTGTATATTGCGGGAAGTCGCATTCCTGGTCTTTCCATCCGGCCGCGTAGCCTTCCTGCCATGCTTTGCGGCGTTCGTGTTTCAACCATTCCAGGCTGCACATGGTTTCCGGTTCGTTGTGTTTCATGATCTGTCCTTGTCGATGATGGTTTGCTGATGTCTCATTCCGCTCCCCTAGCGCACACCACGCGCAACCGTTCCGGCTTGTAGTGGTATGTTTTCGGATGCGCGTACTGGTCGTTCCAGTACTTGTTGAATCTTTTGGATGTCGCCGTGCTATGCGTCTCCACCGGCGTGAGAATGTGGTCAACGTATTCACGTCCGAAACCGGTAGGCTCCACCAGTCCGTCATCACGCTTGACAAGCAGTCCGCGCGCCGCCAAGGCGTCGATCGTCCGATACTGTTTCGACCATTCGCAGTCCACGTCCGGCAATCGTCCGTCACGCACCAATGCCACCAGCAGGACGGCTTGTATGCGGTTGAGTTTCACGTTCTGCCACATGTAGGAGGATTGGCGGATTTCAACCATGTCAAACCTCCTTCGATTCGTCCGGTCCGAGCGGTTGGAAATGGTTCATGAGCAGTGCGAACTGGTAGAGGCTGACCACTTCCAGCCCGTTGCCGACAGCCAGTTGGATAAAGTGGATTCCGTCGAGTTCCCGGTTTGTGTCGAGTTGGCTGAGTCGCGTCCATGCTTCCGGTGGAATCAGCACGAGGCTTCCCGTGACATCCATGCCGGTGACGTGTTGGACTACAATCCAGACGCGCATGTCGTTGTCCGCGGCGACAGTGCGGGCTTCGTCCAACACCTCCGACAACGGTTTATCCGCGTTTCGGAGCGTGGTGACACTGACCGGTTCGCCCATCCAATGCAACCGCCTGTCGAAACCAAGGTTCCTGTCTCCCAAAGCCCAGTTCATGTAATCCCAGACTTGGATGTTGAAATCCATTTCATCGATATCGCGCATCGTTGCCCGCGTCATGCAATAGTTCTTTCATGCTTTCCGTGGCATGGCGTATGCCGTCGTGGATGGTTCCGCCCAATGGTTCGATGTGGATTCCCGTGTGTGGCTCGTATTCGATGCCGCCGTATGTCAATGGCATTCCCTGCCGTCGTTTCACCAGTCCGATCACACGTTTGCCCAATGCCATGCGGTCGGGTTCGAGCATGGCGCACAGGGTGAGTTTGATCTGCTGGTCGTCCGTGTAGGCGAGTCCGTTCAACGCGTCCTTGACGAGTTTTTCCAGATTGTCCAAGTCGGGTTTGCCGTGGCGGCTTTTGTAGAAGACGATTGTCATCATGACTTCGCCTTTCAACGGTTGCGCCTGTGGGTAGTGTCGTAGGAATTCGCTTGCGACCAGTTCTTCCTGCGTGCGTGTGCGTTCCGGTGTGACGGCGTGCGTGCCGAAGAATCTTGGACGGCCTTTCGCGACCGGTTCCCCGTAAACGTCGAAATCGAACAATGTTCACTCCAAATCCCAGACATTGGCGTCGCCGATGTCCGCGTAGTAGTCTTCCGTTTCCGTCTCGCATTCGGGGCATGATCGTCCGTAGTAGGGGCACTCATGCCGTTCGCACCATGCTGGCGGGTCGTATCCTGCCAATGGCACCATTTAGAACTCCGGTTCCGGCGCTCCGCCGAAACCGCCGAAACTGTCAGGCGTGCCGGTTGGCGCAGCCCACGGGTCGGCTCCCTGCGGCTGCTGCTGTGCCTGCTGCGGCTGCTGATAGCCATTCCCGCCGAAACCGCCATTGGTGTTGCCGCCCTGGTATCCGCCTGACTGCATCTTCTGCACCTGCGCCGTCGCATACTTGAGCGATGGGCCGATCTCGTCAACCTGCAATTCCACGACCGTGCGCTGCGTGCCATCCTTCGCCTCGTAGGAACGTTGCGTAAGCCTGCCCTGCGCTATCACACGCATGCCCTTCGCAAGACTGTTGGCACAATGCTCAGCCAGATCACGCCACGCGCTACAGCGCATGAACAAAGCCTGACCATCTTCAAACTGGCCCGTATTACGGTTCCAGGAGCGCGGCGTGCTGGCGATCGTGAACGACGCGACCTGCGCGCCAGCGGACGTCGTGCGCAATTCCGGATCGGCGGTCAGATTCCCAATGATCGTGATAACGGTCTCACCGGCCATCACTCGGCCTCCTTGCTATCAGTGTTTTCCTGTTCGGCGGTGGTCGTGTCAACGACTTCCACCTGTTCCCGCTGTGGTTTGCGGATTTCCTGCAATGCCTGCATGATTTTCCGTTTAACGAAATCAGGGGCCGCGACGAGCAGATTGTCCGCGTCCTGCCGGCCGACCTGTCGTGGCGTCAATCCATGCTTGCCGGTCAGCCGGTACAGCACTTGCTCGGCTTCCTCGTTCGACGCGACACCGCAATCACGCAGCATGGTGAAAATGGCGTCAGCCTGTTCAGGCGTGCAAGACTGCGGCTGCCGCTCGGCCTGTTCGTCGTGATTCCGCTGTCTAGCGCGACTGCCATAGCTTTTTCTGACTGCGGTTTCCTCTTCCACGATCTCAGCCTGCACGGCGTCCATGTCGGTTTCGTCAGCCGTGTACAGGCCACTCAAATCCTGTGGGAATGCCTTGCGCAATGCCAACGCTTCCGCGCATTTCGCAATCATCGTGGCTGGTTTAGAAGCCCACATGCTGTTCGGCACATAACGTTGAGTTGACTTGTCGAACCGAGTTCCGACGTATTCGCGGTAGAGAGCCACGCCGGTGAACTCGCCTTCGCCACGGCGGACTGTGACCTTCGCTGCGACCGGAGGGGTCGGCGCAATCCACACGTCATGCCAGACGCCATCCTCGCCGCACCAGAGGGTTTCCGGCTCGCTGAACAGCTCGTGGTTACGGTCCGCCGCGCGACGCGCGATGGTACGGAAACCATCGATGCCGACTTGGATGGTCTGCTTCAGCATATAATTGCCGTTCTGGTCTTTTTGACGGCGGTTTATCATGTAGATCTGGCGGTTGAACGGGTCAAGGCCGGTGCGCTGGCATTGGTGGAGGAACACGGCAAGGTCGGCTGGTGTGGCTCCCTGTACGCCGATCTGAGCCAACGCCGCCAGTTGCCGTTGCGTGAATACGTCCTGATTGTCTTGGATGGTGAGTTCGTTGCTCATTCCTTGGTTTCCTTCCCGGTGTTGTTTTTCGATCCGTCAGTGAGCAGTAGGCGCATGACGGTTGGTGCGAGTTCCGCGCTGAACAGTTTGTCCACGAAGCCGCGCGTGCTGCGGAACGTGACCACGCCCGGCCTTCCCGTCTTCCATTCCACGCCGTCCGGCAGTTCGCCGTCGTGGTCGCGGATCATGTCTTCGAGGTATTTCGCGTCCATTGCTTCACGTCTTGGCATCCAGACTTGTTCGGCTGCCGGCTGTCCGCCTGGAATCATGAAATCGTTGTCGTGCAATAATGCGCCGTATGCGCGTTCGTCGGTTACCGTGTATTTGCCGTTGCCGCCTTTGCCGAGGCTGATTTCTCCGGCTTCGACGCCTGCGATGTTGACGGTTTCCTTGTCTCCACCATCGTGGTCGTGTTCCCATGCGGTTTTGATGATTTTGAGGATTTCGCCGCTGCGTTTGTTGATCGCAGTCAATACGGCGAGGTCGGCGCGGAGTTGGTCTGGACTGGTGTTGTCGTATTTTTCGGTGATTTCGTTGAGGGTTTTCTTGTCCATTACTTGTTTTCCTTGCTGTAGCTGGCTTTCAGATCCATGAGTTCGCCGTGTCCTTGAGTGGGATGCGTTTCATTCCTTCGCCGCCTTCATTTCCTGGACTTCAGCATCGAAAAAATCGATGATGAGATCGCAGATGGCGGGCACCGACGTTTTGAGCTGGGTTTTTTCCTCTTCGTTTTCGGCTTTGATGGCGAAAACGCCATCCTTGCTGTTGAAATTGAGTCTCATTTCGTGTCCTTGCTGTAGTTGGCCTTGATGTCCATCAATTCGCCGTTCATGAGTTTTGTGGCGAATCCGTAGACGACTTTGTCGTTGGCTTGGTATGCGGCGCGTTGCAGTGCGGAGATGGAGTCGTAGATGCCGACCAGCGCGTTCGCGATGATGGCGCGTGGATTCTCGTAATGTTTTTCCGGTACCACTTCCGTGGTGGTGATGTCGCGCGGGGTGAGGTTCGTTGTAGTGATGGTGCCCGCTGTGATTTTCGGTGTGGTTGTCTGGCTCATTGGTTCCTCCTTGTTGGCGGCTGGTTTCGGTTCTGGTTCTGGTTTTGGTTTCCGTTGGCTGGCGAACGGGTTCTCAGCAGGTGGCAGTATGCCTTCCTTGCGAAGCGTGGCGAAATTGTTGCGTACCGTTTTCTTGGATTTGCCGACACGTCCGCTGATGATCCGCGCGTATTCAGCCGGGTCGAATGCGACGCCTTCGTTTTGGAGTCTGACTGTTTCCTCACGGATTCTGGCCAGCGTGTCCGGTGATTGCTTCGCTTTTCCCTGTCCGATGGGGTTGAATGTTTTGCCGGTCAGCACGTATTCCCGTTCGCGGATCGTATCTTTGGCGAGGTATCCGTCACGTACAAGGTTCGTGACGTGATGGTGGATGGTGGAGACGCTTTTTCCCAACGCTTTCGCTATGCTGCGTTCTGATGGATGGCCTGTTTTGGATTGTTCCAGCCATGTTTCGTAGACTTTCCGGTATGTGGGTTCGGGTTTACGGTTGCGTGGCGTGGTTTCGCGTAGCCGCTGTATGCGGGCGTGGTTTTCGCTGATGAACTCGTCAACGTCGATTCCCTGTTCGGTCAATGTGGGTTTTTCGGCTTGTTTCCGGCCTTTGCGTCCACCACTGTTGGACTTGTATCCGGTGATGGGCTGCCGCCAGTTCGTTCGTGTGGCAAGTTCACTCATTGGTTGGATGCTCCGGTCTTGTCAATCGGTGTTCCAGTTCCTTGTTTTTCCGCCATAGTTCACGGTTCGCCGCGTCAAGCACGTCCATGGCGTGCGCGATTTTCTCCAACAGTTCGTCCACTTGGCCGACGTCATAGCCTCTGAACCGCGTGTCCAATATGGCTTGTCGGATCGTCCGCCCGTCCACGTTCACTCACCGCCCAAACCGTTGAGGAGGTTGTCTACGAATCTCCGTTTGCGTTCTTCGTTGCTTTCGTGTGCGTCGGCGTTCTCAAGCGCGTTTGAGATTCCATACCTGATAGCGGTCGCATGTTTTCTGATCTTGCCGGCGCCTTTCAATGTGAAGTTCACCGCTTCATCGACTATGCCATCGCCGTTGGCGTCAACGCTGGCGAGGTATGCGACGAGCTTGTTCACGTCGGCGAGTATGAGTCCTACCGTTTCGCTTAACTGGTGCGCCATTTCCAAGCGTGTGAGGCTCTTATCAAGACGTTCTGGACTGTTGTCTTCCATGGTGTTCTCCGATCTGTTGATGGTTTGCGTGGGTGGCGTGGGAGTCGAACCCACCGGTCGGTACCGTGCCTGTTATCCCAAGTTTCCGGCTGTCGTATGGGAAAGGGGCTTCAAAAAGCCCATACGATGCCGGTGGACGGTTCCTGTTGTGCCGTTCCACCCGAAGTCCCATGCGCCAATCGCACTAAGCGCATGGGAAGCATTTGTTTTTGTGTCATGCCTTGGGTGGCATGTTGACTGGTTTGAGGTTCATCACTTCGCCCGCGTCGTTGAACGCGATTAGGTGGAAGTGGCATCCTGCGGGCTGTTCGTCCAGGAGTTCGTTGATCTCCCGGTCGGGCCATTCACGAATCGAATCATCGGACTGCGTTACGTTACTCATTTGGTTTCCTTCTTGAAAAGTTCCTTGTTGTCTTCAACGAGTTGAATTCCTTCACCGATCCATCTCATGACCGGAACGGCCATTGAATTCCCCAACGCCTTGTATCGTGGCCCGTCCGGCGCGTGCTCCCTGCCGCGCCATTGAATGTCAGTCCACCCATCAGGGAATCCTTGGAGCCGTTCGCATTCCAACGGGGTGAGCCTGCGAACTGTTAAACCTTTCATCGAATCCTCTTCCATGTATAGGGACTGGTCGTTGTGCGTGCTGAGTGTGGCGGAAAGCTCTTCCTGTCCCAGGAATCCCTTACCCCCCCCCGTTCCGCCGCCGCGTATCTTGAAGGTAAGGGCCATTAGTCTCTCCCATCGGCTGTCGGATAGATGAATGGGGCGTCTTTCCCCGCATGCGCCATCAATGTCGGCGCGAGATTAAAGCACCGTGCCGCGTTCGATTGACTGTCCGCACTGCACTGCACATCACTTCTCTCTCTCGATTTCACCTTGAACCTTCCATCCTGCTGGTGGAAGTCCAACATGACAGCCGACTGATCCTGCCCACCATTCTCACGAGACTGCAATGCCGGGGCGATTCCGTCAGACGAGTACACTCTCCGAGACTGGTTCTCACCGTGGGTCAAGTTTCCAATGCCTGGATCTGCGTTTCCAACGCCGCCAGCAGTTCCTCCGGCAAGGCTTTTCCTCTTCTCTCGGCTCGACTGATGATCCCAGCACAGGCTTTCGCGCTCAAAAAGTACCGGGGCGGCACGTCGCCAGTCTCTAGTGTTGACGACAAGGAACACACGTTCGCGGCGTTGGGCCACACCGAAGAACTGAGCGTCCAGCACTCGCCATGCACCCCCCCCCATCAGGCCAGAGTTCGGCCACGGCTTCAAGGAGCGACCGGAAAGCCCGTCCGCGTTCAGCCGACAGCACTCCGGGCACGTTCTCCCAGACGATCCATTCCGGATCAATCTCTGCGCAAGCTCGGAGATATTCGAGCATGAGCTGGCCGCGTGGATCGTCCAGAGCCTTCCTGAGTCCGGCGATGCTGAATGCCTGGCAGGGGCTTCCTCCCACAACGACATCTGCCGCATGGTGGTATTGTTTCCAGTCAACTTTGGTCATGTCTCCTAAATCTGGCACTTCCGGATAGTGTTGTCTGAGCACGGCTTTTGGGAATGGTTCGATTTCTGCGTATGCGATTGGCTTCCACCCGAGCTGGTGCCATGCGACGGTGGCGGCTTCGATTCCGCTGAACAGGCTGATGTAGCGTATCGTGCTCATGCTTCACCTCCGATGCGTGCGTCGATGCGGTCGAGGTTGTCGCTCATTGTTTTCCTTTTGCTTGGTTAGGTTGTGTGCCCCGTCCTGACGAGTGGACGGGGCTGAGTGGCTGGCATCGGAGTCGGACCGATGCCGTCCGTGGATTCCTGAGCGCCCCTTTGGCTGTTGGAACGCGACCTGAACGCGTTCACGGCCGGTGGCGTGGCCGACTGTGATTGAAGCCGTCAGGCATAGTAAGAAAGGAAAGGACCTGCAAGCACCGGAGTGCCTGCATAGATTTAGACAGGAGAAGATTGGAATCCGTGGACGGGTGAACCGTCGCCCAACCGAGTGCGCCGACAGTGTATGTGAAGCAAGATGTGGTCGGCGCGTGGATAATAATCGATATTCAGTTATATGTGTTCCCCGCCGGCCGACATGGTGAACGTGGATGTCCGCGAAACGTCCCTGATTTGGTTTGTTTGTTGGACTGTCGGCTGGTGGGAAGTCTTTTATTCCAAGTCCTCGCAGTCGAGGGTGTAATGGCGTGCGTCGATGACGCCTAGGTAGAGGACGCTTGCGAGCATGAGCAGTGCGCAGATGACGGCCTGCCAGCTGTGTTGCGGTACCGACCAGATGAACAGGAGCGTGCCTGTTATGCAGATGGTGGCGACGGCGGTGAGTGTGCCGTACTGTTCATGCTGGTGTTTGACGTTGGGTTTCACTGGTTTTGGTAGTGGACGTGTGGTCATTGGATGCTTCCTTGGATGTTTGCAGGTGGGGGTTTGTTTTTATCGGTTGCAGAGTGCGTCGTATCGGTCGAGGATCACTGATTTCTTGTAGGTGGTTGTTTTGCCGCCTTGACGGTCGGCGCATACCCCGTAGAGTTCAAGGAACTTGTCGATTCCGATGTTGAGGAATCTTGCGGCTTCCTCCTTGTTGAGGATTTCTTCTTCCACAACGATTTGCCTGTCTGTCAAGATGTGCCTCCTATCGTGTTTGTCCCAGACGTTCCGAGAGTCTGTGTGAGAGGTCTTCCAACCGGCCTTCGCTGATGCGTGCGAGTGTGATTGTTTCGGTTCCGTTGGCTTCCACGAGGGTTGCACCGTTATTTTCGTTGATGAGGAGCTTGTATCGTCCGGCGTTGTCGATTGGTTCCTCGTATGGCGGTTTTGGCGGGTTAAGCAGTCCATTCACGGTGTTCTCCTTCCGGCTTATGCCGTTTTCCCATGCTTCTGCCTTTCATTTCTCCGCGGAGCGTTCCTTGATGCAGATGACCATGCCGAACACCACGAGCTGGCTGGTGGCTCCGATTAACAGTCTTCTCAGGTTTTTGGCGTCTTCGCTGGTTTCGGAGCCTTCTTTTTCAGCGAATCGCTCAAGCAGTTCCTCGCCTTGATTGGATAGGTTTGACAGCTGTTCGAGGAAGCCCATTGCGGTTTCCGGTTTTTCCTGTTTCGGCGGTGCCGGAGGGTTCAGAAGTTCCGGTTCCTCGTACTCGTCGTCGGGGTTGAGGTTGAGGGTTTCGAGCATGACGTTGGCGATTTGCGAGTATCTGACATGGCCTACCTCGGTTTCTCCGTTGATGGTGACGAAGCTATCGTTGAAGCAGAGGTCTAATTTGGAGAACCCGCTAAGGAAACCAGAGTCGGATTCGGCGTCTTCTTTGAGTGCTTCCACTACTTTGTCTTTGAGTTTCATGATTGGTGTTCCTTTGCTTGTTTGGGGTGTGAGCCTTGTTCCTTGAGGTCAGGAAAAAGGTTTTGGAATGGAAAAACAGGATTACGCTGTCTTTCCCATGTTTTCGACTGGTCTGATTTGACTGACCTCTCCGGGTTGGAAGCCGAATGCTTTGTAGAGTCCTATGAGCATGAGTGGTGTGCATTCGTTGGTTTTTTTGGCTCTGGCTAGGACGCTTTCGCTGACTCCTATTGCTCCGGCGAAGGCTTCGTCTGTTTTGAGGCCGCTCATGAGTTTGGTTCGGTCTAGGAAGCCGTCTCGGAACTGCATTTTGTATTCAGCCATCAGCACTGTTCCTTTCATTGTGAAGCATTTTGTTTTTCAACCTGAAAAGTAATATACCACGGTGAAAAGAGATTTTTCAAGTCGAAACACCGTTTCGGCGTGTTGACATGAAAGAGTTTTTATTTCATAATGAAATACATGGATAAGAAAACATATTTCGCACAGCTAACGCATGATGCGGCGATCAATGAAATCAGCAACAAGACCGGACTCAGCGTCTCAACTCTCTGGCGTCAATACAACAAAGGATGCGAGTTCAGCGCCGAGTCGGTAATCATCATCGCTAGAGCATATGACGAAAATCCTGTAGAGGCTCTGGTTGAGTTCGGATATATAAGAGCCGACGAGATGGCTAACGGAAAGACCGTCGCAAGGCTGCATGACGCTTCGAATGACGAGCTGCTTCAGGAACTCGCACGCCGACTCAAGGAAAACGCGGACGCCGACTGGGTGAACAGTCCGATCATCTACCGTGAAGAATTTGACATGGCCGCGAACGACGATCCGGACGCGAGGCTCGAAGCCGAAACGCCGGAAGACTGACGACAGCAATGAATATGGCGGCGGCATTCACTCATGATGCCGCCGCCTAATAATACGAAGGGAACAATGTCACGAATCACCATCGACGTTTTGGAACGTCAGGCCGAAGCCATGGGTTTGAAGGTTTTGGAATCCGATATTCCCGGCACTACCTGCGGATTGTATTGCGACCGGTTGAACACGATATGGCTTGCGGATTGGTTGAACGACCGGCAGAGGCTCTGCACCCTGTGCCACGAGCTTGTGCACGCGAAGTACCGTGATCTTGGCTGCGGCACGCGGTTCGGCGTGAAGTGCGAGCGTAGGGCGCGACGCGAAACGGCGTTGATGCTGATAAGCCCGTCCGAGTTCGCCATGGCCGAACGGATGTGGGACGGCGACACCTGGCATATGGCGGCGGAGCTGGACGTGACCATGCAGGTTCTTACGGATTACAGGCAGATTCTCAAGGATGGCTTGTTTGAGAAACGCCCATGATTCATCAGCCGTCAATTGGGGGGATAATCCTTGGTGAGACATATTGCAGGAGAGCAAGGAGGGTATCATGGTTTTTCTAATCGGATTGGCTTGCATGGCCGCTGGTATCGCTGGATTGGCGTTGTTGGCTTGGGTGATTCAGTTTTCGGTAAGGAATGGCATCAGGCGTTCGGGGCTTATCCCGTTGGATAGGTTGTATGAGATTGAGCGTTTTGAAGCTGGCGATCCTCAACGCTTGTCCATTGATGGATTGCGTGAAAAGTATGGCGATGCCGCTGAGTCGCATATGAGGGAGTTTGTGGATGATCGCACTTCGTCGCGTTCGTGGAAAGCGTTGATCGCGGCGATTGTCGGCATTGTGGTTTCGGCGCTTTTGTTCGTAGGCGTGTCCGTTGCGTATAGTTTTGATTCTTCAGACTCGTCCGATAGGAATGGCTCGGATAGCTCGTATTCGTCTGATAGCGATGATGATTCGGATTATTTGGATTATGATTCAGACGATTACGAGTGAGTTCTTTTTCTGCCCGTCTGCTTGTCGCAGGCGGGTTTTTCATGCCCTCTTTCTAACCGTTTTTGCTTTTTAATTAATAATTTCATTATTAATCTTATTTATACATACTATTTAGTTTTGTTTGCAGACACACCAGTAATCATTTGCAGACACTAACATAGGTGTGTCTACAGACACAAACACAGGTGTGTCTGTAGACTATATGACGTAAACTTGATTCCAAGACAAGAAAAGAGCGCTCCCACTAATCGGAAAACAGCTGGGAGCGCTCGAACGGAGACACTACAATCTCCATGCAGGAGCATACCGCGAGGCATGGAGGGAAAGACATGGAAGACATGGGATACTCGAACACAGATGCCGTATACGAGAACGTGCTCAGCAAAGGACTGCTGCTCAAAAACACCAAATCACGAGAGCCAAGCCACAAAGGAGAACTCGTGGCAATACCGAACAGCACAGCCGAAAGCGTCCTGTTGTACCTCGCGCACCGCACCAGAAACATGGACGCGGCAAGCGATGACCCATCCAAGATTCCTCCACGCTACTACTTCGGCGGATACGACTCCATCGTACAGGAACGCGGACTCACACAGCCGACACCAGAGATAGCGGCTCGCGGGTTCGCTGGCGAGATAGATTTGGACGAATACTTCATCAGACGCAACGACACGGCATTGGGCACGGTAAGCGCAGCGATGAGGTTCCTCCAAGAACGCGGAGTGGTTAAATGCGTGCGCAAGGCAACGTCATGGAATCAAGGCAACAGCGTGTGGATACTGCTGATCGGCACGCCCGAAGAGAACCGCAAGGTCGAACGCTACGCGAACCGCCATCTGGAATGGGTACGCAAGACGAAATACCGTCCGGAAGGGTTCGACGGAATGATTGGCGAAACCAAATAGCCGCTTCGATATATTCGACCGTTTTTAGATCGGTTTTCGGCCATCACGGTCGAATCGTCCACGTCAAAGGTTTAGCTTAAGACGCAAAGACATTAGACAACAAGGGCGGACTCGCCCGACAGGTTCGATGCTTCGCAAGCCGTTTGTATCTACACGCCAGCCGTCAACCAGCAGATTCGGTCCAAGACGGCTGGCTTTCTCATATCCGCACGCCCGTCTCTCCCAAGCCGAGGAGAGAACACGGGGTATCCATACCGATGGACGCCGGTCCGTCCGCATGCGTTCGCCGGCATGGTCCGGTCGGATTGGTTCATGGTTGGAACGCGCGATGTCGTTACGGCGTGCCGGAACGTTCTCTCCCGTTCACGCCGTGTTCTCTCATGCCCCTGAAACGTGTTCCATGGCGTTTCTGACGGCCTGGCGACAGTCCCACCACAACACTGCGGAACACTGCGGAAACACGCGGAAAACCGTTCTGGAAGGCGTTTTCGAGGGTTATATCCCAAGTTTGTCTGAGAATCGGAGAGAACGCCATTCGCGGCAACCCCTCGAACACCACCGTCCAAAACGCCCTCAACCCTACTGTCAAAAGGGCTGGAAGCCTAAGCTCCTGCGACTGGGCTTGAACCAGTGACCGTCCGATTAACAGTCGGATGCTCTGCCAACTGAGCTACGCAGGAATATTCTCCTGTTCTAAGCTTCTCCCCGACGAAAATCAGGAAAAACCTAAAAACGCGCTCCTGCGACTGGGCTTGAACCAGTGACCGTCCGATTAACAGTCGGATGCTCTGCCAACTGAGCTACGCAGGAATGTGCTTCCTGTACGGAATTGCTTCCGTGCACAAGTCACATATATTACACAAATCCTTTGTCTTCGCAAATCGAGTGTCGCACAGCGTGTCGCGACATCACCATTCGAGTTCCGCGATGTCCATCGGATGCTCGTTGACGTCGACGGCGGTGACCTTGCCATCATGCATGCGGATCACACGGTCCGCGATCGGCGCGATCGCGGAATTATGGGTCACGATCACCACGGTGGTGCCTTTCTTACGGCTCATGTCCTGCAGAATCTGCAGGACCTGCTTGCCGGTGTTGTAGTCCAACGCGCCGGTCGGCTCGTCGCACAGCAGGATCTTCGGATTCTTCGCCACAGCTCGGGCGATGGCCACACGCTGCTGTTCACCGCCGGAAAGCTGCGCGGGAAAATTGTCGACACGATCGCCGAGACCGACGTCTTCCAACACTTTGACGGCATCCTGAGCATCGGAAACGATCTGCGAGGCGAGCTCGACGTTTTCCTTCGCGGTCAAATTCGCCACAAGATTGTAGAACTGGAACACGAAACCGATGTCCGTCCTGCGATAAGCCGTCAGCTGTTTCGGGGAATAGTTGGAAATGTCGCGTCCGTCGATGACCACGCTGCCTTCTGAATTCGTGTCCATGCCACCCAAAATGTTGAGCACCGTCGACTTGCCCGCGCCCGACGCGCCCAGAATGATGGCCAGTTCGCCTTTTTCGATGCCGAAGCTCACATCATCGTTCGCGGTGATGGTGGTGGAACCCATTTGGTAACGCTTGTAACTATGCTGCATTTCGATATATGCCATTTTGGTCTCCATTCCACGCCGAAAAATCCTTGACTCCCAATATTACGACTACAGTAGGGATTGTTGCTCATAGACGACGAGGAAGGGAACGTTATGGACATCGCCGACGACGCCGACCGTTTGCAAACACTGCTGTACAGCGCTTACGATTCCGATACCGTGCGCGAGATGGAACGTCCGCTGCTTGACGACGGCGTGCCGCTGATGCGCATGGCCGCCTCGGCTGCGGCCCATGTGACCATGACACTGCTCGATGATGAGGACCTCGCCGTCGAGGACGCGCGGGTAGCCCTCCTTGTAGGGGCGGGAGATAATGGCGGCGACGGTCTATACGCCGGCGCGGAACTGGCGAACGAAGGCGCGCATGTCACCGCGATCGCCGTGGGACGTTCCCTGCACGAGGAGGCGTTCGGCGCGTTCGTGCATGCCGGAGGCCGTGTTCTCGTACTTGATCCCGCCGCCGAAATCCCAGGATGCACCACGGGTTTTTCCGCGGGAGAGGCCGGAGAACGACTGCAGGCCGCCGTTGAATACGTTCAGGGCTCCCATGTGATCATCGACGCGATGACCGGAATCGGCGTAAGCGGCGCATTGCGTGGCATCGCAGGCGCCATCGCTTCCTCCTTGGGATTCGATGGCGAACTTCCCGACAGGCCCGCCCTGCCGAACAACGAGCCTTCCTCCGCCCTGCCGCTCGTCGTGGCGATCGACACGCCGTCCGGCGTTGGCGTAAATGACGGTTCGCTTCCAGGACCGTACATTCCTGCTGATGTTACGGTAACATTCGGCGCGATGAAGCCGTGCGCGATGGTGCCACCCGCCTCATACGCATGCGGCCGCCTCACTTTGGTCGATTTCGGTTTCGACATTGATGATTGCGTCCCCGCGGCCGAAATGACGGACGGCGATTCCGTAACGGATTCGATTCGCCTTCCGCAACTTTCGGACGGCAAGTATTCGCGTGGAGTGGTCGGCTTGGTGACCGGCTCCGCCCGTTACCCCGGTGCAGCCGTATTGTCGGCCACGGCGGCGGCGCGCGCCAACACTGGCATGGTGCGCTATCTCGGCCCGCAACGAGCGCAGGACATGGTGCTTTCCTCGTTGCCCGAGGCGGTGATCGGCAAGGGCCGCGTCCAATCATGGGTGGTTGGTTCCGGCGTTCCCACGGGTGACGACGAAGCCGCCGACACCGACATTCAACGCGAAACCATAACCGCGTTGTTGAAGCATTACGCACTGCAGGAAAAAACCGGCTCCAATGACGACGCCAGGAATGAAAGCGCCCTGGGCATGCCGCCGATCGTGGTAGACGCCGGAGCTTTGGACCTGCTGCCAGGCAAAGTGCCGGCTCAAGTGGTTGTCACCCCGCACGTCGGGGAGCTGGCCCGCATGTTGACTCGGCTAGACGGAAACGAAGCCAGCGTCGACAAAGTGCGCTCGCAGCCGCTCGCCTGCGCCCGCAGGGTCCATGAGCTGACCGGCGCGACCGTATTGTTGAAGGGCGCGGTGACCATGGTGGTCGGCACGGACGGCGAAGGCAACGAGCGGGTGATTCTTTCCGGACGCGCGCCGGCGTGGATGTCCACCGCAGGATCGGGCGATGTGCTTGCCGGCATGTTGGGCGCCCTGCTCGCGCAACAGGACGATATGCTTGCCGAGGATCCGGCATTAGTTCCCGAAGTCGTGGCGGCCGGAGCCTACATACATGGTCTTGCGGGCTCGATCGCATCGCGATCCGAACAGCGTGGATGGCATCGTCCGCAGATCTATGGGCATTCCAAAAAGCAGCATTTCGGGGAAATCGGCCATCCGATCATCGCGAGCGATATTATCGGCGGCATTCAGCCGGCATTTTTGCAATTACTTTAATTGCAAAACAAATTTACCGAACACCAGCCCCAACATCGGTGGCTTTGCGCTACACTAGCGTTGCCAATCCGTATTTTGCAGGAAGGATTTTCATGACCTCCCCCAGTGCCAACGTCACCGATGTGGTCTTTGATTTTTGCGGCGTGCTTATCGACTGGCAGACGCGCGCATGCCTTGAAGGCAGGTACCCCCAAGTGGTTGTAGACCGTATTTGCGCGGATAATGATCCGTGCGGCTTCTACGATTATGAGGATCGCATGGACCATGGCGAGGATTTCGAAGCCATTTATCCCGACGTGGTACGTGAACAGGGCGAAGAGATCGCCGAGATTTTCCGCGATTACATCGAACGTTACGGCGATGCGCTCCCCCGCATGATTCCGGATATGGAACAGCTGCTTCGTGATTTGAAGGCTGCAGGCTACGGCGTGTGGGGGTTGACGAATTGGTCGCATGAGACGTTCCATTTCGCATTCGAACGTTTCCCGCAGCTCGGCGAGCTGCTGCAGGGCACGGTGGTGTCCGGCGTAGAGAAGATGCACAAGCCGAATGCCGACATCTACGAACTGGCGCTGAGCCGTTTCAATCTCAGGCCGGAATCCAGCGTGTTCTTCGACGACACCGCGAAGAACGTCACTGGCGCACAGGCCGTGGGCATGCACGCGTTCCGCTTCACTAACGCCGGTCAGGCTCGCCGCGATCTGAAATCTTTGGGCATGGATTTCTGACTTTTTCAAAACGAACACTTGAATTAACAAAGGGTGCGGATCGCACGCATGTGAACCGCACCCCGATTGTTGGACTGAAGAAATTCAGATTCGATTCCTTCACTGTTTGCAATTGGTTCTCCTGAGTCCGTTCATTAAACTTTCCCAGATTGCCAACGGCGTTTGTCAACGTTGATTTGTGTTCTGTGTCAAGGCGACGGTATCTAGCGTCGCTATGACGTTACTTCAGTTTTGCCGCGAACCGCGACTGCGGCGGAACAACAGGTAGCTGTATACATAAGGAACGAGCGCTGCACCAACCGCTATCGTCACAATAATTGCGACCATGAGCATGTCGCCCACAGGCACGACAGAGCTGACAACACCCGCCACAATCAACAGCACTCCCAACACCATGAAAGAGATGCCACCCACACGCTGCGTACGCTTCCAATTGTTCTCGTCGACCAGAGCCCAAGGCGTTCTGATGCCGAAAGTGTAATTCTGGCGCATGCGCGGAAGGTAATTGCCTAAGCCGACGAACAGCGCGCCCAATACCACGCTGACAATAAGCCCAACGGGACCGCCGGTAGCTGGGATTACACCGAATGCGGTGGCTTCAGTGAACCATGTGACACCGCACATGATGAGTGTGAACGCGATGACGAATCCACGATACAGTCCGCTGGCCTTCATGTAGTTTTCTCCCTTGGGGTCCATCTTCGGGATGACGAGGAAAAGTCCCAAGCACAGCAACGGCAATACATCAAGAATCAACGTTACGGCACGCGGGCCATAACCATTGACCGAACCATCGGCACCCCAATGAATCGGCACGTTTTCGGGAAGCCGACTATAGCAGGCAAGATGTGCGATGATGTTGACTACACACAGTGCAACAAGCGCAATGCACAGATTGCGTCCGATCGGAGCGATCTTCTCCCCCGAATCAGTCTTGTTCTTGTCTTCGGCATTGTTGATGTTGTTTTTTAAATCGTTCAAGTTGTTCCCGCGCATAAGACCCTCCTTTATTTATTGTCTGTTTGATCATTCGCTTGATTGACGTTTCCATCGCCGTCCATGAATCCCATGAACCATCCGATCAGATCCTGCATCACCGTGGTGTTGAGACTGTAGATGATGTTCTGCCCGTGCCGTTCGTCGGTTACCAGTCCCGCGGTTTTCAACGTGGTCAGATGGTGGCTGATCGACGGTTTGCTCATGTTGAATTGTTCCGCAAGTTCACCAGCCGTCATGTCACGTTCGCGCAGCAATTCCAAAATGCGCCGTCGCGTGGGATCGGAGAGCGCTTTGAATCCCTCCCCTGCCATACATTCCTCCTTCGCTTCGCAATGTTTACACATTTTCTTATTTAGATAATTATCTAAATATCTACCGTGGACATGCGTGCGTTACGTTTCGCACGTTATGGTGGAAAGCATGATTGATTGGAGCAACCAGGACTGAGTTTTCAAAGAAGGCGCACCTTGCCCGTGTGGTGGAGCAATGGTGCGCCCGGTATTTCGCTTGACAGTCGCAAATTATGGGATCGTGGATCTGTCATAACGACTAGTCCACGATGATTCGACCTGTTTGAACGGTTGGTCGATAGTGATTTGTTTTACTGCTTCTGGTCATAGGGTGGGTTGATCATGCGGTCACGCCAATAGTAGACGTCATCATGTTCGCCGATTTCGCGATACACCTTGCATGGCTGTCCGAATGCGACCATATTGGCGGGAATATCTTTGGTAACCAGCGAGCATGCGCCAATCACCGAATTGTCGCCAATGGTGACGCCGGGAAGCACGGTAACGTTGGCGCCCAACCACACATTACGGCCGATGGTGACCGGCAGAGAATACTGTGTGACCTTCTCGCGCAGGTCAGGACGAATCGGATGGCCGGTGGTAATGATAGTGCAGTTCGGGCCGATCATGGTATGTTCGCCGATATGCACTTCACCATCATCAACTAACGTAAGGTTGAAATTGGCGTAAGCGTGCGCACTGAAATACGTGTTGCATCCCCAATTGGCATGTAACGGCGGTTCGATATAAGCGTCCTCGCCGAATTCGCCAAGCAGTTGGCGTGCGATTTCGTTGCGTTGCGTCATTTGACTGGGGCGGGTTGCATTGAAGTCGTATAGCAGTTCCATCTGTTCTTTCTGTGCTTTGATCATCTCTTCGTCATCGCAGGTGTAGATCAGTCCGGAATTCATAGTGTCAAGCACTCGTTGCGGCACAGTCATGGCAGCCTCCTTGCAGTCGTTCATGTCCGTTGCGATTATATACGAACACAACGCAACTCATGTCGTGATTCCGCATGCCTTTCGCGATTCTTTGCACAATCATCGGCCGCGCGTCTGCCAATATCGGAACGCCATGCAGTGTCATTTACCCCCATTTATTCCAGCATTGGAAACTCTGCGGATGAACGGAAGTACGTTGTCAACCAGGCGGATGGAATGTGCCTCGTTCGTGGGTGGTGGGATAGCATATTGTTGGTTTTGTCGTTGTGATTGTTAATTGCAAGTCAATAGTCGAAGGAGAATCATGACATATTCCAAGAATGCGCCGTTCCGCGCCGATGTGGTCGGTTCTTATCTGCGTCCGGACGAACTCAAGCAGGCTCGTGCAGATTATGCTGCAGGTATTATTGATGCCGCTGGATTGAAAGCTGTCGAAGACAGGCTGATCACTGATCTGGTTGCCAAGCAGAAGGCCGCCGGTCTGCATGTCATCACCGATGGTGAATTCCGTCGCGGCTGGTGGCATTTCGATTTCATGTGGGGCTTCAACGGCGTGGACCATGTCGCAGCCGCCCATCGCGTTGCCTTCCATGACGAGGTCACTCCCGCCGACACTGCCACGGTGACCGGCAAGCTCGACGGACACGATCATCCGTTCGTGGAGCATTTCAAGTTCGTCAAGCAGTTTGAAGATGACAATACCGTTGCTCGCCAGACCATGCCTTCCCCAGCGCAGACCCGTTTCGTGCTTACCGGCAACAAGAACGCCTACCCGTACGACGAGTTCTACAAAGATGACGACGAGCTGACCGCGGATATCGTGGCCGCATACCGTCAGGTCATTGCCGACCTGTATGCCGCCGGCTGCCGTAACGTGCAGTTCGATGACTGCACTTGGACTCGCCTGTGCGACAAGAGCGTGCGTGAGCGTCTCGGCTGGAGCGATGAGGATGCGGCCCGCCTGCAGCAGGAGAATCTTGACGTAATCAACACAGTGATCGCAGACCAGCCTGATGATTTGGTGATCAACACCCATATCTGCCGTGGTAATTTTCATTCCACGTGGCTGTCGTCCGGCGGTTATGCTCCGGTCGCAGCCAAGCTGTTCGGCGAAGAGAACGTGGACGCCTACTATCTGGAGTTCGACGACGACCGTTCCGGTGACTTCGCGCCACTGGCTGAGGTTTCCGGCGATAAACAGGTTGTGCTTGGCCTCGTCACCTCCAAGAGACCGGAACTTGAAGATCCGGAAGTGATTAAGGCTCGCATCTCCGAAGCGGCCCAGCATGTGCCGCTCGACCGCTTATGCCTGTCCACCCAGTGCGGTTTTGCCTCCACTGAGGAAGGCAACAAGCTCACTGAGGAGCAGCAGTGGGCCAAGATCGCACTCGTAAGGTCCATCGCCGAAGAAGTCTGGGGCGAATAATCCAAGCCAATGCCCGGTACGACCAGCTTATGACATGGTCGTACCGGGCATTGTGTTATTCGATGATGTGAACGCGGAGCATTGGGCGAAACGTATAATACGGGACAGCAATCGTGAAATCATAACATCGCAGACAGGGAAAGCTATGAGAAAAGTGGCTTTTATTTGCATGCATAATTCATGCCGCAGCCAGATTGCCGAAGCGTTGGGAAAGCATCTACGCGGAACCGATTGTGATTTTTATTCCGCAGGTGTGGAAACCAAGCCGCAGATCAATCAGGATGCCGTACGACTCATGAAAGAGCTTTACGGCATCGACATGGAGAAAACGCAATACTCCAAGCTGATTTCGGATATTCCAAAACCTGACACCGCGATCTCCATGGGCTGCGACGTGGGATGTCCCTATATCGGCAAGGCTTTCGACGATAATTGGAATCTGCCAGATCCAACCGGGCACAACGATGAAGCTTTCATTGACGTCATCCGTCGCATCGAGGAAAACATCATGAAGCTCTAAAGGGTCTTGACCAGCATCCGTTCGAAGCCCACCAAGACCCTTCCAAAGCATTCTAGGTTAGCTTCTAGCACAATCAGCAGGCAGCTAAATTTTGCCAGCGTGATTTGGTAAGAACATTCACGTGCCCGACACGCACCTCGTGCATAAGAGGCACCGGCACCTCATCACACGTGTGATGATAGACAAAACCAACCTTCTCCTGCACCCGCTCCGACTTCAGATTGCCGTCATAATAACCGCACCAAATCGCACTCATACCAAGATCAACAAAACCATGACGGATAACCTCCTTGGCTGCCTCCGGCATATAACCCCTTCCCCAGAAAGGCTTGCCCAGCCAGTAACCCAACTCACACTCATCATCACGATCCGTCATATCCGTATGACCATTAAGCTTTAACTCAATCGAACCAATGGGGTTATTGCTGCCGCGCTCGCAAATCGCGTAGCATTCCTTGCCATTGAGCACATGACGAATCGTATTGAGACTTTCTTCTTTCGATCGGTGTGCGGGCCAGCCCGCGATAGGCCCGATATCCGGATCTTTCGCATAGGAGTACAAGCTTTCCGCATCTGTTTCCGCCCAAGCCCTCAATGTCAGCCGTTCCGTTTCCAACATGTAGTCGACCTCTTTCACACGCAATGCATTGAACTGAAGTATAGATTAGCCTGCAAGGAGAGTTTGCTGTGAGTTGCGCGGCGGAGGCGTGACGCGGATGGAGGCGATGCATGCGAAAGTGACGGCTGGCCTAACTCTCCTGTGGGCTTCGATGAAAGTTACGTCCAGTGCAGGGCGTAGATTCATAGCCAACACGTAAAGCAGGGGGGCTCCCCAACGGAGCTGAGATAGGCGAATGCCTGACCCTTTGAACCTGTTGGTTAACACCATCGTAGGGAGCGAAGAATGAGTGTCGTAGCGCACACGCATTGCCAGCGTCAATTGGCATCCGTAAAAGTCTGCGCAGCAGACGCGTCGACCAAACAGTCTGCATCGCGCAATCATCAATCGTAATTCCGTTTTCTATCCCGTATAACCGAGCATACGGGCGCGTCAGCATACCCATTGCCTGCGAAATCAAGTTTTCCCAACCCAAAACAGCATAATCAAGGGGGAATCATGAACAATTATCCGTATGCGTCGATGCGAGACAGCTTCGACCTGAGCGCCTATTTTGTGGTAGGACCACAGGATTGCAAAGGCCGACCGATCACCGACGTCATCGATGACGCATTGCGCGGGGGCGCAAGCTTCATCCAACTGCGCGTCAAAGACGCTGACGCGAAGGATCTCACCGACATGGCGCGTGATATCGCGCAAATCATCGAAGACAACAATAAGTCGGATTCCGTGGCATTCGTGATCGACGACCGTGTGGACGTGGTCTGGCAGGCCCGCAGCAAAGGCATCAAGGTTGACGGCGTGCACATCGGACAGACCGATATGGAACCGCGCGAAGCCCGTGCACTGCTTGGCGAAGATGCCATCGTGGGCTTGTCCGCCGAAACGGAAAGCCTGGTCAAACTCATCAACGAATTGCCCGACGGCTGCATCGACTATATCGGTGCGGCACCACTGCATGTTTCCGTCACCAAGCCGGAAGCGTCCGTAGGCGGCAATGACGGTTCCGGTCGCACGCTTGACGAAGAGCAGATCAACACCATTTGTTCAGCCAGTGGTTTTCCGGTAGTGGTAGGCGGTGGCGTGACCGCAGATGATATGGAGATGCTGGCGCATTCAAAGGCGGCAGGCTGGTTCGTGGTGTCCACGATTGCAGGAGCCGATGATCCGGAAGCTGCAACCCGCAATATGGTAGCGCGCTGGAAAGCCGTACGTGGCGACACGAAGCACGGGTACGCGCCGCGCGTGAAAGCCCAGAAAACAGCGGAAATCAACACTGACAACACAGCCGACGGCGCATCCGGCGAAAAGAAGTTCACCAATGCGAAGGAAGCCAAGGCCGCCTCCAAGCTTGCCAAGCAACAGCGCGTCGACATTGCCGCACGCGATTCCAAGCAGCGAGACAAAGCACATATTCGCAAAACCACGCCGGTGCATTTCGAAAACGAATTCGGTTCCTACGATCTGCAAGTGCCGTACACTGAAATCAAACTGTCTGACACTCCTGGCGTCGGACCGAACGCACCATTCAAGGATTACAACACCGAAGGTCCGAAATGCGATCCGAAGGAGGGTCTCGCTCCCCTACGTTTGGACTGGATTCTTGACCGTGGAGACGTCGAAGAATATGAAGGACGTCGCCGCAATTTGGAAGATGACGGCAAACGCGCCATCAAACGTGGCAAGGCTTCCAAGGAATGGCGTGGTCGCCAGCATAAGCCGATGAAGGCCAAGGATCATCCGGTGACGCAAATGTGGTACGCGCGCCACAACATCATCACGCCGGAAATGCGCTATGTGGCGGAGCGCGAGCATTGCAGCGTGGAATTGGTACGCAGCGAACTGGCCGCAGGGCGTGCGGTCATGCCTTGCAATATCAACCATCCCGAAGCTGAACCCATGATCATCGGCTCGAAGTTCCTCACCAAGCTCAACGCCAATATGGGCAATTCGGCGGTCACTTCGTCTATTGACGAGGAGGTGGAGAAGCTCACGTGGGCCACCAAGTGGGGTGCCGACACTGTGATGGATCTGTCTACCGGCAACGACATTCACACCACTCGTGAATGGATTCTGCGCAACTCCCCCGTGCCGATCGGCACCGTGCCAATGTATCAGGCGCTCGAAAAGGTGGAGGATGATGCGTCCAAGCTCAGCTGGGAACTGTTCCGCGACACAGTGATCGAACAGTGCGAGCAAGGCGTGGATTACATGACGATTCACGCCGGTGTGCTGCTGCGTTTCGTGCCGTTGACGGCGAATCGTATGACGGGCATCGTTTCGCGTGGCGGTTCGATCATGGCCGAATGGTGTTTGCAGCATCATCAGGAAAGCTTCCTGTATACGCATTTCGATGAGTTGTGTGAGATCTTCGCCAAGTACGATGTCGCATTCTCACTGGGTGATGGACTTCGTCCGGGATCGCTTGCCGATGCGAACGATGCGGCACAGTTCGCCGAACTGATGACTTTGGGCGAGCTTACGCAGCGCGCATGGGAACACGACGTGCAGGTGATGATCGAAGGACCCGGCCATATTCCGTTCGACACCGTGCGCATGAACATCGAGATGGAAAAGGCGATCTGCAAGGACGCGCCGTTCTATACGCTTGGACCGCTCACCACCGACACCGCTCCCGGCTACGACCACATCACGTCGGCGATCGGCGGTGTGGAAATCGCCCGCTATGGCACTGCCATGCTGTGTTATGTGACGCCGAAGGAACATCTTGGGCTGCCGAATAAGGACGATGTGAAGCAAGGTGTGATCGCATACAAGATCGCCTGCCATGCGGCTGATATCGCCAAGCATCATCCGCATGCCATCGACCGCGACAATGCCATGAGCAAGGCACGTTTCGAATTCCGTTGGCTTGACCAGTTCAACCTGAGCTACGATCCGGACACCGCCATCGCGTTCCATGATGATACTTTGCCGGCCGAGCCTGCGAAGATGGCGCATTTCTGTTCGATGTGCGGTCCGAAGTTCTGCTCCATGGCCATCAGCCAAAACATCCGCAAAAAATTCGGTAATGCCGAAGCACAGGAGAAGCTCGTCGCCGACGCGCAAACCATCGCTGCCGGCATGCAAGAGATGAGCGAGCGCTTCCGCGAGCAGGGCGGCCATCTGTACCAGTAGACCGAACTGTAGTAGGTTGTGATGAACGGGATTGTCTGGTGTGTAGAAAGCCGGGCAATCCCTTTTTGTCGCTTATGCCGATATGGAGCACTCCGATAGGGACAACTCTTTTGCTTGTAGGCCTGACCCGTCAAGCCGGTCCGCTCCCATTGGGCGAACACCTGACCGGTTTTGTCGAGCACGGTTTGTGGGGTTTCCAACTGTGTGCGATCCTCGTCAAGCTGCAATTGGTTTTTCACGTCCTTGATCTGCGCGATCGGCAGTCCACTATCCAGACAAGAGGGTATAAGCACTCCCCCACGGTCAGTACATGGCTCTAACCTGAATTTATGACTCTTCTTCAGCTGAAATATATTGTGAAAATCGTGGAATGCGGTTCCATGAACGAAGCCTCGCACGAGCTGTACGTGTCACAGCCCGCGTTGAGCTCGTCTGTGAAGGAACTCGAGAACGAGCTTGGCATCGAGATCTTCACCCGCTCGTCGCAAGGCATCGCCTTGACCGTGGACGGAGCGGAATTCCTCACCTACGCGCGCCAGGTGCTCGATCAGGCGTCGCTGCTCGAAGAACGTTACAAGAACGCGAAGCCACGCAAGCAGCTGTGTTCCGTGTCCACACAGCATTACATGTTCGCCGTCGAAGCGTTCGTGGAAATGATCAACTCCATCAAATCCGACGAATACGAGTTCACCATTCGTGAGACGCGCACCAAAGACATCATCAACCAAGTGGCGAACATGCTTTCCGAAATCGGCATCATCTACCTGTCCGATTTCAACAAAGACGTGATTGGCAAGATGTTGCGCGAAAAGCATTTGGAATTCCATCCACTGTTCCGTGCTCCGTTGCATGTGTTCATTTCACGCAACAATCCACTGGCCGGCAAGAAGAAAGTCACGATGGACGACTTGAAGCCGTTCCCGTTCATCCAGTACGAGCAGGGCGAGGAGGGCAGCTTCTTCTTCGCCGAAGAGGCGGTCTGGCCGGAATACTCCCCCAAGCAGATCAACGTGACCGACCGTGCGACGATTCTGAACTTCATCATCGGTCTGAACGGCTACACCGTGTGCACCGGCATCGACAACGGCGATCTCAACAATGAGAAAATCGTGACCGTGCCGCTTGACTCTGATGAGACCATGCTGGTCGGCTGGATCACGAACGAGCGTGCGAAGCTGTCGAAGGCCGCGGAAAACTATTTGGAGAAGCTCAAGTCGGTGGTGGCCGACCATGGATACAACCTGATCGACTGAATGCACTCTGATATGAGATTGAAAAGTGCCTCGCACCGATGCTTTCGATTGGTGTGAGGCACTTTTCATATGTCAACTATAGGACCCGCCTATAGAATTCAGGCACCATACTGCTCCAGATAAGCGTCGGCAGCGGCCTTGATCTCGTCGGTCACATACGCGGTGCCGTCAGCGGTTTCGATATGCTGGCCGGCCTCGAAGATCTCGCGCACGTTGGCAATGGCGAATACCGGGAAGCCGAACTCTGCTTCGACGGCCTTCACCGCGGACGTGTCGGAATCCTTGGTCTTTTCCATACGATCCACGGAAAGCACCAAGCCGACGACCTCCACATCCGCTTCGGCCTTGAGCTTGGGAATGACCTCGCGTACTGCGGTGCCTGCGGTCATCACATCGTCGACGAGCAGTACCTTCATGCCGTCGGTCAGCTGGGTGCCGACCATCATGCCGCCGTCGCCATGATCCTTCTTCTCCTTGCGGTCGAAGGTGTAGCCGACTTCCATACCGTGGCCGGAAGTCAGAGCGATCGCGGTGGAGACGCCCAGCGGAATGCCCTTGTAGGCAGGACCGAAAATGGTGTCGATGTCGTTCGGCAGATTGCCTGCTTCGATTTCCGCCGCGATCTTCTCCGCATAGAATGCGCCGAGCGTGGCGATCTTACGTCCATCGTTGAATGCGCCCGCATTGATGAAATACGGCGACTTACGACCGGACTTCAGCGTGAACTCGCCGAATTTCAGCGCCTGCGCTTCCAGCAGGAACTTGGTAAAACGGTGGTCGAGGGATTCAGTCATGTCATGCTCCTTTGATGAATGATCGAGGTCAACGCCAAGTTTCGCCCTTGGCGAGCTTGTCTGCGAGTTCGGGACGTGCGTCGAGCAGCTCGTCGAGTTCGCGGGCCACACGCAATGGCGCGGTCGGTTCGAACAGTGCGGCCGCACCGACTTCCACGGCGTTCGCTCCGGCATACAGGTATTCAAGCGCCTTCTCACCGGAATCGATGCCACCGATGCCGATGATCGGAGTGTTCGGTAATGCGGAGCGGGTCTTCCACACGGCCACGAGTCCCATCGGCAGCACGGCCGGTCCGGAAACGCCGCCGGTCACATGGTCGATGATCGGTTCTCCAGTGCGAATGTTGATGCGCATGCCGAGCAGTGTGTTGATCATGCTCAGCGCGTCGGCGCCGCTTTCCACGGCCGCGCGGGCAGGCACGGTGATGTCGGTGACGTTCGGCGTGAGCTTGACAATCATCTTCTTGTCGGTGAGCTTGCGCAGGCGGGTGATCAGACGGCTCAACGCCACCGGATCAGTGCCGACGCTCATACCTCCGGCGGACACGTTCGGGCAGCTCACGTTGATTTCCAGCATGTCTGCCGGAGAATCATTCAGCTTGGACACGACTTCGACATAGTCGTCGTCGCAGTGACCGGCCACATTGGCGATGACCGTGGCGTTGATGGCCTTGAGCTTGGGCAGGTCGTCTTCCAAATAATGGTCCACACCCGGGTTCTGCAGGCCGACCGCGTTGATGTTGCTGGATGGGCCTTCAGCGGTACGAATGCCGGGATTGCCTTCCCATGGCACCGGGGAGACGCCCTTGGTGGTGACCGCGCCCAGTTGGCTCACGTCGTAGAACCAGCGGACCGCCGCATACTGGAAGGTGCCGGAAGCCGTGGCGACCGGATTCTTCCACGGCACGCCCGCCACCTGCGTGGGATGCTTCCACTCGTACGAACCGTACAGGTTCTCATGCTGGGTATCGTCGATCATCTCATTCACCCCATCCCAAACGTTCGCGAGTAAAGACCGGACCATCGGAGCAGACCTTCAAACGTCCGTCCAACGTGTCGACCGTACACAGCACGCAAGTGCCATAGCCACAGCCCATGCGCTGTTCCAAGCTCAGCTGGCACGCCATGTCACGCTTCACGGCCCATGCGGCGACGGCCTTCATCATCGGCAGAGGACCGCAGGTCAGAATCACCGGCTTGAGTCCCGAATCCATCAACTCGCCTTCGATGCGGTCAAGCAAGGTGATCACGTTGCCTTCGCTCTCGTCGATGCTGTACACCTTGTCGGCATACTTGCCCGCATATTCGTCGCCGAAACGCACGTTGCGGTAGCCGAACACCGCGGTGCTGACCGCGCCTTCGATGCCGGCGATATGCTGTGCCGCATGCACGAGCGGAGGCACGCCAAGACCTCCTGCCACGAGCACATAATTGGCGGGCTCCTTGGTCTTGAACGAATTGCCGAGCGGGCCCATCACACGAATGGTGTCCCCAGCTTTCAATCCGGCAAATTCTGCGGTGCCCTTGCCTACCACGGCGAACATGAGGCTGACTTCGTCGCCGTTGGTTTCGCAAACGCCGAACGGACGCGGCATCAGCTTGCTTGGATCGTTGGAATATACGTCAACGAATTGTGCCGGCTTTGCATGGCTGGCGATGTATTCGTCACGGAACGTCAAACGGTACACGCCGTCAGTCAGTTCCTGATTGTCAACGACCTCGACTTCATGCCGGCTCGGGAAAAAGCCTGCCGCAGTCGCTTCGGCAACGGTCGGAACGAACGTTGTTGCGGTGGTCATGAACTCCCTCTCTGTTACGTTCGATGGTTTGGTGGTTGTTTTTCTTTCAGATTGAACAGTTGGCCAGTCGGCAGGTTACGGCAAGACCGCACGCAGATTGTCACGCATATCTTTGGCTGCCTCACGGGCTGATTCCGCAACCAGATCCAGAGCATCGTCGGCGCTCATGGATTCAGAATACTTGCCGGACTTTTTCCATGCACCGATAACGCCACGTGACGAGTTGACAAGCGCACCCATGCCGTCACGGTCGAACATGCCGGCCACACCTTGCGCGGTGCCGCCTTGAGCGCCGTATCCCGGTACAAGGAAGAACGTGTGCGGCATGCGTGCGCGCAATGCCTTGCCTTCCTCTGGGTGCGTGGCTCCGACCACTGCGCCTACACGTGAATAGCCGTTCTTGCCGATGGTTTCGGCGCCCCAGCCTTCCACCAGATCGGCGACATGCTCGTATACGCGTTCACCGGAGGCGAGTTCAAGTTCCTGCAGTTCACTGCTAGACGGATTGGAGGTGCGTACAAGCACGAAAATGTCTTTGTCGTTGGCGGTGGCGGCGTCGACGAACGGTGTGATGCCATCGGTGCCGAGGTATGGGTTCACGGTCACCGCATCCTCATGCCATGGATCATAGGCGGTGTCGTCCAATCCTATACCGCTGAGGTGATGAGCATATGCAGCCGCGGTAGAGCCGATGTCTCCGCGCTTGACGTCGCCGAGCACGTACAGGCCCTGCTGCTTGGCGTATTCGCAGGTCATGGTGTAGGCGTCGATGCCTGCCGGACCGAGCGTCTCATACATGGCGATCTGCGGTTTGACCGCAGGCACGATGTCTGCGACGGCGTCGATGATGGCGCGGTTGAATTCGAAGAAGGCCACGGAAAGCTGCATGGACGGCGCTTCCGCCGGATCTTCAACCTGTTCGCTGATTTCCTCGGCAAAGCCGGCCACGATTTGCGCTGGCACGAGCGCTTCGGTCGGGTCAAGTCCCACAACGCTCGGATTCTGCTTGGCTTCGATTGCTTCGATCAGGCGATCCATCAATCCTCCTTGTTGATACGGCTGAAGACTAGTTTCGAGCCGATGATGGTGGCGAGCGGACGGCCGGTGACCTGCCATCCACCAAACGGGGTGTTACGAGCCGAGGAATGGAATCGTTCAGGATTCACGGTCCATGCCTCGTCGGTGTTGAGCACCACCAGATCCGCGCGGTCTTCTGCAGGAACCTTGACGAGGTCCAGCACGCGTTTGGTGTCGTCGTCTCCGGGGACGGCGTCTGCGTATTCGTCAAGCAACGCTGTGACGTCGGCCTTGCTGTGGCCCATAAGTTCGGCTGGCGCAGTCGACATGAGTTCAATCAGGCGTTCGTCGGAGATAAAGCCACCGTCCACAAGAATCTTGTGGCATACGCCATACGCGCATTCAAGACCAATGATGCCGTTCGGAGCATCGAGGAAACCAAGGTCCTTCTCTTCCATGGTATGCGGTGCATGGTCGGTGGCCAGCAGATCGACGGTGCCGTCAGCTACGGCTGCGATGGTTGCCTTGCGATCCTCTTCGGAGCGCAACGGCGGATTCATCTTGGCGAGAGTGCCGTATTTCAGCAATGCTTCATCGCACAACGCAACGTAGTGCGGTGCAGTTTCGCACGTGATCGGTAAGCCTTCAGCTTTGGCCTTGCGAATCGCGTCGAAAGAAATCGCAGTGCTGACATGCTGGAAGTGCACATGCACGCCGGTTTTGCGCGCCATCTCGATATCGCGTTCGACGATTTTCAGTTCGGTATCTTCGGGAATGCCGGGTACGCCCAGTTCTCGTGATACGGGACCTTCATTGACCGCCCCGGTGTCGTGGTGTTCGCAATGCTCGATCAGGTATAAGCCTGATTTCTTGACGTTGTCGAACACTTGGTCGAGGATTTCCGGTGTTACCGCGGAACCGTCATCGCTGATGGCGGTCACCGGGTGGCACAGCTGGTAGGCGTCCTTGTTGTCGTCATCGTGTTCAGGCAGGTAGCCGATCCAGTCGGCCACGTCGGTTGCTTCCTTGCCTGCACGCCCTTTGGAAGCGCATACGCACAGGTCATAACGCACCGGCAAGGTCACATCATGGGCTTGTTCGTAATGCTGCAAATAGTCGATGACCGTGTCGAAACCGGCGTCGAGCACTTCACTGGCGCCCGGTTCCCCCGCCGTCACCTTCACGCCATCCATGGCGGGAACGGTGTTCGGCATGATGAGCACGTTCGTATACCCGCCAGAGGCGGCAGCCGCGCAACCGGAAACCATGGATTCCTTGTAGGTCTGGCCCGGATCGCGGAAGTGGACGTGGGGATCTTCGAATCCCGGGGCGATGGTCATGGCCGAAGCGTCCACCGTTTCATCAGCGTCAGATGGGACGATCAGGTCGATGACTTCGCCGGTGTTCCAAACCTTGATGTCGTGAAGGGTGAGGGTCATGGGTCAGAACTTCGCTTCCTCGTCACAGTAGTCGCAGCGGTATTCCTGACGGTCGGAATGCACCAGGTGGAACATCTGTACGGCCGGCTCGGTGGTAGTCACGCAGCGCGGGTTCACGCATTTGATGATATTGACCACATGTTCCGGCAGTGTAGGCTGCTTTTTCTCTACGATTTTACCGCCGCGCACAATGCCGACGGTTGCGGTGCGTGCCACAAGGCCGAGCACGTCAAGGTCGATGGTTTCGGCTTCCTCTTCGCTTTCGATTTTGATGATGTCTTTGGTGCCGAACATGTGGCTGTCGGTGTTCATGATCAGCGCGAGCTTGGTCTTAGCCGGATCAATTTTCAGGTATTCGAGCACCTTGAGCGCGGTGCCAGCAGGCACATGGTCGATGATGATGCCGTTCTGAATGCTGGTGACTTCCATCAGGCTGCAACCTCCTTGGATTCAAGCGGTTCATATCCCGGCAGTTCGTCTCCGACCACCGAGCTTTCCAATGCCATGCGCATAAGCATGCCGTTCTTGACCTGTTCGAAGTAGGCAGCGCGTGGGTCGTCATCCACTTCGACGGCGATTTCGTTGACTCGCGGCAGCGGGTGCAGCACGGCCATGTCTTTCTTGGCGTAAGCCATCTTGGCTTCGTCGAGAATGTAGGTGTCGCGCAGTCGCAGATAGTCGTCTTCGTTGAAGAAGCGTTCCTTCTGCACTCGGGTCATGTACAGCACGTCGAGATCGCCGATCACGGAAACGAGATCCTTGACTTCCGTGTAGGAGCAGGAGTCGGTGGCGTTGATGCGGTCGAGCACATACTGCGGGGTCTTGAGCTCATCCGGGCTGATCAGCACGAAGTTCACGTTGCCGAAACGGCACAGGGTTTCGATCAGGGAATGCACGGTGCGCCCGAAAGTCAGATCGCCGCACAGTCCGACAGTCAGATTGTTCACGCGACCGAAGCGCGACTGCATCGTCGCAAGATCGGCCAGAGTCTGCGTGGGGTGCATATGTCCACCATCGCCGGCGTTGATGACCGGCACGGAGGCTGCACGGGACGCCACGAGCGCGGCGCCTTCCTTCGGGTGGCGGATCGCCACCACGTCCACGTAGTTGGACACGGTTTTCAGGGTGTCCGAAATGGTTTCGCCCTTGGTCACGGAAGCGAGCTGGGCGCCGGCGAAGCCGATCACCTTGCCGCCGAGTCGGAGCATGGCGGTTTCAAAGCTCAGACGCGTACGGGTGCTGGGCTCATAAAATAAAGTGGCGAGCACCCTGCCATCGCAGGTGTGCGCCACTTCTTTACGATGAGAATCAATGTACTGCGCCTTGTGGAGTAATTCCTGAATCTGGCGAATGGAAAGATCATCCAATGTGATGACGCTTTTCCCGACCATCGGCGTTTCAACCGCCTGTTCGAGTACTGAAGACAACGGCTCACCTTTCATGCAACTTGTGGTTGAAGGTGGCCACTCGAAGTGACCTAGCCAACTATAGCCTGAAATGCAGACCCTGCCAGTTCACCGCGTGTTCACAAGTATTCGTGGCGCAACCTCCATCCTTCCATGCACGAAACCCTGAATCAGCATAACCGTCAGAGCCGTATAACTTCGGTCCGACGGCCACACCATGCTCCTAGCCGTTCAAATGGCACGACTCACGAACGACCGTAGAACAGGCGTTCCGTTACGTCACGGGCTTTGCGTATCACGGCGAGCAGGTCGTTTTCGAAATGTTGGCCGCGATTCGCATCGTAACCGAGATACACGGCGATGCCTCCCAGCGAATATGAATCGTCCGGCAAAATATCAGCCTGATTGACGCGTCCGCTCCACAGATAACTGCCGTTGCGCGCGGCCGTGCACATACGCCATGCCTTACGCAACACCACAGCATCGCCAGCGGAAATCAGCTTGCGATGTTCCAACTCGTTCAATGCCTGCAACGTACCGTTGACACGCAAGTTGGCATTGTCTCCCGCATGCTGCAATTGCAGCAACTGGATCGTCCACTCAACGTCAGACAGTCCGCCCTTGCCGAGCTTCAGATGGCGATCCCTACGTACTCCGCGCGGCAGACGTTCAGCTTCCATACGTGCCTTGAGTTTGCGGATTTCGGCGATCTGCGTTTCCGTAAGATCGATTTTCGGATAACGCAACGGGTCGGCGATGTTCATGAGGAAATCCTCGGCAAGAGACGCGTCGCCTGCCGCATATCGTGCGCGTAACAGCGCCTGATGCTCCCATGTGCTTGCCCAGGATCGATAGTATTCCTCGCAGGATGCGTAGGAACGTACGAGCGGTCCGTTTTTGCCTTCAGGCCTAAGATCCATGTCAAGTTCGATTTTTGGTTCGAATGTGGTTGGACCTTGCAGGATCGCACGTAGGTCTTCCTGCACTTTTCGTGCGAAAAGGTTGGCTTGGTCGTCATCGGCACCTTCGGCCGGCCTGTAGATGATGATCACGTCAGCATCAGAGCTGAAGTTCACTTCCCTACCGCCGTACCGTCCCATGCCGATGATGGCGATCGCCGCCGGAGCTTCGTCGATCTGTATGTCGTTGATGCGATGCTGGATGGCCCACTGCAGCGATGCTTCGATGGCCGCGTCGTATACGTCGGTCATGCCGGCGAGCGATGCTTCATCGTCGATCACGCCACTCATCCAAGCGAGACCGATGCGTTCGATTTCGTGTCTGCGCATGGCTCGGATGGAGTTGGCGAAATCGTTGATGTTGCCGGCATTGCGTTCAAGCGTCGCCTTGGTTTGAATGTCGAGGCTTTCTCGCGAACGTGGTTGCAAAGAGTCGTCGTTGCCGAGCCATGTGACTGATTCGACGGATTTGTTGAGTGCGTCGCCGAGGAATCGTGAGTTGGATAGTACGTGGCATAGGCGTTGTGCCGCGGATGGTGAATCGCGTAGGAATCCGAGGTATCCGCTTTCGGAGCCGAAGTTTTCTTCAAGTTTGCGCCAGTTAAGCAGTCCCATGTCGGGATTCTGCCCTTCGCCGAGCCATTGCAGTACTGCGGGGAGCAGGATGCGGTTGATTTTTGCCGCACGGGAGATGCCTGCGGTGAGCGCGGTGACGTGCCGCATGGCCGCGTCGGCATCGGCGAATCCGATGGATTCGAATCGTTCCTGCGTGGCTTTCGTGGAGAGTTCCACCTGTTCGTCGTCGAGTCCCGCGTTGATGGGCAGCATGGGCCGGTAATAGATGTCCATGTGCAGGTGACGCACCTCACGACGTGTCTCATCGTATTTGTTGACGAGTTCTTCGGGATGCATGTGAAATGCGCGCGCGAGTCGACGTAGTTCGGGATTTTGGTTCAGCTCGTCGATGGTGATGTCTCGTTTGCGTTCAAGACCGCCAGCGTTGGCTTTGCCGAGGTCTGGGAACAGGTGGGTGCGTTTGAGCGCCCACATTTGCTGGCGGTGTTCCATCACACGTTCGAATCGGTAGTCCCATGAAAGTTTCTTGGCTTGTTTGCGTGAGACGTACCCGCCTTCGGCCAAGGCCTGCAGGGATTCGAGTGTGGAGCTGGTACGCAATGCTTCGTCGGAGCGGCCGTGCACGAGTTGGAGCATCTGCACGGTGAATTCGACGTCGCGCAAGCCTCCCCTGCCGAGTTTGATTTCGCGGTCTTTCAGCGGGTTGGGAATAAGGTCTTCGACACGTTTGCGCATCTGCTGGCAGTCATAGACGAAGTTGTCTCGCTTGGAAGCTGTCCAAACGAACGGTCGGGTCATATCCATATACGCTTGTCCGAGGTCGGTGTCGCCGGCTACCGGGCGGGCTTTGAGCAGGGCCTGGAATTCCCAGTTTTCCGCCCATTGCTCGTAATAGGCTTCGTGGGATTCGAGTCTGCGTACCAGCGGACCGTCCTTGCCTTCGGGGCGTAGTCCACCGTCGATCTGCCAGAGTGTCGGTTCTGCGACGCCCATGATGACGGATTGGCATACACGTTGCAGCGTGGTGGCCATTTTGGTGCCGATTCGGCTGAGTGCCATGCCGTTGGTGTCCATGTCGGCGGGTTCCACCACGTAGATCAGGTCCACGTCGGATACATAGTTGAGCTCCTGTGCGCCCAGTTTGCCCATGCCGATGATGGCGAAACGCACATGTTCGCTGCCGTCCACTTCATGGCGCGCGATGGCGAGCGCGCCTTCAAGCGCCGCGTCCGCAAGGTCGGAAAGTTCGGTGCTGATGCGCGGTTGGATTTCGATGGGATCGTTCGCCGTGGCATCTTGCGCCATGATTGCGGCGAGTTGTTTGCGATAGGTTTTACGTAGCGCCGTCGCAGCTTCGGCAAGTGGCAGGCTTGCGGTCGGCATGGCATGGTCATTGGGATCAGCACCTACCGATTTGAGCACATGCGCTTTGCGCTGTTCGTGATTGTAGAGATGGCTTTCACAGGCATCGTTGGCTGCGGCTTCCACGAGTTCCGGGCGGAATCGCATGAGCTTGCCCATTTCATCGGATACGCCGAGCACGGTGATCAGTCGCACGAAAGAGTTTTCATCGGCGATGATGTTGGTGAAATCCTTGCCTTGACTTTGCATCACTTTGATGATGTCCACCAGGTTGCTGAGTGCGATGTCGGGATCGCACGCTTTTTCCAGCGTGGCTAGTAGCAGCCGCATCCTGTCGTCATCGATGCCGTCATTGTGCAGCTCGTCGAACAACGTGCGAGCCCTGTCGAGATCTTGCAGCCCTGCTCGAATCAGATCAAGCGCCCCGAACTTGTGTTGCATGGAAGTCATGGTTTCTATAGTAACCGCTGATAAAACCAAGGGCGGTTGCGAAATACCCGCAACCACCCTTGATGTTTGTTGCATCGCCTGAAATCAGACGAAGAATGGTTTGACGTTGGACCAAATGCGTCGGCTGACACATGGATGGTTCATCGTGTACAGGTGCACGCCGTCGACGCCCCGCGCCACCAGTTCGCAGATCTGCTCGGATGCGTAGGCGATGCCCGCTTCTTTGAGCAGAGCCTTGTCACCTCCCCATTTATCGAGCATGATGCCGAGTTTTTCAGGAACTTTCGACTGGCATTTGTTCGACATGTTCAGCACCGATTTCGCGTTCATGACCGGCATGATGCCCGCTTCGATCGGCACGTCGATTCCCGCAGCCCTCGCTTTGTCGAGGAATCTCAGGAAGTCCTCGTTGTCGTAGAACAGTTGTGAAATCAGATGCGTCACGCCGGCATCGACTTTCTTTTTGAGATTGTCGATGTCCTCTTCCAGCGTTGCCGACTGTGGGTGCTTTTCCGGGTAGCAGGCGCCGTAGATTTTCATGTCCGGACGTTGCTGGCGGATGTATACGGCCAGATCGCTGGCATGTTCGAATACTCCTGCCGGTTCGGCACCGTCGATGCGGTCGCCACGCAAGGCGAGCACGCCGGAGACCTTGGCCTGTTCGAACATGTCGAGTGCCTGGTCGACGTCATCCTTGTTCAGATACTGCGCGGTCAGATGGGCCACGCTGGGGATGCCGTATTCGCTTACCGTGTGGGCGATGCGCGCGGTCAATGTACGGTCGGATGATTTGCCGGTGCCGTAGGTGACGGAAATGAAATCGGGGTCCAACCCCTGCAGGCCATCCAACGTGTCGTAGATGGTGCCTACAGGGGAGGTTCGCTTCGGAGGGAACACCTCGAGCGAGAACATTGGCGAATGCATGGCTGTCGTCTTGTTCCTAACGTTTCGCCTTATTTGGTCAGCTTGGCACGCACAGCCTGGGCTGCGGCCACGAGGTTTTCGAGGCTTGGCCAGGTTTCGGCGTTGCCGCGGGTCTTCAAACCGCAGTCGGGGTTGATCCACACCTTTTCAACGTCCATCTTCTTGAGGATTTCGTAGATGCGTTCCTCGATTTCGGCTTCGGACGGGATGCGCGGCGAGTGGATATCGTAGACGCCCGGGCCAGCTTCGGTTTCGAAGTTGGCGTCGTGAATGGCGTCGAGCACCACGAGATCGCCGCGGGAGGCTTCGAAGGAGATCACGTCGGCGTCCATGGCGTCGATGTCGGTGATGATGTCGTTGAACTCCGAGTAGCACATGTGGGTGTGGATCTGCGTGGTCGGCTTGACCGCGGAGTGCACCAGTCGGAATGCCGGAATTGCCCAGTCGAGGTACTTCTTGTGCCAGTCGGTCTTCCTGAGCGGCAGCTTTTCACGCAGGGCGGCCTCGTCGATCTGGATGACCTTGATGCCTGCGGCTTCGAGGTCGAGCACTTCGTCGCGGATGGCGAGGGCCAGCTGCTGGGTCTGCTGCTCGTGGGTGATGTCCTCGCGTGGCCAGGACCAGTTGAGAATAGTGACCGGGCCGGTGAGCATGCCCTTCATCACATGGCTGGTACGGGACTGTGCGTAGGCGCTCCATTCCACGGTGATCGGGTTGGCGCGGGACACGTCGCCCCATACGATCGGAGGCTTCACACAACGGGTGCCGTAGGACTGCACCCAAGCGTTCTTGGTGAACAGGAAACCGTTGAGGTTCTGGCCGAAGTATTCGACCATATCGTTACGCTCGAATTCGCCGTGCACGAGCACGTCAAGGCCGATCTGCTCCTGATGCTTGATGCAGGCGTCGATCTGCGCCTTCATGTATTCGTCGTATTCAGTCTTGGTGATTTCGCCCTTGCGCAGTCTGGCGCGTTCGGCGCGCACTTCCTTGGTTTGCGGGAAGGATCCGATGGTGGTGGTCGGCAGCAACGGCAGGTTCAACGCCTCCCGCTGTGCCTTCTGACGTTCGGCACGTGCCGGCTGGCGCACGAAGTCCGAGTCGGTCAGGGCTGCGAGACGTTCCGCCACGTTCTTGTCGGCGGCGACGCGGGTACCGTCGAAGAGCGCCTGGTTGGCTGCCAATGCCCCGGATGCCTTCTTGTCTTCCTCGCTGGCGTCGGCGAGAACCGCGAGGTCGTGCAGTTCGCCGAGCTTTTCAACGGCGAAGGCGAAATGCTTGCGCACATCATCGGCGAGACCGTCTTCACCTTCGGTGCTGAACGGCACATGCAGCAGGGAGCTTGCGGTGGAGACGGCCACGTTGTCGGTGACCTTCTTCAGCGCGTCGACGAGTCCAAGGCTGACGGCGTAATCGTTACGCCAGATGTTGCGGCCGTTGACCACACCGGCGAAGATGGTGGTGCTCTCTGCGACGCCGAACTTTTCAACGGCGGCGAGATTCTCGTCCTTGCCTTCGTTGAGGTCGAGTCCGATGCCGTCGAAGGCGAGCAGGTTGACGGTCTCATACACGTCGGCGATGTGGCCGAAGTAGGTGTTGAGCAGCACCTTGATCTTGCCGTCGCGTGCGGGCAGGATCTTGGTGTACAGGCTCTTGAACAGTTCGACGTCGCCCGGCTCCTTGTCGAGCACGAGGTACGGTTCGTCGATCTGGATCCATTCGGCGCCCAGCTCGGCGAACTTGGCCACGACCTCGGCGTAGACGGCGGCGATCGCGTTGACCAGGCCCTTGTCGTATTCGAGTTCTTCGGCCTGCGGATTGCGGGCGAGCTTGAGGAAGGTGTACGGGCCGATGAGCACCGGCTTGGTGGTGATGCCGAGCGCCTTCGCCTCGTTGAATTCGTCGAACGGCTTGGTGCTGTTGAGCTTGATGTCGGTGGCTTCGTCGACTTCCGGCACCAGATAGTGGTAGTTGGTGGTGAACCACTTCTTCATCGGCAGCGCGGTGACGTCGCCCTTGTCTCCTTGGTAGCCGCGGCCCATGGCGAACAGCGTCTCTTCGGGATTGTCGAAGGCGAGGCGCTGGTAGCGCTGCGGAATGACGTTCAGCAGGATGGCAGTGTCGAGCATTTGGTCGTAATAGCTGAAGTCGTTGCTCGGAATCAAATCGATTCCGGCTTCCTGCTGCAGCTTCCAATGCTTGGCGCGCAGCTCCTTGGCGGTAGCGCGCACGTCGTCGAGCGTTGCGACGCCCTTCCAATAAGCTTCGATAATCTTCTTCAGCTCGCGGTTCTGGCCGATGCGAGGGAAACCGGAGACGGAAGTGAGAACGGACATGAATCCTCCATCTGATATGAACAATGCAACCCGCTCAAGCTACCACGAAATCGCCAGCTATAACTCATCAAGAAAATTTAAGTGTCGTTATTAGCACGATTTATATCAGTTGGCATGGCAACATTTCACGCCTCTCAGCATCATGTCGAGAGGCGAAGGAATCATTCAAAATCCTTGGCCGTCAGCAATGCGATGAGTTCGCCACTGTGCAGCTGCCATTGGTTGAATGGCTCATTTGATCCGAACACGGCGAGCGATGCCGGCGACATGCCCAGATTCAGCATGTCGAGCAGCATTGCATCCGATTCGGAGCTCGCCAGCCATTGGCATGCGATCGACACAGTGGGCTCATGGCCGAGCACCAACAGCTCGCGATGCTTCTCCTTGGTCTGGGCAAGCTCGTCAAATACCGACTGCACCCCACCTTCGTACAGACTCTGACGATAGTCGACCTTCGGGTCGTCGCCGAACACCTTAAGCATGCGATCGCAGGTCTGCCTAGCCCTGGTGGCGCTGGAGCACGCAATGCGCGTCGGCACCATCTTGTGCGCGGCCAGGCCTTTGGCGACGGCTTTCGCCTGCTTACGCCCCTTGTCGGTCAGCTCACGCCCGGCGTCGCCACCGTCACCAAACGGCTCGGTTTTGGCGTGACGCATCACCAGCAACACATACTTGTAATCCTGGGCTTTTTTCGCAACCTTCTTGAGGCTCGTTCCCATGGACGAATGCTCCAATCCTTAACGATCCAGCGTATGTACCAACGCAACGCGCTATGACTATTGTCTCAGAACAACGGCAAGAAACACCGTATCAATCGCCGATAGCCTCGACCTGCGCGTCGAGATCACGCAGCACCTTACGCAACTTGCGATCGGAAATATCCCGCAACTCAAGATCTTCGAGCTGTTCGGCACGTTCTTCGGCGCTCAGCGAATCAATATCGGTGGTCGTGTCTTTCGTGGCACGGTCACGCTTGCGCAACGCCTGAAATCCCGGCGCCATAGCCCGCGAAACCATAAGGAAGCCGGTGTGTCCGATCATCTGATGGTCGGGACGTATCGCCAATCCCTGAACCTTCCAGTCGCGTTCCAGAGTCTCCTGGATATCCGGTTCCGTCCAGCAGCCAGCCTCCCTCAACGCCTCCGCCATACGGCTTAGCTGCGTAGTAGTGGTCACATACGCCACGAGCACACCGCCGGGCGCAATCACTCGGTATGCCTGCTCAAGACGGTTCCAGGGGTCAAGCATGTCAAGCATGATGCGGTCGAAGGAATGCTCCGGCAATGTGGCGGCGACCGAATCGAAATCACCGATTTTCAGATCCCACCATGCGGGGCGCCCACCGAAATAGACCGTGGCATTCGCTTCGGCCACGCGGGCGAATTCCGAACGCATCTCGATGGTGGTCAGTCTTCCACGCTCCCCCACCGCGTCCAGCAGGTTGACGCTCATGGCGCCGGATCCGGCACCGGATTCCAACACGTTCATGCCGGAACGAATGTCGCCAAGCTGAATCACTTGGGCAATGTCCTTCGGATACATGATCTGCGCGCCACGAGGCATCGACAGCACATAATCGGCCAACCGAGGGCGCATCACCGCGAACTGCCATCCGCCAATGGCGCGCGTTCCCTTCCAAGGCTTGTTGGCGTCGCGTTCCGGATGATCCTGATTGATCTGCGCCTCACGTTTGGCGCTCACCGTCACCACCACGGACCCTTCCGACTGCCCGATCACATCGTCATGCAGAATGATGCCGTGCGAGGTCTGCGTCACACCGCCCGGCACCAATTGGTCGGTGATCTTATTGGATCTGCGATCCGTGAACTGTACCTTCTCACCCGCCGTCAACGGTCCTCGACGCATCAATCACTCCTTCATACCCACACGGATTCCACCATCACGACAGCACGGAACCGAATGACTCCTGTCCGACGCTATTCATGCTACAGCATATTCCGGCGCACACAGCACCCGTTACCGCGCGTACGCGCTCCAACGTCCATTCGCATGCGTCACCTCAAGCTCCAAACCGAACACTTCGCTCAACCGTTCCGAAGTGAAACCGTGTTCCAGATCACCCGAGTACACGATGGTGCCCGGAGCCGGATCGTTGCCTGCGACATTGTCGGCGTAGGCGTCGGCCTCGCTGCCGGTGATCCTGCCCATGATCGCCACATGGTCGAATCCCTGCGGAATCTCCTCAAGACGATGCGTCACCAGCACCACGGCACGATCCGACTGCTCGGCGCCGACACGGCCCAACGCACGAAGCGCAATCTCACGACCGCCCAAATCAAGACCGGTAGTCGGCTCGTCCAAAATCAGCAGATCCGGATCAGCCATCAACGCACGGCAGATCAGCACGCGCGTACGCTCGCCTTCCGAAAGTTTGAACATCATTTTACCTTCGAGATATTCGATACCGAATTCACGCATCAGGGAACGCGCCTTGGCATAGTCTTCGTCGGTGTAGGTGTCGCGCCAACGGCCGGTGGTCGCGGTCAATGCGGTCACGATGGCGTCGAGCGGATCTTCTTGGGGAGGGAACGCGCGACTCAGTTCCGCGGAGCTCAAACCGATACGGTTGCGATAGGAGAACACATCGACCTTGCCCAAGCGATTGCCGAGAATGTCGACGGTGCCTTCCGACGGGAATCCTCTGGTGCTCATCATTTGAACCAAGCTGGATTTGCCGATGCCGTTGGGTCCGAACAGCACCCATTTCTCGCCCTTGTTGATTTTCAGATTGACCTTGGTGAGAATCACGCGTCCACGGCGACGAAATTCCACGTCAGCGAGTTCCAGTGCGATGTTCTGCTCCGGCATTCTTCCTCCCCTATCGTTGTTCGGCTTGTAGATATGGAAACGCCTTCCGCCAGCATAATGCTTTCAGCGGAAGGCGTTCCACGCATCGTCTACGTGGTGAACTGGTTATTCGGCGGTTTTGCCCTGCTCGGCAAGCACGTCTTCATAGACCTTGACGGTCTTGTCGGCGATCGACTCCCAGCTGAAGTGGTCGCGCGCACGCTCGTAACCGGCCTGTCCCATCTGCTTCGCCTTTTCAGGATCGGCCATGATGCGGTTGATAGCGTCGGCCATGTCATGCACGAACTTGTCTGGATTGGTCGGAGTGCCGGTGCCGTCGTGCAGCTGGTCGACAGGCACGAGATATCCGGTTTCGCCATCGACGACGACTTCGGGAATGCCGCCGGTCGCGGAGGCCACCACCGGAAGGCCACACGCCATGGCCTCCAAGTTCACGATACCGAGTGGCTCGTAGATGGATGGGCAGATGAACGCGTCGCAACCGTGCTCAAGCGCGTTGAGCTCCGGCTTCGGCAGCATCTCCTCAATCCAGATGATGTTGCCGCGCTCCTCGTCAAGCTTGGCGAACGCGGTTTTGACCTCGTTCATGATCTCCGGAGTGTCGGGCGCGCCCGCGCATAGCACGATCTGGATGCCCGGATCGACGAAATGCAACGCCTGAAGCAGGTATGGCAGGCCCTTCTGCCGGGTGATACGTCCGACGAACAGCAGCGTGGGCTTGTTGCGGTCGATATTGTAGCGTTCGAACACCTTCCAGCCCGGATCGTCGTCGGATGGGGTTTCGAACTGGCTCATGGTGATACCGTTGTGCACCACGACCACCTTGTCGGGGTCAAGATTCGGATAGGCGCTCAGGATGTCTTCGCGCATTCCTGCGGACACGGCGATCACGCGGTCGGCATGCTCGTATGCGTCACGCTCGGCCCACGAGCTCAAATCGTAGCCGCCACCCAGCTGTTCACGCTTCCATGGGCGGAACGGTTCGAGGGAATGCGCGGTGATGACCAGCGGCGTTCCGTGCAGCATCTTGGCAAGGTATCCGGCCAAGCATGCATACCACGTGTGCGCGTGGATAATGTCGGCGTCCACATCGTCGGCGATCTGCAGATCGACGCCGAACGTCTTCAGCGCGCCGTTTGCTTCCTGGAGTTCCTTGGGAACGTCGTATCCGACGACCTTGAGCGAACCTTTCGGATTGTCACCCGGGATTTCGGGAATCTCATTCTCGGCACGTGGTCCGTCAAACGCACGGACCGTCACATCCACGCGTTCCGCCAGAACTTTGGAAAGCTCCTCCGCGTGCACGCCTGCGCCGCCATACACCTTGGGCGGATATTCACGGGAAAGGATGTCAACCTTCATATCTGTGCTCTCCTCTTCGAGTCAGGCAGTTGTTCCATCACTACTGTAAGGCAATTTTTCAATGAAACGCCTGATTGTTTCATTCGTGTCACAAAGTTTTGCATCTTTCCTAAAAATGCAGGCAAGGAGATCAATAAACCAGGAACGAATAGTGCCGTCATTCGTGACTCGCATGCGAAAGCGGGGCTGCATCCTTCCATCGGATGCAGCCCCGCTCTGCGTTCATCGCCTTACCATCAGACGGCCGTACCATTCTGATCGAGGTTCGGATTATGCTTCGGGTTACCCGCCGTGAAGAACAGGCTAAGCACACCGACAGCGAAGACGATGGAGACCGTGGCGACCAACCACATGGGATGTGACGGCAGCCACATGATCACCAGGAATGCGATTGCGGACAGTGCGATGAGCAGCCAGCTGATCACGCGGAACCATTGGCGTGCGGAATGCGGTGCCTTGAACATCTTCGGGTTCGTGTAGTTCGGGCTGGTGGTCAGCAGGCTTTCGGTTTCTTCGATGGTGCCGCCGGTCGGCTTCCAAGGTCCATCGGTACCGTCTTGCAGTCGGCGGGACTTTTCCTGCAGCTGGTATTCGTCCAGCATTCCGGAACGTGCGCGGCCATGGGTTTGGTCGTACTGCTGCGGCACTCCCCTGCGGTTGTTCTTTGCCTGCGCTCGACGTTCTGCACGATTTGGCATTGGGTCACTCCTTTGTTGCGATGTGCTGCAGTTCACTTTACTGCATGACTGCCGGTTTTTCGCCGAACGGCACGTCATTCGGACGTTTATGCCACGTCTGTATTGTTCGAGGTTCCGGGAAGTGGGGATATGAAAAATCGTCCGATTCCGTTTTGGCGGAGAATCGGACGATTTTTCTGTTACGTTAACTGCTTATGTTCAGCGCGGCAGCATCATCGGCCTTTTGGATGCGACGATGGGTGCCGGCAGTTCGGTGGCGCCGGTGAGGTATTCGTCCACGGCGGCCGCGCAGGAACGGCCTTCGGAGATGGCCCACACCACGAGGCTCTGACCGCGTCCGGCGTCACCACAGGCGAACACGCCGTCCTGGCTGGTAGCGAACTTGTCGTTGCGCGCCACATTGCCTCGTCCGTCAAGGTCGACGGGCAGCTGGTCCACGAGCGTGGTGGTGTCCGGGTGCAGGAAGCCGACGGAGATGAGCACCAAATCAGCCGGAATCACGCGTTCGGTGCCGGGCTGACGGGTGAACGGTCCGTTTTCGCCGGGTGCAACGTTCACTACCTTGAGACCGGTCACATGTCCGTTCTCATCGGCCACGAAGCCTTCAGTAGCGGTGGAGTGCTCCACCTTCACCTTGGCCTGTTCCTCTTCGGTACCGACGAAGTTCACAGAATCCGTGCTGTACACGTACTCGGCGCGCTGGGTTTCGAAGCCTTCTTCCATGGAGGAGGTCTTCTGGTACAGGCGCGCGAAGGTCGGCCATGGCTGGTTGGCCGGGCGTTCGCTTGGTTCCTGCGGCATGATCTGCAGCACAGTGACGTCCTTGGCGCCTTGGCGGATGGACGTGCCCAGGCAGTCGGATCCGGTGTCGCCGCCACCGATGATCACGACGTGCTTGCCTTCAGCGGTGATGTCGTTGACTGGCTTGACGCCGTAGACGCGGCGGGTCGCGTCGGGCAGGAATTCCATGGCAAAGTGGATGCCCTTGAGTTCACGGCCCGGAATCTTCATGTCGCGCGGCACGGTGGAGCCGATGGCGACGACCACGGCATCGTAGCGGGATCGCAGATCGTCCCATGAGATGTCTTTGCCGATCTCCACGCCGGTGCGGAACACGGTGCCTTCGGCTTCCATCTGTTCCACGCGGCGGTCGATGAGTCGCTTGTCGAGTTTGAAGTTCGGGATACCGTAGCGCATCAGGCCGCCGATGGCGTCATCACGCTCGTATACGACCACGGTGTGGCCTGCGCGGGTAAGCTGCTGGGCGCATGCCAGACCGGACGGGCCGGAGCCGACCACGGCGACGGTCTGGTCGGTCAGGCGCTGCGGAGGCAATGGCTTGACGTAGTCGAGTTCCCAAGCCTGATCGATGATCGTGCATTCGTCGTTCTTGATCATGGTCGGCGGCTGGTGAATGCCGAGCACGCAGGCTGCCTCGCACAACGCGGGGCAGATGCGGCCTGTGACTTCGGGGAAGTTGTTCGTTTCGGACAGGCGGTTGTACGCGTCCTCCCACTTCTCCTGGCGCACCAGATCGTTGAATTCTGGGATGATGTTACCCAGCGGGCAGCCGCTCATGCAGAACGGCGTGCCGCAGTCCATGCATCGGGCCGCCTGTTCGGTGGTCCAAGGCTGCAGGCCGGATTCGGCGTGGACGTCGAACCAATCCTTGATTCGCTCCTCGACGGGGCGTTCGGCCAGTTCGCGACGGGTACGGACCTTCAGGAATCCACGTGGATCTCCCATGTCAGCGCGCTCCTTCCATAACCTGCTCGTACACCTGTTCCCAGACGCCGGGCGTATTGAAATCGATGTTGTTCTCTTCGGCGTTCTTCATCGCCTTCTGCATGGCAAGGAAGTGCTTCGGAACGATGTGTGTGAATCGCTTGGATGCGTTCTCCCAGTCGGCGAGCAGTCCGGCCGCGAATGCGGAGCCTGTTTCTTCGGCATGCTGCTTGACCAGACCGTGCACGATTTCGTTCGACTCACTGTCGAGCGGTTCGAACAGCAACGCGCCGTTGGCGGCGGCAGCCGGGTTGACCTGCTTCATGTCAAGGTCGAGCACGTACACGTGGCCACCGGAGAAGCCTGCGCCGAGGTTGCGACCCGTGGGACCGAGGATCACGACGGTGCCGCCGGTCATGTATTCGCAACCATGGTCGCCGACGCCCTCCACCACGAAGGTAGCGCCGCCGTTGCGCACGCCGAAGCGTTCGCCTGCACGACCTGCCACGAACATCTGGCCGGAAGTGGCACCGAAGCCGGTGACGTTGCCCGCGATCACGTTCTCATGCGGATCGAAGGTGATGCCCGCCTCCGGACGCACGACCATGCGTCCGCCGGAAAGTCCCTTGCCCGCGTAGTCGTTGACTTCGCCGTACACGCGGATGGTCTCGCCACGCGGAATGAACGCGCCGATGGACTGACCGCCCGCACCATGGAACGTCATGTCGATGGTGTCGTCAGGCAGGCCTTCCTCGCCGTAACGCTTGGTGATCTCGTAGCCGACCATGGTGCCGAGCGTACGGTACACGTTACGGATCGGCATCTCGATGCGCACCGGCTCCTTCTTCTCAAGGGCGGGCTGCGCGAGCTCGATGAGCTTGTTGTCGAGCGCCTTGTCGAGCTCGTGGTTCTGCTCGATGGTCTGGTGCAGGATGGTTCCCGGCACCGGTCCCGGCTGCATGAGCACGTTGCTCAGGTCGATGCCGTCAGACTTCCAACGCTTGATCGCTTCGTTCTGGTCGAGGCATTCGACATGGCCGACGGCCTCTTCCAAGGTGCGGAAGCCGAGCTGGGCGAGCAGCTCGCGTACTTCCTCGGCGATGAACATGAAGAAGTTGATGACATGTTCCGGCTTGCCCTTGAAGCGTGCGCGCAGTTCGGGATCCTGGGTTGCGATGCCCTGCGGGCAGGTGTTCTTCTGGCAGGCGCGCATCATGACGCAGCCTTCGACGATCAGCGCGGCGGTGGCGAAACCGAATTCCTCGGCGCCGAGCAGGGCTGCGATCACCACGTCGCGGCCCGTCTTGAGCTCGCCGTCACATTGCACGGTGATGCGGGAACGCAGGCCGTTGAGCACGAGCGTCTGCTGGGTTTCGGACAGGCCGATCTCCCACGGGGTGCCGGCGTGCTTGATGGCGTTGAGCGGAGCCGCGCCAGTGCCGCCGTCGTAGCCGGAGATCAGCACCACGTCGGCATGGCACTTGGCAACGCCTGCGGCGATGGTGCCCACACCGAACTCGGAAACGAGCTTGACGTGCACGCGGGCCTTCGGATTGGCCATCTTCGCGTCGTTGATCAGCTGCTTCAGATCCTCGATGGAGTAGATGTCATGGTGCGGCGGCGGGGAGATGAGCTCGACGCCCGGAGTCGCGTGACGCACCTTGGCGATCCACGGCGGAACCTTGGCGCCAGGAAGATGTCCGCCTTCGCCAGGCTTGGCGCCTTGGGCGAGCTTGATCTGCAGGTCGGTGGCGTGCACCAAGTAGTCGCTGGTCACGCCGAAACGTGCCGATGCGATCTGCTTGATCTTGCTGTAGCGCAGCGGATCATTGATGCGGTCTTCGGATTCGCCGCCTTCACCGGAGTTGGAACGTGCGCCGATGGTGTTCATGGCGATCGCGAGGGTCTCGTGCGCCTCCTGGGAGATGGAGCCATAGCTCATGGCGCCGGTGGAGAAACGCTTGACGATCTCGCTGGCCGGTTCGACCTCGCTGATGTCGATCGGCTTGCGACCGGACTTGAACTTCATCAGGCCGCGCAGCGTCATCAAACGGTTGGAGGTGTCGTTGATGTGCGCCGAGTACTTCTTGAACATGTCGTAGTCACCGCGCTGGGTGGACTGCTGCAGCAGGAAGATGGCTTCAGGGTCGTTGAGGTGGTCTTCGCCGGTACGACGCCACTTGTATTCGCCGCCGGTGCGCAGGTTGCGGTGCGGGCGGGCGGTCCACTGCGACGGGTAGGCCACGCGATGGCGGATGGCGACCTCTTCGGCCAGTTCGTCGAGTCCGACGCCTCCGACGCGGGAGGTGGTGCCGGTGAAGTATTCGTCGATGACGTCCTTGTTCAGGCCGATGGCTTCGAACAGCTGTGCGCCACGGTAGCTCATGATGGTGGAGACGCCCATTTTCGCCATGATCTTGAGCACGCCGGTCGACAACGCGTTGGTCAGGTTCTTCACCGCGGTTTCGGCATCGACGTTGAGATAGCCCTTGCGGGACAGGTCTTCGACAGATTCGAACGCCAGATACGGGTTGACGGCCGCCGCGCCATAGGCGATCAGCAGAGCGACATGGTGGATTTCACGCACATCGCCGGCCTCGACGACCATGGAGATCTGGGTGCGCGTGTGTCTGCGCAGCAGATGGTGCTGCACCGCGGAGGTGAGCAGCAGCGACGGAATCGGTCCCCACGTGTAGTTGGAGTCGCGATCGGAGAGCACGAGGAAGTTGGATCCGTTTTCGATGGCTTCGTCGACTTCCTGGAAGATCTCGTCGAGACGTTCCTTCAGCGCCTTGCCGCCGCCAGCGACCTGATAAAGACCCTTGACGACGAACGGCTTATAGTAGCCGCCGAGGATCTTGGCGCGGTCGAGGCGCTTGAGCTGCGCCATCTCGTCGGAGTTGAGCACCGGCAACGGAATGAGGATCTTCTTGGCATGCAGTTCGGAATCGGCCAGCAGGTTCGGCTCGGGACCGATGGCGGATTCAAGGCAGGTCACGATCTTTTCACGCTCCCAGTCGAGCGGCGGATTGGTGACCTGCGCGAACTTCTGGGTGAAGTAGTCGAACAGCATGCGGCTGCGGGAGGAAAGCGCGGCCATAGGCGCGTCATTGCCCATGGATCCGAGCGGCTCCTTGCCGGTGTTGGCCATCGGGGCGAGCAGCAGCTTCAGATCCTCTTCGGTGTAGCCGAAGGCGCGCTGGCGGCGTTGCACGGACTGGCCGGAGTGGTTGACGTGCTCGCGCTTGGGCAGCTGGCTCATCTCGACGGTGTTGCCTTCGACCCACTGACGGTACGGATGCTGGGACGCGAGGGACTTCTTGATCTCCTCGTCCGGGATGATGCGGCCTTCCTTGGTATCGACGAGGAACATCTTGCCCGGTTCCAGGCGGCCCTTGGACACGATGTGTTCCTCGGCGTTCTCCGGGAGCACGCCGGTTTCGGATGCGAGCACGATGTAGCCGTCGTCGGTAAGCTGCCAGCGGCCGGGGCGGAAGCCGTTGCGGTCGAGCAGCGCGCCGACCTGGGTGCCGTCAGTGAAGATGATGTGCGCCGGACCGTCCCACGGTTCGATCAGCGTATTGTTGTATTCGTAGAACGCCCTGACATCGGGGTCAAGCTGGTCGTTCTTCTCCCATGCCGGCGGCAGCATCATGGAGATGGCATGTGGCATGGAACGTCCGGACAGGTGCAGCAGTTCGAGGCATTCGTCGAACGTGCCGGAATCGGAGTAGCCCGGGGTAGCGATCGGCAGCAGCGGCTTGAATTCGCCGAGCAGTTCGGAGCTTAGGCGGCCTTCACGTGCGGACAGCCAGTTGCGGTTGCCCTGGATGGTGTTGATCTCGCCGTTATGGGCCAGCTGGCGGAACGGCTGGGCCAGCGGCCAGCTCGGGAACGTGTTGGTGGAGAAGCGGGAGTGCACGATGGCGATCTTCGCCTTCATGCGCTCGTCGGAAAGATCCAGGAAGAAGGGCTTGAGCTGCATGGTGGTGAGCATGCCCTTGTAGGTGATGGTGCGTGCGGACAGGGACGCGAAGTAGATGCCCACCTCGTGTTCGACGCGCTTGCGGATGCGGAAGGTCTTGCGGTCCAGTTCGATGCCTGCGAGCTGGCCTTCGGGGTCGGCCACGACCAGCGTCTTGAACGCGGGCATGCTGGCGAGCGCCTGCAGTCCGAGTCCGTCCGGGTTGGTGGGTACGACGCGCCATGCGAGTACTTCGAGGCCTTCTTCGCGCACGATTTTGGCGATGGCTTGTTCTTGTTGTCCGGAGGTGGCGATGTCGCGGTCGAGGAATGCGATGCCGGCGGCGTAGTGGCCTTCTTCGGGCAGTTCGACGCCTGCGGTGGCGCGCATGAATTCGTCGGGCATGCTCATGAGGATGCCTGCGCCGTCGCCGGTGTTTTCTTCGGCGCCTACGGCTCCGCGGTGGTTGAGGTTGACGAGCACTTCGATGGCGTCGTCGACGATTTTGCGTTCGGGGCGCTTGTTGAGGGTGGTGACCATACCCACGCCGCAGGCGTCGTGCTCGGCGCCGGGATCGTACATACCTTGGGAATCATGGATCGTGAGATCTAACGGGGCGTGGAAAGTCACCGAAACCACCTTCAATGTTTTTGGGCAAGAAAAGTCTTGCGGTTCTTTAATGCGTGGTTTAGAATACCGCGCCCCTGTATCAAATACGTTTCGCGTGTCCATATAACGAATACTCGGAAAAGTCAAGACTGTTTTTTCTTGGGAAAATGTGGAGGATATGTGTTGGGTTGTGGTGGTTGCCGGTATCGATGCGTGTCGTTATGCTGGTGGTTGTCCGAAGAGTACAGGGGAGCCGATGTGGCTGAGATGGGCGTTTGCCCGGACCCTTATGACCTGAACAGGGTAGTGCCTGCGTAGGGATGTTACGAACGGTGCGCGTGCGCGTCTTCTCTGTGCTGACGGCTGGTGTTTGGCCGTGTGTTTCGTGGAAAGAGAAGGGATTTGGCGTGTCTGATGCGTCGCAGGTGCCTGAGCAGCTTGGTTCGGGTTCGAAGAAGTTGACTCCGAAGAATGTGCTGCTGGGTTTGCAGCATGTGTTGGTGTCCAATGTGTGGCTTGATCCGGTGTTTGTGGCTGGTGCCATTGGCTTGCCGTTGGCGTTGTCGTCAAATATGGTGAATGCCATTTTCATTGTGTCTGGTTTGGTCACATTGATTCAGGCCACGAGGTTGGTGCGTTTGCCGATTGTGCAGGGTCCGTCCGCCGCGTTCGATGCGTTGATGATCGCTGCGGGCACTGCTGGTTCGTTGGCTGCCGCTGGTACGTCGATTTTTGTCAGTTCGCTGATTTTCTTGGTGCTGTGTCTGACCCGTGTGATTGAGAAGATGCGTTTTCTGTTCGCGCCGATAGTGTCGGGCGTGATTATTTTTCTGGTTGGCGTTTCGCTGTCGAGTTTCACGTTGAGCGAGTTTCTTGGTGGCGCTCCCGGCGATGATGGTTTTGCCGATCCGAAGACGTTGGCCGTGTCTATCGTGACTTGCGTGCTGGTGGTGGCGCTTTCCCAGTTCGGCAAGGGTATGGCCAGGGCGCTTTCCTATCTGATTGCTCTGGTTGCCGGCACTGCGCTTTCGATGGTATTTGGCATGGCTGATTTTTCCGGTGTCGCGTCGAAGCCTTGGTTTGGTCTTCCTCAGATTATGCCGTATGGCGGTTTTGACTTTGATGCGGCGGTGTTTGTGCCGTTCTTCATCGCATATATGGTTGCGATTATGGAGGCGCTTGGCGTGTATCAGGCGGCCAGTGAGATCCAGGGCGTCAAGCTTGAGGATCGTCAGGTTCGTTATGGTTTGGCCGGCGAGGCTGCCGGTTCCGCGATTTCTTCGATGATCGGCGGTTTCACCACTACCGCGTATCCGCAGAATGTCGCGTTGCTTAAGGTCACGGATGAGGGCAAGACCCGTACCCGTGTGCCGGTGATCATCGCCGGCGTGGTATTTGTGGTTCTTGGTTTCATTCCGAAGGCCGGAGCGGTATTGTCGTTGATTCCTTCCCCTGTGATCGGCGGCATTTTCCTGCCGGCCGCGGCAAGCCTGATCAGCACGGGCTTCAATACGCTGCGCAAGGTGGAGTCGAACGACCGTTCCCAGGCGGTCATTGGATTGTCCCTGCTGTTGGGCATCGCGCTGCCGAGCGCGTTGAGCGGCTTGGAGGGCGGCGCTCACGTGTTCTTCTCCAATTCGATTCTGGTCGGGGCGTTCTGTGTGGTGATTCTCAAGGCACTGCTGATCGACCTGCCGAATCTGATCAATCGTCGTAAAGGAAACAGCGAAGCTGAAGTTCCGTCGCAGATCTGATTTGCTTTCGAATATCAGTATCGTTTATAGAAAGGAATACCGCATATGACATCAATGTCGTTGGGTGCCGACGCGCAGGAAGTCAAGGCAAACGTGCTTGAGTTCATCGAAAAGTATGGTTGCGAGGTCGCTCCGGATGAGGCGTTCGACGCGCTCGCACATAAGATTTTCGCTTTCCAGTTTGCCCATAACATGCAGTATCGCGCGTATTGCATGTCTCGTAGGGTGACTCCGCAGATGTTGTCGGATTGGATGGATATTCCGCCGATGCCGGTGGATGGGTTCAAGATGCTGACGCTCACTTCGGTGCCTGAAGATGATTGCGAGGCAGTGTTCATGACCAGCGGCACTACGCATCCGGGTCAGCGTGGACGCAACTATCATCCTGATCTTGAGGTGTGGGATGCGTCGATGATCGGCCCGTTCCGTCATTTCATCATGCCTGACCGTGAGCGCATGCGTATCGCGGTGCTCTCCCCTGCCTGGGAGATGAATCATAATGGTTCGTTGGCCCGTTATCTGACGCGTGCGGTGGAGCAGTGCGGCAGCGAGGGCAGCGGCTTCTTCTTCCATGAGGATGGTTTGGACTTCGCTGGTGTGGAAAAGTTCCTTGATCAGTCGGTGGCAGACGGCGAGCCGGTGATGCTGATGGGCGCTTCGTCCGCGTATCTGTATCTGCTTGACTATCTTGCCGAGCGGGGCAAAACCTATGCGTTGGCGAAGGATTCGCGTGTTTTCGATACCGGTGGTTTCAAGAGTACGAAAACCGATATGACCGTCGATGATTTGTATGCGAAGTTCCTTGAGGTGTTTGGCGTCGCACGCACGCATTGCGTGAACATGTACGGTATGACGGAGTTGAGTTCGCAGATTTACGATCAGAATCTGCTGTCGTACTATACGGATGGTTCGTCGAATTATCTGAAGGCGACGCCGTCGTGGGTTCGTTCCGTGTTCCTCGATCCGGCGACGCTCACGCCTGTCGCCGATGGCGAGCAGGGGGTGATCGCGCATTACGATTTGGCGAATTGGAATTCCTGTCTGGCGATTCTGACCGAAGATCTTGGCGTGCGCACCGATTCCGGTTACGAGCTCAACGGTCGTGCGAAGGGTGCGGAGGCACGCGGCTGCTCCATCGCCGTCGACGAGGTGATGGCGGCAAACGCATGAGCGTCATCGACATTTTCCATGCGCCGCGCGGCTTCGTATTTGAGGATTTCGAAACACGCGGCGTTCTCACCGACCGCGGTGAGGTCACGTTGCGTTATCCGGTACTCACGCCTGAGACTGTCCAAGATTTGTGCGAGACAACGCGTTGCAATCGATCGCAGACATTGGCAGCATATTCCGTCGAACACATCGTCGACATCATCGGCGAGGCGGTGGAATTGTGGACGAATCCCGATTATGAGGGTCGCCAGATAGCGGAGTCTCTGATTCCCTCCATCACCGGCTATGACGCGACGATGACGCGTATCGAACTGAAACGTTACATGCGCATGTTCCGCAGACGCGAACTATTGCGTTTTCTTGATGACGAACTGCCAAGCCCGCGCATGCTGGACGAATACCGACCGAACAAGTCCGGCGGATACACGCGCCTGTACGGGCCGGACTTGACATTCCACGTGTTTTCCAGCAATGTTCCCGGCATTCCCGTATGGAGCATGACCATGAGTCTGCTGACGAAAAGCGCGATCATCGGCAAATCATCGTTCGACGAACCGCTGATGCCCGTACTGTTCGCTCGTTCTCTGACACAGATCAACCCGGATCTCGCCGACGTATTGGCCATAGTGCCGTGGCGCGGCGGCACGGTAGAGCTTGAAGACGTGGCGATCGGCGAAGCGAACGCCGTGATCGCCTACGGTTCGTCGCACACCACCGAGGCGATCCGTCCACGCGTGAGCGCGGGCAAACCGTTCCTCAGCTATGGCGCACGCATCGGCTTCTCACTCATCGGACGTGAAGCGCTACGCGCGGACACTCACGTGCAAACCGTGCACCGTATGGCCGTGGACGTGGCCACCTACGACCAGCAAAGCTGCCTGGCGCCGCAAACCATCTTCGTGGAACGCGGCGGAGCCATCTCCCCCGCTCAGACGGCGGAACTGCTCGCCAGCGAGCTCGACTCGCAACAACGCAAATATCCACGATCAACCCCTTCCGACACGGAATCCCTCGCCATCCGCAGGGCACGCTCTCAAACCGAGATGCAAGCGCTGTTCATGACGTCCATGACTCCAGACAGCGCCGCACAGGCCGACCCACAGGCACCGTTCGTCATCGAATCGCCGCAAGGCACCGACTGGACCGTGCTCTACTACCCCAATACCAGCAGTCTCCCCTCGTTGGGGACACCGCTCAACCGCACCATTAACATCGTCGCCGTGGACCAACTCAAACACGCGCTGCCCACACTGAAACCCTACCGCGAGTGGCTGCAAACCTGTGCGATCGCCACAAGCTCATCCAGACTGTTCGCACTCGCGCAACAAGTGGGCGAATACGGCATCGACCGCATCTGCCCCGTCGGAGAAATGAACCGCGCGAAATCCGGATGGCACCACGACGGCGGATTCAACATCCTCGACCTCGTCAGAGCCGTCGACATCGAACGCAACACCGACCGTTACGCCGACACCTTCGACATCGACTACGAATAATCCCAAAGGACCTTACGTGAACCAGCAATCCGAACACCGGACACTCACCGGCAAAACCGCCATCATCACCGGCGCAAGCCGAGGCATCGGCGCCGCAATCGCACTCAGACTCGCACAACTCGGCGCCAACGTGACCATCGACTACCTAAGCAACGACGAACGCGCCCAACACACCAAGCAACACATCGAAAACGAAGCGGACGCACAAGGACGCGTCATCACATGCAAAGCCGACGTGACCGACGAAATCCAAGTCAACGAACTCGCACAAACCACAGCCAACACCTTCGGCGGCATCGACATCCTCATCAACAACGCGCTCAGCCACTACTCGTTCGACCCACGCAACCGCAACACCTTCAGCAACACCAGCTGGAACGACTACGCGACCCAACTCGAAGGATGTCTCAAAGGCACCTACAACACCTGCACGACCGCGCTGCCCTACATGCGACGCCAATCATGGGGACGCATCGTCAACATCTCCAGCAACCTCGTAGACAGCCCGATCGTCCCCTACCACGACTACATCGCAGCCAAAGGAGCACTCATCGGATTCACGCGCTCGCTGGCGCAGGAGGCCGGAGCGTGGGGCGTCACGGTGAACGCCATCGCGGCCGGTTTGACCGTGGGCACGGATTCGAGCCGCGCCACCACCGAAGACGTCCGCGAGCGCATCATCGCGCAGACGCCTTTGGGCAGGCTTGCCACGGCTGATGATATTGCGGGCGGTGTGGCGATGCTGGTTGGCGAGGACGCTCGTTTCGTCACCGGTCAGACGTTGCATGTCGATGGCGGACTCACGATGCGCTGATTACGAACATCCGGTGACAGCCTCGTTCTAGGCTCTATGCCATCGGGCCTGGAACGCAACGACCTGCATCCGAGGCCCGTTTCAATCTGCACACTGTATCCACCCATACCAAGATGGATCATATAAAACCAATTCGTCAGAGGATTATCGGCATTACAACGAGCAGGCGTCGAAGAAACGCTCGATGACGGTGTCGTTGAGCAAGCGTCCGGTTCGGGTTGGAATCACACGTCCGTCACGGATAACGATAAGGCCTTCGTCTTCCATGGGCTGGATGCGAGCCATATCAACTATGTTTCCAAGGCGACTCAAATCCAGACCCTCACGTATGCGCAGACCAAGCATGATGATTTCTTCGAGGTTCTCCTCGTTGGAGATTCGTTCGCTTCCCGACCATGGCACATTATCATCGTTGATAGCCTGCCCCCACATGCGAGGATGCGCAATATCCCAGCTGCGCAAGCCCGACGATTTGACCGTTTCAGATGTTTCAGCCGACGTGGACTGTTCAACATCCATCACATTGCCGTAATGGCTGTGTGCGCCGGGACCGAGCCCCGCCCAATCAACATTACGCCAATAGCCAAGATTATGTTGCGATTCATAACCAGGACGTGCCCAATTGCTGATCTCATACCATTCAAGACCGGCTGCGCTCAGCAGATCGTCGGCAATCTCATACTTGGTCGCCTCATCGTCATCATCAGGCGTAGGCAAGGTTCCAACAGCAATCTGACGTCCCATTTTCGTGTTCGGTGCGACGGTCAACGCATATGCCGAAATATGGTCAACACCCAAGTCGATCGCCGTACGTACGGAAACCCGCCAATCGTCGAGACTCTCCCCCGGAGCACCGTAAATCAAATCCACGCTGGAACGCATGCCGGCAGCATTTGCCGCTGCGATTCCCGCCGCCACATTGGCCGGGGTATGCGTACGATCCAATGTTTTCAGCACGCTTGGCACAGCCGACTGCATGCCGAAAGAGATGCGGTTGAATCCGCCGTCCGCGAGTTCCTTCACGTAATCGGCGTTCACCGTGTCCGGATTCGCTTCGGTGGTGATTTCCGCATTGTCGGCAATGCCCCACGTGTCACGCACGGCATTCAACATGGCGACCAGATCCGAGGCTTTCAGAATCGTGGGAGTGCCACCGCCGAAAAAGACGGTGGCCGCTTCCGGTTCGTTAACGCCATGCGCGATCTGCCAATCATGGACGATTGACATCTCGCGAATCACCATATTGGCGTAATTGCCACGCGAAGCGCCCGCTCCCATGTCGACAGCGGTATACGTGTTGAAATCACAGTACCCACAACGCCGTATACAGAACGGCACATGAATGTAGGCTTCGAACATCAGCCTTCGGTTTTCTGGGCGGCGCGAATCTTGTCTTTGGTGTCGCGGTCGTTGCCTGCGTCTCCGGTCGACAATGCGGCGATGAACGCCTCCTGCGGCACCTCGACATGGCCGAGCATCTTCATACGCTTCTTGCCGGCCTTCTGCTTTTCGAGCAGCTTGCGCTTACGGGAAATATCGCCGCCATAACACTTGGCGAGCACGTCCTTGCGCAGTGCGCGAATGTTCTCACGTGCGATAATGCGGGAGCCGATGGCGGCCTGAATCGGAATTTCGAACTGCTGGCGCGGAATGAGCTCACGCAACTTCTTCGTCATCATCACGCCGTAGGAATACGCCTTGTCTTTGTGCACGATGGCGCTGAACGCATCGACCTTCTCACCCTGGATGAGAATATCGACCTTCACCAGATCGGCGGACTGTTCGCCGTCCTCATGGTAGTCGAGCGACGCATAGCCCTTGGTGCGGCTCTTCAACTGGTCGAAGAAGTCGAACACGATTTCGGCCAACGGAATGCGATAATGCATTTCCACACGGTCGGCGGAAATATATTCCATAGTGCCCATCTGTCCACGATGGTCCTGGCACAAGTCCATAACCGCGCCGATGAATTCCTTCGGAGTGATGATGTCGGCGGCAACCACCGGTTCGACGATCTGCTTGATCTTGCCGTCGGGGAATTCGCTCGGATTGGTCACACGATGCACGGAATTGTCTTCCGCAGTGACCTCGTATGGCACGTTCGGTGCGGTGGAGATCAAGTCGAGATCGAATTCGCGGCTCAGTCGTTCGGTCACGATTTCCATATGCAGCAGGCCAAGGAAGCCGCAGCGGAAACCGAAGCCCAACGCCACGGACGTTTCCGGCTCGTAGATCAAAGCCGCGTCGTTGAGCTTGAGCTTGTCGAGCGCCTCACGAAGTTCCGGATACTGCGCGTTGTCGATTGGGAACAGGCCAGCGTAGACCATGGGCTGCGGGTCACGATAGCCTTCGAGCGGATCGGCCGCAGGCTTGAGCGCGGAAGTGATGGTGTCGCCCACCTTGGACTGGCTGACGTCTTTCGCGCCGGTGATAACATAACCGACCTCACCCGCACCAAGCGCCTTCGTAGGCATCATGTCTGGGCTGATCACGCCGATTTCAATCGGATCATGGGTCATGCCAATACCCATCATGTGCAGTTTCTCACGGGAACGCAACTCGCCATCGACCATACGAATGTAGGTGACGATGCCGCGGTAGGAGTCGTAGACGGAGTCGAAGATCAGCGCACGCGCGGGAGCTTCCGGATCGCCGGTTGGTGCAGGAACGTCGGCAACAATGCGGTCGAGCAGTTCGGTCACGCCTTCACCGGTTTTACCGGACACGCGCAGCACTTCGGAAGGATCGCAACCAATCAGGCCTGCGATTTCCTCGGCATGCTTGTCTGGTTCCGCGCTGGGAAGATCGATTTTGTTCAGTACAGGAATAATGGCCAGATCATGGTCGATGGCCATATACAGGTTCGACAGGGTCTGCGCTTCGATGCCCTGCGTCGCGTCGACAAGCAGCACTGCGCCTTCGCATGCGGCGAGAGCGCGGGAAACCTCATAAGTGAAATCGACGTGGCCTGGAGTGTCGATCATGCCGAGGGTATATTCGGTGCCGTCGAACGTCCACGGCACGCGCACAGCCTGCGATTTGATGGTGATGCCACGCTCCTGCTCAATATCCATACGATCCAGGAAACGATCACGCATCTCACGTTCGGGCACGATGCCGCTGAGCTGCAGAATACGGTCTGCCACCGTGGACTTGCCGTGATCGATATGCGCGATGATGCAGAAATTGCGAATCAACGACTGATCGGTGAAACCGGGCTGGTTATGCTGCTGGCCCACGCCATCCTCCTCTTGAAATATTCGACGCAAACGATTCTAACTGCTAGTATCGGCATGGTGAGTCGCGACACTCCTAAGCCCGTTGGCAATTTATCCGCGCGCCATGTTATCATCATCGTTTGTATGTCCTTATAGAAAACGTCGTTTGGAGAAATAGTGGCAAACATTAAGTCGCAGAAGAAGCGCGTTCTCACCAACGAGAAGGCCCACAAGCGCAACGTGGCCGTGAAGTCCAGCCTGAAGACTGCCGTTCGCGCCACCCGTGAAGCTATCGCCGCCGGCGATAAGTCCGCAGCAGAAGCCGCCTACAAGGTCGCAGCTCAGAAGCTCGACAAGGCTGCTGGCGCTGGCGTGATTCACAAGAACCAGGCTGCTAACCGCAAGTCCGGTCTTGCCGTGGCCATCAACGCTCTCTGAGTTTTAGAAGCTCACAGCTAACGAAAATCCCGCAGGTTTTTCCTGCGGGATTTTTTGTTACGCAAATGTCTTCCGTTTAATTACCATCTCACTGTCGCTACCTACGCTTGTCACACTTGCGTTTGTCGGAATCCTTATCAGAATGAATGACCGGTCGTTTCAAATATTTCGCTTCACTTGGCAGATATGTATTATGACGCACCAACGCTCCCGGAAGCTGAATGTCGAAAATCACCGATACCAATCGCATGCTGACCATCAATGCGACGATCAGCAGATCAAGCACCACTTCGGCTGGAAAACTGACGATTCCAGCGTCCACGCCTTTGCAGACAAGCACCGTCAGTACGCACCCCACGGCAGATGGAACCGCATACCAATGTTTGTCACGAATCACCATCGGCACTTCGTTGATGAGCATGTCTCGAATCAGGCCACCTCCAAGCGCGGTGAACATGCCGAGAAAAACCGCGGTCATGCCTGACGTGTGGTGCATCATGGCTTTGCTGGTACCGTTGACCGCATACAATCCCAATGCCAGAGCGTCCAACGACAGCATGGACCATTTGAGCTTGTTGATTTCGGGATGGCACACCGCGACGGCCACCGAAGCCAGCAGAGCAACGATCACCAGTCCTTTATCCGACACGCCTACCGGTGGCGCGATGCCCAGCAGCACGTCACGGATGATTCCTCCGCCCAATGCGGTGAGCCATGTGGTGACGAGAATCGCGAAGATATCGTAGCCTTTGCGCACGGCGGCAAGTCCGCCGCACATGCCGCAGCAGAACGTCGCCAAATATTCAATCCCCCAAAAGAAGGCATTACTCTCCAACGCCACCGACATGCTTTCCCATCCTTTTTCCTTCCCTCACTCTCGGATTTCGCGACTTCCCATCGTACACAATAAGCCGAGGGGCGGGAAACATGGTGTTCGACCGTAGGCTTGGCCGAACGGCCTTGAGTGTGTCGAACACCATGTTTCCCGCCCCTCGGCGGACTTTGAACTATAAGTCAGTCGCGAAAAATCAGCAGACCTTCCACATCCAGTTGTGCGGATCCTCGATCTCGCCAAGCTGGATGCCCAGCAGCTGGTTGCGCAGGTTCACGGTGAATTCGCCGGAGTTGCCGTCGGCAACGGTCACGTCGAACTTCTCGGACTTGAAACGACCGATCGGGGTGATGATGGCTGCGGTACCGCAAGCGAACACCTCGGTGACTTCGCCGGACTTGATGTCTTCGAGCAACTGGTCCAGAGCGATCATGGTTTCGACCACGTCGTGGCCGTTGTCCTGGATGAGCTGAATCAGGGAGCGACGGGTCACGCCCGGCAGAATGTTGCCGGTCAGAGACGGGGTCTCCACGTGGCCGTCCTTGTGCACGACCATCATGTTCATGCCGCCAAGCTCCTCGAGGTAGGTCTTGGTAGCGGCGTCGACGAAGCAGACCTGCTCGCAGCCGTGGTCGATGCCGGTGTATTCGCCCAGCAGGGATGCGGCGTAGTTGCCACCGCACTTGGCGAAGCCGGTGCCGCCAGGGCCGGTGCGGAACCACTTGTCTTCAACCCAGATGCTGACCGGCTTCACGCCGCCTGGGAAGTACGGGCCGGACGGGGATGCGATCACGCAGTAGTCCACTTCCTGCGGAGCACGCACGCCGAGGAACGGCTCGGAAGCGAACATGAACGGACGCATGTACAGAGTGTACTCGCGGCGGGTCGGAACCCAGTTCACGTCACGCTTGACGAGGGCGGCCACGGAACCGATGAAATCGTCGATCGGCAGTTCCGGCAGGTACAGACGCTTGGCAGAGTTCTGGAAACGCTCGGCGTTCGCATCCGGACGGAACAGCCAGGTGGAACCATCGGCATGACGGTAGGCCTTCAGACCTTCGAAGCATTCCTGAGCGTAGTGCAGAACGGATGCGCCCGGATCCATCTTCAGCGGCGCATACGGCTCGATGCGGCGGTCTCCCCAGCCTTCGCCCTTGGTCCAAGTCATGTGGGCCATGTTGTCGGAGAAGACCTGACCGAATGCCGGCTTGTCGATGAGTTCGGCACGTTTGGCGTCGGATGCCGGGTTTTCGTTCGGGAGCACGGTGAACTTCTCGGTGAGCTTGTCAAGCTCTGCCGGATCGTGATGATTCTGTTCAGTCATTCTTTACTTCTTCTTGTTGCAGCCGCCCAAAAGCGGCCCGCGGTTGTTGGTATCCCAGTGCTTGTGGCACCGGTTCTGGTTAGTAACTTTCCCACATCATAATCTCTTTCGATTACAAGCGTTCGCGATATGAGATAGGAAGAAACATCCTGCGAAAAAGTTGCCGCCCTCACGCCTGATTGATGCTCTATAGACTCGGAACGTATTCTGAATTGTTCAAAAAATGACTGTGCCTCATTCCCCAAAACACCATTATGACGTTCAGGTCTCTGACAGCGGGATGTGGGCGAGAATGATGGGGCGAGTAGTTTCGACGTCGTAGTACAACATGCCGCTGTCGCCTATTGGGGTGAGGAGACTTCATGGCGGAAGGCGCTGGAAACGCAGCCTTCCCAACACTCGTCGCGTTCTGCGTGTTCCGTTCGTCGCTTCCGGTCATGCTGCGATCCTTTCGGGTGAAGCATGCAAGCCAACCCTCCGATGTATTGGCGGATACTCGAAAAAGCAATACCCCCGTCATTAGACGGGGGCAATAAGATTGTTGGCGTCACGATGCTTGTTTCAGCGGCGTTCTCCCGGATTGCAGATCTGCATGGCCGCGCCGTCTTCCATGATTGAGAAGCCGTGCTTCTGGTAGAAGGTGGCGTTCTTGCTTTCTTCCGGCATGACTTCAATATAAAGGTAGTCGCGATATCTCTCTTTGACCATGCCCACCAGGTGGCCTGCGATGCCATGACCCTGATATTCCGGATCGACCAGCACGTAATGCATATAAGCCACCATCTCAGTGTCATCGAGCACGCGCACCAAGCCTACCAAGCGGTCGCCGTCCCATGCGCTGAACACGGTGGACGATCCCATCAGAGCCTTGTACAGACGTTCCGGATATTTGCCTGACACCCATCCGACGGATCGGAACAGTTGCTGCGTCTGTTCTTTGGTGAACTTCTTTTCATCGGTATACGTGATTTCGATAGCCCCGAGCGTAGTTGCATGTTACGCGCGGACTTAAGTCAGTCTCTGCATTCGGACGTGATTTTGGAATCACGTTTACGTTGGCTCAGGCCAGCCAGTAACCGCATGCAACGGCCATGACGGGCATGACGATCGAAGCCAGAGCATAACCGATGAAACAAGCGATTTTCCCATTGCGCAGGAGCGTAACCGTCTCGTTCATCATGGTTGAGAACGTTGAGAAACCGCCGAGAAATCCTGTTGCGAGCAGTAGGCGGCAGTCGGGGCTTATGGTGTTCGCCGCGAACAATCCCGCCACCAAGCCGGCAAGCAGACCGGCCACAACATTAATGGCAAACGTCGAAAGCGGGAACGTTTTGCGCCACAATGCCTTGATATACGAATCGCAGATATAGCGTGCGGCCGCGCCGACGCCACCGCATGCGCATACGCCGATCGCAAGCATTGCGCTCATCGAATCGCCTCCTTGTCAGCATGTTCGTCTTTGTTTCGTTCCACCGACCACGAACCGCATAAGGCACCGGCGTAGGCGAGCGAAAAACCGACAATGAACGTTGCGCAGCAATAGGTGAGGACTCTGGGAATCGCGTGATCGTCAATCATCATGAATTCTTCCAATGCGAGCGTGGACATGGTGGAAAGGCCTCCGCACATGCCCATGCCGAATCCACGATTCACGTATTCTTTTGCACGGCCTTTCAACAGACTGGAAGATCCCAGCCATGCGGAAAGCGCCGCATATACGAAGCAGGCCACCATATTGGCTGCGAATGTGCCGACGTGAAAGCTGCCCACGTCCGCAATGAACGAGCTCGCATACCGCAGTCCCGTGCCGACGCATCCGCCAAGGAAGACCACCATCACCACATCAAGCCGAATAATACGCTTATTCAAATGTTTCTCTCTTCCGCACCGTCTCACTTTGTCTCTCGTGCATTGTTTCCGTGCACCGTCAGTCATACTAGTCGTTATTCGATTGGAATGCTGATGCACGTCACGTATTTGCTGGAATCCTGCGTCAGACCATTGTCGATCAGTGTGATCTCACGTGGGAAGCCTACCACCGTCAAATGATGATTCTCGATATAGTCCATTAATGTGCGGCATCAGGATGGCTGCCGGGAAAACGGATCGTCACGCAGTCCGTCTCCGGCAGTACGCAAACGTTCCCCTCGCACCCGACAGTGCCATACGGGTTCACTGAACGTATAGGCGCGTATAGCCCGTATCCACCCGTTGTACCAATATTGCGTAAGAAATGCAGGATGCGCCGTCAGTTTCGTATGCCTTCCAGCTCATAGAACGGGTGTTGCCGGGTACGAAAAAGCCCACGCGCGTCTGAGCACATGGGCTTTTCATCATCTCTTACGGTTTTTCAAAACCGTAAGATGAAAGTTAACTTCCTTAAGCTAACTGAACTCACTCAGCGTTTTCAGCCGGAGCGGCTTCGACCGGAGCAGCCTCATCGGCAGCGTCTTCCGGCACCTCGACGGTGACGACGGACTCTTCCGGATCCTCAACGTCGAGCACAACGCCTTCCGGCAGCACGACGTCCTTGGCGAAGACCTTGGAACCGTCGGTCAGGCCGTCAACGTTGACCACGATCTTCTCCGGCAGGTTGGCGACATCGGCGCGAACCTTAAGCTCCTGAATGTCGACGAATGCGACGGCAGCGCCCTTCGGGGTGCCCTCGACGAACACCGGCACCTCGACGTCGATCTTCTCGCCGGCCTTGACCTCGTAGAAGTCAACGTGCTCGACGATGCGCTTCACCGGGTTGCGCTGAACGTCCTTGACGACGGCCATCTTGGTCTCGTCGCCGAACTTGATGGTGAACAGAGCGTTGGTGTGACGCAGGGACAGAGTGGTTTCCTTCATCGGCAGCTGCACGAAGACCGGCTCTTCGCCGCCTGCGTACACGGTGGCCGGAATAAGGTTGGCGACGCGCATGCGGCGGGCAGCGCCCTTGCCGAACTCGGTACGGGCAGCGCCTTCGAGGGTAATAGTGGTAGCCATGGGCTATTTCTCCTTATGTTTTATTTGTTCATTCTGTTTCGACGCATCAACGAGCCGTGAATCAACCCACAAGGAGCCTACAATCACACGCCGAGTCGATTACGGAAGCCATACGCTTCCCTCGCCAAGACAACAGTTAACCAGTATACGGCGAGGGCGGACATTATCGAAAAACGTCTCACATCAAAAATGAAAAAATCTGTCAAAGCCCACGAAAACGCCGTACGCACGTACAATCGATAGTAATTGTGAACAATCCGTCAATCGCAAGGAAACGAGATAGCAATGAAGCATGACAATGACACAATCGTTCGCGACATTTGCATCGCCACGGGAGCCGTGACGGCTGCCTGTATCGCATCGTTGGCTACGACTGCGAAATACCTGTTCCATTTCTGCATCGATACGCAATGGAAACGTTCCGTTTTCCATCAATCGCTGATTGCGCCGGAGCGTATCGAAAAACTTCAGCAGGGTGAGGCACAGGAAGCAGGAGAATGGTTCGCGCAAGCTAAACAGCCTGTGACGATTACCAGCGATGATGGACTTCGACTGCATGGATGGCTGTTCGATCCGGATTGCACTGCGCCAAAACCACACCTGTACGCAATCTGCATGCATGGTTATACCGGTGTACCGGAGGAAACCGCGAAATGGGCACATCGTTACGCCCGCATGGGCTTCACCGTATTGGTTCCGTCACAGCGTGCCCAAGACTTGAGCGAGGGACGGTACGTCGGCATGGGCTGGCTTGAACGCAATGATCTACTGAATTGGATCGACCTTATCGCGTCGAGTGACGCCGACGCCCGTATCCTGCTGTATGGCGGTTCGATGGGCGCGGCAACGGTGATGATGACGACGGGAGACCCGCGTCTGCCGCGCAATGTGGTGTCCGCGATTGTCGATAGCGGCTACACGTCTGCGCGCATGGTGTTCATCGACAGCCTTCGGCATTCGTCGCGTCTGCCGAAACCGCTTGCCGCGGTATGCGTGGATGCCGCGGGATTGTTCTGCAAACATTATGCAGGATACGATTTTTCAGAAGCCACCTGTCTGCAGTCGCTCAGACATACTGTCATTCCGATGCTATTCATTCATGGCGAACAGGACGACATCGTGAGCTCACGTTTTCTCAAGATCAATTACGAAGCGTGCTCGAGCATCGATCGAGAAAAGCTCATGGTTCCCGACGCACGCCATATGGAAGCATCCGTCGTGGATCCCGAACTGTATTGGAACACCGTCAATGCCTTCATCAAACGCGCATTCGAATTGTGAGCCATGAAAACTGTGTCAAGGTTCACATGAGATTTTCCTCATGCTTATCCCCAAGGTGAACATACACAATGTTCATTTGTTGGAAAATCCAATGAAATCAACGGCTTACCCACTTCTGCCGCCTCCCGGCACGCTCAAGGCCACGGAATACTTCACCATTATCTTGTTGTTTGTTCGTCGCAGGGCGAACAAACAACAGAGAGGAACGAATATTACATGGCCAATCAACATCCTTGGCATGTCGGCCGCCTTCCTTGGACCCTTCGTCGAAAAGGACATCAAGAAATCGGCTTTGATCTCGACGGTCTGCTTTGCCTGCAGGTTCGCCGGTACCGGAGCCAGTATCGCGGCGGGATGCCCCCGGCGTGCTCATCTTCTATGGCGTAATCATGGGCATTGGATTGGGCGTCGGCTATCTGACGCCGGTGAAGAACCTAATGCTGTGGTTCGCCAAAGGTCTCGCCACCGGCATCGCCGTCGCGGGATTCGGTCTGGCCAAGGCCATCGCGGGAAGCATCAGCGTCATCCTGACCGTCGATGCCGTGTTCAACGCCGCCGGCGCTGCTTGAGCAGCACTTTGGCATGAAGTCAGTGTCCACCGTGCACGGACTGGCTTTGAGCGCGTGGGCGTTCGCCGGATTGTCCGGCAACCAGCTGGCGTCCGTCGTCGTCTCCCATACGACGGAATCGGCCCACCGATACAGCGCGCTGATTCCGATCATCACCGTACTGTACGCCGTCGCTCTCGCATCCATCATCGCCGTGACGCTCGCCACGAAAGGCAAGGACGCCAACGCCTTATCATCACGTTGAGCGGCATGATACATCGTTCAACACGCTGACACGGCGGATGAGCCCATCAACGCCTTATGCGGATGTTCTGGGCATTCGCCTGTTAGCCGCTCTGCGCCGGGGAACAGACTTTGGTTCCGCTCCCCGGCGAACTTCTTCCCATTGATATATACGATGTATATGATTCCTTCCTTTCCCAATCCATTTCCCCGTATTCCACCGCATCGCCTTCCGATTCACGTACGCTGACGGTAGCCGTGAAAAACAATGGCATCCCCTCCGTTGCGGTCGAATATATGGATCAGATACCACAATTGCAGCAATACCATGACGAACAAGGTTCCCCTGCCCGCGTGTTTTCCGCCACACAGGTACTGTAGTGGGTATGGAACAATCATCTGGAGCTTTCCCGCCGTCCCGCATCGAAGTGCGCGGTGCCTGCGTGCATAATCTCAAGAACGTCGACGTCGACATTCCGTTGAACAAATTAGTCGGCATCGCCGGTATCTCCGGGTCCGGAAAGAGCTCTCTCGCTTTAGGTGTGCTATACGCTGAAGGATCCCGACGTTATCTGGAGGCTTTGTCGACGTATACCAGGCGACGTCTCACCCAAGCGAGTCGAGCGCAGGTAGTCGACATACGTCATGTGCCCGCGGCTCTCGCCCTCCATCAAAGACCTTCAGTGCCCGGCGTGCGATCCACGTTCGGCACGATGACGGAGCTGCTCAACAGTCTGCGTCTGTTGTTCTCCCGTTGCGCCTCACATGTCTGCGAGCATTGTGGCGAACGCAACCGTCCCACAATGAACGTGGCGGCCGAGTTGCCTATACGATGCACATCCTGCAATCAACTCATGCACCCACCATCCGCCGAACAGCTGTCGTTCAATTCCGCCGGCGCATGCCCGACCTGCTCCGGAACAGGCATCGTGCGAACCGTCGACCGCGCTTCCCTGGTACCAGACGAGACCAAAAGCATCGACGCCGGCGCAGTATTACCATGGGGATCGTTGATGTGGGATCTGATGAAGCAGGTGTGCGGCGCGATGGGAGTGCGCACGAACATTCCATTCAACCAACTGACCGACGCCGAGCGGGACATCGTGTTCAACGGCCCGGCCGTCAAGAAGCATATTCTATACAAACCGAAGAAAGGCAATGATTTCGCCGAACTTGACTTCACGTACTTCAACGCCGTGTATACCGTGGAGAACGCGCTCGCCAAAGCCAAGGATGAGAAGGGTATCAAACGCGTGTCGAGATTCCTCAGCGAGCAACCATGTCCGGATTGTTCCGGTACGAGGCTTTCACAGCAGGCTCGTCAACCGCAGATTCTCGGTCTTGATCTGGCACAAGCCACGGCGATGACACTTGACGAAACGATACGTTGGGTGCGTTCAGTACCCAAGTCATTGCCGCAGGAGATGCGTGCGATGGCCACAGCCATCTGCGAATCGTTCGAGGATACGGCCGAGCGGCTCGTGGAACTCGGATTATGCTATTTGTCGCTTGACCGCGCAGGTGCGACACTGTCCACCGGCGAGCGCCAACGTGTGCAGTTGGCCCGTTCGGTGCGTAACCGCACTACAGGCGTGCTGTATGTGCTGGATGAACCGTCTATCGGATTGCATCCGGCGAATGTGGATGGACTGTTGGGCGTGATGCGCGATTTGGTGGCTGACGGCAATTCGGTGGTTGTGGTCGATCATGATACCCGTGTGCTTGCCGCGATGGATCATTTGGTGGAGATGGGTCCAACGGCCGGTGCCGAAGGCGGTCATGTGATCGCTCAGGGTGCGGTGGCGGATGTTATGACGGCACCTGGTTCTCAGATAGCGCCTTTTCTGCGTGATGGTGGCAAAATACATGAGCGGGCACGGCCGCAGATTGACTTAGATGCGATGTTCGCCAAGGGTCGGATTCATTTGGAGACGAATACCGTGCATACGGTGCATCCGTTATTGGTGGACATTCCGCGAGGACGTCTCACTGTGGTGTCTGGCGTGTCGGGTTCCGGTAAGACGACGATGGTATTGGAGACACTGGTCCCTGCGTTGCGCTCGGCCGCTGATGGTACCGTTTCCCCGAGCTCGATTCGTCTGATTGACGCGGATGGCATTTCGAAAGTGGAACTGATCGATGCCACGCCCATTGGAGCAAACATCCGTTCGACCGTGGCGACATATTGCGGTGTTCACGATGATCTGCGTCGTGCGTTTGCGAAGACTTCCGATGCCCATAAGAAGAATCTCAAACCTGGCGCATTCTCATACAACACGGGCAAGTTGCGCTGCTCCACTTGCGATGGAACCGGTACCATTTCGTTGGACGTGCAGTTCCTGCCCGATGTTGACGTCACGTGTCCCGATTGCCATGGGACACGGTATGCACAGACCGCCGATGACATTCGATTGGTTTGCGCGGACAGCGTCGCCCGTTCACTGCCGGAATTGATGTTGCTAAGCGTCGACGAGATGATGCCTCTATTGGATTTCCTACGCCCCGTTCGATCGAAACTGGCCACACTGCATGAGCTTGGCCTGGGGTATCTGACACTTGGCGAGCCGACTCCTGCGTTATCAGGCGGCGAAGCGCAACGGCTGAAGCTGGCCAGCGAAATGGGACGCGGACAGTCCGGTTCGGTATTCGTGTTCGACGAGCCGACGATCGGGCTACACCCGTTGGATGTGCTGGTATTACTACGCGTGTTCGACTCGTTGGTGGCTTCTGGGGCGACAGTTGTAGTAATCGAACATGATCTTGATGTAATCGCGAACGCGGATTATCTCATCGACATGGGTCCGGGCGGAGGCATGGCCGGCGGTCGCATCGTATGCGAGGGAACACCGGAAACGGTCCGTGCCTGTCCTGACAGCGTCACGGGCAGATATCTGCGTGGATGATCCGACGCGAACTCGCCCGTGACGGTTTCCCATAGCTGCTTTCCTCGGGGTTGTCTGGGATACAGTCAGAAATCCCAGTCATCGTCGTCGGTCTCGACTGATTTGCCCATTACGTACGAGCTTCCCGAACCGGAGAAGAAGTCATGGTTCTCATCGGCGTTCGGACTTAACGCGGCAAGGATCGACGGGTTCACGTCGCAGATCTCTTGTGGGAAAAGCGCTGGATATCCGAGATTCATCAACGCCTTGTTGCCGTTGTATCGCAGGAACTTTTCGACATCTTGCGTCAATCCGACAGGCTCGTAGAGGCTGCGCGTGTACTCCACCTCGTTGTCATACAACTCGTTGAGCAGGTCGTAGGTGTAGTCGCGCAGTTCGCCGCGTTTGTCCTCGCTGACCCGCTCAAGCCCTCTTTGATATTTGTATCCGATGTAATAACCATGCACGGCTTCGTCGCGGATAATAAGACGGATCACGTCGGCGGTGTTGGTGAGTTTGGCATGCGCGGAGAAATACATCGGTAGATAGAAGCCTGAGTAGAACAGGAACGATTCCAGCAGCGTGGAGGCCACTTTGCGCTTAAGTGGACTATCCCCCTCGTAATAGTCGAGCACGATGCGCGCTTTCCTTTGCAGATACTCGTTCTCCTCACTCCAAGAGAACGCCTCGTCGATCTGTCGGGTGGAACACAAGGTGGAGAAAATCGAGGAATAGCTCTTGGCGTGCACTGACTCCATGAACGCGATGTTCGTATAGACGGCTTCCTCATGCGGGGTAAGCGCATCGGGTATGAGGCTGACCGCGCCAACGGTTCCCTGGATGGTGTCAAGCAAGGTGAGACCGGTGAACACGCGCATGGTCAACGTATGCTCGGCCTCGCTCATTGTGCGCCAAACGGGCAAATCATTGGAGACGGGCACTTTCTCCGGCAGCCAAAAATTGCCGGTCAACCTGTCCCATACCTCAAGGTCCTTGTCATCCTCAAGTTTGTTCCAGTTGATGGCACTCACACGGTCAATGAGCTTAATCCTCTGTCGAGGTACGGATATCGGCGCCATGATGGTCGTCCTTTCTAATCGTCGTCTTATCGTCGCGGCCGTATAACCGCCTGTATTCGTCCGGAGCCGTCAGACGAAGCATCGCGCGGTAAACCAAACGAGACATGTCTTTTCTTTTCCTTTCAAGTCACAGGTTTCACAACATGCAACTGACGCAGCCTTGTACTTCGGTGCCAGACAACGCCTGCTGACGAATGCGGATGTAATACAGCGTTTTGATGCCTTTGCGCCATGCATAAATCTGCGCCTTGTTCAAATCTCGGGTAGTCGCCGTATCGGGGAAGAACAAGGTCAACGACAGGCCTTGATCGACATGCCGCGTTGCCTCGGCATACGTATCAACAATGGCCTTCCATCCGATTTCGTACGCATCCGCGAAATACTGGAGATTGTCGTTGGTCATATACGGAGCTGGATAGTAGATCCGTCCAATCTTGCCTTCCTTGCGAATCTCAATCTTCGAGGCGATAGGATGGATGGAGCTCGTGGAATGATTGATGTACGAAATTGACCCGGTGGGCGGCACGGCCTGTAGATATTGGTTGAAGATACCGTCACGTATGATGTCGTCACGCAGACGACGCCAATCATCCTCGTTGGGGATATGGATGCCCCGCCGTGCGAACAGCGACGCGATTTTCCCGGTCTTCGGCGCCAGCGAGCGCTCGCCGTTCGTATATTTGTCGAAATAGTTGCCTGCGCCTGCAGGCTTCGCATAGGCGGACCGTTCGAAGCCTGCAAACCGTGTTCCGCGTTCGACTGCGAGCTCATGCGAGGCACGGTAGGCATGGTACGCAACGGTCATGAAGTACATGTCGGTGAAGTCGAGGGCTTCCGGCGAACCGTACATGATCGATTCTCTGGCAAGGAATCCATGGAGGTTCATCTGTCCCAAGCCGATGGCATGACCTTCGTCGTTGGCGCGTCGGATGGATGGCACACACGCGATGTCCGTATGTTCCGACACCGAGGTCAATGCGCGAATCGCACGTTCCACGGTTCGTCCCAAATCACCGTCCATCGCTTTGGCGATGTTGAGCGATCCAAGATTGCAGGACACGTCACGTCCCACGTGATTGTAGGACAGATCCTCATGATAGGTGCTTGGCTCCTGCACTTGGAGGATCTCCGAGCACAGGTTGCTCATGGCGATTCGTCCGTCGATCGGGTTGGCTCGGTTCACAGTATCTTCGAACACCATGTACGGGTATCCGGATTCGAATTGCAATTCGGCCAAAGTCATGAAGAACTCTCGTGCGTCGATGTAGGTTTTCCCGATGCGTTCATCGTCCACCATATTCCGGTAGTTTTCGCTGATGGAGACATCGGCGAAGGGTCTGCCCATGACGCGTTCGACGTCATATGGGCTGAACAGGGCCATAGGTTCGTGTCTCTTCGCCAGCTCGAATGTGATGTCGGGTATCACTACTCCAAGAGCCAAAGATTTGATACGGATCTTCTCATCCGCGTTCTCGCGTTTGGTATCGAGGAAATGCATGATGTCCGGATGATGAGCGTTGAGGTACACCGCACCGGCCCCCTGTCTAGCGCCCAACTGGTTGGCGTAGCTGAAAGAGTCCTCAAGCAGTTTCATCACAGGCACAACGCCGCTGGACTGGTGTTTGATGCGCTTGATGGGCGCGCCGGCCGCGCGCAGATTGCTAAGCAACAGCGCGACACCTCCACCTCGTTTGCTCAACTGCAATGCGGCGTTGATGCCACGCGATATGGACTCCATGTTGTCTTCGATACGTACGAGAAAACAGCTGACCGCCTCTCCGCGCTGGGCTTTGCCGAGGTTGAGGAAAGTGGGCGTCGCCGGTTGGAAACGCCCTGATATAAGTTCTTCGAAATACGATTCGGCGGCCGCATGGTCGCCGGCGGCAAGCGCGAGCGCAACGGCGGCCGCGCGTTGCGGGAAGTTCTCCAGGTATTGTTTGCCGTCAAAGGTTTTCAATGCGTATGAGCGGTGGAACTTGAAAGCTCCGAGGAATGTATCGAATTCGAATCCGCAGTCATCCACGTTGCGGTAGAACCTGTCAAGGAATTCGGCATCATATTGGGCAAATACGAATTCGTCGTAATAGCCGTCTGCGATGAGTCGGCTGAGTCTGTCTTGTGTGGAGTTGAAGCGGACGGTGTTCGGCAGCACGTGCTTTTCGACGTACTCGCGTACGGCTTGGATGTCTTTATCAAATTGGATGCGCCCCTGCTTGTCGTAGAGATTCAGCATCGCGTTGAGCGAGTGCCAGTCATGGGCGCGATCGTAGGAGGCTATGACGTCGGTTGCTGCGTGTGGTGTCGTTGAATCTTCTGGCATGGTTATCGTTGTTCCTGTTGTGTGTATTCGTCGAAAAATCTGCGCAGTCCTTCGCGCACGGTCGCGGTGTCTTCCGGAGTGCCCATCAGTTCGAACCGGTAGAGTAGCGGCACGCGGCATTTAGCCGCGATGATGTCGCCTGCGATGCCGTAGGCTTCGCCGAAGTTGGTGTTACCCGATGCGATGACGCCGATGATGCCACTGCGGTTGCGTTCATCATTGAGGAATCGTTTGACTTGCACGGGCACTGCTTTGCCGATTGTTCCTCCGCCGTATGTGGGTGTCAGCAAGACGTAGGGCTCATCCACATGCAGCTCCGGCTCGTCCGGCCGCAGCGGGATGCGCATTGTATGAATGCCGAATTCATCCAATCGGCATCCTTCGACGAAGCGTGTCGTATTGCCCGATGCCGACGAGAAGTACACCAACGCACTCACCGGCAGCGAGCCTCCAGCTCGTGGATTTTGTCGGGACGATACCCGGACCAGGATTCGTCGTCTGCGATGATGACTGGCATCTGCCGCCATCCTTCGTTCCGCAATCTGTCGGAGATACGTGCGTTGGCCGTAATGTCGACAGTCGTATAGGGAAGGCCCCGTTTGTCCAATTGGCGTTTCGTCGCCGTGCATTGCGGGCAGTTTGCTTTGGTGTATAACGTAATGTTCATGTTCCACGTCCTTTCACGACCGTACGTCGTTGGTACGTGGCACACATTATCCGAACGAAAATAAAAATCAAGACCACAACATACAGTGTCTCGTCACATTTCCAAACACTATATACGGCGTGTTTCCAGTATTGGCAACAGTTTTGAAGTTCTCGAGCAGGACGTGGGCCGGATTTGTGGGATTTTTCACATCGGATGCAATCGTTCTTCACCGAAAGCCCCATGCCATAAAAAGGCATATAGGAACCAGGGTCTTATTCCCTTCGGGAACCCAGCCGTCACTCACTCAAGTTGACCTTGGACACCCAATCATGCACCAACCGCAGAAAAGACAGACATCCCGCACCCCGGCAACGCAGATTCAGGTTTCTTCGCAGAAATCTACAGAGATTCTTTCGGCACACTTTTCGATCGAGCTGGGAGATATCCGACATACCATACCGACCAACGGTATGTATAATGTCGGTGTATTCGACTCCATCATTGAAGGAGAGGCATATGGCGCGCAATGCGCACCCTGAGGTGACACGACAGCGAATCCTTGACGCCGCGAAAAAGCTGTTCGCGCAAAAGGGGTATGAGCACACCACGATTCAAGATATTCTCGACGAGCTCGAAGACCTCAGCAAAGGCGCTATCTACCATCATTTCAAAAACAAAGAAGCGATGCTGCATGCGCTGGTAGATTCCGACAACGAACGACTTCTTCCCCAGGCAAATCAAGAGGATGGCTCACGAAACGGATTGCAGAAACTACGCAATTCGCTCATGATGCAGATTACCGACACCGAACATATGACCCTCATGCGCGATGCGTTTCCCCTGCTGAACGACCCGAAAATCCTCGCCGAAAATCTTCGCATCTGGCGAACCGACAGCACCAAAATCGCGTACGACTTCATCCAGGAGGGGTTAAGGGACGGTTCAATCACAACCGAATACCCTCAAGAAGCCGCGGAACTTTTTTCACTGCTGTTCAATTACTGGCTAGCCCCAAACTTCTACCCCATCACTACCCTAAGTGAATTCAAGCATCGCATCCACTGTCTTGGATTGATTATGGACTCGCTCGGAGTTCCACTTATCGATCACGACAGTGATATGGAAGATCGGCTTGCGGAAGGCTTCTTCCTACTCGCCAGCAATCCGCAATAAAAGCTCGGCAATGTCAATCTATCTTTATTTGTACCTTTTTTACATACCGTCAGTCGGTATCGAAAGGAATAGTCATGAAAAACTCGTCAGCAAAGACACTCCAATCCAGCTTGTGCTCCGCAAACTTCATCCTGCTTGTACTCGGTCAAGGCATTTCCTTGTTCGGCAATACCATGCTCCGATTTGCCATGTCCATGTGGGTACTGGACGAAACCGCATCATCCACGACCTTCGCCACCGTGCTGGCCATATCCGTCATCCCGACCATACTTATTAGCCCATTCGGAGGTGTTATGGCCGACCGAGTAAGCAAACGTGCCATGATGGTGGCGCTCGATATCATCTCAGGAATCGTCACACTGCTCGCGACTGTGTTTTTCGCACTATCCGGATTCAACATTCTCGCCATCGCCATCATGCAGGTAGTGTTGGCAGTACTCGATGCCATGGAAACTCCCGTCGTGCAATCCGCACTGCCACAAATCATCGGAAGAGAGTCCTCCACTGATCTTCGCCGAGGCGCGGCCATCATCAACCAAATGCAGCAGCTCAGCCAATTACTCCCGAGTTTCCTAGGTGGCGTGATGTACGGGCTGGTCGGCATTCGACCGATGATGCTCATCACCGCAGCATGTCTTATGTCGGCAGCCATGGTTGAATGCTTCATCAGACTCGCAAAGCCCCTATCGAATCAAGATGATGCCGGCATCTGCCTGCTCGACGTCATCATTGGCGATATGCATTCGGCGACCGCTTTCCTGCTTCGCAAGGAACCGACCGTAGCACGATTAGCCGGTGTTTGCACATGGATCAATCTGATACTGACTGGATTCAGTTCAGTAAGCTTTCCTTACATTATTCGAACTACGTTAGGCTACGATGCGGCGACATATGGTCTATGCGATGGCATTATCGGCATTGCCGGCATAGCGGGAACATTCATCGCTGGCTGTTTCGCCAACCGTTTGAAATCACGAAACGCCCCTTCGTTGTTGTTCGTGGAAAGTCTTATGCTGCTCCCACCGGCCATCGCCTTCCTGCTTCCATGTTCAACGCAAACCAAGCTCATCATGCTGGTGCTCTGCACTGCGGCAGTCATAATCGCCGTTGATTTCTTGAACCTCATTCTCGTACCATCTATTCAGATGAGGACACCAACCGCGCTTACAGGCAAGGTCATGGCCATTATTTCATCATTGACGATATGCGCCCAGCCACTCGGGCAAATGCTTTACGGATGGCTGCACGCACATTGCACGGTTTGGCTTATTCTGCTGATTTCAGCACTGGCATCACTACCCTTGGCATGGTTGGCTCGCCCACTGTTTGCGCACCTTGACGATACGATTTCCAAGTAAGGCAGGGTAATGAAGCCGATATACGAACGTCCGTATGCTGAGAATGCCGCCCAACATATTGCGATTCGGCTTGAAATCAGCCTTCCTTAAACGAATGCCTTTCTGCTTGCAACGAATCACCACCAGCGCGACGATCACACTGATGGTCTGTGCAAAGATTGTGCCAAGGACCGCATCTGCCGGACCAAGCTGAAAATACCCCATGAACAGGTAGACGAGTGCGATATTGAAACACTGATTCCCAAGCTGGCAGGAACCACTTGGCTGAATCACTATCTTGAGAGCCTGCCGAATCTGGAAGCCCAGAAACAGATGTGCAGACAAGTTATCAGCATGCGATGTTCAACGGCTGACATCAGTTATACAGGAATGTTCGATCGGGATTCTTTGGCACGGCATGTCCAAAATTGTTACGCCTATGCGGATTGGACGTCCACGCTGGTGGAAGTGAATTACGTAAACGAGAACTTCTGTCTGTCATTCACACAGAAGTTCGCCACAGATAGATACGTAAAAGCATTTCGCGAATTGTTGGAGCAATACGGCATAGCATGCACCGAGATCGAAGAGACAAAGTTCATCTGAACGTTCCGCCATTCAATCTCGGCACAACCATGATACATACGCTTTGACGTTCGCGATCTGAGAGGCCGATCAGTCGCCGATTGAAACCGGCCTCCCCTCGTTTCCTCCCGTCTCATCCGCGCTTCCCATGTATGGACCCATCAGATCGATATATCCCTTCGCGTCATGGGCGAGAAGCGCACGCGTTGCACGCAGGGATTCGATATCCCTTGGAAAACGGTAGAGCGCAACCATTGCCGACAAATCCCTAAGCCCGTTACAGGCGTCCATTAATCGTTTCTTCTCCTTTCGCGGTGCGAAAAGCGCATCATCCCTACTTTCCGGTTCCGGGAAGCAGATATACCCTCCCAATGTCATCGCCAACCCCATCCCTTTAACGGATTCAGTCGTTCGTCTCAGACTTTCCACTCCCTGCTGGAACATCTTGTCATCACGAGTCCGGAACCCTTCAGTAAGGGGCCGCGAGCCAACTGCCCCCAACAGCGACAGGGCAAGATCATGCAGGTACAGCGGATCCTCCCAAATGTTCGTCACCTGATACGCGCCCTTCTGGTAAACGCGTTCCATGATTTGCGAAGCTGATTCAGTCTGCTTGTTCCACAAAGCACGATACGCTTCCACGATTTTCCCCGCATCGTACAGATATCGCGCATCCATACACGCGGGATATTCAAGCAACATGGATTCGGCAAGGTCGGCATTGCAAGCATAGTCCAGATCGGCTTGAATTCTAAGATCGCGCAGATGGTCGCACAGATTTCGATAGGAGAAGTCTTCATCGCATCCGGAATCCACCACTTTCGGATCGTCCCTCAGCATGCACATGCCGATACCGCCATATCCAAGCACCATCAACGCAACATCGGCCGCACGCGGCTCTTCCTCACCCCAACGTAGCAGACTGTACGCGGCCAGCCAATATACTTCCTGCAAATATTCAGCCATGCAGGCCAGTCTCTTCTTTTTGCTGGTAGCGTATTTTCCACCCTTTTTCTTGCTTCTCCGAAACACATCCTTGGTGTAGGTCAATCCAATCTGGAATGGCATTCTGCTGCTGGGCCTTTGCAAAGCCACCGCTATCGAAGCGTCATTGATCATTTCATAGAGCCAAACGCTCATACCGTACTTACGCACGATGTTACGGCATCCATCAAGAAAATTCGCATCATGCTCAACCAGATCATAATCGAACGAAATCATGGCCCACGCCAGATTCGCCACCCATGATGTGCTGCAGAATAATTCCTTCCCCAGTTCACAGACTTTTTCGTCAAAAAGCGAAAGAGATCCGATCTCACCGTATTCATCGTGGATTTTTCCCAATTCCGCAAGATATTTGCCAGAACTGTATCCATCAAACCGCTCGATAAGTTCTTCGATCGTTGCCAAAAATCCCTGTTCATCCATATGGAACGGGCCAGTGATTATTTCCGCCATGTGCAACTCCTTTGTTGTAGGGTGCGCCTACTGTCTCATATTCAAATCATCTTGCGCCACCGAACCTTGAAAATCTGTGGATATGTGGAAAACTCCACCCATATCCACAGGCGAATAACGACTGTGGATAACTCACAATTCGCATGCAACAGACCTGATCTTACGAAAATCACCATATGCAAAAAGGTCCCTTCCCTCACCGGAAGAGACCTTTCAGGAAAAGCATCAACGCAACGTTTCAGCTGTTAGTTGATGAGCTCCTTGACTGCCGCGATAACGGCCTGCAGGCTTGCCTTGGCGTCGCCGAACAGCATCTGCGTGTTGTCTTCGAAGTACAGTTCGTTCTGGATACCGGCATAACCGGTACCGCGACCGCGCTTCATGACCACCACATTCTGGGCCTTGTCGACGTCGAGGATCGGCATGCCGGAGACCGGGGTGCCCGGCTTGCGTGCGGCCGGGTTGGTCACATCGTTGGCGCCGACCACAAGAGCCACGTTGGCCTGCGGGAACTGCGGATTGATGTCATCCAGATCGACGAGCTCCTCGTACGGCACGTTGGCTTCGGCGAGCAGCACGTTCATGTGGCCAGGCATACGGCCTGCCACCGGATGGATGGCGTAGGAGACTTCGACGCCGTGGTTCTTGAGGAGCACACCAAGATCAGCAAGCTCGCGCTGGGCCTGAGCCTGGGCCAGACCGAAGCCCGGCACGAAGATGACCTTTTCGGCGTATACGAGCTGTACGGCCAGATCGTCCGCGGAAGTTTCCTTCATGCTGCCTTCCGGACCCTCACCAGCGCCAGCGGCGGCATTGGCACCACCGAAACCGCCTGCGAGCACGGACAGCAGCGGACGGTTCATGGCCTTGGACATGGCGATGGACAGGGTCACACCGGCGGCACCAACCAGTGCGCCGGCCACGATCAGAGCGATGTTATTGATAGCCAAGCCAGACATGGCCACTGCAGTACCGGTGCAGGCGTTGAGCACGGAAATGACCACCGGCATATCGGCGCCGCCGATCGGGATGACGAACACGAGACCGTAGCACAGCGCGAACACGGTGGTGAGCACGGACCACAGCAGACGCTGGCCCGGCTGCACGCACAGCATGACGAAGGATGCGACGGTCAGTACGGCGAACAGAATGTTCCAGAAGCCCCTGCCCGGCAAGTTCAGCTTCTTCACCCACTTGATGCCCTGCAGCTTGCCGGCTGCGATCAGAGAGCCGGAGAACGTGACGGAACCGATCATGATGCCCAAACCAGCGGTGATCAACACCACGATGGAAGGCGTGCCCTCGGAGGTCAGAATGTCGTTCAAAGCCACAAGCGCGGCGGCGCCGCCACCCACGGTGTTGAATACGGAAACGAGCTGCGGCATGTCGGTCATCTTGACCTTCTTGGCGGAAACCACACCGGCGACGGCACCGATGATGATGCCGGCGATCAGCAGCACAACGGCAACGCCATGCTGGAATCCGTTGGAGATCTCACCTGCGAACAGCACAATGAACGCCATGACCACGGCAAGGATCATGCCGACAGCGGAGACCATATTGCCCTTGCGAGCGGTCTTCGGAGAGTTCATCAAGTGCAGGCCGATAACGAACAGCACGGCGGCCAGCAGATAGACGAACCATTCGATGACGCCGAGCGGCGTGCTCAGCATTTCAGCCATGGTACCCATTTACTTGGCCTCCTCTTCCTTCTTCTTGCCCTTGTCGGACTTGAACATCTCCAGCATGCGGTCGGTGACGACATAGCCGCCGACCACGTTCATCGTGCCCAGCACTGCAGCTAGGAAGATGAACACCCAGGCGAGCGGGCTGGTGGCATGCGCGGCGACGATAACAACGCCGGCGATGACGATGCCGTGGATCGAGTTCGCGCCCGACATCAACGGAGTATGCAAGGTGGCCGGCACCTTGCCGATAACCTCAACGCCGATCAGCAGCGCGAGGACGAACAGAGTAATCGCAACAACGATATCCATTGCTTACTCCCCTTCCTTCTTGGCTTCCTCGCCGCGGCCGGCCACGACCATGGCGTTGTCAAGCTCTTCGTTCAGATCGATGGCCAGCTTGCCGTCACGCACGAAATGCGCAAGCACATCGGCCACATTGCGGCTCAGCAGGTTGGATGCGGTAGTGGAAACGCCGCTTGACAGGTACGGAGCGCCGATGATGGTCACGCCGTTTTCAGTGACTTGGGTGCCGACGGTGGAACCTTCGACGTTGCCGCCGAGGTCGCTTGCCGCGCAGTCGACGATCACAGCGCCACGGTGCAGTCCGGCCACGCCAGCCTTGGTCAGCAGAACCGGAGGCTTGCGGCCGGGAACCTTGGCGGTGGTGATGACGATATCGAAGCCGGCAGCCTTCTGATCGACGGCAGCCTGCTGCTGGGCCTGCTCTTCGGCACTCAGCGCACGGGCATAGCCGCCCTCGCCCTGACCCTTGGAGAAGTCAAGACCCAGATCCAGGAACTTCGCGCCTAAGGATTCAACTTCGCCCTTGGAAGCCGGACGCACATCGTACGCGGTGACAACCGCGCCAAGACGCTTGGCGGTGCCGATGGCCTGCAGACCCGCGATGCCTGCGCCAAGAATAAGTACCTTGGCCGGGCGGATCGTGCCAGCGGCGGTGGTCATCATCGGCAGGAACGAACCGTACGCGTTGGCCGCCACGATGGCCGCCTTATAACCCATTACGGAATTCTGAGAAGTCATCTCGTCCATAGACTGCGCGGAGCTCAACTGACGCGGCAGCTTCTCCATGGCAACACCGACCAGACCGGCCTTTTCAATCGCAGTGACATAATCGGCGTCGGTGAACGAACCGAGCATACCGATAATCCAGGTACCCTGCTTAACGCGTCCGAGCAGCGCGCTGCTCGGACGATCGACGAAACCAAGCACGTCGGCACGCGCAATCACTTCATCGGCGGAGACGACCTGCGCTCCGGCCTTACTATAATCCTCATCAACATAATGCGATGCGACGCCCGCGCCGGATTCGATCAGGCAGTTAACACCCGATTTACGCAACCTCGTTACGATATCCGGTGTCAGAGCAACACGAGACTCGTGTTCGGAGGTCTCATTGAGAACTCCGAAGACCACGGTGGCTTCAGCTGTTTCAGCCATAGGTGCCCTTTCTTCCTCGTTAAAGAAATCAAAATGAACAGATACAGCGCACCAGTGTAACGTAGGTCACACCTTTATATGAAGAAAAGTTCACCTATTGAATGGCATCGCATGGCAATTCCTTTACGCAGGCCCCGCTGGATGCGCACTTTCCCTACGCTACCGTAAGGTGACGTGTCGCATTCATGGGTCTATCATTCCTACAGATATTGGATTTAAATGTGTAGGAGAGTCACGTGTCCGTCATCACCTCTTTGAACAAGCGAGCTGCAAATCTTGCGCAGAAGGCACTGCGTTTGGGCGGTGACTTCGTTCACCCCGTCAGCGACGATTCCGGTAACACTCCGGACTACAACGATCCGAACAACATCATCTCCCCCGACGGCCATATCGATCTTCCGCACACCGTCGAGTGGGGCGAAGGATTCCCATCCACCACGTTCCTTGACCCGGAAACGGGTTTGCTGACCACCAAAACCGAGGGTCAGCCGCCGCTGGACGAGGGCACCACCATCTACGATATTTATGCCGATCGAGCCGAGCGTATGGGTGACGAGCCGCTCTACACCTATAAGACGAACGGCGAATGGGTGACCAAAACCGGCAACGAGGTGCTCGCCGATATTCGTCAGATCGCCAAGGGTCTGATGCATTACGGTCTTAAGAAGGGCGACGGCGTGGCGTTCATGTGCCGTACCTCGTACGAGTGGGATGTGTTCGACGCGGCCGTCATGGCATGTGGTGGTGTGCTCGCCACGATCTACGACACGGATTCCGCGGAGCAGATCCGTAATATCGTCAATAATTCCGATTCCCGCCTGCTGGTGGTCGAGACCACCGATATGCGCGCCAAAGCCGATGGTGCCGATAAGGAATGCCCGACGCTGGAACATATCATCTGCTTCGAGAACGGCGGTCTTGACGAAATCATGGCCTATGGTTCCGGCGTAAGCGACGAGGAGCTCGATGCGCGCATTGATTCCATCAAGAAAACCGACCTGTGCTCCATCGTATACACTTCCGGTTCCACCGCCGCGCCGAAAGGCGTGGAGATGACTCATGAGCATTACTGCACCACCGCGTTGAATCTTCCGGCATACATACCGCAGCTACTGCACGAGAAGAAGAACAACGTGCTGCTGTTCCTTCCACAGGCGCACTCCTTCGCACGCGCCATCAACTACATTTGCGTGGCCAGCGAGATGCATATTTACATCGCGCAGGGCATCAAGACGCTGATCGCCGATCTGCAGGTCGCCAAACCGTCCGTTATGATCGTTGTTCCGCGTGTGCTCGAGAAGGTATACAACGCTGCTTCGCAGAAGGCCGGACATGGCGCCAAGGGCGTGGCGTTCGCCGCAGCCGTTGTGGCAGCCCAGAATTACATGAAGGAGGTCAGTGCGAAGGGTAAGGCCGGAGCTTTGGCCAAGGCTCGCCGTATGGCGTTCGACCCGGTGGTCTACGCTTCGCTACGCGAGGTGCTCGGCGGACGTGCCCAGTGGATCGTGGCGGGCGGCGCTCCTCTTGACCCGGAACTTATGGCGTTCTTCCGTGGCGCCGGAGTGCCCGTGTATGAGGGTTATGGCTTGACCGAGACCACGGCTCCTTGCGCGTTCAATCCGCTTGGTGTGCCCTATCATCAGGGTTCCGTCGGCGTGGCTTTCCCTGGCTTCGAGCTGCGTATCGCCGAAGATGAGGAGATTCAGGTCAAGGGTACCGCCGTGTTCCCGAAGTACCACAAGAACGAGGAAGCCTCCGAGGATTCATTCACTGAAGACGGCTGGTATCGTACCGGCGATTTGGGACGTATCGACGATGACGGCTTCCTGTATATCATCGGACGTAAGAAGGATCTCATCATCACCGCAGGCGGCAAGAATGTCTCGCCCGGTCCGATCGAAGAGGTTATCAAGCGTTGCGAATTCGTTTCCCAGGCCTTGGTGCTTGGCGACAAGCGTCCATTCATTTCCGCACTTGTTACGCTTGACGAGGAATCCTTGCGTCCGTGGTTGGAAAGCAAGGGGCTGAATCGCGACATACCCATGGAGGAGGCCGCCAACAATGCCGCCGTCCGTGCGGAAGTGCAGAAGTGGGTCGATCAGGCCAACGAAGGTGTTTCCCGTGCGGAGTCCGTACGTAAGTTCATCATTCTGCCGGAGGAATTCACTCAGGAGAATGGTTTGATGACCGCTTCCATGAAGGTGATTCGTCCGAAGGTCATCAAGCGTTATGCCACTTTGCTGAATACGCAGATGTACACCAAGAAGAAGTAGTCTTCGAAACAGCAGAATGAGGTCTGACTCCTACGGGAATCAGACCTCATTTATTATTTTCCACGCAATCGTTGCGAAGCGGATCCTAAGCAGATCAGAAGCCTAGCTTCTCGAGCTGTTTGGCTGAACCGTCAAAAGGGCAGTCCAGTGGACTGTCCTTAGGTGAAGTGAGCAGCTTCGCTGCGAAGCGGATCCTAAGCAGATCAGAAGCCTAGCTTCTCGAGCTGTTTAGGATCCGACTGCCATCCCTTGGCAACCTTGACATGCAAATCGAGTTTGGCTTTCTGTCCAACAATACGGTTGACCGGCGTACGCAACTTCTTCTTGACACGCACAAGATGTTCCGCTCCCTTGCCGATGATGATCGGTTTCTGGGAATCGCGTTCCACATAAATCGACACAATCACGTGGGCTTTGCCATCGTAAGCTTCGCCACTATCGTTGTCTTCCGGATATTCGATGGAATCCACGACTACGGCCAGTGAATGCGGCAACTCGTCATCCAATTCTTCCAGGAAAGCGCCACGGACCAGTTCCGCAATGGTTTCTTCCGGACGCTCTTCGGTGATCTGCTCGGCCGGGTACATTTGCGGTCCTTCCGGCATGTTCTCGATAAGCACGTTCTTGACTTCCGCAAGATTGTCATGCTTCAGCGCGCTGACTGGCACAATATCGGTGAAGTCGGCGAATTCGTTGATTTCAATGAGCTTGTTGATCAGCCCGTCACGGCTTAATTCGTCAATCTTGGTAACGATGGCAACCAGCGGCACCTTCCATTTGAATGTGCCATCATCTCGCTTGACTGCGAAATCAGAACGCAGACGGCTCAAAATGCGCTTGTCGCCGGGACCAATCTCCTGATTACCAGGCAGCAGGAAAGCAACGGCGTCCACGTCGGCGAGCGACTCGTCCACAACATCGTTCAGACGCTGCCCAAGTAGTGTGCGCGGTCGATGGATGCCAGGCGTATCAACCAAAACGATCTGCGCATTATCCGTGGTTAAAATGCCACGAATGGCTTTACGAGTGGTTTCCGGGCGAGATGATGCGATGGCGATCTGCGTACCGATCAACGCGTTGATCAACGTCGACTTGCCCACGTTAGGACGCCCGACCACGGCAACGAAACCGGACCGATATGGAACGGGCGTGGCGGAATCGGAATGGTCGGAAGTCGTCTCGGTTGTTGCTGCGTCAGTCATGCTTGTCTTTGGAATCCTTATCGTTGTCGGATGCCTTTTCGGCATCATCCGCATGTTCTTCGTTACGTGTTTCAGTTTCGTCCACGCCCTCGACGTGGGCCGGCTCCACCACAATGGTCGACACTTTTTTGCGGCGTCCTGCGGAGTCGACCGCGGTCATGCGCAAGCCTCGAGTGACTGCGGAGGATCCGACGATCGGCACACGTCCCAACAGCTTGGTCAGCAAGCCGTAAACGGTGTCGACATCATCCTCGTCAATGTCGATTTCGAAAATCTCTTCCAAGTCGGCGATAGGCGTGCGTGCGGGCATGCTCCATTTCTTGTCACCGATCCGTTCCGGATCGGCATGTTGCGTGCGATCATGTTCGTCTTCCAGTTCGCCCACAATCTGCTCGATGGCATCTTCGATGGTGACCATGCCCGCGATTCCGCCATATTCATCCACCACAATGGCGACATGCTGGCGTGTGCGCTGCATTTGGTGGAAAAGATCGTCGACCGGCTTGGATTCCGGCACGAGCATGGGGTCACGAACTATCGATTCGACTTCGCGTGTCATCGCCGCATGGTTGAAGGCCGTCGCGCGCACGGCATCTTTCAAATAAGCCACACCGACCAGATCGTCCACATCGTCGCCGATGACCGGCACACGTGAGAATCCGGAACGGGAGCAAAGCTTAAGCATATTCTCCAACGTTTCGTCTCGCTCGATGCAAATCATGTCGGTGCGCGGCACCATGATCTCACGAGTCAGCGTTTCGGAAAGCGTGAGCACATTGCGCAGCATTTCGGAAACTTCAGGATCGAAATCGTTGGCTTCGACCAGACGGTCAATGGTTGCCCGTCCTTGTTCGATCTGGATTTTTTCGAGCTCCTCGTCGTCGGAAAGATCACTGCCGCGACGCTTCGCGCCTTTTTGCCCCCCGATTTTTGCGAATGGGGTTAATAGAACCGCAATGGAAACAGCATCCACATGCTGCAGCATAATGTCGACTGGCTTGGATGCCCCGGCACTACGCGGACGCACCAACAGCGAAATCACCGCAATGACGATGGCAAAAACAAATCCGGCAAGCAATTCGGCCCATAGTGGAGCGTCCAACATGCCCGCAATCACCGTCACGAGCACACCATCAACCACATTGCAGCAGATGCGGAAGAACGCGCACGATCCGGCGGTGGTATAGCGATCGGCCACCAACCGCTGAACCTTATGAATGCGCCTGATTTTCTTGTCGCGTATGAATTGCGAAAGCTCGGCATCCGTTTGAATTTCGAGAATAAGGTTATTCAGGCTCGCCCTGGTCACACGTCCCACAGCGCCTTCAGTCGCGGCCATTGAAAGCGACAGCCAGACCAACAGCAGCGCCACCACGGCGAGCACCACGATCATCGCAATCATTGTTGCCTGCATAATTCAGCCCCCATCATGCCGGACGATATGCTACCGGCAACGTCAATCATTATTTGGCGATCTGCCGTCCCGTGCCATGCTGCCTATCCCATTCGGCGAGCGCGTCCGGCGTATCCGGCGGAAGGATGGCCTGCGTCCCCGCTCCCTGGCGAAGCGCGAAGAAGGTGAGTAGCAGCTGTCGCTGCAGACCGAACATCTGACGCTCCTGTTCTGGGGTGGCATGGTCGTATCCGAGTAGGTGGAGGATGCCATGAATCGTCAGCAGCATCATTTCCTCCATGGTGTTATGTCCGGCCGCGAGCGCCTGCTGCGCAGCCACCCACGGGCAAATCACGATATCTCCAAGCACGCCTTCCATCACAGTTCGGCCGTCTCCTGGGCGCAGCTCGTCCATGGGGAAGCTCATCACGTCGGTGGGGCCTTCAAGATTCATCCAACGCATGTGCAGTTGGGCGATGGGATCGGGGTCTACGAACATGATGGTCAGGTCGGATTGCGTGCTGACCCGCATTTGGTCCATCACCCATATGCCAAGATCGGAGAACACCTTGCCGTCAATTTGCCAGACGGTTTCGTTGGTTACCTCGACGCTCATTCGGCGTTCCTTTCGATTTGCTCGCTTGTTTGCCTGGATGTGGTTTTGCCCGTGGCGTGTCTGCTGTGGTCGCCGGCAATGGCCGCGTGTCGGTCGTACGCTGCGACGATTTTGCCGACAAGCGCGTGTCGCACTACGTCTTCCGGTTTGAGGTGGGCGAATGCGATGTCGTCAATGCCGTCAAGGATGCGTTCGATGGTGGCGAGCCCGGATTTCGGTACTGTCAGATCGACCTGCGTCACGTCGCCGGTGATAATCATTTTCGTATTGAAGCCTAGTCGGGTCAGGAACATCTTCATTTGTTGTTCGGTGGTGTTCTGCGCTTCATCGAGAATCACGAATGCATCGTTGAGCGTGCGTCCACGCATATATGCGAGCGGTGCGACTTCGATGGTGCCGTCGTCCATGTAGCGCTTGAGCTGGTCTGCCCCGAGCATGTCAGAAAGCGCATCATATAGCGGACGCAGATATGGATCGACTTTTTCGTTCAATGTGCCGGGAAGAAAACCGAGGCTTTCTCCCGCCTCGACGGCTGGTCTGGTCAGGATAATGCGGCGCACCTGCCTATCTTGGAATGCGCGCACCGCTTTCGCCACTGCAAGGTATGTTTTGCCGGTGCCTGCCGGTCCGATGGCAAATGTGATGGTATGTGATTCGATGGCATTGACATATGTGATCTGACCAGCCGTTTTGGCACGCACCGGTTTGCCGAGCGCAAAGGTGATCACTCCGGACACATGCGGTTTGCGTCGGTCCGCATGATTCTCGCGATTGGAGGTATGCTCCTGTTGCCGATCGGCCAGCCGTAGTTCCTCCACTACACGTCCATGGCCCGGGCGAGTAGCACGCACAGGATTTTTCAACACGTTTTGATCGAGCATGCGTCGCACCGTATCGGCGTCCATCGGAGCCGTATATGCGGCTTGGATGATGTTTTCGATCACATGCTCGGCCTGTGCGGCTTGGGATTCGGATTTGCTGGAACGTGACATGATCGCGATGCGGTTGCCTCTGACGATAATGGTCAAGTCGGGGAACGCACGTTCCACTTCCCGAAGGACCTCGTCGACCGGTCCGAGCACGGTCACCGGGTCAAGCTGCTGCGGAATCGCGATGGTACGTGTAGTAGTGGCCACAAAACCTCTTCTGACGTCGATATATGGGGAAAGGGAAGATTATTCGTCAAGCTTTTCGCCGGTCAGCACGTGAGCATGCACGTGGAATACCGTCTGGCCAGCATCAATTCCGGTGTTGAAGATCAGGCGGAAGGCACCGTGGAATTCCTGGTCGGCGATATTTTGCGCGGCCTGAGCCATGTGGGCGAGCTGCTGGGGATCGGCCGCCGCAAGCTCGGCCACGTTCGCATAATGCTTGCGAGGCACCACGAGCACATGGACTTTGGCTTTCGGATTGATGTCCTTGAATGCGTAGGTGGTATCGTCCTCATACACTTTTTCGCTTGGAATTTCTCCTGCGATGATCTTGCAGAACAGGCAATCCTTGTCGCTCATGATGCTCCTTAATGCTGGTTGTCCTTCGGTACCCATGCTATTGCGCAACCGGGATAATCCGCCGCATTTCGCCGGCGTGTGGCGTCAGATGAATCGTCCCAACGCCCGTGCGAGCAGCGATAACGCGACGGGACCAGCTGTCGACGCTCGCAGAATATTGCTTCCAAGCACGCATGCTTCAGCTCCCGCATTGGTGAAGGATGCGATTTCAGCATCGCTGATGCCGCCTTCCGGGCCGACCACCACGTACACGGTGCGCTGGCGCCCGTCCTGCAAGCATTTGTCGGAAAGCACCGCGATCGCTTCCTCCAGCTGGCTCCAAGTTTTGGTAGCATCCTGGTGCAGCACAATCACCATGTCGCCGTGCACACAGGCACGCTTGCAAATGGCAATCAACTGCTTGCTGGTCACGCACTCCCCCAATTCCGGCCTCCAGGAGCGTCGGGATTGTTCAGTGGCGGCATCAAGCACTTGCCGCCACTTCTTATCGGTGCGACCCGCCTTCCATTTGGCGATGGAACGATCAGCCTGCCATGGAATCACCTCATCCACACCGATCTGCGTTGCGGTGTCGATGGCCTGCTCATCGTGTCCTGTTTTCGCCAGCGCTTGGATCAAAGCGAGTTTGGTGGTAGGCTGCGGTTCTTTGCCGAAGCTCGACACTTCCGCGATTCCTTGTTGCGCATCGCGCAACACCGCGTGGATACGTAGCCCTTTACCGTCGGAAAGCTGCAATTCGTCACCGTCTTTCAGACGCATGGCCTGAATGGCATGTCGACGCACCGACTGGGGCAACGTCAATTTCCATCCGGCGTTCAATTCGTCACTGTTCACCGGCACATCATCATGTTCCGTATCAAGCAGGAAAAGGGCATCAGTCATAGTTTCAGAGCCTACCAGCACCTCGGATACCAATGGCGTAATTCCGCGCGACACGCCGAGACTTGCATCACACCGAGCATCTGCTATAGTTTTCGTTTGTTGCCACTGAGCAACGCACCTGTCCGGGTGGCGGAATGGTAGACGCGCTAGCTTGAGGTGCTAGTGCCTATTTATACAGGCGTGCGGGTTCAAGTCCCGCTCCGGACACCAGCAAACCCCTTGGAAACAAGGGGTTTTCTTGTATCTGAAAGCTATTCGGCGAAAGATCGATCACATGCAGTTCATCCATCTTGATTCCATTGACGACGAGCGCGTGTCGGCATACACGAATCTCACGGAAATCCAGCTTCGCAACAAGCTTGAACCCAGCAAGGGCCTGTTCATCGCGGAATCGCCGAAAGTCATCGATCGCGCGCTGACCGCCGACCGGGAACCGATTTCCCTGCTTGTCGAAGAACCGTGGATCGGAGGCATGTCGGAAACCTTCGCACGCATCGACCAACGTTGGGGCACCGACATTCCCGTGTACGTGGCATCCCCTGAACAGCTCAAGCAGCTGACCGGCTACCGCTTGCATCGTGGCGCCCTGGCCGCGATGAAACGCTGGCCACTGCCCAGCGTCGAGGAGGTGTGTCGCGGCGCACGACGCATCGCGGTCATGGAAAACATCGTTGACCACACCAATGTCGGAGCCCTCATGCGATCAGCCGCCGCGTTGAACGTCGATGCAGTGTTGGTGACGCCCTCCTGCGGCGATCCATTGTATCGGCGCGCCGCCCGCGTGTCGATGGGCACGGTGTTTCAGATTCCGTGGACTCGTATTGGCGGAGATGATAAACACTACTGGCCATTCACCGGCATGCAGGAATTGCGCGATCTTGGGTTCACCACCGTTGCGATGGCCCTTGAAGACGATTCCATTTCGCTGGAGGAGCTTGTTCGTCGTTTGAACAACGACAACGGCGAAAAGGACCATATCGACAAATTGGCGCTGATTTTCGGCACCGAAGGCGACGGTCTGTCGCATCACACCATCTCCCGCGCCGACCTGACGGTCAAGATTCCCATGAGCCACGGAGTGGACAGTCTTAACGTCGCCGCATCGAGCGCCGTGGCCTTCTATTCAACAGCTGTTCACTGAAACAGTCAGCAAATTTTCAAGACTCGCGATGCAAACTCCTTGCATGTTGCAAAAAATATGCAATTATTGAGTGCGTAAGTGGTTTGCGATGATGCAGACCGACCAATGTGTGCGGTGTCGTAACGACGCTCTAGGAGAGGAGTTCTCATGGCAAAGAATCCGAAAATTCTTTCCATCGTGCTTGCAGGAGGCGAAGGCACTCGTCTGATGCCTTTGACCAGAGACCGGGCAAAGCCCGCCGTCCCGTTCGGCGGCGTGTTCCGTCTGATTGATTTCCCGCTGAGCAATTTGGTCAATTCAGGCTATATGCAGACCGTGGTGCTCACCCAGTACAAGTCCCATTCGCTTGACCGTCATATTTCCACGGTGTGGCGTTTTTCGCCGTTGCTCGGCAACTACGTCTCCCCTGTTCCGGCTCAGCAGCGACTTGGCAAGCACTGGTATCTCGGCTCTGCCGACGCCATCTACCAGACCATCAACATCATCGAGGACGTGCAGCCGGATATTGTGGTGATCGTCGGCGCCGACCACGTCTACCGCATGGATTTCCAGCAGATGGTGCAGCAGCATATCGAATCCGGCGCGGAGTTCACGGTAGCGGGTATTCGTCAGCCGATCAGCCAGTCCAACCAGTTCGGCGTGATCGAGGTTGATCCGGAGCACCCGAATATGATCAAGAGCTTCCAGGAGAAGCCGCAGACCACGACCGGCCTGCCAGATGATCCGAACTCCATTCTTGCTTCCATGGGCAACTACGTGGCCAACACCGACGCCCTGTTCGAAGCTTTGGCGCTTGACGAGAAGGCCGAAGACACCAAGCATGATATGGGCGGCGATATCGCACCGTACTTCGCGGCCCGTAACGAGGCTGGCGTGTACGACTTCAACTCCAACGAGATTCCGGGAGCGACGCCGACCGATCATGCCTACTGGCGCGACGTGGGTACTCTGAAGCAGTTCTACGATGCGCATATGGATCTGATCTCGTATGTGCCGGAATTCAACCTGTACAACACCGAATGGCCGATTTACACGCTGTCCGGCAATCTGCCGCCAGCGAAGTTCGTCCATGCCGGTCGCGACCGTCTCGGACACGCCACCGACTCGATCGTCTCCCCTGGCGTCATCGTATCGGGCGGTGAAGTGCATCATTCCGTGCTTTCGCCGAACGTGCGTATCCACTCGTGGTCCCAGGTCGTCGATTCGATTCTGTTCGACGGCGTGACCATCAATCGTCGAGCACGCGTCTACAAGGCGATCCTCGACAAGAATGTTGTGCTTACCGAGAATTCGACCGTCGGTATCGATACCGAACATGATCTGGCCCGTGGCTTCACCGTCACGCCGGAAGGCATCACCGTGGTGCCGAAGGGTACCGTGGTCGACGACTGACGTTCTGCCGCACACAGAACAAAAGCGTGCTTCCCGGCGTCGGGAGCACGCTTTTTCTGTGCCATTTTTTCTTGATGATGCTATCCAATCAAATATCATCAAAATCTGTTTTACAAAAACAAAATTCCGCAACGAACATGCAGTTTCGCTGCGGAATCAACATATCAGCAATATCAGGTTGATATATCACAGATTTTCTGTCAGTATTTTGGCAGATTGTCGAAATTGAAGCCGAGCGCAGCCAACTGCTCGCGACCTTCCGGCGTGATCTTTTCCATGCTCCAACGCGGTTGCCACGTCCAGTCGATGCGGAATTCCTCGACGAGGCCGGCAAGCGTGCTCGCGCACTCGTCTTCGATCAGATCAGTCAACGGGCATGCCGGAGTGGTCAATGTCATCGTGATAATGGCACGACCAAGCTCATCGATCTCAATGCCATACACCAATCCCAAATCAATCACATCAATGCCGAGTTCAGGATCAATGACCTGATGCAACGCTTCCTTCACGTCGGCCGCAGTAGCTCGGCCAATGTCGTCAATAGCCTTCAACGCGATGCCGTCATCCTGTTCTTCGGAACAACCGCATGCTCCAGCCTGATTGCCGCAGCCACAAGCGTCCTGCTCGGTGTCTTCGTGTTCGATTTCCACTGGTTTGCCGTCCTTGAATCCTTTGGCGAGATTTGGGTTAAGCATGACGTGACGCGCCGCGGCCTCGTCATTGCCCAATGCCTTGGCCACGGAATCGAAAATCGAGGCTTGCGGTTCAGGTACCAAGGTATCGCTCATTGTCGCTCCATATATGATTCGAATATGTTCCGTTGAGTAGCCTATCGCGTTGGCTGGAGTTTGTCTCACGTGTTTCGCCCGTTGTAGAACGCGGCGCACGAAGCACGGGAGACATCCTGCTTTCCACCATAGAACAATACTTGTCAGGCTTTCGCGGCCAATGCCTTGGCCACGGAGTCCTTCATGCCTTCCCATCCGAGCAGCGCGCACTTGATACGCATTGGATACTTGGACACTCCTTGGAACACGATGCCGTCTTCCAACGATTCCTCGGCGGATTCATCGTCCAAGCCTTTGCCGCGTGATTCCATGAGCTTATGGAACGTTCCGGCCAATTCCATGGCCTCATCCACGGTTTTGCCTTCCACCAGATCCACCATCACCGAAAGGCTGGCCTGTGAAATGGAGCAGCCGTGACCGTCCCACACCAGTCGTTCGATAACGTGCGGCTCCTGGTCGGAAACCTCCACATGCACGGTGGCCTCGTCTCCGCAGGTCGGATTGAACTGGTGGGACTCGCCGGGAGTGCAATACTCGTGGGTTGCCTGAACCGTGGTCTTTCCCGCCTGGAAGGCGTTTTCGGAAGCCAGATCCGGAGCGAAATGCTCCTTGCCATGCGGATTCTTCGAGGCTTCGAGAATGACCTCTTGGTACATCTGCTCGAGATCGTCGCCAGACATTGCAAAATCACTCATATGCGTTACTCAACTCCAAAAAACGGACGGACCTTCTTCAACGCCTCAACCAATGCCTGCGCGTCTTCGACGGAATTGTAGATGCCGCTGGACGCGCGGTTGGATGCGTACACGCCGAAGTGACGGTGGACCGGCTGCGCACAATGATGTCCGACACGAATGGCGATGCCCTGCGCGTCGATGAACTGGCCAACATCATGCGGATGCACGCCGTCGATTTCAAAAGCCACCGTGCCGATGCGCTGCTCGTTGGTCTGCGGTCCGAGAATGCGCACGCCGTCGATCTGCCCCATCTTGAGGAGTTCGCCTGCGATAACGCGCTCGTGGGCTTCGAAATTCTCCATGCCGATATTCATCAGCCATTCGGCTGCGACACCGGCCGCAACGACCTGCGCGACCGGCTGCGTGCCCGCCTCGAAACGCGCAGGAGGAGCCCTGTATTGGGCTTCCTGATCCATCCAGGCAAGTTCCACCATGGATCCACCGAAATTCGCCGGTGGCAACGCCTCCAACATGTCGCGCTTGCCGTAGAGGAAGCCGACACCGGTCGGGCCGTACATCTTATGCGCGCTCCATGCCGCGAAGTCAACATCCAAAGCGTGGAGGTCGATCTTCAGGTGCGGTACGGACTGGCATGCGTCGAGCACAACCACCGCGCCTACCTCGTGCGCACGTTTCACAATCGGCGCGATGTCGGTGATGGCACCGGTGGTGTTGCCCACATGGGTGACGGCCACGATCTTTGTGCGTTCGGTGATCACCTCGTCCGCAGTGTTGGAAAGGATGCGACCTTCACTGTCCAGATCGAACCATTTCAATGTCGCTCCGGTACGCACGGCAAGCTCCTGGAACGGCAATAGCACGGAGTGGTGTTCGGCCTTGGATACGACGATTTCGTCTCCCGGCTTCAGGCAGAAGCGTCTGGCCGCTTCTCCCCCACGTCCCAGCGATGCGTTGCCGAATGCGGTGGCTAGCAGATTCAGTCCTGCGGTGGCGCCGGAGGCGACAACGATCTCCTCTTCGCCTTCAGCGGAGTTGGCGCCGACAAGACGTGCGACTTTGGCACGTGCCTCTTCGAACGCCATGGTGCTGCGTGCGGCAAGCTCATGCGCTCCACGATGCACGCCGGCGTTGATGGTGCGGTAAAAATCGCTTTCGGCGTCGATCACGCATTGCGGCTTCTGGGAGGTCGCCGCAGAATCCAAATACACGAGCGGATGACCGTGGATCTCCTGATCAAGGATCGGAAATTCCTTGCGAATCGCTGCAAAATCGGTCATGCCAGCGCGCTTTCGGAATCGGATCCTTCCGGCAGGTATGCGTCATAGCCGGATTCCTCGAGCTCATCGGCCAGTTCAGGGCCGCCGGTCTTGACGAAGTGACCGGCTGCGAACACGTGCACGATGTCCGGCTTGATGTACTTGAGGATTCGCGTGTAGTGCGTGACCATGAGAATACCGAACTGGTTGGCTTCCTTGGCGCGGTTCACACCTTCGGAGACAATGCGCAACGCGTCAACGTCAAGGCCGGAGTCGGTTTCGTCGAGGATGGCGAACTTCGGCTTGAGCAGTTCGAGCTGCAGCACTTCGGCACGCTTCTTCTCGCCGCCGGAGAAACCCTCGTTCACGGAACGGGTGGCGAACTTCGGATCCATCTTCAGGCGCTTCATCGCCTCGGACAGTTCCTTGGTCCACGTGCGGATGGCCGGAGCCTTGCCGTCGACTTCGGTTTTCGCGGTGCGCAGGAAGTTGGTCATCGACACACCTGGCACTTCAACCGGATATTGCATGGCTAGGAAGATGCCTGCCTTGGCTCGCTCGTCCGGAGTCATCTTGAGGATATCTTCGCCGTCGAGCAGCACCTGTCCGGAATCGACCACGTACTTGGGGTGGCCCGCCAGCGTGTAGGCCAGCGTGGATTTGCCGGATCCGTTCGGCCCCATGATGGCATGGGTTTCACCGGAATTGACGGTCAGGTTCACGCCTTTGAGGATCGGCTTGATGCCGTCCTTGGTTTCGACGTGCGCGTACAGATCTTTGATTTCAAGAGTTGACATGGTTTTCGCTCCTACGTTCTACTTCTCTTCCAACACCTGGGCGATTGCGTCGTTCTCGCCGCGTGCCAGGCGCTTGTCGATAACGTTCATGAGATGTTCGCTGATTGCGGGAATGCCGATCTCCTCGACGAGTTCGCCAAAAAAGCCTCGCACCACAAGTTTGCGGGCTTCGGTTTCCGGAATGCCGCGGGACTGCAGATAGAACAGCTCCTCATCGTCGAAACGTCCGACGGAGGAGGCATGTCCGGCTCCGATGATGTTGCCGTTTTCGATTTCCAGATTCGGTTCGGAATCGGCGATCGCGCCCGGAGTAAGTACCAGATTGCGGTTAAGCTCATACGAGTCGGTACCCGGCGCGGTCGGAGCAATCAGCGCGTTGCCGACCCATGTGGAGTGCGCGCCCTTGCCGTCAAGAGCGCCTTTATATACCACACGACTCTTGCACTCGGGATGGTTGTGCACAATCATGGTGCGATGTTCGATATGCTCGCCCGGATCCACAAAGTAGATGCCAAGCATGTTGAGATCGCCCTGATCGCCGCCAAAATCCTGATCCATACGGATTCGAACGACATCGCCGCCAAGCGTGACCACGGAATGGCGCAGGGACGCACCCTCCCCCAAGTGGATACGCTGGTTGCCCACATGCTTGGAGCCCTTGTTCCACTCTTGAATGAATGTGGTGGACACATGGGAGTCCCTACCTGTGAGAATCTCCACGCCTTCGGCGATACGTGCATCGCCGTCATGCTCTACCACAACGTCAGCGTGGGCGCGATCGGCGGCAATGATCACCAGGTGGAATGCGTCCAGATCCGTTCCGACACCATGAATCTTAACGAGTATCGGCTGGCTGATTTCACCGTCGATACGCAGAATTCCGGCACGGGAGGCGGAGTTCCATTCCACTGCGGACACACGATCGCAAGGTTTGGAAACAATCCCTGTATCGGCGTCGCCCGGCTTGCCTTCGCTGTAAACCACGCCTTCGGCAAGAGCCGTACCGTCGATCATAGTGACGACAATCTGGATTTCGTTCGACGGCGTAAACGGTTCAAAGAACTCTTCTACGCGTTCCACAGGGGTATAACGCCAATCATCCTGCTTGCGGTCGGGCACTTCAAATGCGTCCACATCAAATGACCGCGGCGAGCGATCCGCCGAAGAGGGCATGGCCGCCGGATTCGCATACGGATCGTTCGGATCCGCAACGGGAATATTGATTTCCTGAGTTTGTGCCATGGTAATCAGCCCACCGATCCTTCCATCTGCAATTCCACCAGTCGGTTCAGTTCAAGCGCATATTCCATCGGCAGCTCACGGCTGATAGGCTCCACGAAGCCTCGCACGATCATGCCCATGGCCTCCTCTTCGGAAAGACCGCGGCTCATCAGGTAGAACAGCTGGTCTTCGGAAACCTTGGAAACCGTAGCCTCATGTGCCATGGAAACGTCATCTTCGCGCACGTCCACATGCGGGTAGGTGTCGGAGCGGCTGAACTCATCTACAAGCAGTGCATCGCATACCGTCGAGTTGGACGATCCTTCGGCACCCTTGACGATTTTGACGAGACCACGGTATGCGGAACGTCCACCGCCGCGGGAAATCGACTTCGCCACAATGGTGGAACTGGTGTGCGGTGCAAGATGAATCATCTTCGCACCGGTATCCTGATACTGGCCCTTGCCTGCGAAGCCGAGCGACATGGTGCTGGCCTTCGCATACGGCTCGGCGAGAATGCAGGCCGGATACTTCATGGTCGCCTTGGAACCAATGTTGCCATCGACCCATTCCATGGTGCCGCCTTCACGCACGTAGGCACGCTGCGTCACCAGATTGTAAACGTTGTTCGACCAGTTCTGCACAGTGGTGTAGCGCACGCGGGCATGCGGCTCGACGAAAATCTCCACCACGCCGGAATGCAACGAATCGGTCGAGTAGATCGGTGCGGTGCAGCCTTCCACATAATGCACGTACGATCCCTCGTCGGCAATAATCAACGTGCGCTCGAACTGACCCATATTCGGCGTATTGATACGGAAGTATGCCTGCAACGGAATATCGACATGCACACCCTTCGGCACGTAGACGAACGATCCGCCCGACCATGCGGCGGTGTTCAATGCCGAGAATTTGTTGTCGTTGCTCGGAATGCACTTGCCGAAATACTTCTTGACGATTTCCGGATACTTCTGCACCGCGGTGTCGGTGTCGACGAAAATCACGCCTTGGTCTTCAAGATCCTTCTGGATTGAGTTGTAGATGACCTCGGATTCGTACTGTGCCGCGATGCCGGAGACAAGACGGCTTTTTTCCGCTTCGGGAATACCGAGCTTGTCATACGTCGCACGGATCTCGTCAGGCAATTCCTCCCAAGTCGTGGCCTGCTTGTCGATCGGCTTGACGTAATACTTGAAATCGTCGGCGTCGAAGTCCTTCAGATCGACACCCCATTGAGGCATCGGACGGTTGATGAAATCGCGATAGCCTTCCAATCGCTTTTCCAGCATCCATTCCGGCTCGTTCTTATCTGCGGAAATAGCGCGCACGACATTCTCGTCAATGCCTTTTTTTGCCGCTTCTCCGGCGAAATCCGTGTCATGCCATCCGTACGTATAGTCGCCGAACTGCTGGATGATCTCGTCATCCTGCTTGATCTTGTCTTCGTTCACTCGCGTGCGATCAGCCACATACTGGCTCATCTCCACGTCAGCCGCGGCGTTGGGCGCTTGGTTCTCTGCCACCGTACGCTGCCTCCAATCACTCGTTTATACCTATGACAACCTAACAGAACGTGGGGCTAAATACTAGCTCCCCTTTCGCTATTCGGCAATGATTTGTCGTGATTTATCTTACATAGCGTAAAGGCGGAAGCCGAACATTCAGTCTTCCGCCTTTGCATCTTTCTGCCGTTAGCCCGCATATCAGGCCTGAACGTGAACCGTCGTTCCCATCAGGCACCAATTGTAGAACCATTCAGCCTGATCCCAGCCGACGCCGACGCAACCATGGGACGTGTTCTTCCCCATAGCCTGAATACTGCTGTCGTTAAACGCACTTTGAGTGGCGATGCGATGAATCGCGCAACCTGTTTTCGAGAAATAGTTGACGAATCCAACATCCTTGACATCCCACTTCTCGGTGTTTCCATCCGATAGGGTAAGCGTACCGCTCATATCTTGGGACTGGTACTTGAGCCACACTTTGAAGTCGCCGTCAGGCGTGCAGTTGTCGTAGGAGTTCGGATCGCAGTAGGTTGGCGTGCACAAGTCGCCGCTCGGCTGGCACTGGCCCGTCTGATAATCATTGCCCTGACCGGCAGACATATGCATGACACGGACGGTCTGCCCATTTTCAATGGCTGTAACGGTATGCGAAGACAAACTGACTACCACGGTACGCGTGGTTTTTTTCTCATTCTGTGGGTCGCAAGTGCCTTGAATACTTACTGAATCAGAACCTTTGGCAAACGCCTCAGCGGCATCACGGCCAACACTGGTGTCGCTACCATCAGTAACGGTTATACCATCATGCCCAGCTACATTGGTTTGCAGCACATCACCGACACTATTAACGATGACATCACCGTCAACTCGATCAGCATGGAAGTTCGATTTGATGGAATCGTTATAGTATTGCTGCAATTTGTCACCATCGATGATCAAAGAGCCATTTCGGATTTGATTATCGCCGATCTTCTCACTATCCGGTCCAAGCGTGATGGCCGATGCTATGGCTTGCGCACCGAATTCCGCCACTTTATGGTCGCCGATCTTGATAGCCACCGGCTTCGCTATCCACGCGTCAGCACAGGCCTTGGCCTCGTTGGCTTGATCATCCGTAATGACGGGATCAGTAACCGTGTTTTCAAGAGTCACCGTTTGAGCGGTCTGCTTGCCAAAGGACTCAAGCACGTTCTTGGCTTCTTTGACGATATCCGTCACATCGATACCAGTCCCCTGTCGACCTGGCGTCACATCGAAGGCGGTACCATCCGCGTTGAGCTGTAGCGACGGGTTGGTGGCGGACACGGACTGCACTCCCAACATGTCACCTACCGTCTGGGCGCTGACTCGGGAATCATCGAAAGACTCGACGTTGACATCCTCACGGGTCCAGAATGCATACTTCTGGAAAAAGGAATCGTCACGTTTCGCGTTCATCACATTTTCGGCGATGGATTCCGCGTCAACGGCAATGCCAAGATCCTTCAACGTGACTTTCTTGCTCGTTCCCTCATAGGAAACGGGAACCGTCAATGACTCCGCCGTATCGGAAATCTCTTGGACGATATGATCTCGGGATTGCCCTGTCATGGGCTTGCCCCAGAGCGTAACGCCTGGCAACGCATGTGACTGGAAGAACCAGTATCCGCCGCCGGCCACGGCACCAAGAAGAAGCATCACCGCAAGAACAATCCACAGCCACAACAGATGGCGCTTCTTGCTGGCATTCACAGTCAACGCTGCGCCATCATCAATGGGATCGGCCGTTTCGGCAAACGAATCCAAGCTCACCTGCGAAATGACTTTTGGGTCATCACCCATGTTCGGGAAGGCGAACTTACCGTTGCCGCTTTCCGGAGAATCCATATCGTTCAAGCTCATGCTCCCTCGTAAAGGTTTTTCATTACGAATACGTCTTGTTGATAATTCAAGGCCAAGCCCTTATTATGCAACATGGCCATGAACTCCTTTGGACTCATGACCATGTTGCATATCGGGTTATCCGACGTTAATCACAATTCGTCGATTTAGCGCTCCTGCTGGTGGTCCAGAGCGGCCTTGACCAGACCTGCGAACAGCGGGTGCGGCTTGGTCGGGCGGGACTTGAACTCAGGATGAGCCTGAGTGGACACATAGAACGGGTGCACTTCGCGAGGAAGCTCGACGAACTCGGTGAGTTCGCCGTCCGGGCTCTGTCCGGAAATGCGCAGACCCGCTTCACGCAGACGGTCCTTGTATGCCACGTTCACTTCGTAACGGTGACGATGACGTTCGGTGACATGCGTGGTGCCGTACAGTTCCGCGACGATGGAACCTTCTTCAAGCTCGGCCGGATAGGAGCCAAGACGCATGGTGTGTCCCATGTCACCATTGCCGGCGACGATGTCTTTCTGCTCCTCCATGGTTGCGATGACTGGGGTCGCGCAATCGGGCTCGAACTCGGTGGAGTTCGCGTCCTCCAAGCCGAGGACGTGGCGGGCGTATTCGATGACCATGGACTGCAGGCCGAGGCACAGGCCGAGGGCCGGCAGCTTGTTCTCACGGGCGAACTTCAGGGCACCGATCTTGCCGTCGATGCCACGGATGCCGAAGCCTCCGGGAACGACGATGCCGTCGACCTGGTCGAGCGCGGCGGCCGCGCCCTCCTCGGTCTCGCACTTATCGGCGGCGACCCACTTGACGTTCACCTTGGCATAGTTGGCGAAACCACCGGCCTTAATGGCTTCGGTGACGGACAGGTAGGCATCCGGCAAATCGATGTACTTGCCGACGATGGCGATGTTCACCTCATGCTTCGGGTGGTGCACACGCTCCAGCAGGTCCTCCCACTCGTCCCAATCGACATCGTGGAACGGCAGGCCGAGCTCGCGCACGACATAGGCGTCGAGGCCTTCGTCGAACAGGGTCTTCGGCACGTCATAGATGCTCGGGGCGTCCACACAGTTGACCACGCCTTCGGAATCCACGTCGCACATCAGGGAGATCTTGTCCTTGATGGACTGGTTCAGCGGGCGGTCGGAACGAAGCACCAGCGCGTCCGGGGAGATGCCCAGCTGACGCAGCATCATGACGGAGTGCTGGGTCGGCTTGGTCTTGAGCTCATGGGCGGCGGCAATGTACGGTACCAAGGAGACGTGCACGAACATGCAGTTCTCGGCGCCCAGATCGCGGCGGACCTCACGCGCGGCCTCCAGGAACGGCTGGGATTCGATATCGCCGACGGTGCCACCGATTTCGGTGATGATCACGTCGACGTCATCGGACGCCTGCGCACGCATGCGGGACTTGATTTCGTTGGTGATGTGCGGGATGACCTGCACGCATTGTCCAAGGTATTCGCCGGCGCGTTCCTTGCGCAGCACTTCCTGGTAGATCTGACCGGTGGTGACGTTTGCCTTCTGGCTCAGGTACACGTCAAGGAAACGCTCATAGTGGCCGATGTCGAGATCGGTTTCGGCACCGTCTTCGGTGACATAGACTTCACCATGCTGGAATGGATTCATCGTGCCCGGATCCACGTTGATGTACGGATCGAGCTTCTGCTGCAAAACCTTGATGCCGCGGCTACGAAGCAGGCGGCCGAGGGAGGAGGCGGTCAGGCCTTTGCCGAGAGAGGAAACGACGCCACCGGTGACGAAAATATGCTTGGTAACGTGCTCTTGAGAATTGCCATGTTGTCTTCTAACCATGGAACTTCAGTCTATCAGCGGCATGAGACGCGGCGTGTTTCCTTCAATACAAAAAGGCGGGGCCATCATTGCCTTGATGGCCCCGCCTAGCAGGAATAGGAGATACATTCAGTCAATCATTGGCTTATGAGATCAGTCCTCCTTTCTGCGGGAGGCCGCGAACGCGAACACGGATGCGATGGCAAGAGCCACCGCGGCCAGTGCGAAACCGGTGATGGCGGAACCAGTATTCGGGCTTTGCACAGCATCGCTCTTCTTGTCGGAAGCTGGCTGGACCGCGGGTTTGCGCACGGTTACCGTGCGCGTGAAGGTGGCGGTCTTGCCCCTGCTGTTGGTCACCGAGTACACGAGCGTGTATTCGCCTTCCTTAGAGGTATCGACCGAACCTTCGACCGTGATCTTGTCGGTCAGATCGCCGTCAACCTCATCCCATGCGCTGACGCCGGACATCGGATCGAACTTTGATCCCAGAGTCACGCTGTCGGAAGCCACCAGACCCTTGATGACAGGCGCGCTGTCGGTATCGGGCTTGGTGCTGCTGTCGAGTTTCAGCACAGTGGCAGACAGTGCGCCCGCTTCGTACGAGGCCCCTTCGGCGAGATCGACATTGGCGATAGCATCATCGGAGTAGACCTTGCCGTCGGCTGCAAGCACTTGGTAGGAGCCGTTTGCCAAGCCTTCGATCGCGGTCTTGTCTGCGTTGGCGTTGAAGATCACCACGTAGGTGCCGTCGGACTGCTCGGCCTGGTAGGCCACGACGCCGTCAGCGGACTTGAGCATCGTCACGTTGGCGTTGATGTCGTTGTAGTCGGTCAGACGCAGCGCGTTGATCTGCTTGCGCAGCTTGATCAGGCCCTTGACGTAGTCGACGGAATCGGCGTACTGGGTGGTGCGGTCCCAATCGATGGCGTTCACCGCGTCGCCCGTGTTGTAGCTGTTGCCGTCTCCGCCCTTGGTGCGCAGGAACTCTTGGCCGAGCTGGATCGCGGGGATGCCTTCCGACAGATACACGACGGAGTCGGCAAGCTTGGCACGTGCCACGGTCGTGGCGTCGTCATCCGTCGGGACGGACTTCCTGAGCTTGTCGTACAGGGTCATGTTGTCGTGGATTTCGGCATAGTTGACCACCTGTCCGGCATCGGCGTAGTGATCCTGCGCGTTGCCGTTCCAGCAGGTCGTGGTCGCGTTCTCGTCGTACTGGCAGCCGAGCACGTTGTGGGCGATCAGGCTCTCCTGGTCGGCCTTGCCGGAAACGAAACCGGTGTCGGTGTCGGAGAACACGGATCCCTTCAAGCCGTCACGCACGGAATCGTTGAAGAACGCGATGCCATTGTTCGTGCCGTCGGACGCGACTTGGTACGCGTTCGGCTGGATGGTCATCTCGCCCTCGTCCATGGTGGTGTTCATATCCCAGCCTTCGCCGAGGATGATGATGGACGGGTCGATCTCGTCGAGCGCTGCACGCACTTCCTTCATCGTTTCGGTGTCGATCAGACCCATGAGATCGAATCGGAAGCCGTCGACGTTGTAGTTCTTCGCCCAATACGTCACCGAATCGACGATGTACTTGCGCATCATCTTGCGCTCGGAGGCCGTATCGTTGCCGCAGCCGGAGTTGTTGACCAGGGAACCGTTGTCATCATAACGGAAGTAGTAGCCGGGAACGGTCTTGTTGAACGAGTGGTTGGCGGCATTGTAGACGTGGTTGTACACCACATCCATGATCACGCGAATGTCGTTCTCGTGCAGTCCCTTGACCATCTGCTTCATTTCGGTAACGCGAGAGGCGGGGTCGGATGGATCGGAGGAATACGAGCCTTCCGGCACGTTGTAGTTCTCCGGATCGTAGCCCCAGTTCTGCGCACCTTGCGCGTTGTAGCTCAGATCGCCGGTCTCATCAACGGAACCGTAGTCGTACATCGGCATGATCTGCACGTGGCTGACGCCCAACTGCTTGAGATAGTCAAGACCGGAGGTGGCGCCGTTCGCCGTCTTCGTTCCGGATTCCACAACACCCAGATACTTGCCCCGCTTGTCGGCGGAGATTCCGGAATTCGGGTTGATGGAGAAGTCGCGGATGTTCATTTCGGCGATGGTGGCGTCAGTGGTCTTGCCGAATTCCGGCATGCGGTCGCCTGCGGAGCCCATGTCTTCGCTGGAGAGCACCACGGAACGTTCGCCGTTGGCGACCGCAGCGGTCGCGTACGGGTCGGCGGAGACGTTCACCGTGCCGTCCGCGAAGGTGAGCTTGTAGGAGTAGGCCGTGCCGCTAGCAAGGTTCTTCACCAGGGCGCTCCACACACCCTTGTCTTCAGAGGCCATGTCGATGGTCTTGTCGACTTCGGCATTCACATCGTCGGACTGGTAGGTGACAAGCTCAACCTTGGTGGCGGTTGGAGCCCACACCTTGAATCCGGTCTTCGCGCTCGTGTAAGTGGCGCCCAGATCGTCGCCGTCATAGGCGTACTTCTTGTCGAAGGCATCCGTACGCACCACCGAGCCCGCAATGGCGTCCTGCGAACCGAAGCCCTTGACTTCGACGGTGTACTTGCCTCGCATGTCAAGATCCTTGGCCGTGGTGATGATCACCTTGGTGCCGTCGGTCTTGATGTTCTTGACATCTACAGCCTTGCCGTCGGCGTCAGTGACGGAGACCTTGCCTTCAAGCTCATCCGCAGTGACCTTTTTGGACAGTCTTGCGGTCAGCTTGTTGACGTCGGAGATTTCAACGGACTTCATGGACGCTCCCAACGATGGACGTGAGGAATACACGGTGGCGTCGCCGCCCATCAGCCACACTTCGACCGATGCGGTGCCGTCCGATTCGTTGAACACCAAGGCGTTTGACGGGATCTTGTAATCGGCGTCATCCGGATCCTTGGCCTTCCACGCATCCTTTCCGTAACGGCGCAGCATGCCGATGTCGGAGGCTCCGTCGACGTTGTAGTAGGTGTAGTTGGTGAAGGAGTATTCCGCGACCTCGCCCCAGTCATCGTGGGTGGTGAAGGTGGCGGCTCCGCCGTTCCAATTGGAAGCCCAGGTCCAGATGTCCCACTGGGGAACGGTGACCGAGGTGTCTTCGGCGTTGTAGTACAGGCCGTCATCACGGTTGTAGTGGACCTTCACGGTAACGGTGTTGGCCTTGCATTCGTAGTCGCTCGGAACGGAGTCGAGGGTTTCGACGGTGGTCGATTCGCCTTGATCCTCATATTTGGTGCCGTCGATCCACACTTCGGCTGTGCCGTCGGCGTTCACCGTGGCGCTACGGTCGCCACCGTACTTGTTCCAGTCTGCGGTGGTGACGATGAAGCCGAACTTGTCGAACTTGCCGCCGAAGGTCAGCGTAGCCACCTTGCCCCAGCAGTCAGCTCCGGTGAAGGGATGGTTGACTGCCGAGAGGCTCGAGCCGCCAGCGTCTGTGCCCCACACGTACACGCCGCGATTATCGGAATCGCTGGCTGGCTTGTAGTGCACGACGAGTCGGGTCTGGCCGTTGACGGATTCCGGATTACCCACGGTCGCGGCCTGATCGGCCACACCCACGTGCGTGATGCCCGCGTTGGCGTGGTAGTTGCCGCCGCCCTTCGGGTTCTCCCACTGGTCGGTGCCGGTATCGTGAAACACGAAGTCGATCTTCTTGCCCCTGGTGTCGATGGTGACGCGATAGTACCCCTGCTCGTCGAGGGTCATGTCGGCTTCCGGCTGGTTCCAGTCATCGCCAAGACCGTAGTGGACCTTCGGGCTCTTCCAGCTGGAATCGGCGGGCTTGTAGTAGATGGTGACGCTTCTGTCGTCGGGCAGGGTCTCGTCCCCTTCCTGGTTCACGTCAGGATCGGACGGGTCGTTGGCCACGCTGGATGCCGGGTGGCTGTCCTTGGTGGCGCCTGCATACAGTGCGATGGCGGAATGCGCCGGTACCGTGGTCTCGACCTTGCCGTTCTTGACGCTTACGGTCTGGGAGCAGTCCATGGTGGCGTACACGTTGCAGTATTCGCCGTCGGCGAGCGATGTCGTGTAGGAGGCGTCCTTGTCGGTCTTGCCGTTGTTGATGGCGATGAAGCCCTTATCCCCGCGGGAGAAGGCGATGTTGTCGCCGCCGTCATCCTGCCAGTCGGCGACCTTGGTGCCGTTGACGTAGTTGCGGAAGGCGATCATGCCTCGGGTGGAGGTCCAGCGCTGCTCGCAGTTCCAGTCGGAGCTGTTGGTGGAACAGACCTCGTCCATGTTCACGTCCGGAACGGATGTGGCGGTGGCTCCCGGTGCGCCGTTGTCGTTCTCATCCCACTTGTAGTCGGAAAGCAGACGCGGCGTGCCGTAGTCGTAGGCAAGCATGAATGCGTTGGCCAGCTGATACTTGGCACCGTCCTTGTAGGTCAGGGCGCCCTCGTTGCGCGCGGTGTCCCAGTTGGTGACGAACACGTTGGCGTCTTCGGAGGCGAGATCCTTGCTCAACCGCTCATTAAGTCCCTTGAGGTTTGCGATCTTGTCTTTGAAGGTCTGGTTCATTTCGGACTTGAAGCCGAATTCGGTCACCGTGCCGTTTTGCACGTAGTTGCTCGGCTGGATGCCCGCGGCTTCGGAGGAGTTCCCGATGACCTCCTGGATCCAGTAGATGCTGTCGGCATTCACGCCGATCTTCTTTGCGAACTTCTCCTTGATGGCCTTCATGCTGTCCGTGTGGATGTGCTTGACGGCATCCATACGGAAGCCGCGAACACCAGCATTCCACAGGGCGGCAAGATAGTCAGATTGAATATCCTGGACCTTTTCGCTCTCGGAGTCGAAGTCCCACATGGAGCTCAGGCGGCATTCCTGGACTTCCTGCTGGTTGGCGTAGTTGGAGATGTTCTTGGAGCAGCTGTGGAAGTCGGAGGCCGTGATGCCTTCCGGATACTGTTCGGTGGCAAATCCCGAGTAGTCGCCGGTCGAACCGTTGTATTCGGTTCCTGCGACGCCGGTCTGCTTGCCGTCGGCCACGTCGGCACCGGTGGTCTGGTTCAGCACAACGTCGGCGATGATGTCAACGCCGACGGCATTGCACTGCTTGATCATGTTTTTGAATTCGGCTTCCGTGCCGAGCTTGGAATCGAGCTTGTAGCTTACCGGCTGGTAGGACGTCCACCATTGCGTGCCTTGGATGGATTCCTGCGGCGGCGACACCTCGACGTATGCCACGCCTTCCGGACCGTATGTGCTCGTGCATTCCTTGGCGACCGTGTTCCATGTCTGCTGGAAGGCGATGACCTGCACGTCTTTCTTCGCATTCGTTTGCGCCTCGGGCTGAGCCTGAGCCATATGCGGTACCGCCACCAAGGTGGCGCACGCCATGGCGGCGGCGACGCCTATGGCCACCGCACGGCTAGCCGGCCGATTCATTCGCTGAACGACCATTGTTCTCCGTTCTCATCGTTGAGATCGAATTCCGGCCCCCATGGCAGGTTCCGCCCTTCGACAACGTATGCGCCATGGTCATCCGCGTTACCTGCGGATCATCTAAGACACACTCTGCGATGAATGTGCATACGTTTGCACCCTAGATCGGGGTTCATCGTACAGTAGATGCTGCGCATCGCAATGAAACAGCGTGACCGATTGCAATATACGGAAAAGAAGGACAAGCGAAAGAAAATGCTTTCAGCAACAATTCATTGTGTTGCGCAAAACGGCAATCATATTTGCGATTGTTGCAGCTTTTTCTGCAAACGAATGCAATGCTATGTAAAAACCGGATGCCCATCAAGAGCATCCGGCATTCATAGTTCCTCCGAGACTATCTCAAGGGGAAATCGGAAAATCATCACTTCGATTCCAACAGATGCGCCACCGCATCCAACGCCAGCTTGTAGCCATAGAACCCCATACCGGTGATAGTGCCCGTCGCTACTGGCGAGATCACGGAACGCTTGCGAAATTCGTCGCGTGCGGATGGATTGGAGATGTGAACCTCCATCAGCGGCAATCCCTCATCGATCACCATATGCGCGGCATCGGCCAGACCGTAGGAGTAATGGGTGAAAGCCGCCGGATTCATCACGACCGGGGTCTTCTCGTCGGCGGCCTGGTGCATCCAGCCGATCATCTCGGCTTCGTCATCGCTTTGACGCACTTCCACGTCAAGACCAAGCTCGCTGCCCCACTGCGCGCACAGGGTACGCAGGGTTTCAAGATCCTGCTTGCCATACACGTCAGGCTGACGCACGCCAAGACGGCCAAGATTCGGCCCATTGACGACCACTACTTTAGTCATATTCCACTTCCCTACCTTGTTTATTGCTGAATACGACGGAACGCCTCTTCAACGGCGTCCGCAGGCGGATCCTCAAGATGAATCGGATGGCCGACGCCCTCAAGCACCACGAAACGAAGCTTATTGCCGCGAGCCTTCTTATCCCGGTGCATCAATGCGAGCACATCATCCCATGTGCCATTGTTCCAGGACGTAGGCAGCCCCAGAGATCCCAACAACGAACGATGATAGTCCACGAAATCCTGATCGATGTACCCCAGAAGATGCGACAGTTCGGCCGCATACACGCAACCGACCGCCACCGCATTACCATGACGCCAGCGGAAATGCTCAAGCTTCTCGATGGCATGACCGAGCGTATGCCCATAGTTGAGGAATTCGCGCAATCCCGCCTCTTTAAGGTCAGCGGACACATGGTAGGCCTTCACGCTCACGGTATGTTCGATCAGCTCCGCGACCACATCCTTCAGGCCGGAATCCAAGAACGTCGACCCGTCGAAGGCACGCAATTCACCGGCATGGTCCTCGAGGATCTGCAGAATCTCCGGGTCCATGATGAAACCGGACTTGGCGACCTCGCCCAATCCTTCGATGAAGATGTCGTTCGGCAGTGACGCAAGCGATTTCAGATCGGCAAGCACTCCGGCAGGCGTATAGAAAGAGCCGACCAGGTTCTTCCCCTGAGGGGTATTGATGCCGGTTTTACCGCCGGTCGAAGCGTCAACCATGGCCAGCAACGACGTCGGGCAGTTCACGTAGCGAATGCCACGCATCCATGTGGCAGCCACAAACCCCGCCAAATCGGTTGCCGCGCCGCCACCAAGGCCGACGATCGCGTCAGAACGAGTGAAACCCTCATCCCCCAAACGCTGCCAGATACCATTGGCCACTTCAATGGTCTTGCCGGCCTCCGCGTCGGGAATCACAATATCGTACGCATCATAGCCCGCCTGACGCAACAAAGTACGCGCACGGTCCGAATGACGCTGCACCGGCTGGGTGTGGATAAGCGCCACTTTGGCAGGCTTGCTTCCCAACACCTGCGCAAGCTGGCCCATCACACCCTCTCCGATACGAACATCGTATGGTTCGATGGTGGAACCGGTGACATGGACTATACGTTGATCAATCATTTCCATCAGCTTTCTCGCCGCGGCTTGGGGAGACTGGCCACGCGTGCCCACATGCACGTTCGCCACGCTCCTGAACACCGGGTCACGTTCCTTGTAGAGCTTCTTCCAACGCTCATTGGCATCGCCATTAAGCATCGGACGGCCTCCACCGCGATTTGCCCGCTCCATGGCTTCCTCAGGATCGGCCATAAGATACACGACCTTGCCACCGTCCGCGATATACTGCGCCAATCCTTCCTGAATGGAAGGCGTCATCGGCGCTCCCCCACCCAAGGAAAAGATACCGTCGAAATCCTCGAGCATATCAAGCACGACGTCGCTTTCCAGCCTCCGGAATTCCGGTTCCCCATACTTTTCGAAGTACTCGGGAATCCGCATTCCGGCATCATGCTCAATCTCATTGTCCGCATCGGCGAACGGCAGATTCATCATCTGCGCCACTTCCTTGCCGACACGAGTCTTGCCCGCCCCCATCATGCCGATGATCACGGCGACAGGCCTACGCATACCACTCATAGACGAATCACCTCATATGCTCAGGCCATGAGGCAACATACTGCTCGGCGTTACGCTTGGTTTCGGCAACGCAATCGCCGCCAAACTTCTCAAGCACATACTGCGCGATGGTCAAACGCACCATCGCCTCGGCAACAACAGCCGCCGCCGGAACCGCAGTATTGTCGGAACGCTGGTTAATGGCCTGCGCCGGCTCGCCCGTGGTCACATCGACGGTACGCAACGCCTTCGGAATGGAAGGAATCGGCTTCATCGCCGCACGTACGACGATCGGCTGCCCATTCGACATGCCACCCTCGATACCACCCGCACGGTTGCTTAGACGCGCAATACGGCCGTCATCGTCCACCACCATTTCGTCATGAGCCTGAGAACCCGGACGCATGGCCTCAAGGAAACCATCACCGATCTCCACGCCCTTGATGGCCTGAATACCCATCACCGCACTGGCAAGAGCAGCATCAAGACGACGATCCGATTCAACATACGTGCCCACGCCTGCGGGAACGCCGTACACCACAACCTCGATCACGCCGCCCAACGTATCGGCGTTCTCCTTCGCCTCATCAATACGGGCAATCATCCGCTCTTCCGCATTCTTGTCAAGAGTGCGCACCGGAGAAGCGTCCAACGCCTCAAGATCCTCCGGCTTGGGAAGCGTGGCCTGCTGCGGATCGGTAATACCTGCGCCACCAATGGAAAGCACATGCGAAACGGTACGAATACCGAACGCCTGCTCCAAGAACTGCTTGGCAACCTCACCCAACGCCACACGCGAAGCCGTCTCACGCGCGGAAGAACGCTCCAACACCGGACGAGCATCATCAAAACCATACTTACGCATGCCAGTCAAATCCGCATGCCCCGGACGCGGGCGAGACAACGGGGCATTGCGGCCCTCACGAGCAAGCTCATGATCAAGCGGATCCGCACTCATCACCTCAGTCCACTTCGGCCACTCGGTGTTGGCGATCTCGATGGCCACCGGAGAACCAATCGTCTCACCAAAACGCACACCAGTCAGCATACGAACCTTGTCCTGCTCGAACTTCATACGCGCGCCACGACCATACCCAAGACGACGACGCGCCAACGCGCCAACAATATCCTCCGTGGTGATATGAACGCCCGCGGGCAATCCCTCAATCATGGCGACAAGCGCCTCACCATGCGACTCGCCTGCTGTCTGCCAACGCAACATGCCAACTCCTTTTCTCACGAATGCAACTAGTGGACTATCTTAACGGTATGTGGTATATGATTTGCCTGCCAAGTCTGCTTTGTGGACTGGCCATCAGCGTTGAAGACATCCGTTCACGCCGCATTCCACGCGCCTGGATCGCCACCGGATGCACAGCGCAAATCATCGTAAACCTCATATACGCGCTTTCCATCAACACTCTGTACCTGGCATTGCAGGCAATACTCTTCGCCGTACTGTCGGCCGTACTGCAATGCGCGCTCGCTTTGGTGAAACCTGGTTCATTGGGTTTTGGCGATGTCACCGCCACCTTGCTGATGGGATTGGCAGTCGGCATGTTCGGTCTGTTCGCCGTGGTGTTTTGGTGGCTTGCGATTGGTGTGGTCGGCTTGTTATGGCTCGTTTTGTGGACACGTTTCGATCCGCAGAAGCATACCGCATATGCCGGTAAAACGCCGTTCGCCCCAGCGCTTGTGGCAGCTGGGGCGATAGGCATTGCGATTGGCGTTTTATGATCAGTTCGCGTTCTCGTTGTTGTTCTTGTACTCGTCGCGAATCTGCCAGAACTCATCTTCGGTTTCCACGAATTTCGTTTCGCCGGTCTGCAGGTTTGTGGTGACAAAGTACAGCCACTTGCCGTCCGGAGGATTGACGGCTGCTGTGATCGCACCATCTCCAGGGTTGCTGATTGGCGTGGGCGGCAGTCCCTTGTGGATTCTGGTGTTGTACGCGTTGCTGTCATCGCCCAACTGGTCATCGGTCAACTGGCTTGCGGAAATACCAAGACCGTAGGCGACCGTGGTATCCATGCCGAGAGCCATATCGGCGTCAAGACGGTTGAGAATCACTCTTGCCACCTGGCCGTAGTATTTTTCGCTACCGACTTCCGCCTCCGCGATGGATGCGATATTCAGGATGCGCTCACGTTCGCTGCCTGTAGGTACGCCCAAGGAATCGAGTTTGCTCACTCGCGCGTCGACCATTTCCTTGATGATGTCTTCCGCCGACTTGTTTTGCACATTGTAGCTGCCTGGTTCAAGCCATCCCTCGAATTTGCCGCCGGCCTCGTCAGGAAGGATTCCAGCACCGCCACCGTCCATCACGGCTTGGAACTGTGAAACATCCAAGCCGGACACACTCGCCGCATTTTCGATGACGTCCGACACACGTTCACCCGCACGCACTTCGGCAAAACCGCCGGCCTGGCTTTGGTCAGAAAGCACCTTGACCACATCGGACGCCCTCATATGCGTCCTCAATGCGTATGATCCCGGATACAACGTGGCGCCAGCTCCGCTTACTGCGGAAGTGAAGGCGGCTGCGGATTTGACGATTTTAGCTTTAACAAGGTTGTCCGCGATTTCCGCGGCTCCCTGCCCGGATTCCACGACAAACGTCACGCCTTTATCGCCTGGGCCCGTGTAATCCTCGATTTGGCTTTGAGAATTCGCTTCGTTCACGGCCTTCCAATGTTTCAGCGCGCGCACGCCGAAGAATCCGCCGACACCGATCAGCACGATCACCACCAGAGCGGCGATAATGGTGATATAGCGGCGACGACGCTTCTGCTCACGGTGACGACGCATGTCCTTACGTGATTTCGGTGGTTGCGGCGGCATTGCCGAAACGAAGGATGCATCATCCGACGAATTCACCCATTGCGCGTTATCGGAGAAAAAATCGTCGAGATTATCAGTCACAGGCCTCTCTCCTCTGGTCTCTCTCTTCGGTCGATGGCCGTCTGCAATATCACCACTGCAGACTGCTGGTCGACCATCGGACGGTGCTTTCGTCCACCGACCTGCGCATCGAATAGCTGATGATGTGCAGTCACCGTAGTTAGACGCTCATCCACCAATTCGATGGACGGCACTTCCTTTAGCGCATAGTTCTCATCATCTACTGCGACACGCAGTCTCTTCTCAAGATTAACAGTCCATCGCCGTGCTTTTTTCGCGCTTTTGCCTTCTTCTCCGCTTAGTAGCAACGGCAATCCGACTACCACATGGTCGACCGATTCGTCTTCGATGACGTCCACGACCTCGTCCAATGCACGGAACGAATCCCCGTAGACCTGAATATTGCCTGCGGGGTGTGCAAGAGTGATGCCAGGATCAGACAGTGCGAGTCCAACCCTGGCATCACCTAAATCAATGCCAAGCCAAACCATGCTTGGTGGTTCAGCCCTTCATGGCCTGATTGGCCAAAGCCTCAAGCGCCTCATTGATCTTGGTGGCATCCGCGCCGCCACCCTGGGCGAAGTCCGGCTTGCCGCCGCCACCACCGCCAAGGATCTTGGAAGCGCCACGAACCAAATCGCCGGCCTTGATACCCTGCTTGCGTGCAGCCTCGTTAGTGGCCACGGCAACCATAGGCTTGCCTTCCTCGTTCACACCGGCGAGAGCCACCACAACCGGGAATTCCTCACCAAGCTGTCCGCGCACATCCAGCACGGTCTTGCGCAGCGCGTCGAAAGAGCCGAAGTGCTCGACGTTCTTCGCTGCCACCTTGACCGGAGCCTGGGATGCCTTGGTTTCGGAAACCAAAGCAGGCACGGAAGCCGCAAGCTGGGATTCGTACATGGCCGCAAGACGACGGTCGGATTCCTTGAGCCTGGCAAGCAGTGCGTTCACACGGTCGGCAAGCTCGTCCGGACGGGCATTGACCATGTCGGAAAGCTGTGAGACCAGCGCATGCTCGCGAGCGTTGAACTCATAAGCGCTTTCGCCCACAACCGCATCGACACGACGCACGCCGGAGCCGATGGAGGCTTCGGACATGATGTTGATGGCACCGATCTTGCCCACATGGTCGATATGGGTACCACCACAAAGCTCACGGCTCCATCCATCTTCGCCGATGGAGACCACGCGCACGACGTCGCCATACTTCTCGCCGAACAGGTGCATGGCACCCAATGCGATGGCGTCGTCGAACTTCATCTCCTGCGTGGTGACGGCAAGGTTTTCGCGCAGCTTCTCGTTGACACGCGCCTCGACGGAGTTCATCGCATCCTTGCTCGGGGCGCTGGACCACTGGAAGTCGAAACGCAAACGGTTCGGCGCGTCTTCAGAGCCGCGCTGGGTGGCCTGCGGGCCAAGCTCCTCACGCAGCGCCTTGTGCACCATGTGGGTCGCGGTATGCGCGCGGGCGATGGCACCGCGTCGGTCAAGGTCGATGTTGGCGTTGACTTCGGCGCCGACAACCAACGTGCCTTCGGTCAGGCGGCACTGGTGCACGATGAGGTCCTTGATCGGCTTCTGCACATCGTCGACTTCGAGCACAGCACCATCGTCGGAAAGGATCTCGCCCTGATCGGCGAGCTGGCCACCGGCCTGCGCATAGAACGGAGTGCGGTCGAGAATGACTTCGATGGTGGCCGGACCGGTGACTGCGGGGACGGAGCCCTTGCCTTCCTGCATGATGCCCAGCACCTTGGCGCGGGCGGACATGTCGGTGTAACCAAGGAAGTCGATGGGCTGGACCAGCGTCTTCTTGAAATCGTCATAGACCGACAGATCCACATTGTGACGCTTCTTCAGGGCATCTGCACGGGCACGGCTCTTCTGCTCGGCCATGAGCTCGCGGAACTTCGCCTCATCGACCTTGACGCCCTGATCGGCGGCCATTTCGAGGGTGATCTCAATCGGGAAGCCGTAGGTGTCGTGCAGCTTGAACGCATCTTCGCCGGAAACGGCGTCGGATCCGGATTCCTTGGCCTTGGCCACAGCGAGGTCGAAAATCTCGGTGCCGGATTCCAGCGTGCGACGGAACGCGTCCTCTTCACCATATGCGGCTTCGGACACATCGTGGAAGGTGTCGTTGAGTTCCGGATAGCTCGGCTCCATAGCTGCCTTGGAGGTCGGCAGCAGGGTCGGCATGACCGGATCGGTCACGCCGAGCTCGCGCATGGCCTTGACTGTGCGGCGAAGCAGTCGGCGCAGCACGTAGCCGCGACCGTTGTTGGACGGACGTACGCCATCGGACATGATCATCAATGCGGAACGCACATGGTCAGCCACGATGCGGAAACGCACATCCATGGCTTCGTCATCGCCATACGTGCGGCCGGACAGCTTCTGGGCGGCTTCGATGACCGGGAAGACCTCGTCGGTCTCATAGATGTTCTGCTTACCCTGCATCAGATAGGCAAGACGCTCCAAGCCGGCACCGGTATCGATGTTCTTGTTCTCGAGCTCGCCAACGATGTGCAGGTCGGTCTTGGACTTGACGTTGTCGACCTCGTAGTTTTCGAACACGAGATCCCAGATTTCGATGTAACGGTTCTCGTCGGCGATCGGGCCGCCTTCCACACCGTATTCAGGTCCGCGATCCACGTAGATCTCGGAGCACGGACCGCCAGGGCCAGGGCCGCCGGTGGTCCAGAAGTTGTCTTCCATGCCCATGATCTGGATGTGTTCGGGGTCAACGCCCTCGTTCTTCCACATTGAACGGGCTTCCTCGTCGTCGGTGAAGGTGGTCATCCACAGCTTCTCCGGATCGAAGCCGTAGCCGCCCTTGTCTTGCGGGGTGGTCAGCAGCTCATACGCATAGTGGATGGCTTCTTCCTTGAAGTAATCACCAAAGGAGAAATTGCCCAGCATCTGGAAGAACGTGCCGTGACGGGTGGTTTTGCCGACCTCGTCGATGTCCAAGGTACGCACGCACTTCTGATTGGATGCCATGCGGCTCTTCGGCGGAGTCTGCTCGCCCATGAGGTACGGGATGAACGGGACCATGCCTGCGATGGTGAACAGGGTGGTCGGGTTTGGAGAGATCAGCGATGCCGAAGGCACGATAAGATGGCCGTGCTTTTCGAAATAATCAAGATAGCGCTTCGCGATTTCAGAAGTGCGCATATGAGATTAAGCTCCTTTTTTGCTGAAAGGCCTAGTGCCTTTCAAACGAATTCGTGATTGTTGTCCGAACGTACGTTACGGGAATAAGATCAGCTGATCTTATCCGCGTATTTGGTATTAAGTTCAGCCTCGCGGGCTCGACGCGTTTCGTTGAACTCATTGAACAAACCTTCAAGGGTGCGCACGGCGACATGATCTTGATCCGGCCCGAACAGAAATTGTCGAGCCGCATCAGGGGTGTTGGCCTTGACGTACGCCTGTGCTTTGGTCACTGCCACCGCACCGATGCCCACACCAATGGAGATCCAGAAGAGACGCTTGAACATCACTCCCCCTTGTTATTGCTGTTGACGTTCTTCTTGTTCATGAAGGACTGCGCGGTGGTTTTCAGGGCATATGCAGCGGAAGCAACCTTGATAACCGGCTTGCCCAAGAAGGATCCATACAGATCGGTCAGGGCGCTGACATTATTGGCGGTTGTGGAAGCCGCTGCGGAAATCTTGTTGACGTCTTCCAGCGACTTGTTGACCTGCTGCACCGTGGTCACACTCTCATCAAGCGCAGGAATCGCATGATCTCCCGTTTCCTTGACTGTCTCGGCGAGCTGGTCGAACAGTTTGCCGAGACGAATCAACGGGTAGATCATGAAACCGGCAAGAATCGCGAAAGCGATTGCCGCAATCAGACCGGCGATTTCTCCAACACCCATCTTGTACCTCTTTTCAGTCCCACGGTTGCCCGCGAACACAACACGCGCATAACAGTAGTAAAAAGCCCAGACCTAAGGCAAGTTTCGTCCGCCGGTCACTGGTTATACGATACGACGGTTACCGCTTCAGCGATAGGCTTACTGGTGTCGAAATCGAGCGTGGTGACCGATCCGTTCGCAGGGCGTTCGCTGAGGTCATAGCCTTCCGGCGCGAAACGGTGCATAAGGCTCAGCAGCGTGTTGCCGTGGGAAATCTGCAACACGTCATCACTGTCCCTCAGCGCAGGATTCGAAGCGATCAGCGCGAATCCCTCCTCGACTCTCGACCAATATTCCACGTCGGACTCGGCATCGTGGAATGGATCCGCTTCCTTAAGGAAGTCGCGGGTCGCACCAAGACCGAACTTTGCGACGATGTCGTTGTAGTTCTTCGCACCGTGCGGCCCTCCCGCGGCGGTCCACGCCACGCCCATGTCCTGGCCTTCGAAATAGCCGTAGAACTGTTCGCGGAAATGCATGTCACTGACCAGTTGGGGGCGGGTGTGTCCTGCGGCCTCATTCACGTCGAGGATGCGCTGGGCTGTCATTTGCGCACGCGTGGTGTCGGAGCAATATGCCGCGGCAAAATCGAACTCCTTCAGTTTGTTTGCGGCTTTGTCTGCGTCGGCGATGCCGGATTCCGTCAATGGAGAATTAGACCAGCCCTGCAGCCTGTTATATCGGTTGAAAAACGTCTGCCCGTGTCGGACAAGATGAAGATGAAGCAACATGGGTTCCATGCTACCCTCACGGTTTGAGCAAATCCGTGCTATACGATGTTGTTATGGGTCATTTTATTTCACGTTGGCTAATTCTTACCGTTGCTGCGGGCGTTATGGTTGCGGTTCTGCCCGGCATGCACGCCATTGGCGAGCCCCCTGTGCTTGGCATCGCGGCGTTCGCCTTGTTCATGGCGCTTATCAATGCTTCCATAAAGCCGATTATCCATGTCATAGCGTTGCCGTTCTCGATTGTTTCGTTCGGACTGGTCGCACTGGTGATCAATTGGCTGTTCATGCAGCTTGCGTCATGGTTGGCGCTGTCGTTTTTCTCTGTGGGCGTCACTATTGACGGATTCGCATGGTCTGTGCTTGGCTCACTTGTTATGACGATTGTGAGCGGCATAGTAGGCGGCATCGTCGGCGACTGAAGGCTTCCCGTTGCTCATAAAAAGGCCGCACATGCGCTTGAGATAGCGAAGAGCCTCGCAATCCTGACGATTGCGAGGCTCTTGCTGTATGTCCTTATACTGTATGTTCTTACAGTATGTAGATCCAGATCAGCGGGCGTAGAATTCGACCACGTACTGGATGTTGACCTGCACCGGGATTTCCTCGGCTTCAGGCTTGCGAGTCAGGGTGGCCTTCAGGGAAGGCAGGTTGACGTCCAGATAGCCCGGAACCGGCGGCAGCACATCGCGGTGAGTGCCTTCGGCAGCAATCTGGAACGGAACCATGGTCTGGCTCTTGGCCTTGACCTGAATGGTCTGGCCAGGCTTGACGCGGTAGGACGGGCGGTCGACGATGTTGCCGTCAACGAGGATGTGGCGGTGAACCACGAACTGACGTGCCTGAGCGGTGGTACGGGCGAAGCCTGCACGCAGGACCAAGGCGTCGAGACGGGTCTCGAGATCGATCAGCATGGCGTTACCGGTCTGTCCGGCGGTGTGGGTGCCCTTCTCGTAAGCGGCGCGAAGCTGCTTCTCAGAGATGCCATACTGAGCGCGAAGACGCTGCTTTTCGCGCAGACGCACTGCGTAATCGGACTCAGTGCGACGGCGGGTGCGGCCGTGCTCACCCGGAGCGTACGGACGCTTTTCGAAGATGCGCTGAGCCTTAGGGGTCAGAGCGATGCCGAGGGCGCGGGAAAGGCGCACCTGACGGCGAGAACGCTGAACGTTCGTCATTGGTTTAATCCTTTGTTTGTTCTGTCGTTGTCTGAACGGAGCGCACACCGGTTTCCGATATGCGCTGAGCCAGCCTCTCCAGTGCTTCTTCGTGCATGCGCACGAACGACTTGAACACGTGCCGTAAACAGCTCGTATCGGCCGCCGACCCACTGATGGGCTAAGACTCCAGACGGCATGCTCCCTTGCGGGCGCACACCAATCGTTAATAATACACATGAGGGCGGGACGAGCTCGTCGTTTCGCCCTCTTCGGCATGTCATGCCATCATGGCGCCGCTATGCTTCAGCCAGCACTCCCCTGTCCATGCGATAGATTCGATCCACATACGTCAAGGCATCCGGATCATGGGTGACCATCAACACTGCGGTGCCGTCGTGTGCCACTTCCTGCAGCAGCCGCATGACGATGGCAGTGCTTTCGGCATCCAGATCTCCGGTGGGTTCGTCCGCTATCAGAAGTTTCGGACCATTCATCAGAGCTCGCGCTATGCTGACGCGTCTCATTTCGCCGCCGGAAAGTTCTTTCGGGTAGCATTCCGCCAAATCGTCGACCTGCAGCCGGCGCAGCAATGCGTGCGCACGTTCCACGGCATGGTCCTGAACGGGATCGTTGTGTGTTTTCGATACCGGAGCCGCCGCGATGACGTCCGGAAGTCCGTCGTCAACCGTCTGTTCGGAAGATGCGCCGGATACGGTTTCTTCCACTGATTTCGCATCAGACGAATCCGCAGGTATCTCAACATCGCGCTGCGCCGTTTTGCCGTTGCACAGCACGGAAGGAAGAATCACATTGTCGAGTGCCGTGAGATTCGGCAGCAATGTCTGGCTTTGCGTGACGAATCCGATGATCCGATTGCGTACGACTGACATTTGTTTGTCGTTCAACCGCGTCACGTCATTGCCGTCCAAGTCGATAGAGCCCGATGTGGGTTTCAGCAGTCCGGTGATGAGATTCAACAATGTGCTTTTGCCATTGCCCGAGCGGCCGACGATCGCCACGAACTCGCCTTGGTCCAGCCTGAAATCCACATGGTCCACGGCTGCGAACGGTTTGCCACGACGCGTGAACTCGCGAGTGAGCTCTTTTACTTCGAGAACCGTGTTTTCCGCCATCATTCACCTTCTCTCAAAGTCAGATAGGTTTCGGGAGCGGAGAGTTTCGCCGCCGTCGCCACGGAGGCAAGTAGTCCGGTAAGCACTGCAAACACGAAACTCACTGCGATCAATGCCAGCACATTCCATATGTTGGTTTGCAGATACGGCAACTGCAGCTGCTGTCCTATAAGCGTACTGAACGGGAAAATCGCAAGCGATGCGACCGCAATGCCAACGACTCCACCCAAAGCTCCAATCATGGCTGATTCCTTCATGATGATGCCGACCAAAGTGGAACGATTGGCGCCAAGAATGCGATACGCGGCGAACTCACGCTTACGTTCGTTCATGGCGGACGAGAACACCGCAAGCAGCACGATCAGGCCCATCACCCAGAACACCGCGACGAAAAGGGTCACGTAGCGAATAATCACGTTCAGATTGGATTTCGTGGTAGCCGTAATACCGCCTGGATACACGTATCCAAGGCTTTTGATTCCGGTCGTTTTGGTGATGTTCGCAGCGACCTGCTGAGCGGAATAACCGTCTTTGACCTTGATGAGCACTGCTGAAACGGCTTTGTCGGCATATTCTTTCGGGATGGCGGCATGACCCACCTTGGCGGAATAGCCAACCACGTCGGGAACGGTCTGCATGTTCACGAATACGGAATTGTCGAGTGACGTACCCGTGTTGGCGAGTTGCGCCGCCACTGGGAATTCATGTCCGTACAGTTTGACCGTGTTATTGCTCGACACGCTGATGCTGGCTCCGGCAACGATCTGACCGCGTTGGAGCGTGCCGTCGAACTGCGATGCGATCCAAGGGGTGATTACGAAGTCGGTCTCGGGATTGAATCCGATGATCTGCACTTTTTCGTCACAGCACGCGGCGGCCAGCGATGAGATATATGTTTGTTCCGTGATTTCGTCGATGCCGTCGGCTTTCGCCACTTCATCGGTGATGTCGTTGGTGAAGTAGAACGTGCTTGCTGATCCATTGGTCAGCAACGCCTCGGCCTCGTTTTTGGTGTTTTGCGGCGTGACCATAAGATCGGCGCCCATACGTTCCTGCATGCTGTTCAAACCAGCTTCGAGATTCATGGACAGCAGCGATCCTCCATAAAAGGCCATGGTAAGCATGGTGACGACGATGGTAAGCGCTGCAGTACGAAACGGTTTGCGTTTGAGGTTGACCAGCGGCAAACCGGCAAGGGTGATATGATTCGCCATCATGAGATCAGGCGCGCTTTGCCGGCTTGAGATCAAGATACGCAGCGATTGCCGCGAACACGGCCAGCAGCACACCAAGCACGATCAGCGTCGGCAAGGTGACCATATGGCAGTGCATCATGGCACCCTTGCATACGCCGATAAGCACGGTCGGCACAGTGATGGTCAGCACACCAAGCACGGCATTGGCAATGTCAAGACCAGCACGGGTCTGATCGGAAACGAACAGCCCTGCGACGCCAAGCACCGCAATCACAATGCCGATGCCGAGCGCAGCCTGAGCCGTGTAATGGCATGCCATCGGCGTTTCTTTGACCTCGCACACATGGGCGAAGGTCTGCGGTGCGCTGGCCACCAAAGCACCAAGCAGAATCTGCGAAATACCGGCATACAGTTTCTTATTCATGATTTTCCTCTCAAAAAAGACAAACATCGCCGATTATTGCAAGGTCCTTTTGAAAAAGAAAGTCTTGTTTTTTCTTCCACTTCGTGCTATAGAGAAAGGCTTCATACGCTTTCCAGCTTTATCACAGCATTTCGATGGGTGCCATACGCAGCAGCAGACGTTTGACCTCGCCATTGCCAAAATCAACGGTAATGACCGAATTCGCGCCTTTGTCCTGTGTTTCGATGACCGTGCCCATGCCGAAATGGTCATGTGTGAGCCTGTCTCCGACATGCACGTCCGAGATGCTCAAGCCGCTTCGATTGTCGGTTTGGCTTGCCTGCGAGGATTTGGTCAGATCCACAGGTTTGGTTTTCGGTTTGACGCGCCTAGTAGTGACCTTGCCGGATTTTCCGCTGGGCTTGCCGGAGCCGTACGAACCGTACGAAGAGCCGTATGAGGAGCTTGATCCTGCTCCTGCATACGAACGTTGCGAGCTGGAGCCGTATGAGGATGATGCGCCGCGCGCGGATGAACCACCGTATTGCGCGCGACCCGACCCGTACGAGGACCGCGATCCATACGTACCGGAACCATATGAGGAACCACCGTAACTCGACTTTCCATATGAGAAGCCACCGAACGGCACTGATCCGAAATCATCGTCATCGTCCCAGCCGCCGAACTCGTCGTCATCATTCCGCCAGCTGGCACGCATGCGTTCGACTCCGGCCTCACGTCTTTTCCAATCGATCAGCTCGTCGGGAATCTCGTCAAGGAACTGGCTGGGCATCATATCGTTGGCTTGCCCCCATTGCGCGCGCACGGCCGCACGCGTCACATACAGGCGACGCTTCGCGCGGGTGATGCCCACATAGGCAAGGCGACGCTCCTCGGCAAGCTCACTGGTGTCCTCCATGGCCCGCTGGTGCGGGAATGTTCCCTGCTCCATGCCGGTCAGGAATACGTACGGATATTCCAGACCCTTAGCCGTATGCAGGGTCATCATCGTTACCTTGCCGGAGTCCTCGTTCTCCCCCGGCAACTGGTCTGAATCGGCCACCAAAGCCGTAGTTTCCAAGAATCCCGCCAACGTGGCATCAGGCGTGTTCTGCTCGAATTCCGCAGCCACCGACTGCAGCTGGGAAAGATTGTCGACACGGGAAGCGTCCTGCGGGTCCTCGGAGCGCTGCAACTCCTCCAAAATTCCACTTTTGGAGAGCACTTCGGCAACCACTTCGGATGGTTTCGTATCATGGTCCTTCGCGAAATCCGCAAGCCCATGCATCATGTCGCGGAACACGCTCAACGGCTTCGTCGTACGCGCGGACATGCCCTCAATCTGCTCCATATGTTCAATCGCACCAAAAAACGTAGTGTCGTGAGTATCCGCATACGAGGCAATGAGGCCTTCGGCACGAACGCCCAATCCACGCTTCGGCACGTTGAGGATGCGGCGGACGTTCACATTGTCCGCAGGATTCACGATGGCTTGCAGATATGCGAGCGCATCCTTGATTTCCCTACGCTCGTAAAATTTGGTGCCACCGACCAGCTGATATGGAAGATTGGCGTTGATCATGGCCTCTTCAAGCGAACGTGATTGCGCGTTGGCACGGTACATGATGGCGATGTCGCGGTATGCGACGCCTTCCTCTTCGTGGATTCGCGCGATTTCGTTGGCTATCCATCCTGCTTCCTGTTGCGCGTTGTCAGCCGCGTATCCGACGATTTTGTCGCCTTCGCCAAGTGCTGTCCACAGTTTTTTCGGCTTGCGATTTTCATTTCTTGCAATCACCGCATTGGCTGCGTCGAGAATGGTCTGCGTCGAACGATAATTCTGCTCGAGCATGATGGTTTTCGCATTAGGGAAATCCTGCTCGAAATCCTGAATATTACGAATATCCGCGCCTCGGAACGCATAAATCGACTGGTCGGAATCGCCTACCACCGTAATCCAAGACGGTCCGACACGGCCCGCTCCTCGCATATGCGAATCGGGCTGTTCTCCTGAATCAATGCCGGAAAGCTCACGTACGAGCACATATTGCGCATGGTTGGTGTCCTGATACTCGTCCACGAAAATATAACGGAACTTGTGCCGGTAGTATTCGCTCACCTGTGGGCAACGCTGGAATAATTCGACGGTGCGCATGATCAGGTCGTCAAAATCCACGGCGTTCGCCATGGCCAGACGGTGCTGGTACTCCGCATACACCACGGCGACCAGCTCGTCGACGTCGCCGGCCGAAACCTGATATCCTCGCTGGCCTGGCTTGTAGTCGCAGTTCACGCTTTTCAACTGGTCCTGCCATGAAGTCAATGAATTCTTGCAGTCGGAGATTTTGCCGAGCAGCATACGCGGCGTATACCGTTTCGTATCAATGTTCAAATCGCCGCTGATAAGCTTGACCAAACGTTCGCAATCAGCCGTGTCATAAATGGAGAATCCTGAGGTAAGGCCGATTTCCTTGCCGTCGCGTCGGAGGATACGCACGCACGCGGAATGGAAGGTGGAGATCCACATATGTTCGGCCTCAGGCCCTACGAGGGCAGCAAGGCGTTCACGCATTTCCGCTGCGGCCTTGTTCGTGAAGGTGATGGCGAGAATGCTGCTCGCCCAAAAACCGTGTGCCAGCAGCCATGCGATGCGCCTGGTGAGCACGCGGGTTTTACCGGATCCGGCACCTGCTCCGATGAGCAGGGCCTGGCCGTAGTACTTCACTGCTTCCATCTGTTGCGGATTGAGGTCCTTGATCAGACTTTGCGGATCGCACAGGCTTGGCCCCATATTCTGCTCCACCGGTTCCTCTTTCCATGAAGATTCGAAGTCGATTACTGCAAAATTCATGTCTATCACACATGCAGGTCAGCGCAACACTCGCATGGTCAATTGACACGCGTATGCTGAACGTTTATATGCGGTTCACCGTATGTCAACATCAACGCCGCCTTATGCGGCCAATAATCTAAGGGGATTCATGAAGGAGCTCGAAGAGCGCATTCGCCTGCAGGGTACCGTCAAGCCGGGTAATGTGCTGAAAGTGGACGCTTTCCTCAACCACCAGTGCGATGTCGAATTGTTCGACCGCATGGGTGCCGCTTGGGCGGAGCATTTTGCCGGTAAGACCATCGATAAGATCCTGACCATTGAAGCTTCCGGCATTGGTATCGCTTGTGTTGCCGCGCGTCATTTCGACAATGCACCTGTGGTGTTCGCCAAGAAGGCACAGTCCATCAACCTCGATGGCGACCAGTACACCACCACCGTCTACTCCTTCACCAAGCAGAAAGAATTCCCCGTCATCGTGTCCAAGAGGTACCTCAACGAAGGCGACCATGTGCTGCTGCTTGATGACTTCCTAGCCAACGGCAAGGCTCTAAAGGGCCTGATTAATCTGTGCCATGATGCCGGAGCGACGGTCGAGGGCATCGGCATCGCGGTGGAGAAGGGTTTCCAAGGCGGCGGCGATGAGTTGCGTGCAGCGGGATACGACGTCGATTCCCTGGCAATCGTGGAGTCGATGGATCCGGGAACCGGTGCCATCGAGTTCCGCTCCTGATCGTCGTATCTCGCGGGCACGCATCAGAAACCATTACAATCTGTTGCTCATCACAGTATGAATAAGAGAGGATTCGTTGTGAGCGAAGAGAAGAAGAAAGACAACACGAACGAAAAGAAGGGCGTTTCCTTTGAAGCACTAAGCAGCTTGGACGCACCTGTTTCGTTCTGGAAGGGCATCCCGTTCGGCCTGCAGCATGTCATGGCGATGTTCGTGGCCAATCTGGCTCCGATTTTCCTAGTGGCTTCCGCCGCCAACATGAGTGCCGAGCAGTCTGCCACAATCATTCAGGCCGGTCTGCTGGTGGCAGGTCTGGGTACTTGCCTGCAGCTGTACGGCGTGTGGCTGATCGGCTCCCGACTGCCAATGGTCACGGGCATTTCCTTCACATATGTGGCCGCCGCCATGTCGATCGCCCAGAATCAAGGCTATGGCGCGGTTGCCGGCGCAGTCGTTCTTGGCGGCCTGTTGGAGGTAGTGCTTGGCTTGACCGCCAAGTATTGGCGTCGCTTCGTGCCGCCGATCGTATCCGCGATTGTGGTTACGTCGATTGGTTTTTCGCTGCTTTCCGTTGGTGCCACCAGTTTCGGCGGCGGTTCCGGAGCTAAGGATTTCGGAAGCTGGCAGAATCTCACGCTCGGCCTGATTTCGCTGGTCGCTTGCTTGGCTTTCCAGCTGCTGATGAAGGGTACCGCCAAGCAGCTTTCCGTGCTGTTCGGCTTGGTTGTCGGCTATGTTGCAGCGATTTTTATGGGCAAGGTTGATTTCTCTGGATTCTCGAATCTGCAGGCCGTGTCCGTGCCGCATTTCATGCCTTTCCAGCTTGAATTCGATCCGGGTGCGATTATCTCCTTCGCCTTGCTGTACGTCGTGTCTTCCGTAGAAGTGCTCGGCGATACCGCGGCACTCACCAAGGTTGGTCTCGACCGTCAGCCTACCGATAAGGAGACTGCGGGCGCCATTGCAGGCGACGGTCTCATCTCCTCCGTCTCTGGCCTATTCGGCTGCCTTCCGTTGACGTCGTTCGCGCAGAATATCGGCTTGGTCGCCATGACCAAGGTCGTCAATCGTAAGGTGATTCTTTCCGGTGGTCTGATTCTGGTGATCGCAAGCTTCGTTCCTGCTGTGGCGGAAGTGTTCAATTCCCTGCCGCAGGCCGTGCTTGGCGGCTGCACCATCATGATGTTCGGTAACATCATCCTGTCTGGTTTCCAGATGATTTCAGAGGCCGGCTACACGCAGCGCAACATCACCATTGCAGCGTTGAGCCTCACCATCGGCATCGGTTTCACGCAGGTCGGTGACATTTTCGTCAACTTCCCGCCGCTGTTCCAGTCCATCTTCGCATCCAACTGCATCGCTGTGTCGTTCGTTGTGGCTGTGCTGTTGAATGCGCTGCTACCGAGTGAAGAGCATTTCCTGTCGGCTCCGCAACATCAGGAAGACTGAGACTATTCAGTCTTAAGATGATATGAGGAATCCCCCTGACTCGTTTGAGCAGGGGGATTCCTCATATTCATCGCAAAACTGCTTTATCGCGATTCACGAGAAGCTATTCTCAGTGTCCTTGCTTGATCCAATTCGTAATCGCATCCTTAACGGCTTGGGCGTACAGCGTATTGGACATGTCAGGGTGAATACCATCTCCGGCAAGCTCATCAGGATACGCCGAAATCGTAGCATCCCAGTCAACGAGAACAACGTTGTCGGAATGGGCGGCCGCGAAGTTACTCAACGCGTCGTTCGTTCTGGGGACCCAAGACACGGGGGCATGCGCGTTAATCAGCACAAGCACATGATTCGGTCCAATGTCGTTCAGTACGTCATTGAGCTGGCCATCGGTCACCGCTGAATTCGTAGCCAAGCCGACCAGCACCCATTGGCGCAAACCTTCCGGCTGGCTTTTGGCTTGATCTATAAGTCCCAACGCCTTGGTCATCGAACGTGAGGTTTCCGCATCAACAGTGATTCCAGGGAAAACGGATTGCAAACCTTTACTGGAGGCGAGCATCACCGAGTCACCGAATGCGACCATCTGCTGTCCATTAGGCATGGTGTGTACGGGTTTCCTGGGCGTTGGTGGATGCTTCCTATCGAAGTCGAGATTCATGCCCTGCTGCTCTTTCAGCATTCTCGCATTCTCTTCCAGCGCGCGTTCCACACTGGTCTGCTTTGGCGCGTTGTCCACCACGTATCCGGACATCAAGCATGTACTCAATACCACGACAATCGTTATCCAGCATCTGGCAGCATCCCACATGCCATTTTCCGGAAGAGGACGAATCATGGCGATGAATCCGCCTCGGGCAACAGGCTGTTCCACCAACTTCCACGACATGGCGGTACAACATGCGGTAAGAGCGAGTGTGATTAGCAGCATCCATCCAAGATGCCGCGCACCCCACTGGGGGAACATCGCCTTGGTGAACAACCATAAAGGCCAATGCCACAGGTAAATGCCGTATGAATATCGGCCGACCACATCAAATGGTTTGAACACCAGCAGATCCTGCATCCAAGATCCAAAAGGAATGGAACCAGCGACCAGAACCACTGAAAGTAGCGAGGCCGCGAAAATCCCTCCATAGAAGGCAGCAGGACCCTGTTCAACGTGCTGCATCATCCATAACAGAATCAGTAATGCCACAAAAGCCGCCGCAGGGCCGATCTTGCTCCAGACCAGACAAGCGCGTTCCATGATCGCCGTTTCTTCCGGATGACCGTTGCCACGCCGTATGATCATCAGCAGCCATGCCAGCATGGCACCTAGCCAAAGTCCCATGACATGCGTGTCTGAACCGAAATACACTCTGGTTGGATCGGTTCCCGGGTGATACTGCAATCCCATGGAAAGCGCACTACACACGGCAAGTCCGGCAAGTACTGCCACTGGTACCCAACGTACCAGAATTTTTCGAAGCAGGTAGATCAGCAAAGGAGCCAACAGATAGAACTGCATCAGCACCGACATGAACCACAGATGACGGAACATGTCTGGATTCATCTGCGAGAAATAGCTGGTGCCACTGCCGATGGCATACCAGTTGTAACAACCCAACATAGCCGTCACTATCTGGTTTTTAATGTCCACCAACATGTCTTGGTTGATGAACCATGCCAACGATACGGTGACGGGAATCATCAGAATCAACGCCGGGTATATTCTGCGCAGACGCTTGAGGTAATATTCCTTGAAACCTATTCCCTTGCCGGAATCAATATGATTCAGCAACGACGAGAAAATCAGAAAACCTGAAATGGTGAAGAATATGTCAACACCTAGGAATCCGCCCTGCAGCGAGCCCTGGTCGCAGTGATACAACACTATCGCGATCAAGGCGATGCCCTTGAGGCCATTCAGACCGACAAAACGACGTCTTATCACAACAATCAACCGCTTCTCTCAACATGCGACGTATGTGCGTAATAGGAACAACGTTCCGTATCGTACTACCAGCCCCTCCCCCATTATGCGGATCATGAACAGATATGGAAAGGTGTTGTCTGGGACGATTGAAAACGTTCGGTGAACGCAACCTCGGAAGCGGTGGAGACATAACGATTATTCGAAAAAGGACCGTACGTTCCATTGGTATTGATTTGATGCCGATGGAACGTACGGTCCTCTTATACGGTCCCGTCAATCATTTGACTGCGGGATCTCCTCGCTCACTTGGAGAAGACGTTGCCGTAAGTGTCTTCGCCTACTTCTGCGATGGCCGCGGACTTGCGGGCGATTGCCAGCTCCTCGTTGGTCGGAATGACGCAGATGGTGATCTTGGAATCCGGGGTGGAGATGATGCGCGGTTCCTTGGAACGGGTGGCGTTCTTCTCTTCGTCCAGCTTGACGCCGAACGGAGCGAGCTTGTCGCACACCATCTTGCGGACCACGTCATCGTTCTCGCCGACGCCTGCGGTGAAAGTGATCACGTCTACGCCGCCCATCTGAGCGGTGTAGTTGCCGATGTAGCCGACGATGCGGTGTACGTAGACGTCGAGAGCCAGCTTGGCGTCCTCGTTGCCTTCGGCGACCAGACGGTGAACCTCACGGAGGTCGCCGAAGCCGGTCATGCCCATCATGCCGGAACGTTTGTTGAACAGAGCGTCGAGCTCGTCCACGTTCATGTGGGCGTTGCGGATCAGGTGGAAGACGACGGCCGGATCGATATCGCCGGTACGGCCACCCATCATGAGGCCTTCGAGCGGAGTCAGGCCCATGGAGGTCTCGACCGGCTTGCCGGAAACTTCGGCGGAGGCGGAAGCGCCGTTGCCGATATGCAGCACGATCTGCTTGAGGCCTTCAGCCGGCTTACCGATGACGCTCGGCACCACGGAGGAGATGAACTCGTGGGAGGTGCCGTGGGCGCCGTAACGGCGGATGTGGTACTGGTCGGCGATTTCCTTGTTCAGCGCGTAGGTGCTTGCGGCCTTCGGCAGCTGGAAGAAGAAGGAGGAATCGAACACGAAGATCTGCGGGACGTCCGGCAGGAGCGCGCGCATGACTTCAGCACCCTTGGCTTCCGGACCGTTGTGCAGCGGCGCGAGCACGGCGAGGTCCTTGACCTGGTTGATGGTCTTGTCGGTGACCAGAGCCGGGTTCGGGAAGATGGAACCACCCTGCACCACGCGGTGACCAACAGCCACGATGCCGGCCTCGTCCAGCTTCGGACCGAACTCGTTGAAGAAGCCGAGCACGCGCTTCAGACCCTGCTCGTGGTCGTGGATCGGCTCTTCCAGCTCATGCTTCTCGCCGTTGAACTCGTGCTTGTAGTGGCCGTCAACCGGCTCGCCGATCTTCTCGACCAGGCCGGAAGCAATACCTTCACCGGTTTCAAGATCAACCAGCTGATACTTGATAGAGCTGGAACCGGAATTGATGACAAGGACGGTTTTCGCCATTGTGGGCATCCTCCATGTGTTAATCGATGTGCCGCTTGCGCGACTTTCCAAACTTTAGATTACTCTTTGCTTGCTACAAAATAGCGTTTTACTGGGCTTCGATGGCGGTCAGGGCAACCGTGTTGATGATGTCCTGCACGGTTGCGCCTCGGCTCAGGTCGTTGACCGGTCGGTTCAGTCCCTGCAGCACCGGACCGACGGCCACCGCGCCGGAGGAACGCTGGACGGCCTTGTACCCGATGTTGCCCGCGCACAGATCCGGGAACACGAACACATTGACATGGCCCGCCACATCGTTGCCCTTGGCCTTGGTGGCTGCAACGGTCGGCGACCAAGCCGCGTCGAACTGGATGGGACCGACGACCACGAGGTCCGGAGCCTTCTCCTTCACGAGTGCGGTTGCTTCCTCCACGAGATCGACGTCCGGTCCCTTGCCGGATCCCAGCGTGGAGTACGACAGCATGCCGACCTTCGGATCGAGGCCGAACGCCTTTGCCGTTTCGGCGGACTGGATGGCGATTTCCGCAAGCTGCTCAGCGGACGGGTTCAGGTTGATGGCACAATCGGAGAACACTGCGACATGGTCCTTGAAGCACATGAGGAACGCGCCGGACACGAGGGAAGTTCCCGGCTTGGTCTTAATGACCTGCAGGGCCGGGCGTACGGTGTTGGCCGTGGAGTTGATGGATCCGGAAACCAGACCGTCAGCCTTGCCGAGCACCACAAGCATGGTACCGAAGTAGCTGTCGTCGGCGAGCTGCTTGCGAGCCTGTTCCTCGGTCATGCCCTTCTTGGCGCGCAACTCACACAGCTTGGCGACCATCGGAGCGAGCACTTCCTCGTCGTCCTTGGCCTGGAACTGCGCCTTTTCAAGGAATTTGAGTCCAAGCTCCTCGCCGCGGGCGAGAATGCCTTCCCTGTCTCCGACGATGATCAGATCGACGATATCACGCTCAAGCAGATAGTCGGCCGCCTTGATGATGCGGTCTTCGGTTCCTTCCGGAAGCACGATGGTTCTCTTGTCCGCCTTGGCCTTGCCCAGCAGACTGTACTGGAATGCGTATGGCGTGGTCGGCGCCTCGAATGGAGCCTCGACAGCGGAGATAAGCTCTTCGGCGTTGACATTCGCCTCGAATGCCTCCGTGGCTTTGGCCACGGCGTCTTCCTCGTCAAAATCAACGGCGGGTAACGTCCACACCGGCACCTCGTAAGCTGCGAACTCCTCCTTGAGAGGTTCCACCTGTTCGTCTTTGCATCCGGTGATGAACACGCCGGCGACCTTGCTGCCTGCATTCTCGATGATGGTCTTCGACGCCTCGACAGTGCCCAGGACCTGTTCCGGAGTGCGGTTGATGGTGCATACGGCAAGAAGCACGACAGACTTAAGATCAGCGGCTACGTCAGCATTGAACGCAAAGATGGACGGGTCGTTGATGGCGGATTTGTCCGTTCCGACAACAACCACGGCTTCAGGCTGGGCGGTTTCGATGGCTTCCGTGTAGGCGGCCACGATATCGGCCCGGGAACCTTCCTTGTCGGTGCGTGCACGCTTCGGGCAAACACCGACGGATTGTTCACGGCTCAGCCCCGAGTTGCTTGCTTCAAGAAGAACGTCGGTGAAGGTTTCCTTGCGACAAACCGCCGGACGGAACACGGCCGTCTTCTTGGCAGCTGCGAATGCCTTGGTGACGCCAAGGGCCACGACGTTGCGGCCGTTTGCTGCTTCAGGGCTGATAATGGTGACGCTGGTTAGACTCACGATGTCTGCTCCTATTCGTTGTTTTTAAGGTGTGTGACTGCGCTGTTTCGCACCATGTGCCATTGTAATGCGTGAACGGTAACAGACACGCATCTCATGAAACGGTGTTGCGAACAGACGGTGAAGAGTAAACAGAAAACCCCAGAGGACGAATCCTCTGGGGTTTTCTTCAAGCGATCAGCCTATAGAGGCTAGACTCACTCGTTATCGCCAGCGGTTGCGGCGGTAGCGGAGACAGCACCCTGCTTGGTGGTGTTGACGCCGGAGTAGACCCAATCGGTGTAATCCGGGTGATCGTAGCCGTTGTCGACTGCGAACTGGAAGGCTTCCTGACGGAAGGCTTCGAGCTCGTTGATCTTGTCGGCGTACTTGTCAGCATCGATCATGCGCAGAGCTTCGGCAACGAGCTCGTAGCGGTCGATGTTGTTCACGCGAACCATGTCGTACGGGGTGGTGGTGGAGCCCTGCTCCTCGTAGCCGTGGACGTTGAAGTTGTCGTGGTTCGGGCGATCGTAGATCAGACCACGCACGTCGCGAGCGTAGGAGTGGTAAGCGAACAGGACCGGCTTGTCTTCGGTGAACAGGTCAGCGAAGTCAGCGTCGGAGATAGCCTGATCGTTCTCCTTGGTGGACTGCAGCTTGACCAGATCCACAACGTTGACGACCTTGAACTTGATGCCGAGCTCGTTGAGCTTGTCGGCAGCAGCCATGATCTCCTGAGCCGGAACGTCGCCAGCGGAGGCGAGCACGATCTGGGCTTCGTCGTTGGACTTGGCGGTGGAAGCCCACTCCCACTCGGCAGCGCCCTTCTCGAGCTCAGCGCGAGCTTCGTCCAGGGTCAGCCAGGTAGCGGCCGGCTGCTTACCAGCAATGATCGCGTTGATCATGTTGGTGGACTTGTAGCACTTCTCAGCCACAGCGAGCAGCATGTTGGAATCCACCGGGAAGTAGATGCCGATCACGTGATCGTTGTTGAAGCACTTGTTCAGCAGGACGGAGGTGACACCCGGATCCTGGTGGGAGAAGCCGTTGTGATCCTGACGCCACACGTGGGAGGAGACGAGCAGGTTCATGGAGGAGATCGGCTTGCGCCACGGGATCTCGCGGACGGTAGCCTCGAGCCACTTGGCGTGCTGGTTCAGCATGGAGTCGATCACGTGCACGAAGGACTCGTAGGAGCTCCAGATGCCGTGACGACCGGTGAGCAGGTAGGCCTCGAGGAAGCCTTCCATCTGGTGCTCGGAGAGCTGCTCAGTGACCTGGCCGGTGACAGCCATGTGCTCGTCAACCTGGGAGGACAGGTAGCCGGCGTCCCACTGCTTGTTGGTGACGTCGTAAGCGGCCTGCAGACGGTTGGAAGCGGTCTCGTCCGGTCCGAAGATGCGGAAGGAGTCCGGGTTGTTCTTGATGATGTCGCGAGTGTAGACGCCCAGACGACGGGTGGCTTCGAGCTGGCCCCAGCCGTGGCCGTACTCGGCGACTTCCTTGACCTCGTAGTCTTCGAGGGCCGGCAGGTTCAGCTCTTCGCGGATCACACCACCGTTGGCATTCGGGTTGGCACCGATGCGCAGTTCGCCGGTCGGCATGAAGGCGGTGACTTCCGGCTTCACGGCACCGTTCTCATCGAACAGTTCTTCCGGCTTGTAGGACTCGAGCCAGTTCTTGAGGACTTCGAAGTGAGCCTCGGTATCGCGGGCGGAAGCCAGCGGGACCTGGTGGGAACGCCAGGAGCCTTCGGTCTTCTTGCCGTCGATGAACTTCGGGCAGGTCCAGCCCTTCGGGGTGCGGAAGATGATCATCGGGTAGAACGGACGAGTCATGTCGTCGGTCTGGGCTGCGGCCTTGATGTCGCAGATCTCGTCGAAGACGGTCTCGAACAGCTCGGCGAAACGACGGTGGATCGACAGGTGATCCTCGTTGTCGAAGCCAGCGACGAACTCGTACGGCTCATAGCCCATGCCGTGGAAGAACTCGTGGAGCTCTTCGTCGGAGATGCGGGACAGGATGGTCGGGTTGGCGATCTTGTAGCCGTTGAGGTGCAGGATCGGCAGCACGATACCGTCGGTGCGCGGGTTGACGAGCTTGTTGGACTGCCAGCCGGTGGCCAGCGGGCCGGTCTCAGCTTCGCCGTCGCCGACGATGGCCGGAACGAACAGGCTCGGGTTGTTCATCACAGCACCGTAGGCGTGAGACAGGGCGTAACCCAGCTCGCCACCTTCGTGGATGGAGCCCGGAGTCTCCGGAGCGTAGTGGGACGGAATGCCGCCCGGGTAGGAGAACTGGCGGAAGAACTTCTGCAGACCAGCTTCGTCCTTGGTGATCTTCGGGAAGGTCTCAGTGTAGGTGCCATCCAGGTAGGACTGAGCGGTACCAGCCGGGCCGCCGTGGCCCGGGCCCATGATGATCACAGTGTTCTGCTGGTGATCAGCGATGAGACGGTTGATGTGGCCGATGAGGAAGTTCAGGCCCGGGGTGGTGCCCCAGTGACCGACCAGACGGTGCTTGACGTCTTCGCGGGTGAAAGGCTCCTTCATCAGCGGGTTGCTACGCAGATAGATCTGGCCGATGGAGAGGTAGTTGGCTGCACGCCAGTACTTATCCACGCCTTCGATAGCTTCCTCGGAAACCGGAGCGTTCAGCTTCTTCCAAGGGGTGCCAATAACAGGACTCGTCATGTGTACTCCTGTACTCCTGCACTGTGTTGTGCGATTGTTTATTTTCATTCGGTCCTGAATCTTGCAAAACCTTGCGGTTCCGCGGAACGATTCATTCCCAATCACTTGAGCATATTACGAGCGAGGTGCGACTTTTTGCTGTTTTTTTGCGACTGTGTGCGCAAGTGTGTCGTTTCTGTTAGAAAATGAGAGCTTTTATCGGGAGATTTGTGAATACTTCACATGCTATCAAAAAGATTGATAAACGGCTCAATATCAACGATATTGAGCTACCTTCGCACCTTTTTCACGTTCGTTTTGCAATACTTGCATGCGGCGTGTTGAACCATGCGTAGTAAGCAATTGTGAGGTTTGTTCACTTTCTGTTCACAGCGTTTCCAATGTCTGCTCGCGTCGCCACAATAGAACAGTTAGTATTGTTGCTTCTTCATACCTCATATCAAAAGGGAGAGTGTTATGGCTGCAGGTCCTGTGCTCGTTGTTGATTTCGGAGCCCAGTACGCCCAGCTGATCGCACGTCGCGTGCGTGAAGCCAATGTTTATTCGGAGCTTGTGCCGCATTCCATGCCGGTCGACGAGATGCTGGCCAAGGATCCGCAGGCCATCATCCTTTCCGGTGGTCCGGCTTCGGTGTTCGAACCGGGCGCGCCGCGTGTGGACAAGAAACTGTTCGAGGCCGGCGTTCCCGTACTGGGCATCTGCTACGGCTTCCAGGCCATGGCCTATGCCTTGGGCGCGAATGTCGACAAGGCCGCCCTTGGCGAATATGGCAAGACCGAGACCTTCATCGACAAGTCGGAAGGTCTGCTCGACGGCTCCCCCGCCGATCAGAACACGTGGATGAGCCACGGCGTGGCCGTCAAGACCGCGCCGGAGGGCTTTGAAGTGCTGGCGCATACCGAGGGCGCGCCCGTTGCCGCCATGCAGGACGAATCCCGCAAACTGTACGGCGTGCAGTGGCATCCTGAAGTCAAGCACACCCCGATGGGGCAGCAGCTCATCGAGACCTTCCTGCACAAGTGCGCAGGGCTCGGCAACAACTGGGATGCCTCCAGCATCATCGAGGATCAGGTCGCGAAGATCCGCGAGAAGGTCGGCGACGCACAGGTGATCTGCGGCCTGTCCGGCGGCGTTGATTCCGCAGTCGCGGCGGCTCTCGTGCACAAGGCCATCGGCGATCAGCTCACCTGCGTGTTCGTGGACCACGGTCTGCTGCGCAAGGGCGAGGCCGAGCAGGTCAAGCATGATTTCGTCGAGGCGACCGGCATCAAGCTCATCGCCGTGGACGCCTCCGAAGACTTCCTCACCGCCCTGAAGGGTGTGAGCGAGCCGGAGAAGAAGCGCAAGATCATCGGCGAAAAGTTCATTCGCACGTTCGAGAAGGCTCAGCGCCAGGTCATCGAAGAGGCGGGTGCTTCCGGCAAGGAAGTCAAGTTCCTTGTTCAGGGCACCCTCTACCCGGATGTTGTGGAATCCGGCGGTGGCGACGGCGCAGCCAACATCAAGTCGCACCACAATGTGGGCGGCCTGCCGGACGACATCAAGTTCCAGCTCGTCGAGCCACTGCGTACCTTGTTCAAGGATGAGGTTCGTGCCATCGGTACCGAGCTTGGATTGCCGGACGAAATCGTCTGGCGTCAGCCGTTCCCCGGCCCGGGCCTCGGCATCCGCATCATCGGCGAGATCACCAAGGAGCGTCTGGATCTGCTTCGCGAGGCCGACGCCATCGCTCGCGAGGAGCTTTCCAAGGCTGGTCTTGACCGCGATATCTGGCAGTGCCCGGTCGTGCTCCTTGCCGATGTGCATTCCGTGGGTGTGCAGGGCGACGAGCGTACCTACGGTTCGCCGATCGTGCTTCGTCCGGTTTCTTCCGAAGACGCCATGACCGCCGATTGGTCCCGTATTCCGTACGATGTGCTTGCCACGATTTCGACGCGTATCACCAATGAATGCCGTCAGATCAACCGTGTGGTGCTCGACTGCACCTCCAAGCCGCCGGCAACCATCGAGTGGGAGTAGTTCCCCTTGGCTTGCAACTAAACCTAAAAATCGCATAATTTTTAAGGCTTTTGCCCTGTTTTGGGCAGAAGCCTTTTTGCATATTTGATAAAATTTTCTCTTTAATATATCATCAAATCAGATAAAACAGCGAGGTGGATAGTATGAAAACAGAAAAAATACCATATATATTTAAGTACAAAAGAAAGAAACGAAATTGTTGCTTTCCTTATAAATCTAAAAAAACAAATTGATTGAACAAGGCAGATACACCGACGCCGTCGATGATGTTCTCTGCAAAGTGCTTTCTACCAAGAAAAGAAAGCTCAAAATCAAATAATCTTGCCACGACATAAGACCGCCTACACGATGTAAGCGGTCTTATGTTTTAGTTCGATAAACTGGAATTTCTATTTGTGTTGCCATGTCATTACATAATCTTTTTCTCCGGTAGCCTCATCTAAGCCACTATGCTGAATCTCAAATCCTTCTCTCTTATAAAAAGATATTGCCCGTGCGTTCTTTTGGTATACGTTCAAGTGCAACTTATTCCTTTTATCCTTTGCATAATTCAGCAGAATTTTACCTATACCCTGCGATTGCATTTCACCAGAAACAAAAATGCCCTCAACATATTCATCATTTAACCCTATAAAACCCTGTATTTCTGTATCATACTCATACACATAAACCTCTGCTAGTAACAGCGCTTCTTTTACTGATTTGAAATTGCTTTTCCAGTATTCGACGGGGATAAAATTATGTGCCTTTATATTTGTATCCAACCATATATCTGCAACTTTATTTATATCATCCCTTTTAAATTCTCTAATCATAACGGTGACTCTCCATAAACTTGAATTTAAATTATAACGGTCTTTGCAAATACACCATATCTACCAACTGTATTCCACTCTCATAGATTGGGTGGTCATAATTATCTATAAAGAAATTTGATATGATATGCGAACGGACAAAACCACACTTTTCATAAAATGGTATTGTCAGTGGGCTATCGCCTGTTCCCACTTGCAGAATGGCATATTGCTCTCTGTAATTATTAACAATAAACTCAATTAAGGCTCTTGCATAACCTTTCCCTTGATATTCTGGAACCGTCGCAATGTTCTTGATTTCAAGTATGTCATTTTCTTTATCGGTTATGACACACTCACACTTGACCCCGTTATCATCAAGTACATACATCTTGCCGTTATCAAGATAGCGGTCAACCATATCTTCCTGCTCATCTGCTAATAGGAGCAAATCAAGATATTGTTTTTTATTTTCTTTAACTTCAATAATTTTCATCAATCGCACCTACAAATTCTGATTTATCAATCTTTAATATCACATATTATACATCATAAATATGAAAATTTCTACCCGCCATCTGTTGACCTCAAATTTAAAACAGGCGGCTTTTTTATTTTCAAAAAAAATTGAAAAATTTTCGCTCAGAGGGGGCGCAAAATGCCTCTCCCAGTTCAAACAAGTGAGTGGGAGTGATTCCAAGCTGATTCGTTACTGAACGCAAAATCGCAATCAATATGATGAAGCCCCGGAAGTTTCGCACTTTCGGGGGTTCATCATGCTTTCCGCCTTCTAGGCTCGAGCCAGATAACACCCCTCAAGGTGTCGGACGCCTCGTCGCTGCTTACCTCTTTACGTACGGTGTCAGGTTTCCATTGGTTCCGTGTTTTTCGTAGGCATTATGACGTTTGCGAGCGCCACTACCTTTGCCATGTTGGGGCCGGACAAGGCCAAGCCGTGTCAGGAAAGCTAAGAACCATCGTGGCTTGACATAGCGGCATCCGCAGAATGATTACGATCCTGTGCAAACGTAGAATGTCCTTCCTCCGTTTTTGCGGAGGAAGGACATTTTCATACCGTTTTCAATATTATTTGCGGATTATCCTGGACAATCATTGCTAGGCCAGCATGCTGGTCCACATGTTTGCGAAATCAGGAAGCGTTTTCGCAGTGGTGGCGATGTTCTTGATTAGAATGCCGTTGATTTTAAGCCCTAGCATCGCGGCGAACGTCGCCATGCGATGGTCCGCATAGGTTTCCATTTCAGCCGGCCTGAGATTCATTGCCGGCACCGGCGTGATCTCCAGCCCGTCGGGAAGCTCACGGGCATCACCCCCGACTCTGGTGATCTCGTTGACTAATGCTTCCAAACGGTTCGTCTCATGGCCACGCAGATGACCAATGCCCAGCATGCGCGTAGGAGTATCGGCGAAGACCAGGATTGCGGCCAATGATGGCGCGATCTCACCTGCCGCCGTCAGGTCGAAATCACCTAGGCCGCTGACACGACCGTCGCCGGTCACTTCGCAGTACCGGACGCCGTCAATCACCGGGAAGTTGATTTCGGCTCCCATACGTTCCAAATAGCCCGGAAGCAGGCCTCCGGGTTGCGTGGTGGATTCCGGCCAATGAGGCACGCGCACGGTTCCTCCGGCGATGAGCGCTGCGCCAAGAAACGGGGCGGCATTCGACAGGTCAGGCTCGACCGTCACGGTTTCGGGCAACTGCACGGCTCCCGGCTGCACGGTCCATACGCGGGCGTGTTCGTCGGCGTTGGCGCGCACGCCGGAACCTTGCAGATCGGCCACGGTCATGCGAATATGCGGTAAACTCGGTGTCTTCTCCCCCGTGTGATGCAGTTCCAAACCGCCTGGCACTCGAGAGCCGATGAGCAATAGTCCTGAAATGAACTGCGAGGATCCCGAAGAATCAATGCTGACTACGCTCGGCTCGGCGCGCTGGCTCACCGTTTGAGGTGGAGTGATTGTAAATGGCAGGCGCCCTTCCTCGCCGTGGTATTCGATACATGCCCCCAACTGTTCAAGACCGTCCAACACGGGCTTCATCGGACGCGCGTACGCCTGCTCGTCACCGTCGAAATCCACAGGACCATCCGCGAACATGGCAAGACCGGGCACAAAGCGCATCACTGTTCCCGCAAGACCGCAGAACACCTTCGTACCACCGTGGAACCGGCCGTCGGACGGCGGCGCCACCGTAACCGTGGTGTCGACCTGCTCATCGATTTCGCAGCGCACTCCCAACGCGCGCAATGCGTCCATCATCAGCTCGGTGTCGCGCGAGCGCAACAGACCGACCAATCGCACAGGACGATGCCCGAGAGCCGCAAGAATGAGATATCGGTTCGACAGGGATTTGCTGCCCGGCACCACAACGGTGGCGTCAAGCGACTTGCTGGCAAACGGCGCCGGCCAAAGATTCTCTTGAGATGCGTTCATAGGGCTTATCGTATCCAAAACCCGTGGAAAACAACGTTTCAATCTCGCCATACAGCACCCGTATCTTGCTCGAACTCGACAATCAAATGCCATCCATACCATTTCCGTTTGAAAACCCAGGCGGACAGAACTATGCGAATATCACAAAATGCCACGAGGAATTCCCGCGATCGTCGTGTTTGTACCGGAAACCGGGGAAAGGATTTTTCAAACCGTCTGAAACACCTTTGTTTCCAACGGTTATGGTCGGGCTGACAGGATTTGAACCTGCGACATTCTGCTCCCAAAGCAGACGCGCTACCAAACTGCGCTACAGCCCGTTCACGTTCACACCCCGCGAATCCGCCTCACGGAATCGCATCAAGTGAACACGAGTTTCTATTATAGCGTATGGTTGGACAACGACAGGCTTACAATAGCATTTCGGAAGGGAGAACGGCATGGGACGTCACCAGCAGGCCGAATCGTCAGGCATCATCTCCTTTGTGACATGCGCCGTTATCGCCTGGTTCGTCATGAACGCATACATGCAGTTCGCCCCGGCCATCTGGCGTGTCACGCAGCGTCTGTTCACCGTCTGCGCGGGAATCGTGGCAGGATGCGGAGTCGTTTCATTCAGTTTGGGTTACGCACGAAAATCACGTTCGCTGACACTCAAACATGGTTGGGCTATTCCGGTCCGTCGTATTTTCGAGATCCTCGCGCTTTCCATGGTGTATGCTTCGACCATTTTCGTCACATCGTTCATGATGTTGTCCATCGTCAACAACATGATGGGCATCCGCACGCTGAAAGGCTATCTGCCGATCCTATGCGCGGCCATCGCAGGCGTTGTAGGCTATATCACTTTCGTGCAGGCGGAACTTATGAATGCCAAGACGATCGCTTCCCTACTGCCGTTTTTCGTGGTGTCTGGCGTGAGTATCGCAGGATTGACGTCCGACGATCCGTACTGGTACAACAATAATTTCTCTCAATTGGGCGACCGTACGACGTTCGCCGCGCGTATGTTCAATTCGACGCTGACGCTCGCGGGCATCTGCATTGTGATCATCAGCTATTTCGCCGTTTCCGAGCTCATCACCACGTATCGTCTGCAATTGCAGTATCTGGATTCCAATGCCATCAATGAGACGCCGAAGCATTTTCGTACGAGGATTCTGCTGCTGTCAATCATGTTGACGTTGGCCGGCATCGCTTTCGTAGGTATCGGCATGTTCCGTTACACGCCGCATCCGATTTTGCACAACGTGTTCGCCCGCGGCCTACCATGTTTGATGAGCGTGCTGATGATTGCCCTGCCTTGGCTTGCCCCGCAACTCTCAAAGGTCGTATACGTGGTTTCCGATCTTGCGATTGCGATTGGGGCTTATGCCGGATTCCAATGGCTGAGCGGGCATAACACGCTGACGAATGTGGAGGCGTTGGCCGGCATGATGTTCCTTGGCTGGTTCATCATTTTCTCGCGTCAAATCGCCGCCATCGAAGCGGATCGCGTGCAGACGCAGCTGATACTGGCGCAATCTGAGAGACCACGCTCCGTCGAGGATCTTGCGGAAGTCAGCGAAACTGTTCCCGACACAGTTTCGAGGCTCGCCGCACAAGTCTGATGCAAGGCTGACCGGCAACCGCCGGATTTCAACATATACATACCAGTGGGGTGGAGCCATCGCATTGGCGACGACTCCACCCCACTGGATTCTGACGGCATAACGCGAGTGCGCCGTCAGAAGTTGTAGTGCTTGTTGGACGGCTTCTTGTCGCTCATCAACAGCAGGAAGCTTCTTGATTGCGCAGTAATCGCAAAACCGGCCTCATAATTGAGTTCTGGCCCCTTTGGATTATGCGTGTCGACAATTAAGCGCCATTTCTTGCCATATTGCTCATCGGGCAGGGTGAACATGATCGGCTCGTAATGCGCGTTGAAAATCAGAATGAAATCATTGTCGACCATCTGATTGCCGTACCAGTCGGTTTCCGGAATATCGGAACCGTTCAGATAGATCATCACAGTGAAGGCGTGTGTGTTTGACCAGTCGTCCATATCCATAATGGAGCCGGTATGATCCATCCATTCGACCTGCGGAATCGCAGTGCTGTCGTCTCCCTGCTCGCGACCGGAGAAGAAGCGGCGGCGATGCAGCACAGGATGCTCAAGCCTCAAATGGATCAGCTTCGATACGAATTCGAGCAGGTCCTTTTGATCCTCGTCCAGATCCCAGTTCGTCCAGGAGATCGCATTGTCCTGGCAGTAGGCGTTGTTGTTGCCCTGCTGGGTGCGCGCCACTTCGTCGCCGCCGCAGATCATCGGAATGCCTTGGCTGAGCAGCAACGTGGCGAACATGTTGCGCATCTGCTGTTGACGAAGCTCGTTAACATCCTTGATGGTCGTAGGACCTTCGACACCGCAGTTCCAAGAACGGTTGTTGCTTTCGCCGTCGCGATTGCCTTCGCCGTTGGCCTCATTATGCTTCTCGTTGTAGCTCACCAGATCGTTCATGGTGAAGCCGTCGTGCGCGGTGATGAAGTTCACGGATGCGACCGGTCGGCGGCCATTGACCTGATACAGGTCGGAACTGCCCATGAATCGGCTGGCGAATTCCGGCAACGTGGACGGCTGCGAGCGCCAGAAGTCGCGCACGCAATCGCGGTAGCGGCCGTTCCATTCGGACCAGCTGGACGGGAAGCCGCCCACCTGATAGCCGCCAGAGCCGAGATCCCACGGTTCCGCGATCAGCTTGACGCGGGAGATCACCGGATCCTGTTCGACGATGTCGAAGAAGGCCGACAGTTTGTCGACTTCCTGGAACTGACGGGCCAATGTGGCGGCAAGATCGAATCGGAATCCGTCGACGTGCATTTCGGTGACCCAGTAGCGCAGGCTGTCGGTGATGAGCTGCAGGGCGTGCGGCGAGCGCATCAGCAGCGAGTTGCCGGTGCCTGTGGTGTCGAAGTAGTGTCTGCGGTCGTTGTCGACCAGACGGTAGTAGGCGCCGTTGTCGATGCCCTTGAAGCTGAGGGTCGGTCCACGGTTGTTGCCTTCGGCGGTGTGGTTGTACACCACGTCGAGGATGACTTCCATGCCGGCATGATGGTATGCCTTGACCATGGATTTGAATTCGTTGACCTGTTCGCCGCGCTGTCCGGAGCTGGAATACGCGTTGTGCGGGGCGAAGAAGCCGATGGTGTTGTATCCCCAGTAGTTGCTCAGGCCTTTTTCCTGAAGGAAGCTGTCGTTGACGAACTGGTGGATGGGCATGAGCTCGATGGCCGTGACGCCCAGCTTCTTCAGGTATTCGATTACCGAGGGGTACGCCAGACCCGCATAGGTTCCGCGAATGTCCGGCGGCACGTCCATGTTGAGGTTGGTCATGCCGCGTACGTGGGCTTCGTAAATCACGGAATCGTGATATGAGATGTTCGGATGCTGGTCGTTGCCCCAGTCGAAATAGGGGTTCACCACGGCCGCTTTCATGGTATGGGCGGCCGAGTCGAGCGTGTTCATGCTGGTAACGTCATCGGGGCTTCTGAACCAGTACGAGTAGAGGCTCTCATCGCCGTCGATGTTGCCTTCGATGGCTTTAGCGTAGGGGTCAAGCAGCAGTTTGTTCGGGTTGCAGCGCAGGCCTTGCGTCGGGTCGTATGGACCGTACACGCGATAGCCGTAACGTTGCCCCGGTTGGATTCCGGGCAGATAGTTGTGCCAGACATAAGAGTTCTGCTCGGTCATTTCGATTCGAGTTTCGTTGTCTTCCTCATCGAAAAGGCAAAGCTCGACTTTTTGTGCCACTTGGGAAAAGAGGGCAAAATTCACGCCGGCGCCGTCATAGCTTGCGCCGAGCGGATACATCGATCCGGGTCTGATTTGCATGATTCAAGTATCTCACGTTTCAGCCCCCAAATCGCAATTTCGTGTTGTTCGGCGATTATTTTTACGATTCGAAAGAACTCTTGCCTGTATTTTGCCGGTTTCGTCGAATTTGCTCGTGAAGAATAGCGATCATGGAATTGGAGGCCGTAATACGGGTGCCGCGCAGCCGCTGCCAGGAGACCCACGCCGATTCGACGTGCTCATCGCCGTCGAAATGACGTTCGACGGGATGCCATGCATGCAGGTGAAGCACCATGATGTTGGCAAGCTCGTCGGTCATGCCTTCGGACGAGTAAAACTGCCCCACATGGTCGAATTCGACACCGTCACGCCCGGCGGGCTCCACACCGGTTTCCTCACGAAGCTCCCGCAGCGCGGCCTCCTCCACGTCCTCTCCCCCGTCGATGAGTCCAGCCGGCAGACCGTAGGCGAAGGCGTCGCAGCCGATACGGTATTCCCGTTCGATCAGATACAGGTCATTCGCGCAATCATGCACCAGCATGACCACGCAAGGCGCATGACGCATCACCTGACGGCGAATCACCGTTTGCCCTCCGTCACGCATCGGCAATGCGATCCGCAGATCGTCGACGCCGAAAATCGCACCCTGATACACGTGCCTGCTGTCAAGCACCGTGACCATACCGGACATGTCCACGCCATCGCTGGATTCATCCAGCAATACGTCCACCTGAGTTCCGTCTACCGCCTCGTCACACATGACGCGTCACCGTTCCTGCCCGCTCGAAGGAAATACCATATTCCATGGGTCGGTATTCATGGAAATCCAACGCACGGCAGGAATGTCGCCGGTCGCTTCCGCAACCGCATGGGGAACGTCTTCCATCGCATACTGGAACCACATGGATTCGATAGCGCTGTGCGGAGTGTTGACGAACGCCGGACGCACACGCCCGTCACCATGGCCCATGGCAACGCCGGAAGCACGCATGGAAGCCTCATAGCGGGCCTGCTCTATGGCGTCCGTCACCGGATGATGCCGCAGATCACTGGTCACATACACGTCGGCACCGGCCGCACGCACCTCATCGAACAAGGAATCACCGGAACCCGGAAGCACCGCCACCGTGCTGACCGGAACGTCCAGATCGCCGCAAACCTGCACGCCAAGCTCGGTGTACGGCAGCGCGCCAGCTACTCGACTGGCGAAATCACGCAACGCCACAGGTTCGGCAAGACGCCCCACACGCCCCAAACCGACCGGATGCTCGGCATCCGGATCATCGATGGGCACCAGCGGACGCTGATCCACCAAACCGAACATGTCAGCCGCAGCCATGCCGACGCCACGATACGCCGCATCGGCATTCGTATGCCCCACCCACAACGCACATCCGGCAAGATTGAGCTTACGCACAATCTCACCACGGAAACCCAATCCCGACACCGCATGAACGGAACGGAAGAACAACGGATGATGGCAAACCAGCAAATCAATACCACCGGCAATCGCCTGATCAACCACCGCCATAGAGGGATCAGCCGCAAAAGCGATACCGCGCACAGGCTGACGCAAATCACCCACGATAAGACCAGGCTCATCCCACTGCTCCGCATAGCGAAGCGGATACAACGTTTCCAGCACATCCACAACCTGCTTCAGCGTTGCCATCATTCCTCCTTATGCCATTGCTCGACCACGCACATCCGCAACACACACGAAACCCAGTACCGTATCAGTGCGCGGCAAGCTGCCAATCCGAACCAATACCCGTGGAAACATCCAACGGAACCGCCATATCGACCGCATGCTCCATGGCATCCTTCACCAACGCAGTGACACGCTCCGCCTCACCCGGCGCAACCTCCACCACAAGTTCATCATGAATCTGCAAAATAATCCGACTGGCAAGACCAGCCTCATGCAACGCATCATCAGCACGAATCATAGCGATCTTCATAATATCCGCAGCAGAACCCTGAATAGGCGCATTCAACGCGGCACGCTCCGCAGCATCACGCACCGCACGATTCGGCGACTTCAAGCCCGGAAAATACCTACGACGACCATAAATCGTCTCCGTATATCCCTTTTCACGAGCCGAAGAAACCAACGACTCCAAATACTCATGGACCTTGCCGAACGTCGCAAAATACTGCCGCTTCAATGACTCGGCCTCACCCGGCTTAATGCCAAGCTGCTGCGAAAGCCCATACGTGCTCAGCCCATATGCCAAGCCATAGCTCATCGCCTTAACATGACTGCGCTGATCAGACGTAATCTCATCCACAGGAACGCCATACACCAAACTCGCCACATACTTATGAAAATCCCTACCGGAACGGAACGCCTCAATCAACGCCTCATCACCAGAAAGATCAGCCATAATACGCAACTCAACCTGAGAATAATCCGAACTCAACAACGACTCAAAACCCTCACCGGGCACAAAAGCCGAACGAATCTCACGACCAGCAGGATCACGATTCGGAATATTCTGCAAATTCGGATCAACCGAACTCAACCGACCAGTCGCAGCCACAGTCTGCTCAAACGTCGTATGAATACGACCATCAGACCTGTTCGTCGCATCAATCAACGTCTGCACAATCTGCTTAAGCTTATTCTTCTCACGATGCAACAACAACGCATCAAGAAACTGACAAGCCCTATCATTACCATACGAACGATCACGCAACACCTGCAAAGCAGCCGCATTCGTAGTATACGAACCAGTCTTAGTCTTCTTCGTAGGCTTCAAGCCCATATCCTCAAACAGAATCTTCTGCAACTGTTTGGGACTTTGCAGATTCACGCGCTCGCCCGCATACTGCCATGCCGTTTCCTGCGCATGATTCGCGTCGGCGGCAAGCTGTTCGCGCATGTTCATCAGCCTGTTCATGTCGACTTGCGCACCGGCATGTTCCATGCCATACAGCACACGGGATACTGGAATCTCCACGGATTCCAACAAGGCGAACTGCTCACGCTGATCCAGCGAATTCGCCAGATTTCGTGCCAACAGCCCTACAATCGCCGTATGGCGCGGAAGCTGGTCGTCTTTCTGCTGCACGGATTCTTCAGACTCATCGAAATCAAGCGTTCCCTGCGTCGCGCTTGCGGACTGCTCCTCGATATGCAGATCCAAGAAATGAGCCGCCGCCTGTTCCAAAGTGTCTGCATGGAAATCGGGATGGACCAGATACCCGGCAAGCTTGGTGTCGAACAGCGGCTTCGGCAACGCCACACCGACGCTTTCCAGCAGGTGGGACTGTTCCTTATAGCCATGCACCACCATGGATTGGTGGTGTTCGTCAAGTACCGTTTGCAGTTGTGACGCCATATCGCGATCAATATGATTGATGCGAATCGCTTTGCCTTGCGATGCGATCATCAGCGACGAATAGGCCGCGTTCCCTGGCTTGCTTTCGCCTTCCACCTGCAACACCCATGAGCGGGCCACGGATTGCGCACACTGCTTCGTATGATCAATGGCGAAGCCGGAAGGAGTTGTTTTCGGCGCGATTTCACGTTCGTCATGCAGATGCCCGTTCGGCATCGGCAGATTGTCTCGTACCCATGCTTCCAATGCTTCCGGCGAGTCAACCGTTTCATACTGAGGTATTTCGAGCTTGCCGGACTCGTCTTGCTGCATGGGATCGTTGGTGGGCTTCCCCGCATTGAATGTTCTCAGCACACGGTTTTTGGTGCGTATGCCGAATTCAAGTCTGGTGAACAGTTGGTTGAGCTGGTTGGCGTCCACCTGACCGAAAGTCAAATCCTCGATGGACACGCCAAGGTCAAGGTCACGCACCAAGGCATTCACGGAACGATTCAGTTTGACCTGATCGATATTGGCCCGCAACGCCTCGCCTTTTTTGCCGCCGATTTCGTCGGCATGCTCGATAATCTGGTCAAGTCCGCCATACAGGTTGATCCATTTGGCCGCGAATCCATCGCCCACGCCGGGAACGCCGGGAATGTTGTCGGCGGTTTCGCCACGAAGCGCGGCAAGATCCGGATATTGCTCCGGCGTGACGTGGTATTTCTCCACCACCGCGTCGGGAGTCATGTGCTTCAAATCTTTGAAATGATGCCCCGGATACAACACGGTGATGTTGTCGTTGATGAGCTGGAACGCGTCACGATCGCCGGATAGCACCAGCGTGCGATAGCCTGCTTTGTCTCCCATGCTCGCCAACGTGCCAATCACATCATCGCCCTCGTATCCAGGTTTTTCGATGAACGTGACGCCAAGGGCCGTCAGCATCCGTTGAATCAACGGCAGCTGGGTCAATAGATCTTCCGGAGCCGCATCTCGCGTGCCTTTGTACTGCGGCAGCATCGTATTGCGGAAGGTACCGCCTTTGACATCGAAAGCGACGGCAAGATGATCCGGATGTTCCGCGTCGATCACCTGCGAAAGCATGGTGGCGAAGCCCCATACGGCGTTGGTCGCCTGACCTGCGGATGTACTGAAATTCTCTACGGGCAAGGCAAAAAAAGCGCGGAACGCCAAGGAATGGCCGTCAACGACCAATAGCGTCCCGCGCGTAGTGCCTTCCACAGTTGCTGTGTTAGCGCTCATCCTCTGCTTCCGACTTCTGATCACCGTACTTGGCGATGATGGCCATAGCCAGACGCTTCTTCGGGATGCGCTGGTCCATGGAGGTCTTCTGAATCCAACGGAACGCGCCCTGCTCGGAGAAGTCAGCCTTATCCATCAGCAGGCCCTTGGCACGGTCGACAAGCTTACGTTCCTCGAGGGTTTCCTCAGCCTTCTTCAGCTGCTCTTCCGCCTTCTTCAGCTGCTCTTCGGTTTCGTGCAGCTTGGATTCGCTGCGCTCCACATTGTCGAGCAGATCGTTGATTTCGGCGAAACGGCCCATGGCCACTTCCAGAGCCGGAAGCAGCTTGGATTCCTCATACGGCTTGGTGACGTATGCCATGGCACCTGCACCCGTGGCCTTCTTGACCAGATCGGACTGGGAGAATGCCGTAAGCATAACGACCGGAGCGATATTCTCATCACAGATGATGCCCGCCGCTTCGATGCCATCCATACGAGGCATCTTGACGTCCATGCATACCACGCTTGGACGGAACTTGCGGGTCAATTCGACTGCTTCCTCACCGTTAGCGGCTTCGCCCACAACCTCGTAGCCACTATCTTCCAGCATGGCAACCAAATCCATACGGTTCACGGATTCGTCTTCGGCCACGACGACGGTACGCTTGCGAGGTTTGTCATCTTCCTCGATGGACTGCTCAGGCGCTGCGGCAGCCTGAAGTTCATCGTCGGTGAGCACTTCGTCCGGTTCCGTGGTCTTTTCTGCAGACATGTCGGTCTCTTTCCACTGTCACACCCAAAGCCGGTCTCACAAACCCCAACCTGGTCCTGGACTGATTCGATGCCGTTACTTGCAATCGTTCGGATTCTGGAAATCTTCAGCTTTTCACAGCCTTGATTCACCCTCCATCACGCAAGTTGGAACGAACCGGCTATCTTCCTTGTACTTTCATGGATGATACTAGCAGAAGCCTACAAGCGCGTGTTGCCGCAATCCTCTTTTTCCTTCACGTGCAAAGCCGAAAAATCCAAGAAATTCCGCAATCCTGCAAAGTCCTTCTTTCCACAATCCCGCCTCAACGTTGTCTTGTTTATACTGGTCGTATGAGTAGCACTTTCACTATCAGAGATATTGTCAACGAAGACGCAACGGCATCAGTCAGCGATTACGGTGCGCATGTGCTTTCCTGGGCACCTGCCGGCGAACAGACTGTGGTTTGGCGGCCAAAGGCGATTCATCTTAAGGAAGGAACTGCCATCCGCGGCGGTGTTCCGATTATTTTCCCTTGGTTCAATTCCGGTTTCGAAGGCGGGCATGTGGCTTCGAAGAAGCCCAAGCATGGTTTTGCCCGCAATAGCTTCTGGCATTATGACAAGGAAGGTTCTTCCGATGCCTTGTTGCGCTATACATTGGATTCCAGCGAGATCAACGCAGATATACTTTCCCAGTTTGTTTCTGGACCGAATCCTCAATTTCATGCCGTTTACACCATTGAAGTCGGCTGTGAGTTGACGATGTCGCTTACCGTATATAACGATGGCGACGAGCCATTGTCTTACGAAGAGGCACTGCATACGTATCTGCAGGTTGGCGACGCCGAACAGTCACAGGTGTGCGGGCTTGAGGGCGCGGACTATCTCGATACCGTATTGGATGGCGATCCGCGTTGCAGCCAAGGTGATGAACCTGCGACCTTCCAAGGCATGGTTGACCGCATCTACTATTCGGCTCACACGCTTGAGCTGCGCGATCCTGTGCTGAAACGCACCGTCGTTGTTTCCAAGCAGGGTGCGGCGCAGACCGTGGTGTGGAATCCGGGAGAACAAGCCGGAAACGCCATCGGCGATTTGGATGAGGGCGAATGGCGCGGCTTCGTCTGCGTGGAAGCGGTCAACAATCGCGATTGCGCGGTCGTCGTGCCCCCACACGATTCGCATACCCTGCAGCAAACACTGTCGGTAAAGCACTGAAAGTAAATAGAAACTGCCGGTTCGATGAACATCAAGCATGGTTTCCAATGTCCATCGAACCAGCAGTTTATTCATCGGCAATCTTTCCTAGACTACGCTAATCGGCGTCATGTCGACCGTCCGGACTCGATGAATATCGACGTAAAGTACATAACGCCAATAAACAGCCCTGAACAGTTACCAACCGCAACAATTTTGTTGCAATAAATTGTCCGATGGCCCAGATGCCGTTACGGAGTTCTTTTGGACGTACGCTGACGTTGATTTAGGCACGATTGAATGCGCATCATCGTCCACTTTCATTTCGACCTGTCCCTCATTTAATTCACTTCTTCGAAAATCCGGCCTCATCAGTTCTTGCTCCTCACCTCGATTACAGTCACAACTAGCCTGCAAGGATTCTTCTTCCTTGGTATCTTTAGGGCAGATCATCTCATCCCAAATCTGCTTTGCATAGGTGACCGTAACCAAAGAAAAAATGTTCACGGAACCACTCATGAAATTCAGAGGCCAATCCGGACGGACAACAAACGCTACAAAAAGACCCACAGCCTGATAAATGATTATTTGTTAGCTGCGTGAGGTCAACCTTCGAAACGTCGATTTCGCCGG
>CAUFQQ010000002.1:0-218945 GCA_959028125.1 uncultured Bifidobacterium sp. | reverse complement strand
ATTCCTGGGCTAATCAGCTCAGGACTTCATTGAGGAACGTACGCGAACAACCGCATCAGCGTGAGACTGCTGAATTCCTGGGCTAATCAGCTCAGGACTTCATTGAGGAACGCACAATGCTGCGGCCACGGCCTATTACGGATTCCTGGGCTAATCAGCTCAGGACTTCATTGAGGATTAATTGGCTATACTGGAGGCATGGGAAGCAAAGCAAATTCCTGGGCTAATCAGCTCAGGACTTCATTGAGGACACGGAGATCGCCGTGCAGGGCAAGGGCTGTCCGGATTCCTGGGCTAATCAGCTCAGGACTTCATTGAGGAGACAACATGCACGCTTACGCGCGACGTATGGACGGAATTCCTGGGCTAATCAGCTCAGGACTTCATTGAGGAAGATCAACGCTTCGGACGTGTGCCGGTAAAACCGTATTCCTGGGCTAATCAGCTCAGGACTTCATTGAGGAAGAAGATATTGCGCGTGCCGTCAATCGGATTCACATTCCTGGGCTAATCAGCTCAGGACTTCATTGAGGACCGATGATTCCGGCCTTGCTGAGTGTGACATATCCGATTCCTGGGCTAATCAGCTCAGGACTTCATTGAGGATCACAATCATAGGTTTACCATCCCGCACAATAAGCTATTCCTGGGCTAATCAGCTCAGGACTTCATTGAGGAACACAAAACGTATGGCAACGCCCCGATGTCGCGCCGATTCCTGGGCTAATCAGCTCAGGACTTCATTGAGGACCGTCCGGTTTGAGTTCGGCGCGGAACGTGATTTCGATTCCTGGGCTAATCAGCTCAGGACTTCATTGAGGATCTAGTGTCCGAGATTGTAAGCAAGTGACGTGGAATAATTCCTGGGCTAATCAGCTCAGGACTTCATTGAGGAGAATTGTGGCTTGAGAAGACCGGCCGCGTGGAACCGGAATTCCTGGGCTAATCAGCTCAGGACTTCATTGAGGATGGAACTTGTCGAACGCATCCCCGACTACGGTGAGAATTCCTGGGCTAATCAGCTCAGGACTTCATTGAGGAACATTGCCGAGTGCGGTGGTGTAGGGGAACCGCGTAATTCCTGGGCTAATCAGCTCAGGACTTCATTGAGGATGCAATAGGTGGCCGAACGGCACCGCCGAGTGTGTCATTCCTGGGCTAATCAGCTCAGGACTTCATTGAGGAACGCGCCAGTACGCCCAACAGAGCGCTGATTGGGATTCCTGAGCTAATCAGCTCAGGACTTCATTGAGGAGCGCAGACTGACTACACGGTCGTCTTGTGCGATGGCGTATTCCTGAGCTAATCAGCTCAGGACTTCATTGAGGAACCGGCACGGCGGACGATCCGCAGCTTTTGCGAGTAATTCCTGGGCTAATCAGCTCAGGACTTCATTGAGGAATGCTGGTGGTGGTGGAATTGGTGCCCTGCGTCTCGTATTCCTGAGCTAATCAGCTCAGGACTTCATTGAGGACGGCCACTTGGGAAGCCTGGGACCCTTTCAGGTGGAACATTCTTGAGCTAATCAGCTCAGGACTTCATTGAGAGTCTATTGGCTCTGATTGTCGTTGTGCGCCCTGGCTTGTGAAGCCGCTTTCTGAATTAGGAATAGCTGCTATCAGGGAGGGCAAGAGAACTATGTCAAATTTGACGTAGATTGTGGCATTTTCTGTGGCCAAGTTCATCCTTGATGAAAGGATTTCTACTTGTAATGTAGTATTGGTGCGTATGATGCTGAGAATTGACGAGCGCGATTTGAGGTCGAAGCTCAATGAGCACAGGAGCCTTATTGGATATGGTTCCAAGGGCGACGGCATCGCCAACATTGTTGCGGGCCTATTCTATATTCCAACAGCATGGACGTTTGCGGAATTGCCGATGTGGGCGCGATGCTTATTTGCTGTGCTGGGTGTTGTGATAATCGCGTTGGGTGTCGCGAGTATTGTATGCAAGGGACTCACTTCCGAAAAACTATATAAGGAAATCGAATCGATGAACAGAAGAGCTAGCTCTCTCATTGCGGTCAAGGATGGCATGGACGCGCTGTCCAACCGGTATCTGACGTATTACGACGAGCAGTGGAATTGTTGGTTTCTTCCGAACCATCGTTCATTTGATTCGTATGAGGAAGACAAAAGAAAGCTTTCGTCATATCTTTCGTCGGAATTCAAGATTCCGTCTGACGATTTCCAAATGAGATTCGTTGGAACTGCGACCAGTACAAAGTTTTCTACCGCGCATAATGAGGAGCGCACTTACGATTACCGGTTGTATCTTGCGTCGGTGATCCGGATTCCTGATGCTTGGGATGCTGAAGGTGAGTTCGCGATTGGATCCAAGAAGTGCAAGTGGATGACGGTCGATGAAATGCTGAACGACAGGAAAATCTACGCCATCAACCATGACGTAATCCAAATGCTCAAGGATCTCATCTGACACATGTTGAGAAGTTCACTTCGCGTATAAGTCTTCCCCTTTCTGTCCGTAGAAAGCCATTTTAACTCAAGTAGATAAGTTATGTAAGAGACATGCGAGAACGAGAAGATTTCCTGAGTGTCCAATAGACGTCCGGATTTTCCGCCACAACGTCGCGTATACGTCCGGCATTATCGGCACTCGTGCATCCAGCTGTGTCTGCGGTTGCCTCCCATGGAGGGTGACTGGACTGTGATTTTGATGTATGCCTAGATGCTGCTTTGCAGGCTGTCTGCACAATTCGAAATTGAAGCAAGAGTTTCGGGTTGCGCAGCCGCAATTGACGGACGGTGCGTCTTTCGGGTACAAAATGCCTTGATCGAAAGCCCGTGTCAAACGGAGCTCTCACGTTATTGCTGTCAAGAATTGGGGAAATAGGCATCAGGTTTGAGGATTGCCTGTTGTTAAGGCCGAAAACGACTCAAGGAAATCTCGGTGGTAGAGATTGTTAAGTACGAATGGTCAAAATTGTTAAATAGAGGTTAGTGAAGGTTGATATATGCGATCTTGCAGAGTTGGTGTGATGTGCTAGGGGTGAGCACCCTCGTTGACGCCCGGTTTGGCGACATCCAGGGTGCTCTTTTTCTCTGGGAGATGTTTTCGCTAGAGGATGTTGTGTTTTAGTAGCTTCCGATGTAAGGACGTTCGTACGTGCCTTGGAACGACAGATAATTCGGATGCTGGGCAGGAGCAATGGAGTTGTCCGTTGAAGATGCGTCTCGCTTCGGAACATCATAAATCGCATCAATAATGCGGATCATCTCATTTTCATCATTGCTGAATCCATGAAATCCCAAGAACAGCAGATCATCGCCGGCTATTTCGCAGGCGGCCGTCTCAATGCTGGTACTCACGTTCAAACGCATATCAACCTCCCATCGCATGTCGATAGTATGCAGATTTCCAGCGGCACCATAACGGTGGACAGCGAAGTGGGGAAGGGCACGACGTTCACCGTTATGCTGCCGTTGGTTGAGGAAAACACTGAATATGTGGCGAAGTTTACAGCAATCCATCCGCATGCAACGCGCCATACATGCGGTCCAGGCATTCGACCAGCAGCGGATACGGCATTGCTATGTTCACGCGCACGCATCCGGCGCCGGTCTCGCCGCATGAACGCCCGTCGGTCAACGCCACTTGCGCCTTCTCAAGAAAGTATGCGGCCGGATCGTCGATGCCAAGCGGCGAGAAATCAAGCCATGCGATATATGTGCCCTGCGGTTTGATATAGCCGACGCCGGCGAACCTTTCACGCATCTGCTCGTCGAACAACGCCAAATTCCTGCGCACATAGGCAAACGCATCCTGGAACCACAGGTCGCCTTCGTTATATGCGGTGGTGGTGGCGATTGCGCCGATGGTGGCGGTCTGATGTTCGCTCCACTCCGCCTTGACCGCCCACATGTCACGATCCGCAGGATTGGTAAGCAGCACCTGCGCGCACTTCGTGCCCGGAATATTGAACGATTTCGACGCGCTGGTAGCGGTCATCGACTGTAATGCGGCCTGCTCACTGATGGTGGGGAACGGAATGTGCTTGCCTTCGAACACGAACGGCGCATGAATCTCATCATTGAAAATACGCACGTCATACTGTGCCGCAAGATCGCTCAGACGCAGCTCCTCCTCCAAGGTGAGCACTTTGCCGATCGGGTTGTGCGGGTTGCAGAGCACGAACGCATGGCATCCGGCCGCAAACGCGCGTTCGATGGCGTCGAAGTCGAACACCCATTGCGCCTCTCCGGTTTCGGCGTCGCCGCTTTGCAGCATTTCGATTTCGATCACGTCAACGTCGTACAGTTTCGGAACGCTCAAAAACGGCATGTAGGCAGGCGTCGGCACGATCACGCTGTTGCCCGCACCGACCAGTTCACGCAAGAAAATCTCATAAGCTTCGAGTACGTCGGGAACCACGCGAATAATGCTCGGATCGACATCCCACCCGTAATGCGAGCGTTGCCATCCTGCGCATGCTTCTGCCACGCGCTGTTTCCAGGGTTCGGGAATGTAGCCGAGTTTGCAATGGTCGCAGGCGTTGTCGATGGCTTCTTGGATGCAGGGAGCCAGGCCGTAGTCCATTTCGGCAATGAACGCGCCAATGCAGCCGGGGTAGCGTGTCCACTTGTCGGAGCCGACTGCGGCAAGATCGGCTGCGGTGGTGTGGTCGATGGCGTCGGCGTCAAAGCCGGAACCGGTACGATGCTTCATTTCCATGATTTCTTCCATGGTTCCAGCATGACGTACCGATGCTTGCACGAACAGTGTGTTCTTGTACTGAAAGCAAAGACTGTTATGAAGTTTTCTTATATCAGATGCTTTTGCTATTCAATTATTAATCTGATTATGACGATATAGCAAAATACTGGAAACAATTGTTTGCTGCAGTATTCCGCGATTGCGAATAAGCACGGATATCAAACGATGAATCAGATGTTTTCCAAATACTGGTGTGACGCCCTTTCGATCTCGTCTTTGACGCGGGCCACTGCCGGTCGGTCGTCCACTTTTCTTGTGACGAAACAGACTGTGCGGAATGCGTTGTTGTCGGCGATTGGCAGTGCGGCCAAATCGGGTTGGATTCCAGCGGTTGTGGCTAAGCGAGATATGATCGAGACGCCCATGCCGACTTCCACCAGATTCTGCGTGGCCCAAAAATCGTCGGTCGAATGTGTGATTTCCGGTGTGAAGCCGGCGGCACGCGCCAACGACACCAGATTCGCCTGGCAGGTTTCGCAGCCGGCGATCCACTGTTCGCCGCGTGCCGAAACCAATTGGACCGGCAGGTGCGAGCTTTCGTACTGGCGCGCGATCGCATTGTTCGCGCCGATCAGCAGCATCAGCGGATCGACGCCGAAAGGAGCGACTTCCAAATCGTCCGGTCCGGCCAAAGCGGGGAGTGAATTGTATTGGAAGATGATCGCGCAATCGGCAAGTCCCTGTTCCAACGCCTCCATGGCCTCAGGCGGCTCCATCTGCATGAGGCTCACGCGAATGTCGGACGTTTTGCTGATATGCACGAGCACGCGTGCCACGAACGACGAACATACCGATGGGGGAGCGACCAAACGAATATGCGTCGATCCGTTGCGCTGGTACTCTTCCACATCTTTGACGGCTTGGGTGACGCGATTGTCGATAAGCTGCCCGTGACGTGCCAGAATACGGCCGATCGGAGTCAATTCCACGCCATGCGACGTGCGCTGCACGAGTTTTGCGTCAAGTTCACGTTCGATCTTGCGGATCTGCTGGCTGATGGCCGGTTGCGACCATCCGGTTTCACGCGCGACCGCGGAGAACGAGCCCAAACGCTCCACGTTCCACAAGGTCACCAGAATCTGCGGATTCAGAGTTTTCGTGCTGAATCCTGCGGTATTCGCGGTGATGCTGATGTCGGTGTTCGTGTTGGCGTTTTCACGCGTGTTGCTATCGGCTGGAGTGTTCATATGAGGGTAGTGCTCAGCTTTTTAGGAATGCGGGGATGGCCTCGGCCGCCGCATAGCCCGCGCGGTACATGCGTTCCAAACCTTCGAACGACTTGCTCAACGTGTTCAGGCCGTACAGACTTTCCGGTGCGAGGATGAGCACGCGGCCGTCCTGCTCGTATTCCTTGGCCAGCGCCACTTCGTCGTTGTACGTCTGATAACGGTTGAGCAGTTTTTCCGCGGCTTGTGGATGCGTGCGCCTCAAAATCCTGGCGGGGCCGATGTCCCTCTTCTGTTCGCGTACGGTGTCTTTCGGACGGGTGAGTATCACCACGATGCGGTCGTGGCCGTCATCGATGGCCTTCTGCACCGGAATCGGATCGGCGATGCCGCCATCGTAATAGGGAATGCCATCGATCGCATACGGTTCGCAAGCTACCGGCACCGCTGATGACGCCTTCAGGATGTCGAAATTGTCGTAGCCCACGTCGGATTTGCCGAAATACTTCGTGGAGCCGTCTTCGGCGTTGCACGCAACCACGGTGAAACCGGTCGGGTTGGCTTCGAAAGCCGCGTAGTCAACCGGATTTTCGCCATCATGATTGCTGAGCGTGCTATACACGTAATCGAGGTTGGCGAAATTATGGTTCTTGACATAGCTGTCGAAGCTCGCGTATTCCTTGCGGAACGCGTACTGCGTGTAGAACGTGTGGTTGCGCCCATGCTGCTTCGCGATGAACGAAACCATGTTGGCGCTGCCGGCGGAAACACCATAGCAGTGGTCGACGCTGATGCCGTCCTCAAGCATGCGGTCCATCACGCCCGCACCGTAGATCGCGCGGAAACCGCCGCCGACGTCGATCATTGCCGTCCTGTGAGCCATATGCGTCCCGTCCTTTCGCCGTTCGTCCCTTTTGCGGGTTTCAATCGACTTTACGCGGTCTAATTGACGTATTTTTGCGTGTTCGGTCATTTCTTATCGAAGGACGACGTAAGATATCTGCGAATAATCAACAAAAATGGAGTGGAGAAGATATCAATGAACGAAGCTGCACTGCCTCAGTCGACGGTCCACATCGCCCAAGCTGATCCGGACGGGATTCTGCTGGTGATTCACGCGGGTGCCGGCAATCGTGGCAAAAAGGATACGCCGGAGCGTCGTGCCCAGGTGGAGCAGGATTTGAACAGGGCTCTTGAAGCTGGCTATGCGTTGCTGGAGCAGGGGGCTCCGGCGGAGGATGCCGTGTGCGCGGCTATCCGTGTCATGGAGGATGCTCCGGAGTTCAACGCTGGTCGTGGCGCTGCATTGACGAGTGAAGGCATCGTATCCATGGATTCCTGCCTGATGACTGGTGTCGATGGCGAGGTTGGTTCCGCATGCGGTCTGACCACGTCTAAGAATCCGATCAACGTAGCGCGTGCCATCAAGGAAAAGACCAAGCATGTCATGTTTGCCAAGCCTGGTAATGATTTGCTCAAGGAGTGGGGAATCGAACTGTGCGACAGTGAATATTTCATCACTCCAGCACGTCAGGAATCCTTGCGCGAGGCGCAATCCAACGGCGATGAATGGGAGAAGCATGGCACCATCGGCGCTGTCGCCCGTGACTCGTCCGGCAACATCGCTGCCGGCACCTCCACCGGTGGCATCACCAACCAGATGCCGGGACGCGTCGGCGATTCGCCTCTGCCGGGCTGTGGTACCTATGCCAACAACGATTCCGTCGCGATCTCCTGCACCGGCATCGGTGAGGCGTTCGTCAAGGAAGTCGCTGCGCATCAGGTTTCCGATCGTGTTCTGTACGCCAAGGAGGAGCCGGTCGAGGCTGCGAAGGCGGCGCTGGATGGTGTCGCCCGTCATCATGGAGATGGCGGTATGATCGTCGTTCCGGCTCATGGTGAAGGCGCAATGGTGTTCAATAGCGAGATGATGAACTGCGGTTGGAAGTCTCCGAAGGGCAGCTACGTGCAGAGTTGATGCTGTAGTGGCAAACCGGCAAAACAAGCCACAAAAGTACAGTGGGGTTCGAATCCATGAAGGATTCGAACCCCACTGTACTTGAGCTCCCTTTCTGGCCGGCGAATCGTTCGTCCGCCGGCCAGAAACATCACTTAGTGATGGTGTTGTAGGTAGGCAGATTGGTGTAATCGAACGATACGTTCTTCACGTTCGTCGCGGACGCGGCGGCGACGTTGTCGTTCCACAGCGGAATCACCGGAAGATCCTTGGCCAGCACTTCCTGCGCCTTGGTGAAGTCCTCGGTCCGCTTCTTTACGTCGGTCTGGGCAAGTGCGGCATTCAGGAGCTTGTCGAATTCCGCACTCTTGTAATCACCATCGTTCGAACCATGACCGTCAGCGGAGCTGGAGGCATATAGCGGATTGAGATAATCCTCAGCGGACGGGTAATCCAGCATCCAGCCGGCACGGAACGCGGTTTTGATGGTGCGGTTGGTCACCTGGTTACGCACGTCGCTGAACGTGGCGTACGGCTCGCCAGCGGCGTCGATGTCGAGCGTGTTCTTGATCTGATTGCACACGGCATCGACCCATTCCTTATGGCCGCCATCGGCATTATAGGCGATTCGGAAGTTGCCGGACCACGGCTTGATGGCATTGGCTTTCTTCCAGAGTTCCTTGGCCTTGGAAGCGTTGTATTTCAGGTTGCTGCCGTTCTGTTCCAGTTTCTTCACGTATTCGGGGACGAGCGGTGAAGTGAAATCGGTGGTCGGGGTCTTCGTGTTGTTGTAAACCTTCTTGACGATCTGGTCGCGGTCGATGGCCATGGAAATGGCCTGACGACGCAACTGGCCTTCTTCGTCGTTGCCGAAATGCTCAAGACGTTCCGGAATGACGAAGGACTGGAATGAGGATCCTGCCTGGCTGTAGGCGATCACGCTGGAATCCTGGCGGAAGGTCTTCACCGCGGACTGTGGAATCTGATCCATCACGTCGAGGTTGCCGGACAGCACGTCGGAGTAAGCGGAATCCTCATTCGTGTAGACGCGGTATTCGATGCCTTTGTTGGATACCTTGCGGCTGCCCTTATAATCCTTGTTTGGTACGACGATGATGTTCTTGTCGTGGGACCAGGACTTGAACTTGTACGGACCATTGCCAATCGGAGCCTGGCCGAACTTCTTGATGTCCTTAAATGCCACGCTTGGCAGTGGGAACATGGATTGGTGCGCGAGCTTGGTCGGGAATACGGAATCAGGCTTGTTCAGCTCGACGACCAGCGTGTAGTCGTCCGGGGTGGAAAGACCGGAAAGTGTGGCCTTCGGATCGACGTTCGGATCCTGCAGTTCGTCATAGCCCTTGATGGTGGAGAATCGGCTTGCGGTCTTCTGCGCGTTCTTCACGTTGGCGGCGAAACTCCAGGTGTCGGCGAAGGAATGGGCGGTTACCGCCTCGCCGTTGGTGAACTTCCAGCCTTTCTTCAACTTGATTGTGTACTTGGTGGCATCCTCGTTCGGGGTGATACTCTCGGCGACTTCGAGATGTTGCTTGCCCTTTGCGTCGAAGCTCACCAGACCTTCGAACAGGTATCGAATAACTCTGCCGCCGCCCATTTCGTTGGTGTCGCTTGGAATTAGACCGTTCTGCGGTTCGCTGTTGTTCACTGAAATCAGCGAGGTGCTATCGGAGCCGTTGGAGGCTGTGTCATCGTTGGAAGACGATCCGCATGCGGCGATCGACGTCAGCATGGCACCCGCCGCGGCCATGGCCAGCAGACGCCGGAACGTGTTGTTCTTCATTTCATTCTCCTTTAATGTCGACTTTTCCGCCGATTATGTCGACGAAAAAACAATAGGACATAATATGGGATTTTTATAAAATTTTCGTGTCATGTCTCAATTTGAAAACGAACCGCTGGCAGGCGTTGGATATGGACGTTATCTTCAGCTTTCTAGGAATGCGGGGATGGCCTCGGCCGCCGCATAGCCCGCGCGGTACATGCGTTCCAAACCTTCGAACGACTTGCTCAACGTGTTCAGGCCGTACAGGCTTTCCGGCGCGAGGATGAGCACGCGGCCGTCCTGCTCGTATTCCTTGGCCAGTGCCACTTCGTCGTTGTACGTCTGATAACGGTTGAGCAGTTTTTGCGGGTTTCAATCGACTTTACGCGGTCTATCGGAACATTCGCGCTCAGCGATCAAGCAGCGATTGCGCTAATTGCGCGATTTGTGTGGAAGTGTCGGAATTGGCCAGCTCGATACCACCGTCCGCGTCTTCCGGAGAGAGTTTGCCCAACGATTCGAGCACTACGCCAAGATGGCGCACGGTACCTTCGTTGCCGTCGATGATTGCCGCTGTGTCGGGCAGCAGTTCGCGGAAATAGTCGCGGTAAAACACGAAATGCGTGCAGCCAAGCACTACCGAATCGATCGTCGACAAATCATACTGGTCGAAATACTGGTGCAGCGTGTGCATCACAACATCGTGATCGTCGAGTTGGCCGTGCTCAACGATCTCCACCAAACCGGGGCAGGGTTCCGGAAAGATCGTATGGTCTGTTTTGAAACGATCCATCAGCACGGCGAACTTGCGTTCCCGCAACGTCAGGGGAGTAGCTGCGACGATGACACGCTGACGATTGCCATGGCCTCGATCGCACGCCACCTTCAGCGCTGGTTCCATGCCAATGATCGGAATGTCGTATTTGTCGCGCAACTCGTTGGCTGCGGCGGAAGTGGCGGTATTGCAAGCGATGACAACCGCTTTCACTCCCTGCTCCACGAAACGTTTCACAATGGCGTCGGACAGCTTGCGTACCTGTTCAGGTGATTTGGTTCCGTACGGAGCGTTCGCGGAATCGCCAAAATACAGCACGCGTTCGTTCGGCATATCGCGGCGGATTTCGCGCGCCACGGAAATCCCGCCCAAACCGGAATCGAAAACGCCGATTGGTGCCGTTGAAGTCATACGTCCTCCCTTGTTCCGCACGCAAACATACTGCAACATAATGCACACGTGTTGCGTCCAACTTCTTCAATAGCCTACCGCGTGTAGAGTGAATCGGTATGAGCATTCCAAGCATTGTTTACAAAGCACACGCCACCGGCAACGATTTCGTGGTGTATCTGGACGCCGAAGGCACGTACGAGCCTACCGCCGATGAAGTGCGATTCCTGTGCGACCGTCATTTCGGTATCGGTGGCGATGGCTTGATCCGTCTTACTCATCCGCAGGCGGTGTCCGATTTGAACGACAAGCAGATTGCCGTTTGTGCTGCCGACAATGCGGATTGGTTCATGGACTACCGCAACGCGGATGGTTCGTTGGCTGAGATGTGCGGCAACGGCACGCGTGCGATCACTCTGTTCGCGCAACGGCAGGGTATTGCCGGTCAGCCGGGCGGTGAACCGTTCCGTCTCGGCACCCGTGCCGGTGTGAAGGTTCTGACTTCACTTGGCGATGTGCCGACTCTTGGCAAGGACGTGTTCCAGGTTGAGATGGGTTCATGGAAGCGTGGCGATCTTGATGGATACGAAGTGACGATTCCCGGCACGGCCGGTTCCGCACGCGGCACGTTCGTGGACATGGGCAATCCGCATGTGGTGGCCGTCATCGAAGACGCGTTCTCCAGCCTGCCGACGGTGGAACAGCTTGATTTGGTGACCAAGCCGGTGGTCGCGCCCCGAATCGAAAGCGACCAGAATGTTGAGTTCGTGCGCATCGACGAGCAAAGCGAAGGCGACAACGAGGGCAACGCCACCATGCGCGTCAACGAACGCGGCTGCGGCGAAACCCTGTCGTGCGGAACCGGCCTGTGCGCCACCGCCATCACGTTGCGTGCCAAAACCGGCATCGACCATTGGATGATCACCGTGCGTGGCGGCACCCTGCGCGTCGACGTGACCGATAACGACGTGAAACTCACCGGATCGGCCACCATCGTCGGCAAAATCGAACTGCTGTAAGGTTTTGCGCATAACACTGAAATTTGCGGATACGCAAAAGAAAGAAGCCGGCTGTTTCCAGTCGGCTTCTCTTGTAGGCGAGTGAATCCCTACTGCTGATTGGACGTTACTTGACGTCAACTGAACAGCAGGGGGCCGTCTTTGACGAGAATGATCACAATCAATGTCACGATCCATAAGGCATCGACCATCAGATCGTAATTAAGACGGTAGTAGGTGCGTACGCCCTCGCGCTTGGCCGGAATCTCCTGAACCACCGCCGTGGCATGAGACAACGCCATGAACTGCACGGTGGTGGAGAACATCAGGCACAGACACCACGGGCATAGCGCGTTGATCACAAACAACGACTGCGAGGTCAGCCAATACGAATAAGCCAGCGCGGCCAATCCACCCAGCCATGTGCACAACGCAAACCAGCGGGGCACGGCGACCTTCGTCAAACCGATCACCGCGATCGTTACGAACACTGATTCCGCGGCGATGCCGAAGAACGCATTCGGGAAACTCAAACCGGCGAACTTCACAACCTCAGCCTGCCACGATTCCGCAACCGCGGAACACGACATCACGGCATTCACATCACAGCTGAGCTTCTGACCGGGATTGCGCGCCAATTTCAGTGTCTCGGCGGAAAGCACGAACGATACGACCAGCGCTACCGCCGAGGCGATCAGCATGACTAGATACGTCCATGTCGCGGTATGCCGCCAACCGCGCGGCTTCGTATAATCATCGTCGAGAGTGGCTTCGGCAACCTGTTCGCCGGAAAAATCGCTCATCGTGCATCCTTGAATCAAAATACAAACGTTGTCATCGCCTAGTTTACGCGGTATTGTGCCGAGTCGCGCCAAAAACAGCTTACGATGGATACATGATTCGCGTAGGCACTGCGGCACCGCCCGCTGAAGGTTGGGACATTCACTGCCATACCGTTTTTTCCGACGGTACGGAAACGCCGCGTGCGTTGTTGCAGGAAGCGAGAGCATTGCGATTGCATGGTGTTGCGATTGCCGATCATGACACGACCTCCGGTTGGCAGGATGCGTTGGCTGCTTCGCGGGAGGTCAGATTGCCGTTGTTACGCGGTACGGAAATCACTGCCGTCGATGAGAGCGTATCCGTGCACATGCTCGCATTCCAATATGATCCGCTGAACGCCGATATCAGCGAGATGTTCGCGTCCACCCGCGAGGCGCGACTGCGTAGAACCAAGCGCATGGTCGAACTGATGGCGCAGGATTTTCCGATTACGTGGGATGATGTGCTCGCGCAGGTGCGTGAAGGCAAACGCACCACGATAGGCCGGCCGCATATCGCCGACGCATTGGTGGCTGCCGGCGTGTATGAAACACGATCCGACGCTTTCGCCGATGCGGTGAACGCAACGTCGAAATATTACATTCCCACGCCGTCGCCGACCACGCACGACGTGGTGGCCGCGGTCAAGGGTGCGGGCGGGGTGGTGGTGATCGCCCACGCCGGAGACCCCCGGCGCAATCGGACATTACTGACCGACCGGCAAATCGAATCTCTCATCACCGAAGGCTTGGACGGTTTGGAAGTGTGGCATCGCGGCAATCCATCAGAACAGCGTGAACGTCTGCTCACCATTGCGCGCCGGCACGACCTGCTGGTGACTGGCGGATCCGATTGGCATGGTAAAGGCAAGCCGAACGCGCTGGGGGAGAACCTCACCAGCGACGAAACAGTTCAGGAAATCATCAATCGAGGCGTCCTCTTGAGCAAAGAATCGTCGAAGGCGAAAATAAAAAACCGAAACGCAATCATCGACGCGTAATTGAGATATGAAACCAGAAACGAGTTGATCGCCCAAAATGGAAAAGCCAGGCGCGAACGTCTAGCTTTTCTTGTTACGTCGAAAACGTGTGTTTCAGTTCGAAGCTGAAATCTGGTGATGCGAACGGGTCAGAGGTTGCCGAAACCGACGGCGTGCTTGGTTTCGGAACCGATGATGGCGTAGCCGAGCGAGCCTGCCGGCACCACGATGCGACGACCCTTGTCGTCCGTCAGATTGATGGTCTTGCCGTTCTCCACGGCGTCGGCGATGGCCGCGTTGACCTCATCGGCACTCTGTTCGGTGCTGAAGGTGACGGTGCGGGCCACATTCTGAATGCCGAGTTCAATATCCATGGATGCTCCTTCGTGATAATGCGCAATGCATACGCACGTGTATGTACGGGTTATGTGCGTCTATTCTACGCGTAGCTTCTCATCGGTGGCGTCTTCCGCCTCCCACTGATTGATCTGCGCCTGCGCTTTCTGCATGGTCGCCTCATCTCGCTCCAACAGTGGAATGAGTACTGTCGCGGCCTCGCTGTGCGATGCGGGAATCGATTCCTCGTTCGTATCGTCGTTGTCGTCGGCCGTTTCCAGCCTGCTGATTACCATGGTGGAACTTGACGGCATGGATTCGTGCCGTTCTTTTGCGGAATGTTCCGGAATGAAAGTGCTGACCGAGGTCGCCTCACGTTCATTCGTATTGCCGGACGGTGCTTGTGATGGCTGGGCTCCGGCCGGTACGAACGTTTCCGTCGCGTCGTTGACGATTTCCTTCGTCTTGCGGACCGGCTGGGAGCCGGTCACGTCGAAATCGCCGGTCGCGTCGAAATCTCCAGTGGAATCATCCATATCCACAGCGTCAACATGACGTTCGCCGGTCGTGTCGGAATCATTCTGCTGTGCGGCCGCGTTACGGCGACGCTCCGATTCGTTCAGCAACGTGCCTACGGTGATTGTGCTCGGCGGGCGCTGGGGGCGATCCTTGGACTCCTGCTTCGTTTCAGTTTGCACGCGATTCTTCGCTGTGGCGACACCCAACTGGTGGGCCAGGCGTTCCACCTGCGCCTTGAATTGCATAATCTTGGCGTTGTCTGCCTTGTTCAAAGCGGAAATAAAATCGCCGACCTGCTCCATCTGCAGCCACAGATTGGCCCGCAGCATAATCAGATCATCCAAACGATTGCCCAACATGCGACCGTATGCGGAAAGCAAGGCATTGCGGTGGTTCTCGTCAAGCTTGGCGAAAATCCAAGCCAAATCGCGGGCAGGATCGTTGACCTGCATATCCTGCCAATTCGTGACCGCGGTGATGGACGAACCGGAAAAAAGCACATCGCCGTCACGCAACCCGCCATGCACCGGGCAAGTGGAGAACGACCACAGGCCGTCGGTTTCAAGAATATTCGCCCAACTAGTGGTGATCTCCTGCGGAACATGACCAGCCTGACGCAGGCGCTTGATCCAAGCGGTCAGCTGAGCGCGAATCTGGCCGGTGACAAACGTCGGATAGCCCGCTTCCTGCAGGAAGTCGGGACGAAGGCGATGAATCGCGCCCAAAGCGGTGCCTACGCTGGAACAATCATCCAAAGTCAGCAGCTCCAACGGCCGCGCCTGACCCACATGGTGGGTGGCCACCAGCACGGACGTATCTCCAGTGGCGGAATGCTTCAAATCGCCGTTTGAAAAAGCTACTATGCTATCGACGGCAAAACCCAATCCGCCTAATTCGCGGGCTTGCGAGAGCGTCTGCGCAGCGCGCACGCGACCGGCAAGACGCTTACGGCCTTCAGGCGTGTTGGATGCGAACACGTCATACAGCTTGCCCGCTGCATCCTGAACCACGGCATGGTCGACGCCGTACCCCTCGTCGGTCGGGTTGGTCTGTTCGCTGGCACGCGCGCCCGCAATGGCGGCGTTCGGCATCGCCGCACTCGTCAGGGCAGCCATCATAAATTTGCTTCGTTCGGTCACAATTCCAACCTTAATACACAATAGGGGCGAAGCGTTGCCGACTTGCCAGTAAAACTGCAGGTGAACCGCAGGCAAATCGTCACATGGCGACGGCAATCTGTCACAATGGAACGTATGAGTGCAACAGCGGAAGAGATTCTTGACGGATTGGATGAGGCGCAAAGGGCGGCCGCAACGGCCGTGGACGGCCCAGTGCGCATCATCGCGGGCGCGGGCGCGGGCAAGACGCGAACCGTTACCCGCAGAATCGCCTATGCGTGCGCCACCAAAGCGTGGAATCCACGGAGCACGATCGCAGTCACATTCTCCGTCAAAGCGGCGGCGGAAATGCGTAGCCGCCTATCGAAACTCGATGTCGCAGCCGACGTCAAAGCAGCCACCTTCCACTCCGCGGCCCTCCATCAGCTACGCCAAGTGTGGCCGGACGTATGCGAGGGGCCGATGCCGTTCATTTCCAGAAATCCACGTGAACTGGTGGAGCGCTCGCTGCGCCGCGTCACCGCCTTCCAAGTGGATGACGACACCATACGTAACTTGCAAGCGGAAATCAACTGGTGCAAAATCTCACTGATCGCACCGGAAGATTACGCGCGGGTTTGCGCGGCAACGCATCGACAGCCGCCATCAGGCCTCGAACCAAGCCAATTCGTAGACGTATACAAAGCGTATGAGGCAGAAAAAACCAACCGCAACGAAATCGATTTCGACGATATTCTGCTGATCGTTTGTCATCTGATGGAAAGCGACGAGGAAGTGGCCTCAGCTATCCGCTCCAACATCAGATGGCTTACCGTCGACGAGTACCAGGACGTTTCGCCATTGCAGCACCGTCTGCTCACCCGATGGCTCGGCTCAAACCGCAATATTTGCGTGGTGGGCGATCCGGCGCAGACCATCTACTCGTTCGCAGGCGCAAGTAGCTACAGTCTGCTCAACTTCGATTCGGAATTCGGTCCGCTCACCGCTGACGTCAATCTGAACAACGACTACCGTTCCACGCCGCAGATCGTCAACTATGCCAATCGTGTGCTTGCGGCATCGCCGCAACGGGCCGATTATCTGAAGCTCAGCTCTGAAAGGAGCAAAGGACGGAGGGTCGTGGAAACCATATATGGCAGCGATTGGGAGGAAGCGCAAGGTGTGGCGGCGCGCATCCGCAAACTGGTGGATGCGGGGGAGTCGCCGGCCGATTGCGCGATTCTCACCAGAGTCAACGCGCAGCAGAAAATCCTGTGCAAGGCATTGGCCGAACAGCATTTGAGATATCGCGTGCGCAGGGATAGCGGATGGCAGAATTCCGCACTTTCCGACGACACGCAGACCAGACTGGCCATGTTGGAGGCATTGGGCGTCGGCGCGGATCTGAGCGGCGTGACCATTTCCACTATCCACGCGTCCAAAGGTTTGGAATTCAAGCACGTGTTCCTTATCGGCTGCTCGGAAGGACTCATACCGTATGGGTTGCCGCAGGATGACGACGTGCTTGAGGAGGAACGCCGGCTCATGTATGTGGCCGTGACGCGCGCCGAAGACACGCTTGACGTCTCATATGCGCGTACCCGTGAAGGCAATGAGGGTGAAAGGGCACGACGGGTGTCGCGCTTCTTCCGCTGATACTGCTAACGGAATAGCGCGATTACTCGGCGTCGGTATCGTTGTTGCTGCCGGATTCTGCGGAATCGTCAGAGTCGCTGCCATTGGTATCGGATTCGCCGCCCTTGTGCTCTTCCTCGTCAAGCAGCTTGCTGAGTTCGGCATCCCAATCGATGGTCATGCCATCGGCGTCGCCAAGGGGCTGCGACGCCATATCGGTGGCATTGGAAGCGGCGAACGTCGTATTTTCCGTGTTTTCCGACGATCCGTTGTTCTGCGACTGTGAGGTGTTGTCATCGTCATCATTCGGCAGTTGCGGCAGTAGATCGGGATGTGACCATTTCGCGTCTCGTGCCTGCGCGCCTTCCGTAGCGCAGATGTTATCCCACAATGCGGCCGCTTCACGCATGCGCTTCGGGCGTAATTGCAAGCCGATCAGGCTTTCGAAGGTGCGTTCCGCGGGACCTCCGATGGCGCGCTCGCGGCGGAGCATCTCACGAAGCTGTTCGATATGAGGAATATGAGCCATGCCGGCGCGCCACACTACGGTGTCTACCCAACCCTCTACCAAGGCGAGCAGATTCTCCAGCGATTTCATGGCCTGCTGTTGTTCAGGCGTGTCAGGGAACGCCACCTTGGTGATGTTCACCGCGTCGGCCATGGAATCCGGGTCGACGGACTGCGCATCGCGGATCTGCTCCTCCATGGCGTCCAAATCGATGCTGGTGCCACGGGCATACTTGCCCAACAGCGCCTCGAAGCGTGGCATCAGCCACGGCACGGAAGCGTACAGGCGCGAATGGGCGAGCTCTTGCAGTGCAAGATAGCTCATTACTTCGTTCACGTCGATTTCCAAGGATTTCGCATATTCGACGACATTCTGCACGATCAGGCCTCCAGCCGGATTCTTCAGCAACGAAATGCTTTGGTCGAAACTGCCGCGCACCTCATGTGACAAATCGCCGGCGGCACGTCCCAGCTGCATGGCGAACGACGTATTGCCGACGAAACGCATGAGTTTTGCCGGATCTTTCATATCATCGGGAATCGGAATCTGCACCGGACCGGCGAAAATGCCGGAAATTTCCGTATGGAATTCGGAATCGCCGAAACGCTGTGACAAAATCGAAGCCAGAGCGTCGCTCATCGACTCGGCAATCGGGGATGCAAACTGCGCCCAGGAATCGATGCATCCTTCCACCCAGCCTGCGCGGGTAAGCACCTGCGTTTCGCCTTGCGCGGGGTTGAATTCGCAAGCGGTGTCGAGCCACAGATTTGCCTCGCTGATGGCTCGCCGGGCCATCTCGCCGTACTCCGCGCTCACACTGGTTTCCGATCCTTCGCCATTGGCCTGCTGCAATGCCAATGATTTCGCCAGTTTGACGTTGATTGGACCTTCCTCGGTGATGTGCTGGATGTCTCCGAAAGTGTTGAGCCCGCCCGCAGTGAACGCCTGCATCATCGACCTGACCTCGGCCGGCTTGGGAAGCTTGCTCACATCCTGACTCATCAACTGGTCGCGCAACTCTTCCGGCATGTTGGAAAACTGGTTCCATGCCATCTCGCCTTGAATTGGTCCGAAACAATCGATAAACCATTGGCGGATCGCGTTCTCGTCCATGCCGGCCCTGCCTTTTCCTAAGCGTTTGTTCAAGTTTGGTTGGTTCCATACTATGTTATGGGAGGTATGCCCAAGATGAAGGAAACACGACGAATTCACGGCAAAAACACACGTAGCGGCGCTCCGGGACGTGTCAAACGATGGCTGATAGGCGCGGAAGGTTGGCTGTCCGCGCGTTCATGGCGTTATCTTGCGGGACCGTTGGTAGCGGTACTGTGCGTATTGGTGTTGATTATGCCCAGCGCGTATGTGGTGCAGGTGCCCGGCCCGACACAGAATGTGCTCGGGGAGGTTTCCGGCAAGCAGGTCATCGCCGTTTCCGGTGCGAAAACGTATAAGGATTCAGGCCAACTGCTGTTGGTCACGGTCAATGCTTCAGGCGTGCCAGGGTACCCGGTGTCGAACGCGCAGGCATTGGTGGCGTGGGCCGATTCGAAATCCACGGTGATGCCTCAGGAAGCGGTGGTTCCTGTTGGGCAGACCGCAGAGGAATACAAGCAGTCCAGCGACAAGGAGATGACGTCATCGCAGGATTCCGCCACCGCAGCGGCGAAAAAGTTCCTGGAAGAGCATGGTTATGACGTGTCTGGCATGAAGGTGTCCATGCATGTGGACGACGTCGGCGGGCCGTCGGCGGGCATGATGTACACGCTTGGTCTGATCGACAAGGTGACCGGTGAAAAACTTTCTGGGGGTAAGATCATCGCGGGAACGGGCACTATGAACGACAAAGGTGAAGTCGGTGAAATCGGAGGCATCCGTTTGAAGATGCTCGGAGCGAAACGCGACGGAGCAACTTGGTTCCTTGCCCCGGAATCCAATTGTTCCAGCGTTGTGGATCATATTCCCGAAGGTTTGAACGTGGTGAAGGTGTCCACTTTGCAGGAGGCGTACGATGCGCTGATTGCCGTCCGAGACGGCAAGGGTGCATCCCTGCCGCAATGCTCCGCGGGAGAGTGACGCATTCCGAGATATAAGAAAAAACAATCTCGCAAAGTGAGCAATTCCACGGTTCGTAACGTATATGTTCGAGCAGTGTTGGTATATTGACGAACGTGAATCAAACGGCATCTGATAACGCTGAAGAATTCGGTTTCCACGCCGGCGACCTGGTACAGGAATGGCTGTGGGACGATGATGTGGACGACTCGATCCGCGCCAAGATCGAGGAGCTGACCGGTGAAGAGCTGGTCGACGAGGACTATGATTCCGCCGTTGATGGCGTGATTATCTGGTGGCGCGACGGCGATGACGAAGACGAACTGTCTGACACCATCGTCGATGCGTATGCGGTCCTTGGCGACGATGGTCCATTGTGGGTGCTCACCCCGAAGCCGGGGCGCCCGGGCGCGGCAAGTTCAAGCACCGTGCAGTCCGCCGCGAAGACCGCCGGCATGAATGCAGCCACGCCGCTGACCGTCAGCGGTGACTGGAACGGCATCCGTCTGCGCGCATTCGGCAAAGGCCGCTGATCGTATTCGTTTTACCTGACTTGGCACGCATGGCCAAGGTCGGGCGCTCATATAAAGGCTTGGAATCACACGATTCCGAGCCTTTTTTGCTTGCAGAAGTAGTCGAAGAAGATGCTTCCATGAAATTGTCTATATTGACAAAAGTCATGACTTTGCTGACGTGCACGCGAGATAGTTGGGAATATCAGAAGAGTCGGAACGGCTTATTTTCTGCGGAAACAAAAGGTGGGCGATGAGGGACTCGAACCCCCGACATCCACCGTGTAAAGGTGGCGCTCTAACCAACTGAGCTAATCGCCCGCAAAACTCTACTGTACAGTATTCGTTGCCTGCGACAGCTTCAACGTGTGTCGCGCTGCCCAATAGGGGTTCCTTCCATAGTAAATGCGTGAAAAATGGTGTGATTTGAGTGTCGATTCGCTGAATTTTCCACAAGAAAGCCAAAAGCGTCGAATCAATCACGTAGAGTAAGGACGTTGAGTAGTGCAGTAGGAGGTCGATAGCCAATGGCGCAGGAACCTGAATCCGAGAGGAACGCATCGGGGATCGCTCGTACTTCAAAGCGCAAGTGGGGGTATGATTCCGAACAGGTGGACGCTTTTCTTGAACGTGCGCACATGCTGTACGAAGGTGAGGGAGCGCAACTCACCCAGCATGATATTCAGAATGTTTCTTTCGATTTGGTCAAAGGCGGCTATGTGATCGCCCAAGTGGACGCGGCCCTTGCTCGTTTGGAGCGCGCCGTGGTGGACAAGCAGACCACATGGGAGATTTCGCAGCACGGTCGTGTGGCGTGGAAAGCGCAGACCGAAAGTCTGTTCCGCCAGCTTGACGCCCATTCCAAACGTGAGCACGGCGAACGTTTCAAGCCAGGAGAAGGCAAGGAGCCGAGCTATGACCGCAAGCAAGTGGATCGCATCGTCGATCAGTGCCTGACGAAGGCCGCTGGCGAGCTCGGCGTTGAGGAAGTGTCGGAAGACGATGCCAAGAAACTTGTCGATCTGAACTCCCAGACCGTGGCGAATGTGATCTTCACCCAGCGCAAGGGCAAGCGTGGCTATGACGAGCGTCAGGTGGATTATTACCTGAACGAATGCGTGCAGCTGCTGACCAGACTCGAATCCTATGCTCGTGTGGCCGACTTCGTGGGCGAGCCCTCCGAAAGCGCGATGGCCGCAGCCAATCCGCCCGCAACCAGTCTGGCATCCCAAGAGACGCAGGTGGTCTCGCCGCTATTCGCCGTTCCAGCCGTTTCCGCAGAACCTATTGCGCAGCCCGCTCAGGTTCAAAACAGCACTGACTCCTTCGACGCTTTGAATAAGGCGGAACGTGAGATTTTCACCACGCCTGCAACGTCCCCGGTGAGCATTCCGGCCACTCAAACCGCTGCGCCGACGTATGCTCCCGTGGTTCCGCCTGTGTTCCAGCCAACCATCAGCACCCCGTCGGCTCCGGTAACTCCGGCAGCTCCTGTAACGCCGGAACCTCAGGCCGCTCCGGTTGCTCCAGCGGCTCCGGAACAGTCGTTGGCACACCTGTTCAAAGCGTCCAATGCGGTTGCCGAGGAGCCATCTTCCGCAGGAACGGAAACCGAAGCGTTCAATCCGCTTTCTGATGATGGCGCGCCGAGCTATGACGCTCCGGCCGCGCCTGCGGCTCCTGTGATTCCAGACACTTCGGTCGCACATCAGCCGGAAGAATCTCACGGCATCAACATCGCTCCCGATTCTTCGTTGGCTGCCTTGGCGCAGATGGCCCAGAACATCGACGCTCCCGATCCGGTCGAAGACACGTTCACCCCGCGCATGCCAAGCCTGTCGACGCCGAACCTTCCGCAGGTCAATACCGATTCGATTAATCTCGGAACCTTGCCGACCGTCCCACCCTCCTTCACGCTGGAACCAGCAACCTCCGCAGATCACTCGACAACGGCAACTCCCGTTGAACCGGCGAAACCGGCAGAGGAAGAGAAGAAGAACGAAACCAAGCCGGCAACCAATCCGATGTTCGAAGCATCCAACAGCAATCTGGATGTCGATATTCCCGACCTGTCGTTCCCCTCTTTTGAATAGGCAATCGCACTGAACAGGCTGACGTGACCGTCAGCCTGTTTTCGCGTTCACACGAATAATCCAAAACAAATACGGAGCACACGCATAACCCATGCAAACCTCAACCGTAGTCATTCTGGGATCCACCGGATCCATCGGCACCCAAGGACTTGACGTCATCTCCCGCCATCTCGACCGTTTCAACGTGGTCGGACTTGCGGCAGGCGGCTCCCACGTGGAACTTCTGGCCCAACAGGCGGTCCAATTTCACGTTTCGAAAGTCGCCATCTTCAACACAAACGCGGTCCATGCGCTCCAAGATGCGCTAAACCAAGCCGGCGCAAGCCATGTGGAAATCATGGCCGGGCCGGAAGCGGTAATCGCCATGGCCGGATCCGGTGCCGACGTGGTGTTGAACGGCATTACCGGATCCATCGGCCTTGAACCTTCGATTGCGGCACTGCAGGTAGGATCGCAGCTGGCGCTCGCCAACAAGGAATCCGTTGTGGCCGGCGGTCATCTGCTGTTCGACGCACAGGTTCGTGCGCAGCAGATCAATCCGGTTGATTCCGAACATTCCGCCATCTGGCAATCGTTGCGTTCGGGCACGCACGGTGAAGTGTCGAAACTCGTGGTCACCGCTTCCGGAGGTCCGTTCCGCGGTTGGAAACGCGAGCAGATGACCGACATCACGCCTGAACAGGCGTTGAACCACCCTACTTGGAATATGGGTCCGGTGGTGACCATCAACTCGTCCACGTTGATGAACAAGGGGCTTGAAGTCATCGAAGCGAGCCGTCTGTTCGACGTGCCTCCGAGCCGTATCGACGTGACCGTGCACCCGCAATCCATCGTGCATTCCATGGTGGAATTCCGCGATGGCGCCACCATCGCACAGGCTTCACCGCCTGATATGCGTCTGCCGATCGCGCTTGGCCTATCGGCTCCCGAACGACTTGGCAACATCGCAGCGGCCTGTGATTGGACGAAAGCCGCCATGTGGACGTTCGAACCGCTTGACGATGAGGCATTCCCCGCAGTGAGCTTGGCTCGACATTGCTTGGAAGCTTCCGAAAAGCATACGGCCGTGCTGAATGCTGCCAACGAACAGGCCGTTCACGCCTTCCTCGAACATCGCTTGCCATATCTCGGCATCGTCGATACCGTCAAGGAAGTGTTGGACGAAATGGATGCGGAACTGCGCGGCAATCCGCTATTCGCTTCCGTGGAGGAAATGAGCCAACTCGAGCTGGAAGCCCGTCGTCGAGCCGACGACCTGATAAACAAGTAACGGAAAACGAAACAAGACAAACAGACGAAACGTAAGTGACGCAAGGCTCCCTAAGTCGGGAGCCTTGTTATTGCAAGGATTTGACGTATGCCAGAAATCGAAAAGCCGTTCCGTAAAACCGGTGAGGCAGCCATTAGTGAAAGCCCGCTGCATCCGCGCCGCAAATCGCACCGTATTATGGTCGGTCCCGTTCCAGTCGGTGGGGGAGCGCCAATCTCGGTGCAATCCATGACCAATACGCTGACAGCCAATGTTCCCGCGACATTGCAGCAGATCGCGGAACTGACCGCAGCCGGCTGCGATATCGTGCGCGTGGCCGTACCAAGCCAGGATGATGCCGACGCATTGCCGGAAATCGTAAGGAAATCACCGATTCCGGTCATCGCCGATATTCATTTCCAAAGCAAATACGTGTTCCAGGCCATTGACGCGGGCTGCGCTGCGGTGCGTGTGAACCCCGGCAACATCCGCAAATTCGACGAGGTTGGCCCTTCCATTTGCAAAGCCGCCACGGACGCGGGCATTTCGTTGCGCATCGGCGTGAACGCGGGCTCGCTCGATAAGGAACTGTATGCGAAATATGGCGGTCCGACGCCGGAGGCACTGGTTGCGTCTGCCATGAAGGAAGCGCGCATGTTCGAAGACGTCGGCTTCCATGATTTCAAGATTTCCGTCAAGCATCATGATGTGATCACCATGGTGGAAACGTATCGTCTGCTCGCTTCCAAGGGTGATTGGCCGTTGCATCTTGGTGTCACCGAAGCTGGACCGGCATGGCAGGGCACCATCAAAAGCTGTTTGGCATTCGGTGCGCTGCTGGCTGAAGGCATTGGAGACACGATTCGCGTTTCGCTGTCGGCACCGCCCGTCGAAGAAGTGAAAGTCGGGTGCAAGCTGCTGGAATACATGGGATTGCGTCCGCGCAAGTTCGACATTATCTCCTGCCCGAGCTGCGGTCGTTCCCAGGTTGATGTGATTCAGTTGGCCAATGCGGTGACCGAAGGTTTAAAGGATGTGACCGCGCCGATTCGCGTGGCTGTTATGGGCTGCATCGTCAACGGTCCGGGCGAGGCCCGTGAAGCCGATTTGGGTGTGGCATCCGGCAACGGCAAGGGACAGATTTTCATCAAGGGCAAAGTCATTCAAACCGTGCCGGAAGACCAGATTGTGGAAACGCTGCTGGTCAAAGCGCAGGAGATCGCCGCGCAGATGGAAGCGGACGGACAGGTGCCCGTCAACGCCACAGGACCGGTGGTGGTGCCGGTGGCGCAAGGTAATTGTTGATTTCGCTGACCGCGGGCGGTCGATTGCAGATTGTGATCGGCCGCCCGCTGGTTTTGCTGGTTGTCGATTGCCATTTCAGCTGGAGTCGGTACAATGAACGGCGTGTCAGATCAGGAACGTCAGTCAGTCATGTCCAGCGCGGAGAGCCAATCCAGTCAGTGGACGAGGGGTAGACGGCTGATGGTCAGTCTGCCTATCTTCATCATCCTGCTGGGCATTCTGGTGTCGGTATCCAATTTGACGGCATCGTCATGGAAGTACGAGCCAACCGGTCAAACCATCGAAACGTTATCATCCGACACGGCAGTGACCTTCGATAATCCTTCCGGCAAAACCCTTGCCAAACGAGGCGATTACGAAGTGACGCAACGATATGTCACCATTGAGGCGAAACAGCCGTCAACCGGTGAAATACAACAGGTCAAAGTGTTGATTCGAGAGCCGAAAGACGCGGGAAACAATCGGCCCGGCGTGGTGTTCATGCATGGTGCCGGATATGGTACCTGTGACAACTCATTTGGAGACATGGCCACCGATCTCTCATCCGCAGGCTTCGTGACGGCCGTGCCCGACAAGCCGGTATGGTCCACCAACGATGCGACCCGTGATTACCCGGGCTCCGCGGCCATTTACGATCAGGTCATCACCATGTTGCGTGATCTCGACAACGTTGACGCTTCGAATGTCGGCATTTACGCGACTTCCGAAAGCACTTGGATTTCCTCATATCTGCTTGATCAAGACCCCGACGTGGCATTCCAGGTGTTGCTGAGCCCAATGGTGTATTCGCCACGACATTCGTTGGGATTCCTTGCCGCACAGGATTTCGCGCTGGTCGGAGCGCATGATGGATACCAGTCCATTGTGCGCCGCGCGTTCAACATCGATGCGGAATTGTTCGGCCTGACCAATCTCGACCTCGACACGTTGAATCCCCAAGCCTATTCCATTCCCACGCTTGTGGCATACGGCACCAAAGACGTGATGACCGCGCAGGTGGAAGGTACGGAGAAAATCATCGACATGGCGCATAAGGCGGGCAATTGGGACGTGACCGTGCGCACATACCCCATCGCCAACCATGTGCTCCGACTCGGCGACGAATCCAACAGCGGCACTCCGTTCGCCGACGCCTACGTGGATGATGTAATCAGTTGGGCTGTCGGCATCACGCGGGGACTGCAGCAGACCAGCGAGCGTGTGGCCGGTACCAACCTGTACCAGTCGATTGCGGTGCCGTTGGAATTGCAGGCGAACAGCGGGCTGACCATTTATCTCGTGGTGCTGCATGCCAGCATGGTGCTGTTGCTACTGGTGATCGGCGTGCTGTGGCTGATTGTGCTCGTACGTAAGATTTGGGCGCATGCGCATCGACGCCGATATGTGTTGGGGCTGAGACCTGTGTTCAAAAATGCGTTGATTACGCTTGCCGTTGCCACCATGGCCACTTTTGTGCTGTTTGGTGCAGGATTGGGCGAAGTGGTTATGGGCGTGGTCAAGCTAGCGTGGGGTGGCGCTCCCGCCGAGGATCCGGGCATGATGTATTGGAGTTGGCCGGTTATTCAAATGGTGTGTGTTGTTGTGGTGTGGGCGTGGTCCCGCGTGTTCGTGCGTCTTATCGAGGAGGCGACGAATCGTGGCCTTGCACAATGGCCACCGCGTAAAGGGGCTATAGGCGCGATTGTGAGTGGCCGCCAGCCGGTGCTCGCGTCGACGAGGTTCGGCCGTGTGATGTTTTGGATCACGGCGGTCACCATGCTGTATGTGCTGTTGGTGTTCGCGTTCTGGGGATTGTTTATTTACTGATATCGCGGGAGAGTGCGGCTGGCGCGAGAACGTGCGGAAAGTATAGATAGTTCAGTTAAGAAAACGAGTCGAGGCGAAGGAGGTGTGTGAATGCCGTTGTATCAGGACGAGGGCGTGGTCTTGCGTACCGTCAAACTTGGCGAAGCTGATCGTATCGTCACTTTGCTGACACGTGACCATGGCAAAATCCGCGCCGTCGCCAAAGGTGTGCGTCGAACCAAATCGCGTTTCGGAGGTCGTTTGGAGCCTTTCATGCGCGTCTCGTTGCTTATTGCGGAAGGGCGTTCGCTTGATGTGATTTCCCAAGCCGAGTCGGTGTCGGCGTATGCGAGAGGCATCTGCACCGATTTCAAGGCGTATACCGCAGCGAATGTGATTTGCGAAACCGCTGACAAGCTGGTAGTGACGGAGCAGGAGCGTTCCGTGGCACAGTATCGGCTGGTGCTGGGAGCGTTGAATGCCCTTTCCAAGCATGCGCATGAGGCTGCTGCGATTGGCGATTCCTACGTGATGCGTGCTCTTGCGATCGCTGGCTGGACGCCACGTTTGCGTGCCTGCGTGGTGTGCGGGGAGCCGATTTCTGCTGATCGTCCATGGTTCTTTTCAATTTCTGCGGGTGGCCTGATGTGTTTGACCGATCATATTCGTGAATCGTTTGATGTTTCGTGGAATGCGATCTGCCAGCTGCAGGCGCTTGTAGACGGCGATTGGGGAGAGCTGGACGGCACGGCGTTGCTTCCGGAAACCCGACAAATGGTGGAAAAATGGGGTGAATACTATTTGGAACGTCCGATTCGTTCCATGCGCTTGCTAGATTAGCGGGTATGGCTTTTGAGAACGTGGATTACAAGTCCCTTGACATTCCGGCGGCACCATTTTCTGACCCGTCGATTATTCCTGATTTTCCGAAGAACAAGGTTCCGCGCCATATCGGCGTGATCATGGACGGTAATGGTCGTTGGGCGCAGCAGCGTGGGCTGATTCGCACCGACGGGCATCAGGCTGCCGAACCGGTGGTGTTCGACACCATCGCAGGTGCCATCGAAGCCGGTGTGCGCTACCTGTCGCTGTATACGTTCTCCACGGAGAACTGGAAGCGTTCCCCGCAGGAAGTGCGCTTCCTGATGGGCTTCTCGCGTGACATCATCCACCGTCGTGTGGAGCAGATGAACGCGTGGGGCGTGCGCGTGCGCTGGTCCGGCCGACGTCCGAAACTATGGAAATCCGTTATCGACGAATTGGAAAAAGCACAGGAACGTACCAAAAACAACACGACCATCGACGTGGTGTTCTGCCTGAATTACGGCGGACGTGCCGAAATTGCGGATGCTTGCGCGGCAATCGCAAAGGAAGTGCGTGACGGCAAGATCTCCGGCGATCGCGTAACGGAAAAAATGATTTCCGAACACCTGTACAATCCTGATATTCCTGATTGCGATTTGGTGATTCGTACTTCCGGCGAACAGCGCACGTCGAACTTCCTGCCGTGGGAAGCGGCATATGCCGAACTTGATTTCGTGCCGGAACTGTTCCCCGATTGCGGTCGAGACGTGCTATGGCGTTCGATCGACCACTACATTCACCGCGACCGTCGTTTCGGCGGCGTCAAAAAGTAGTTTTTGCTGAGTTGATTAGGTTAACTGCGGGGAGAACATAATGTTCTCCCCGTTTTGTTTGTTACAACGTGCTGATTCGGGTGGTGAAGGTGGGGACGAAACGGGAGGAGTCGACTTGGAAGGCTACGTGGATGCGGGGTGCGTTGGAGTCGATCAGTCCGGCGGGATCGCCGATGGTTCGGCCTCGGGTGCCGTGGAAATCGCCGGTTTCGAGTTCGACTTTCATTGGTAGGTCGATACAGGTCACCAGCGACGGATCCACGGCAACGGCGGCGGCCAGCGGATCATGCAATGGCATGCCCTGTGAAAACAGTCGCGCGTCGGCCTTGAGGTTTGCGGCAATGGAAAAATCAGCCATGTCGGCGAGGAATACGCGCACATCGGAAGCAGATGGGCTTGCAGCCACACTCGAGGTTCGAGCTGAAGCTGCATTTGAACTACCAGCTGAACCATCAAGTGAATCAGCGACTTGGGATGCGGTCGAGCTGGTAAGTGTGTCAGCATTCGCCGCTTCGCGCCAAGCACGGGCCGCATCGGAACCCATCAGGCATTGATGCGTTACGTCCAAGCCGACCATGGTGATGTCGGCACCGGAATGGAACACGCGATCTGCGGCTTCCGGATCCTGAATGATGTTCGTTTCCGCAGTCAGATCCCAACAGTTGCCTTCCTGCGTCAACGTGCCGCCCATCATCACCAGTTTGAGTTTGCCGGCAATATCCGGTGCGGCCGCGATCGCAGCATCAATATCGGTCAGCGGACCGGTCGCAACCACAGTGACGTCGAAACCATAAGCGCGAACCTGATCAATAATGAACTGCACGCCTTCGGAAACCGAGTCGGCGGAAGAATCATCAACATGAATAAAAGAAGCCGAATCCGTAGTAAGCGACAATTCAAACGAATCAACCGCAGGATTCGCATGAACATCATCCAACGCATATCCGCCAACGGAAATCAGACTACGATAATCACGAGAAAAAACAGTATCAGAACCGGAATTATCCGAAAAAATATCTGAAAAAGCAGTATCCGAAGACGAACTATCGCAAGCCGGGCCGAATCCTCCCAATCCGTCCGTGCCGTGAAACTGCGCACAACCTGCATCCGGAATGAAACACCGAGCCCATGAAGGATGTGACGATCCACGTATCACTGGAATGTGCCGAAGCCCCAACCGTTCCAGCACATACGAAGTATTGCGAACCGCAGTGTCGACGGAAACATTGCCGTACGTGCCGATCACGCCAAGCACGTCAACAGTGTCGAACGTCGCAAGGTATGCCAACGCCAGTGCATCGTCGATACCGGTGTCCACATCAAGAATCAGTCGTGTCATATTTGTATTTAATCAAACTCGTGCAATGAAGCCAAATGCAACGCATAATGGTGCGGCATCCCACAAACCATGTTCAACCCGAACTGAGCAAGCAGTGTTGGGCATGAAATAAAAATGCAGGATGCCGTATTCCAATATTTTCGATTATTCGCACCTAAACGGGTTACAAACCTACTCGTTCAAACCCGATTATTTCAGGAATTCGTCGGTGGCGAGATCCTTGGCTTGCGGAGCGTCGTGCACCACCTTGTCATGCGAATCGGTGTAGGCGTCTTCCTGAGCGAGGAAGTCGAAATACTGCTGGGCGCCTTCAACGTCGTTCGTACCGAACGTGAACGAACCATCCTTGATCTTGGCGGGATCGCCCCAATACTGACCGTCCACAATGGTTTTCATGCTTTTCTTGACGAAATCAAGCTTGAGATTCGCGTCGGGAGCTTCCTTCACAAGGATCTTCGCTGCATCGTCAGGATTCGAATATGCGTACTCGTAGCCCTTCTTGGTGGCTTGTACGAACTTCTTCACCAGTTCGGGATTGTTGGAAATCGTCTTGTCGCTGGTGATCACGCCAATGGTGTCGGCATTGCCGGGAACGCCGTAATCCGGTTCGGTAAAGCAGTTGAGCTTCGGACCGTACATGTCGGCCTGCACACCCTCCCAAGTGGCATAGAAACCACCGAAATCAGCCTTGTTGCTGGACAGCGTTTGGAACGTGGACGTGCCGACGGTCACCTTGTCGAATTCGCCCTTACCTCCGTCCGACTGAATCATGCGACGGATCACCGCATCGGATTCGTTGGATCCGAACGTGGCGAAAGTCTTGCCGTCGAAATCCTTCGGGGATTTGATTTCAGTGTTGGAAGCGAGCGAACACCAGATGGCGCTTGGCTTCTGCTGTACCTGCAGCACCTGCTTGATGGTTGCGCCCTTAACAGCGTACGTGCTTACGTTGGTGAGGTTCGACAATGCGAAGTCGGCCACGCCGTTGTTCACGGCCTGTTCGGCACCGGCCTGTGCCACGGCCACGATATCAACGTCAAGACCTGCCTCTTTGAAATAACCCTTGTTTTTCGCCACATATACGCCGATATGATTGGTGTCGGGCGCCCAGGACAGCATGAAGGTCACTTTGGTCAGATCGCTGCTGCCAGATGCTGTGCTTGTTGCGGAATCGTTGCTTTGTCCGCATGCGGTAACGCTGAACAACATGGCGATTGCGCTGAAGAGTGCGATTATTGTGCTTGCGATGTGAGTGCGTGCGGTGGCGTCATGCCTGCTGAAGATGCTCATAAAGCGATTTCCCTTGAATCTGTATTCTCTATCGTTTTCTAGGGATATGCTGCGAGCGGAGTTCGGGCAGAAAACGATACGAAGGGCCTCAGGCCCCCGCTCGTCCAATGCCCCCGACATTCCTTACGGTGCCTAGTGAAAGGCGTGGAATATTGCCGGTTTGCCACGCATTGGCTTAACAGCGGGTTTTATTATACGTAGGCAGCGTGACCGACATGCAATGCGGAGTGGCGAATGCTGCGAATGCTGCGTTTGCAGAAGGCCGATGATGTTTGGCGTGTTTGACTTACTGGTCTGCATCGGGATCGGCGTCGGCATCAGCTGGGCCGAGCAGGACGCGTTCGCTGAGGTTCACCAGGCACATCAGAACGCCGGTGATGGCGATGATGACCAGCGTCGCCGAGAAGATCAGCGGTGTGCGGAACGAGTTGTAGGCGGCCTGTAGCCAAATGCCAAGACCTTTGCGCGCGCCCAAATATTCTGCGGTGGCGGCGGTGGCGAAAATGTATGCGGCGGAAACGCGGATGCCGCCATAAATCTGACGAGCGGCCACACGCAGCTTCACATGCCACAGTGTCCACGCTTTCGTGGCGCCACAAGTCAGCGCAACATCCGAATAAAACTGGGGGACCGCTTCAAGCCCACGAATCGTCTGCACTGCAATCGGGAATAAGCCGAATACCGTTACAATCACGATTTTTCCGGAAATCTCAAAGCCAAACCAGATCAAAAATAGGGGAGCGATGGAAATCAACGGCATGGTCTGCGCAGCTGAAAGTAACGGGAACAATGCGGCGTTCGCAATGCATGAGCAGTACAGCAGTATGCCGATGAGAATGCCGAACAGTACGGCGAACAGGAATCCGACGGTACCTTCAAGCAAAGTGACTTGCGTGGCAGGCCATAACGTCGACCATGTTTCGACGGTGGCCTGTGCGATTTCGCTTGGTGCGGCGATCATGGTGCTGGGCACATTGCCGATGCGGACCCACGCCTCCCATACCGCCAGCAACAGCACTACTGCAATAACCGTGGGAATACGGCGTTTGCAAACGTGAGCAAAGGCGGACAAAGCTTCGAGAAGTTTTGCGACAATGCCGGCTTTTGAATTCGTGTTCGCAGCCATGCCCGAACCCATGTGCGAACTCGTGTTTGAGGGTATGGATCCTGTTGCCGAATCCCTGCGTTGAACGTGCGAAACCGCCATCGTTCACCTTGCTTTCTGCGCCATAGTGGGCGCGCACGTGACCGGTGGCGAGAAATCAGTAAGGTGAGGAGCCTGCCCGCGTTCCGGTCAGAAAAGTTCATTACCGGGGTGCCAGTATAAAGCACTCCCTAAACCACGTTCCAAACCAAAATCGTTCTTCAAACCAAAACGTAAGTCACAACTTGCGGCATAACGCAAGGTGGGTTCCGTATCTCGCCTGACACGGAACCCACCTTACTATTTACCCCTTGCTACTGCCTTGGATTAGCCTCACTCCAGTCCGATGGACTTCATGGTGTGGAGCTTCAAGGACTTGACCTCAAGCGTGCCGGATTCGGCAACAAGTTTGATGGCTCGTGGGCCTTCGGAAGCGTAGCTGAAGGAGCTCATGGCCTGACGGCCGTCGTTTACGTACACTTCCACGCAGCCGCGATCCACGAACACGCGCAGCTTGAGCTCGCCGGAAGCCAGTTCCTCGGCGGAAAGCGGGGCGGTACGGTAGCCACGATCACCCTGGGCTGCGGCCTGACGGTCGATCACCACACGACCGATCTGATCGTCGAACGCCACGTACGTGTAAGCGCCATCTTCGGTCGCATGAATCTTCAGACCAGCACGTTCCGCAGTGGAGGCGTTGAGATCGATGGTCATTTCGATTTCCACGGCTTCGGCATCGTCAGCAATGGTCTGCTCGCCATTGACGTCCAGCGAGATCGCACCGAAATCGGTGGTGTTTTCGCGCAAGCCCTCCATTTCGGCAACCGGAGCGGTGTGCAGATCGCCGTCGGCGCCCAGGGTGATCTCACGCGGAAGGGTCAGGTTGCCGCACCAGCCGTCATCCTGCATCGGAATCGGCTCAACGAACGGGCTCATCCAGCCGTATACGATCTGGCGCTCGCCATCGTTGAAGGACTGCGGAGCGTAATAGTTGTGGCCGCAATCCCACAGGCGGAACTCGGTTTCCGGCTGGAACGCCTCGCCCGGGGTCCACGTGCCGATCATGTAGCCGGCGTTGGAAACGTTGCGGTTCATGAAACCGGAGGCCTTTGCGCCCATGGCGGAGAAGCCGATGACCCACTTCTCATTGCCCTCGGCGTCCTTGATCGGGAAGAAGTCCGGGCATTCAAGCATGAAGACGTTCGGATCCGGGTGTTCGAACAGCACACGCTCGTAGGTCCAACGAACCATGTCATCGGAGGAGAACAGCCACATCTGGCCGCGCTTTTCTACGGAGGAGACACCGAAGGTCATGTACCACTTGTCTCCGGTCTTCCATACCTTCGGGTCACGGTAGTGGTGGTCGACCTTATCGAGCGGGCAATCGATGATCATGCCGCGCTTGGTGGCGCTGGTCAGCTCGTCGTTGTCTGGTTCGGCGATCATCTGCACCTGCCAGTCGCCGCCGGTGTTGTCGATGCCGTTGGCCCAGCGGTGGCCGGTGTAGTAGAACTTGAGCTCGCCGTCATCGCCGATCACTGCGGAACCGGAGAACACGCCGTCCTTTTCCTCTTCGAGAGTCGGGGCGAACATGATCGGCTCACGCTTCCAGTTGAGCATGTCGTTGGAGGAGACGTGACCCCAGTGCATCGGGCCCCACTGGGTGCCGTACGGGTGCAGCTGGTAGAACACGTGCCAACGGCCCTTGTAGAAGCACAGGCCGTTCGGATCGTTGATCCAGCCGCCGTTGGAGGCGATGTGGAACTTCGGATACCAACGGTTGTTGCGCGCGGCGGCCATGGCTGCAACGCCCGCCTCCGCCTGTGCCAGAGCCTCGCTGTGGTTCTTGATTTCGTGAAGGACGGGTGCGTCCGGGGTGAAGCCAGTCATCGTTGAATAGCCTTTCTTGTGATTGTTGAATTGCTGCTTATTGAGTTTTGAGTAAAAGTTGTAAGAATGCTGCCCGAAGCGGAAAAAGGGGAAACGCTTCGAGCAGCACGATTCAGTTATGTTCTTGGCCGGACTTGCGATTGCGTTCAGGCGTTCGCTTCTGCAGCGGCCTGGGCCTTGAGCTGCTTGTCGGTGTAGAACGGATCACCGCCGACTTCCTGGTCGTCCTTCTTGATCACGAAGAAGCCGTAGATCAGGGCTGCCAGCACGATGCCGGAGATGGTGAAGAAGGTCGGGCGATCGCCCATGGCGTCATGCAGGGCGCCCATCGGGGTGGAGAAGATCACCTGGCCGATCTGGGAAGCGATCTGGAAGCCCACCATGTACAGGGTTGCCGACAGCTTGGTGTCGAAGTGCAGAGTGAAGTAGCGGAATGCCGGCAGGCAGAACAGCGGAACCTCGATGGAGTGGAACAGCTTGACGATGGAGACGCTGACCGGATCGTGGAACACGCCGCACAGGCCGATGCGCAGGAACATCACGGTTGCACCGAGCAGCAGGGAGTTGCGCACGCCGATCTTCTTCATGATGATCGGAACAACACCCATCATGGCGGACTCGAGGAACACCTGGAAGGAGTTCAGGGTGCCGTAGGTGGCGTTGCCGATTTCAGTGGTGGAGAAGAGGGAAGCGTAGTAGTTCGGGAACATCTGCTGATCGAACACGGTATAGAAGGTGTTGGTGAACAGCATGAAAACGATGAGCACCCACAGGGTCGGCATCTTCAGAACGGAAATCATTTCCTTGAAGGACGGGTTGGTCGGAGCCGCGTTCGGATCAGCTTCCTTCTTGAGCTCTTCCTTCTGCTCGGCCGGAACCCAGAAAGCGTAGATGCACAGCATGCCGAGGCCGCAGATGGAGCCGACCCAGAAGTTCAGCAGCGGGTTGATATTGAACAGGAAGCCTGCACACAGCGCCACGATGGCGTAGCCGAATGAGCCCCAAGCTCGGGACTGGCCGTATTCGAAGCCGAACTTGCGGGAGTAGCGTTCGGTGAGTGCCTCGAACAGGGAGCAGCCGGCCATGAAACCTGCGGACAGCACGATGGAGCCGATGAGCACGCCGATGAAACGGGTGGTGCCGCCGGCTGTCAGCATCGGGGCATACACGAACTGCACGAACGGGCCGACGAGCGCTGCGATGGCGGAGACGAAGATCACGAGCTTACGCTTGATGCCCAGTTGGTCCTGGATGGCGCCGTAGGCGAACATGATGACCAGGGTTGCCAGGGAGTTGATGGAGTAGATCTGGCCCTGCTCGGCGGAGGTCATGCCCAGACCGTGGGCCGGGTCGGTAAGCCAGCGGGAGAAGAAGGACCACCAGATGCCCCACGAGCAGAAGAACATGAAGATGCCGAAGGAGCTCTGCAGGTAGGAAGGATTCTTCCATGCAGATCGAGTTGTACTTGCCATGTTGTTGTTTCTCTGTTTCTCTTTGTTTGTGCCGCTGCCGCGCGGCACCTCGGTTGTGTGCCGATGTTGTGTTATGCCGTCATTCACCCAGCTGCCGTGCCAAGTGGATGAACATGGTTAAATAATAGCGCGTCAAACGATTGACGTCAATCGATTGACGTCAATCGATTGACGTAAGTAATTCCAACGCTTTTTGGAAGTGTTGGAATTAAGCCGAAATGGGGGATAAAAAAGAAGGCCTCTCGGCGTGTCGTAACGGACACGTCAACAGGCCTTTCATGTGGTCTTAGATCGCGAAACTTAGCTGCGAACCGATCCCTTTTCTATCAGCGCGCAATGGATCTTCGCAGGAATCGGCGAATCCAACGGCGGCATGGGAGCGGTGGTATTCGGCCAAGACGAACTGTCGACGGGCTTGCGTTCGATCATCGAAATAAGCTTGCATGCGGCCCAATAACCCATCTCATAGTGGGGCAGTTCCACCGTGGTCAGCTGCGGTTCCAGCGTTTCGGCGAACACGCGGTGGTTGTCGACGCCGACGATGGAAACGTCCTTGCCGACGGTCAGTCCGCGGCGTGCCGCACATTCGTACACATACCATGCGCGCGCATCATTGAAGCAAAAGAAACCGTCGGGATTGCGTTCGTCAAACAGTTTGTCGACGGCACGCAACGCAGGACCATTATTGAGCACATTGCATACCAGCGAAGGATCATAGGCGAAACCGGAATCCTGCAATGCCGCCTGATACCCGGAAAAACGGCCATCCTGCGCAATCATGTTTTCCGAGCATCCGATGTAGGCGATACGCTTGCAATCGGCCTGAATCAGCCGTTTCGTGGCATCATAGGCGATTTGGAATTCGTCCGGCTCGATGCTGGGAATCTGGTTGTCGGCATCGGTGGCATCCACCATCACCACCGGATAATCGCCGAGCGAGGCTGGCACGCTCGCAATGCGATTCGACATCTTCGAATAGAAGAAACCGTCCACGCCATACCGTTTCAGCGTGGCGATTTCGTTCTCTTCGCTCGCCCTGCCATCGGTGCTGACCGTGATGATCATGTACCCGTAGGTGCTTGCCGCGTCTTGCGCGCCCAGAATGATGCCGCCTGCGTACGGCGTGGTGGCAACTTCCTCGCTGATGAAGCCGAGAATTCGCGTGCGGCAAGTGCGCAGGCTGCGCGCCAGAGGATTGACCGTGTAGCCGAGTTCGTCTGCCTTCTCGCGTACGAGCGCGGCCAAAGGGGCTTTCACACGTCCTTCATCCCTGCCGTTAAGCACCAGGGAAACAGTGGAAATGGACACCCCTGCCGCTTCGGCAATTTCCTTCATCGTAGTCATATTCGCTACACTATACCCAAATCAATAAGAAAAGCGCGCCATTCCTTATAAATAGCGCGCTTTTCGATTTTTCTGACGATCTAACAGTTTACTGCCTGATTTATTCCGACAGGATTTCGTCCACAAGTGCCTGCTTGGCGTGGATCTGACCTTCGAAACCCGGGCGAATGTCGAGACGGATCACCACGTCGGTGCGATAGCCCTGGCCAGCCAGCTTCATGGTGGCGTCGCGAATCACCTTGAGCACGTCGTCGATGTCGCCTTCGATGTTGGTGAACATGGCGTTGGTTTCACTCGGCAATCCGGATTGACGGATCACGTCGACCGCCTGCGCCACGTACGTGGACTTTTCAGGGCTTGCGCCGGCGGGGGAGATGGCGACTGCGGCAAGCGTGTTGATATACGGTTTGCCGGTTTCCGGGTTGATCGGCACTTCCTGCTTTTCCGCATTGCGATCAAGGGTCATGTTCGTTCCTTTCGTTGCGTTCCTATCGGCCTGATACGACTTGGATTGGTTGGTGCGGATTTGGCTGTCAGCGCCATTTCCAAGCGTGATCCATCGGTCCGGATCCGTGACCGAGGTCAAGCTGCGCCTCCAAGGCGCCCGTCAGATACAGTTTTGCACTATCGACGGCTTCCGGCAATGTCTCGCCAAGCGCCAGATGCGATGCGATCGCCGAAGACAGCGTGCATCCGGTGCCATGCGTGTTCGGATTATTGATACGACGCGCGCGGAACCAAGTGACTTTGCCGCTCGGTTCAACGAGCACATCGCTGGCATCCTGCGTGCCATGACCGCCTTTGACGAGCACCGCGCAGCCGAAATGGCCGGCGAGCATATGGCCTGCCGTCACCATGTCGTTCTCACTGGAGATGCTTTCGCCATTCTCGTAGTCGATCGCGTCGGCACCCTGTTCGACGGCCAGCTCGCACAGCGCCTGGGTTTCCGGCATATTCGGCGTGATGACGGTGGCCAGCGGGAACAGCTTGGAAGTCAGTGCCGCAATCGCGTCGCCTTCGATAAGCTTCGCGCCGGACGTTGCCACCATCACCGGATCAAGCACAATATTCGTGGCATCATGCGCAATCAGACGGTCGGCGATCACGTTGATGAGCTCCACGCTCGACACCATGCCGATCTTCACCGCGACCGGCGGAATATCTTCAAATACTGCGTCGATTTGCGCGGCGAGCATTTCCGGAGGAGTGTTCGTGACCATGGTCACGCCTGTGGTGTTCTGCGCGGTCAGCGCCGCGATGGCGGTCATACCGAACACGCCATTGGCAAGCATGGTTTTCAAATCTGCCTGAATGCCGGCACCACCGGAGGAATCCGATCCCGCGATGCTCAATACCGGTGCCAAAGTGCTGGTCATGAATGACTCCTTACTTGCTTTTGCTTGCTTATGATGCGAAGTTCTGAAATATTCGTGATCCGTGATTGCTATTTGCGCAGTACGTGCCCATGCTTTGCATCACCGCGCACTGCCTTCCATCGCGAAACCATATTGCGGGTCGCCTCTTCCGGATCGCTTGCGCCGGCAATGGCCGACACCACAAACCAGCCGGCCGCCTTCGAATGTGCGAGCATCTCCATATCGTTGGCGGTCACTCCACCGCCGACCACAACCGGAAAATCACTCGCATCGCAGATCGCATTGATCTGCGCCTCGTCGAGCGTATGCCCGGAACCATCGTTGCCACCAACGGAAGCTTCCGGCTTGGTAGTGGACACGTGCAACGGGCCGGCCCCGATGTAGTCGATGCAGCCGGCAGGCAGCTCGTTGATCAGCTTCACCAGGCTTTCCGTTTCGGCAGACAAGCCCACAATGGCATCTTCCCCAAGCAACGCGCGGGCTTCCTGCGGTTCCAAGTCGGTTTGCCCAATATGCACGCCGTCAACTTTGATGCCCTTGTGACGTGCCTGCCAAACTACATCCACGCGATCGTCGATCACAAACGCCACGGAATCGGATTTGCCGTTGTTCTCGATAACCTGCGCGATATCGCGTGCCATGCTGGTGATGTCTTTCGCGTCGGTGTTCTTGGCTCGCAGCTGGATGAACGTTGCACCCCCGCGCAACGCATCCTCAATCACACTGGTAATAGTACGGCTCTTGCAATCCTGCGGGCCGACCACAAAGTAGGCGCTCATATCGAATGTATCGCGCATCGATGCATATGAATAATTGTTCATATAATCAACCCTTCTCGGTAAGTGATTCAGAAAGCCTACAATGTGAACCGGCAATCGTCCATATTTTCCACATACGCAATTGCCGAACCCTGCATGATATGCCGAATACCATGCAGGGTTCGGCAAAGCCTAGTCGATGATGATTTCGGAAGCGGCGACTTCCTCGGCGGTGACGTTCCAAAGCGCGTCAAGCAGCGCCACTTGGAAAGATCCGGGACCGGACGATTTCGCTTCGGCGATTTCGGAAGCCCTGTTATACAGCAATGATGCCGAAATCGCGGCGACAAGCGGTTCGGCCACGGCCAGATACGTTGCGGTAACGCCGCCGAGCGAACAGCCGGCGCCGGTGATCTTCGTCATCATCGCGCTGCCGCCGGGCAAACGGAACACGCGCTCGCCGTCAGTCACCAGATCGACTGCTCCGGAAACGGCCACCGCGCCGGCTCCAACAGGGGAGTATTTCGCAAGATGACGAGCCACTCGTTTGGCCGCGTCAACGGCGGAATCGACTTCGTCGACGGCTTCCACGCCTGCCGGGCGAGTGCCGGGAACGGTGGAATCATGCTGTGCCAAACCCCACATCGCATCGAGCGCGATGATTTCGCTCGCATTGCCGCGCACAATGGTCGGCGGGTATGTGCGGAACGATTCGAGAATGGCGGTACGGGTTTTGCCGATGCCCGCGGCGACCGGATCAAGTACCCACGTCTTGCCGTTCTTGTGCAGTTTGTAGGCGATTTCCGGTAGCGCGTCCTTGAAGAACGGCAGGAGTGTGCCCACATTGATGTAGTTCGATCCGGCGATTTCCGCGGTGTCGATCACGTCGTCAGGCAGGAAGCTCATGGCTGCGGTGCCGCCGGCGGCCAGCTGCGCGTTGGCCACAAGATTCATCGTTACGAAATTGGTGAACGACTGTGCCAAAGGTGTGGTTTCGCGTACGTCGTTTACTGCCTGCGCAATCTGTTCACGCAATGCAGCTGCATATGAGTCATCGCCCATTGTCTGCTCCCTACGTTGGTCCTAACCAACAGGTTCAAAGGGTCAGGCATTTGCCTATCTCAGCTTCCGCTTTCGCCGGAAGCCCCCCTGCATGTACATAACATATCTAACCTATACAAAGGTGCTGACAGTGGCACGTTTTGCATAAACGAACAATCGACACGTTCCAGTTGGATGCCGGTCCACTTGTTATCTGCGCGTTGCGCCGTCGGGCCAGTCGATTCCAGGATCGGGCGAATGCAATACGTTCTCGTAAATGTCGTTGCGCACGTAAATTTCGCAGGCGCCTTCCGACCATGTGCTTTTCCAAGGTGTCTTGGTTTCGGCGATTTTGATTTTCGTGTAATGGTTTCTGTCGTAACCAAGGTCGGAGAAGAAAAATGGCTGATACAGAGTGTCGTAGAATTCGGGTTCGCCCCACGATTTCCATGTTTCGATGTCTTTCTTTCCCGCATAGGGGTCAACGCACCATTCCCACGACGAATAGCTTCGTCCCTTGTATGCATTGGCAAGAAGCGTATGGTCGAAGTAAGGGGCTGAATCGATAAGGGTGCTGCCGTACCAAGAAGTGTAGTCGATGCAGTCGGTGCCGCCGCAATATCCGCCTTTGTCGATGATTTTGTTGATTTCTGGATTGGAAGCGGTGTCGTTCTTGCTGACGCGTGTCCAGCCTGCCATCCAACGGTATTGCTCCAAATGGTTGGTTTTGATAAAAGACGCTACCGCCCGGGAAGACGAATAGTCGTACCGAATATCGCAAATACTGGCGCTTGCCGTCCAATACACGCTGACAAGCATGAAGATAAGACCGAGGATTTTGAAGAAACGGAGATACCGTTCCGTTTTCTTCGGTCCAAGAAGAGTCATAACACGGTTGTTGAGATTACGGATCCACTGAGGCCAATCGTTGGAATTGATTTTTTCGATATCGCAATCGATGGCGAGAATGGCGATGAAGAATCCCAAGATGATTCCCGCATGATGCATGGAAAGATGCGCGGTGAACGCAACGCTTATACCCAAGTATGTGGTGAGCAGCAATGATGCGGTTTTCCGGCGTAGGCAAATCTGAATAAGAAAACACCACATCAGGCATGACATTACGCACGGCATAAACAGCTCGCTTGGCGTGAGAGCGATGAACTGCATATTGCCATCCGACAGGGTTGAAGTGAACAACGTCTCGGAAGGCATTACCAGCCAGGTGTTGAATACGGAAACCCATGCGGGTGATGTTGTTGCAGTGCCATGTATGTCAAAGTCACCGTGGTATGTGCCGGGTGCGGGGAGTACGTTGAGGAGCAGTATGATGGCGAATACCAGTAGCAGAACAAGTCCCGCGAAACGCTGCTTGTTTTTTATAAGCGAGCGTTCGCCGCAGAGAAATTGAATCGTCCAATTCAAGGCAAGCATGCCGGCGATTGCCAATCCGTAAGAGCTCGTGGCGCATAGCAGCATCATGCTGAGTATGACTGGCCATGGCTTGGTGTTGCGGTTGTTCCAATTGATGGCTATGAGCAGCATTGCGGCGATCATAAGCGCATATGGTCTGGAAGTTACGCCATACTGGTAGCAAAGAAAATAGGAAAATGGCAGTATTACCTTTAGTAATTCTGGTAGTTTCGTTTTGAATTCCAAAAGCCAGATCATCAGCGCGGCGCACATAAGATTGAGGGATTTCAATCCTATTTCGTAAGGCATGCCAAGTTTGGCGGGAATGGCAAGCAGCATCCACCAAAGAGGTGGGTGTCCTTCGTAATGGGTGCGTACGGTAAGCAGTTCCTTCCATGAGCAATCACGTGCGATCAGCCAGGCTTGCGCCTCATCAAACCATGGTTCGTGAAAACACGACACGGTGACGGTCACTGTCACGTAGGCGATGAAGACAATGCAGTGCAGCCGTTGTTCGGTGAACCAGGTAAAGAGTCTTTTTCGAAGGTTCGTCGCGCGGTTCGCCGAAACGTCGGGCTGGATGATGGTTGGTGTTTCTGCTGTGTTGCTCATGATAGGTGTAAAGATGGTGTATGGGTACGGCGAGGTTAGAAGGAGGAGCGGGCGCCGCAGAGTTTTTCGAATTCCTCGAGGACCTGCACCTTGGCAAGAGCGTCTTCGAAGGTGATGACGCCCTTGTTGACGAGTCTCGCCAGATCTTGGTCAAGCGTATGCATGCCTTCCTTTTCGCCGGATTGCAGCACGGTACGAATCTGATGCGCCTTGCCTCCGCGAATCAACGCGGCCACGGCCGGAGTGTTGATCATCACTTCGGTGGCAGGAGCGCGGCCATGCCCGCTGGCACGTGAAATCAGGGTTTGCACGACCACCGCGCGCAGAGTGGAGGCCACCTGCACGCGAATCTGCTGCTGCTGATTTTCCGGGTACACGTCGATCAGACGGTCCACGGTCGAACCGGCGTCCTGCGTGTGCAGGGTGGCGAACACCAAGTGGCCGGTTTCCACGGCGGTCAACGCGGTGGAAATGGTTTCGAGGTCTCGAAGCTCGCCCACTTCGATAATGTCGGGATCTTCACGAAGCGCGCGTTTAAGCGCTTCCGCGAAACTTTTGGTGTCGGTGCCCACTTCACGCTGGCTCATCACGCAACGCTTGTGTTGATGCACGAATTCGATCGGGTCTTCAATGGTGATGATATGGTCGGCGCGTTCGGCATTCGCTCTGTCGACAATCGCGGCGAGCGTGGTGGATTTGCCGGAGCCGGTCGGACCGCATACGAGCACGAGTCCACGCGGCAGTAACGCCAGATCGGCGATATGCGGGTCGAGACCAAGCTCCTGCGCGGTTTTGATTTCCGTGGGAATGGTTCGTAATGCCGCGCACACGCCCAAACGGTCGCGGTATACGTTGACGCGGAATCGCAGCAGATCGCCGATGGAGAATGAAATATCAAGTTCCAAATCGTCTTTGAACCGTTCCATCTCCAGCTCGTTGGTCATCACTTTGATGGCTTCATACGTGCGGTCCTTGTTCCACACGCTCAGCCCTTTGGCGGGGCGCAGCTTGCCATCCACGCGCAGCATTGGCGGATCGTTGACCACCAGATGAAGATCGGACGCGTTCAATTCCACCAGCTGGCATATGGCAGCCACGAATTCCGGATCCGCATCGGGATGTTCGGCATGCAATGTTTCTTTGACCTGGTGCGCTTTGATTCTGCGTTGTCCGGGAACAGCGTCCTCGTCGGAATCATTGGTTTCGGGCACTATGAAATCCACGATTAGCCTGTTGTTCATATTGGGTTGCGGTCTGGCAGCGGGCGCAGGCTGCGCAATATGGTTGATGGCGGAAGGCTGCATGGTCTGCGTGTTCTCCTCGTACGCCGCATAGTCGTCCGGCTGTTGCGCGAACGGCGTGCCGCCTGGAATGAATGATGGCGGATCGCCGTCGATTTGCTGGATCGGTCCATGATACTCGAATGCAGGGGTGACTTCCGTCACGTCATCGTCGAATTGCAGATTCTGCTGATCCACGGCTTCGTTTTCCGGGGTTTCCGGAAAAGCGGTGTCGTAGGAGAGTTCCTGTTGTTCTGCAATGAGCGGTGTTTCCGCAGGCCGTGTCGGAGCGGGCTGCGGTTCCGCTACAGATTGTGATGCAACGGCTTGCGGGGCAGCTGACTGTTGCATAGGCTGCCGCTGTGCGCTCTGTTGAGGCTCGGCCGCCGGCTGTTGCTCGACCGCGGCCTTAGGCATGGGGTCGGGAACGGTACCGGAACCATGCCGCAACGCGGGTATGGCGTCAAGCGACGCGAAAATATTGCGCAAACTGTCATCGTCAGCCTGAATCGCATTGTCGGGCGACCAATGGCGTCCCCTACGCGGATCCTCGTTGAATGAAGGAGCGGTACTGGGAATGGTCACACCTTTCAAACCAGACAAATCGGTGTTCGCATCCCAAGTCGGCTGCGCATCGGGATCCGTCGCGGTGTTCATTTCGGTTTTCAGCTCGGGTTGCTGTTCAATATCGGTCATCATTGTCCTTTACATATGTTGAAAACGCGGTCACACGATTACACAACTACACGGTCACGCGAAGCACTTCATCCACGGAAGTAATGCCTTGCAGAACCTTCTGCCAGCCATCCTCACGAAGCGACGTCATGCCTTTCGACTTGGCCGCCTGCTCGATTTCCAGCGACGTGGCGCCACGCGCGATCAAATCCTCCATCTGCGTGTCCACGCCCATTACCTGCTGAATGGCCACACGCCCGTGATATCCGGTGTTGGAACATTCACGGCAACCCATCGCACGGTACACGGTCGGCAACGGAGAGCCGGGCGTATATGGCACACCCATCATCTTCAACTCCACGGGAGTGGCCGTATCGGCTTTCCGGCATTTCTTGCACAGGCGCCTCGCCAGACGCTGCGCCATCACCGCAGCCAGCGACGAGCTCACCAAAAACGGTTCCACGCCCATTTCCGTCAAACGCGTCACCGCACTCGGAGCATCATTGGTGTGCAACGTGGACAGCACCAAATGGCCCGTCAGCGAAGCCTCGATCGCAATGGTCGCCGTCTCCTCGTCTCGAATCTCACCGATCAGCACCACATCAGGGTCGGCACGAAGAATCGAACGCAACGCGGCGGCAAAGGTCATACCCGCCTTATTGTTCACCTGCACCTGATTGATGCCCTCCATGCGGAATTCCACAGGGTCTTCAACCGTGATGATGTTGATTTCCGGGCGGGCCACATCGCCCAACGTCGCATACAACGTGGTCGACTTACCCGAACCGGTCGGACCAGTCACCAACACCATGCCGTACGGGCGGTTGTACGCTTTGGAAAACACATCGAAATTGCGTTCGCTGAAATTCAGATCCTCCACTTTGAGATTGCCCGAAGGCGTGCTCAAAATACGCATGACGATTTTCTCGCCCCACACCGTAGGCAATGCCGCCACGCGAAGGTCAACCTTCTGACCGTTGTGACGTACGGTAATACGGCCATCCTGCGGCTTGCGGCGCTCGCCGATATCCATTTCGGCCATGACCTTAATGCGGCTGATCACACCTTGGGTCATGGCGCGTGGCGCTTTTTGGAAGATATGCAACACGCCGTCGATGCGGTAGCGTACGAGCAGACCGTCTTCCTGCGGTTCGATATGGATATCGGAGCAGTGGTCGTCGATGGCCTGGTTGATGAGCAGACTTACGAAGCGTGCCACGGGGGAGGCGTCTTCGCTGTCGTCTTGTTCAAGGTCGACTTCTTTTTTCGCGGTCGCGTACCTGCGATGGCATGGCGACCATGGCGATGACGGGCATGCCGGTTGTTGCGGAAACATCGTCTACCGCGGCGAAGTTTTTCGGATTCGCCATGGCTACGGCGATGCGCCCGTTGACGATGGAAAGCGGCAGAAGCTGGTTGCGTCGGCACAGATCGTCGGGAACCATGCTGATGACTTCTTTGTCGATCTGGTATTCGTTGAGGTCCACGAACGGCAGGCTCATGCCTTGCGCCAACGCGCTCAGTATCTCATTCGAAGACGCCGAACGCATCAAAAACCAGATCGGCCTGCAAAACGTGACCGGCGACGAACGACTCGAAAAAGCCGAGGAAGTCATCCGCGAAACCACGGCGCAGCTGATCGTCGGCATCCGCAATACGCTCAACCTGTACGACGTGGACCATGCGGGCGGCACCATCAGCGGCGTGGTGCTTACCGGAACCGGCGCACGGCTGATCGGACTGCCGCCGGTATTGGCCAGTTCCATCAACAAAGTGGTGCGGATCGGCGACCCCTTCATCCGTTTCCGGCTTTCCAAAGAAGTGGAACGGCAGAACATCATGGCGCACGCGATCGATTTGGGCGCAGTGCTTGGACTGGTAATCGGAAAGAAGCCGAGGTGAACGGACGATGAGCAGAAAAAACAACGGAAGCATGAAGCAGATCGGCAGCTCCCACCGCGGTCGACGCGGCAAAATCAAGGATAATCCGAATCCTGAAACCAGTGATGGCGAGAAAACCTCGATTTTGTCGATGAATATTTCCGACATCGGCAAAGCGCTGCGTGCGAGCAGTTCGAAAACCTCCAAAAAGGCTGATCTGCCCGCCGAATGGAATGTGCGCGCCAACCTGCTGCCACGTTCCATCGTGACGCTCAACCGTGATCGTGCCATCAAATACTTGCTGTCATACGTGCTTATCGTGGTGGTGGTTGCGGCCATTGCCATCAGCGCGGGCATGGCGGTGCGCGTGAGCTGGGCCGACCATCGCGTGGAGGAGGCACAGGCGAAAACCCTGTCGTTGCAGAAGGAAAAGGCGGAATTCAAAGACGTGGAAGACACGTTGAACTCGCTGTCCGATTCGCAAAGGTCACGTATCGCCGCGCTCTACGACGAAATGGATTGGATGAAGGTGGTGGATTCGCTCAATGGCGCGCTGCCAGCCGGAGGCCAGTACACGAACCTGTCGTTGAGCAGCTTCCAGATTGGCGGGTCTGACGCTTCTTCGCATAGCGCTACATCTTCAGTATGGTCTGGGAATGGTGTGATTTCCGTTGATTTTACCGTTCTTTCTCCAGATTTCATATCTGCAAAAGATTTTATCGGTAATTTTGCTGCAATTCCTACCTATAAAACAGGCTATGTGAGTTCCATTACCGAAAACAGCGATGAAAACGGCACCACCTATACATACACGGGAACGGTGTCGTTGAAGATGGATACCAATACCACGTCACGAAGCGACAACGCGGCCGGTGCTGACGAAGCCAACCGAGCATTGCAGCAGCAGCTACGCGACAGCCTGAACAAAGCCGCGGCAGGGGAGTCGACTGATACTACCGACAGCGCGACCGCAACTGACGAAACATCCAATGAATGATCGGGAGCAATCATGAACAAGCATAAAATCGCATGGATCGCATTGGCCGCAGGTATTGTCTTCGTCATCATGCTGACATGGCTGGTCGGCGTTTCCCCGCAAATCAGCCATATCAAATCATCCGACGCGCAAACTGCGCAAATCGATGAGAACAATAAGGAAACACGCGACGAAATCGAAACATTACGCATCGCCAGCGAAACGATCGGCCTGCAGAAAGACCGTTTGCGCCAGTTGCAGCGGCAGATTCCAGACGGCTATAACCAGCAGGAATTCATCAATTCGTTGGATGCGTCCGCTGCGGGAACCGGCGTCGCCATCAAATCGGTGAATTTCGATGATGCGGTCGACGCCGACATTCCAGCTGAAATGCAAGGTACCATTCAAGCCGGTCAGCTGGTGCAGGTGTCGGTAAGTATCACCGCCACGGGAAGCTATGATGCCATGCGTAATTTCGTGGCATCCGTGCAGAACATCAACCGTATCGCCGTGCCGGAAAATGTGACCTACACACTTGACAGAAACGGTGACGAAACGAAAAATGCCGTGGTGATCGATTGCAAGATCTGGTCGCTATTGCTCGACAACGACACGGTTGAAGACGAGAACGCCACGAAACAGTAACGCGGGTGGTGTTCTGTCACCGCGTAAAGGTAGGCTTTGCGCTTGTAAAGACCCCAAACCGTTCAAACCAGAAGGTGCATTGTGGCTGTATCCAAACTCGATGAAGTCGTATCCCTCGCCAAGCGTCGTGGCTTTGTTTTTCCCGCCGGTGAAATCTATGGTGGAACCCGTTCCGCGTGGGATTACGGTCCGCTCGGCGTTGCGCTGAAAGACAATATCAAGCGCGAATGGTGGCGTTCCATGGTCGTCACCCGTGGCGACGTGGTGGGCGTTGACACGTCCATTATTCTTCCGCCGGCCGTGTGGGTGGCTTCCGGTCACGTGTCCGTGTTCAACGATCCGCTGATCGAATGCCTCAACTGCCACAAGCGCCACCGCGCCGACAAGCTTGAGGAATCCTATGCCGAAAAGCATGGCGACAAGCTGCCGGAAAACGGCCTGAAAGACATTGTGTGCCCGGATTGCGGCACCCGTGGCAACTGGACCGAACCGCGCGACTTCAACATGATGCTGCGCACCCACCTCGGACCGGTCGAAGACGAGAACTCGCTGCACTACCTGCGTCCGGAAACCGCACAGGGCATTTTCGTGGACTTCAAGAACGTGATGACTTCTTCGCGTTCCAAGCCGCCGTTCGGCATCGCCAACATGGGCAAGTCCTTCCGTAACGAGATCACTCCGGGCAACTTCATCTTCCGCACCCGCGAGTTCGAGCAGATGGAAATGGAATTCTTCGTGGCTCCGGGCACCGATGAGGAATGGCACCAGTACTGGATCGACGCGCGTACCCAGTGGTACATCGACCTTGGTGTGAAGCCGGAGAACCTGCGCCATTATGAGCATCCGAAGGAGAAGCTGGCCCACTATTCGAAGCGTACCGTCGACATCGAATACAAGTTCGGCTTCCAGGGTTCCGATTGGGGCGAGCTTGAAGGCGTCGCCAACCGTACCGACTTCGATCTTTCCGCGCATGCCAAGCATTCCGGCGAGGATCTGAGCTACTTCAACCAGGCCACCGGCGAAAAATACGTGCCGTACGTCATCGAACCGGCCGCCGGCCTGACCCGTTCCCTCATGGCCTTCCTTGTTGACGCCTACGACGTTGACGAGGCCCCGAATACCAAGGGCGGCGTCGATAAGCGCACCGTGCTTCGCCTTGATCCGCGCCTGGCTCCGGTCAAGGCTGCTGTACTGCCGTTGAGCAAGAAGCCGGAATTGCAGACCGTGGCACACGATCTGGCCGCCGATTTGCGTCAGCATGACTGGATGATCGACTATGACGAGGCCGGTGCGATCGGTCGTCGCTATCGCCGTGAAGACGAAATCGGCACCCCGCTGTGCATCACCGTCGACTTCGACACGCTTGACGATCAGGCCGTCACCATTCGCGAACGTGATACCATGCAGCAGGAGCGCGTCGCACTCGACAAGGTGGCTGATTATGTGGCCGCACGTATTGGCGAGAAGCATGTACGTTACCCGCAGGTGCCGGTTGAGATGGGCGGCGAGGCTTGGCCTGAGTCCGTCAAGATCGCCGAAGCCGGTGGCTTGTATTAAAGCTGGATACTGGTTACCATAGCGTTCTTATGCCAGATAGCATTGTGACTGCTTACGAGGAATCCGACGTGCTCGACCCGCGTACCGACGCGGTGAGGCCGTCGGTTCCTCCGGTTATGAAGCCTGTTGATTTAGGGCCGGTACACGTTGAAACCCCGGTGGTGCTTTCGCCTATGGCGGGCGTTACCAACTGGCCGTTCCGCGTGATTTGCGAAAGCTACGGACCGGACGGTCTATACGTGGCCGAAATGATCACCGCGCGCGCGTTGGTCGCACGCAATCCCAAAGCGTTGCGGTTGTGCCATTTCGCGCCGAGCGAGAAAATCCGTTCGCTGCAACTGTACGGTGTGAACCCGGCGATCGTGGAACAGGCCGCGAAAATCGTCATCGACGAAAACATGGCCGACCATGTCGATCTGAACTTCGGATGCCCCGTGCCGAAAGTGACCCGACGCGGCGGCGGATCGGCTTTGCCGTGGAAGACGGATCTGTTTCGCGAGATCATCCAGCGTGTGGTCAAGGTCTGCGATGCTGCCAACGTGCCGGTGACGGCTAAAATCCGCGTCGGCATCGACCATGAGCATGAAACGTTCTTGGAAGCGGGCCATATCGCGCAGGAGGAAGGCTGCAAGGCGGTGACCTTGCACGCGCGTACCACCGCCGAATATTACGGCGGGCATTCCGACTGGAGCCGGATTGGCGAGCTGGTCGAAGCGCTTGACATTCCAGTGTTCGGCAACGGCGATATTTGGGGTGCGAACGATGCGCTTGCCATGGTTGCCGAAACCGGTTGTGCCGGCGTTGCGATTGGCCGCGGCTGCCAAGGCAGGCCATGGCTGTTCGCCGATATCAAGAATGCGTTCGCTGGCAGCGACAAGCGTGTTGACCCCACGTTAGGAGATGTGTGCCGTGTGGTTGAACGCCATGCGGAACTGTTGACCGAATTCTATGATGGCGATGAGCAGATGGCCGTGCATGATCTGCGTAAGCATATCGCGTGGTATCTCAAGGGATTCCCCGTTGGAGGCTCCACCCGTCGCGCGTTCATGGAATGTGAAAATCTTGAGGATGTCAGAGCCGAAATAGGCAAGCTGGATCCCAACATCTGTTTTCCCGAGCGAGTGGTCGACAAGCCAAGGGGGCGCGTGCGCTTCGCAAAGAAAGTGCATCTGCCTTACGGATGGTTGGAATCACGGGAAACAACGCATGATGAACGTCAGGCGTTGTTTGGGGATGATCCTATGGACGCCAGCTATTGAATATGACATGCTGATGTGGTTAAACCGTCGTGGGGGCACCGAAAGAGGGTAAATCGCAGGCGAAATGAACACGTTAGCAATAAAAAAGTGAAAAAACGCCGTTACACACGGCGAAAAGTGCGCGTACTGCAGCGTGTCTGCGATAAAGTTGTGCGTAAACGCGAGTGACAGGAGACTATGGTGAGCGAGATTGCCCAGACTGACAATTTCAACGACAAAACGAATATCAAGGTTGTCGGTGTTGGTGGAGCTGGCGGTAATGCCGTCAATCGCATGATTGCCGAGGGTCTTCAAAGTGTTGAATTCATTGCGATCAATACTGACGCGAAGGACCTGATGCGTTCCGACGCCGATGTCAAGATCTCCTTGAACGATGCCACCAGCCGCGGGCTTGGCGCAGGTGCCGACCCGGAGAAGGGTGCCAAGGCCGCTCAGGATCATCAGTCCGATATCGAGGAATCGCTCAAGGGCGCCGATATGGTGTTCGTGACCTGCGGTGAGGGTGGTGGCACCGGTACCGGTGCAAGCCCGATCGTGGCTCGCGCCGCGCATCAGCAGGGTGCCCTGACCATTGCGGTGGTTACCCGCCCGTTCAGCTTTGAAGGTCCCCAGCGTGCGGCTTCCGCAGCACTTGGCATTGAGAATCTGCGCAAGGAAGTCGATGCGCTGATCGTGATTCCGAACGATCGACTGCTTGAGCTTTCCGATCGCACCATCGGCATCGTCGATGCGTTCAAGACCGCCGACACCGCCTTGCTGGCCGGCGTGCAGGGCATCACCGACCTGATTTCTTCGAACTCGTACATTCACGTCGACTTCAACGATGTCAACGCTATTCTGCGTGGCGCGGGCACCGCACTGTTCGGCATCGGTTCCGCACGAGGCGAGGATCGCGCCACTCAGGCAGCTGAAATCGCCATCAGCTCGCCGCTGCTGGAAGAAAGCATCGAGGGTGCCCACGGCGCGCTGATCAATATCGCCGGCCCGTCCGATCTGAAGTTGCAGGAAGCGGCCGCCGCCACCCAGCTGGTGGGCAAGGCCATCCATCCGGAAGCACAGATCATCTGGGGTCTTTCCCTCGACGACGCTTACGGCGACGAAGTGCGTGTCACTGTTATCGCCGCAGGCTTTGATGCCAACTCCAAGAAGGCGGCTCAGGCTGAAGCCCAGAAGCAGGCAGAGCCTGCGGAAAGCACGGTGCCGCTGTCGGCGTTGTCCGCAGCCCCGAGGGCAGCGGCGGTTCCGCAGCAGCCCCAGCCTCAGCTTATTCAGACTCCGGAAGCCCCGAAGGTGCAGCCGCTGTCCACTTATATTCCGTCCACTCCGGAACCCGTCGTTCCGTCATTCGACCAGACCACCGAGCATGAAGTGGTGTCTTCGAACGACGCCGGCGATTTGGATATTCCGGATTTCCTGCGCTAAAAGCAACGCGAAGACGCGAAAGGATCGTTCATGGCAGGTTTTATGAAAAGCGCGATGTCCTATTTGGGCATGACCGACGTTGCCGAAGGTGACGAGGATTTCAACGAGGAGGCTGAGAGCAGCGAAACCTCGTTCGATTCCGACCATTCCGTGACCCCGATGGCTTCGACTCCTGCCGCGACGTCCGCACCGCGCGAGCAGACCAAAGCCAACCCGTTCCAAGGCGGAAGGGTGAGCCGTATCACCACGATTCACCCGAAATCCTATGAGGACGCTCAGCTGGTCGGACGTGCCATTCGCGACGGCGTTCCGGTGGTGCTGAACCTGACCGGTGTGGCCGAGGCCGTGGCATATCGCATTGTGGACTTTTCCGCGGGTGTGGTTTTTGGCGTGCGTGGCTCCATCGAACGTGTCACTCCGCGCGTGTTCCTGCTGAGCCCAGCTCAGGTGAACATCAAGGTTGAGGAACCGCAGGCGAATAACTCGTCGCACGATTTGTTCGCCGACTGATATAGACGAAAGCCGTTGCGAAAGCAGACTGCATGAAGCCTCCGTCACCCGTGATGGGGGCTTTGTTATGTTCTGTTGCTAAGGTGGTGCCCCATGATTTTGTCTTTGATCGGTAGCATCGTCCACTTTTTGGTGAATGCCTACATTCTGGTGCTGTTCATTCGCATGATTCTCGATTGGGTTGCTGTGTTGGCATCGGCATGGCGTCCACGGGGGTTGGTGTCGTCGTTGATCGACGCGGTTTACCAGTTGACGGAGCCCCCACTGCGCTGGCTACGCCAATATATCCGCCCTATTCCATTGGGTCCCATCTACTTCGATGTGGCATTCATCGTTCTTTATTTCATTCTCATTGCTATTGATTTCCTCATTTAATGTATGTCAAATGCCGATTTTTCGCAAAAAATCGGTGGTCCCGTGCTAGAGTCGAACAATGAAAGCAACAACAGCAAGGCATCAAGCCCAAAGCGAGGTGTAAGATTTATGGCTCTGTTGACGCCGAAAGATATCAGAGAGCATACCTTCCAGACCGTGAGGTTCAAGGAGGGGTATGACGTCGATGAAGTCGACGATTTTCTCGATCAGGTAACCGAGACGGTGGAGGCCCTTGGCAAGCAGGCGGTTGCCAGCGGCCAGGCTACTCAGTCCCTCGGCCCGGATGTTGCGGGGCTCAACTCCAAGATTTCCGAGCTCAGCGCCCAGGTTCAGTCCCTGCAGCAGGAGAACGCGACATTGAAGTCCGCCTCCGAGCAGGCAGCTGGCGCTGGTGATCAGGCAGCTCAGGCCGCACAGGTCGCAGCAGCCAAGCTCACCGAGGCTGAGGAAAGCAACCGTGCTCTGTCGGCTCAGAACGAACAGCTCAAGGGTCAGGTGGATCGCCTGTCCGCACAGGTCGACCAGCTCACCGCACAGGCGGCTGAAGCTGCAGGCCAGGCGGATCTGGGCGAACAGCTGACCTCCATGCAGCATGAGCGCGACGCATTCCGTGCACAGACCGAAGACCTGTCCCGTCAGCTGGCTTCCGCACAGCAGCAGGTTGTGGTGGCCCAGCAGCAGGCGGCTGAGATCCAGCAGCTCAATGCAAGGCTTGAAGAGGCTCAGGAGCAGGTCGCCCAAGCTCAGCAGCTCACGCAGCAGCATGCGGCACAGTCCCAGCAGCAGGATGAGCGTGCCCAGCAGCAGGCCGCGCAGATTCAGCAGCTTGCACAGCAGCTGCAGGAATCGCAGCAGCGTGAAGCCCAGCTGCGCGAGCAGGTCGCCAAGGTCGAACCGAGTACCGAAACCGGAAGCCTGCAGAAGATTGCAGGAGCCGCAGCCAGCGCCAACACGGAGCCGGAGCGTGCCACCGCCATGCTGACCCTGGCTATGCAGCTGCACGACCAGTACGTCGACAAGGGCAAAGCCAAGGCTAAGGAAATCACCGACGAGTCCCAGCGTAGGTACGATGAGCTCATCGGCAATGCCAACGATTACTCCAACCGCACTCGCACCGAAGCCGACAACTACTCCGAAGGCACCCGTTCCGAAGCCGATCAGTATTCGGCTGACACTCGTGCCAAGGCTGATGGCTACTTGAACCAGAAGACTCAGGAAGGCGATGCCTATCTGACCAAGCGTGCTCAGGAAGGCGATGACTATCTGGCGCAGCGCACTCAGGAAGGTAATGCTTACTTGGATCAGAAGACTCAGGAAGGTAACGCCTACCTTGCTCAGAAGACGCAGGAGGGTGATGCTTACTTGGATCAGAAGACTCAGGAAGGCGACGCCTACCTTGCTCAGAAGACGCAGGAGGGTGATGCTTACTTGGATCAGAAGACTCAGGAAGGCGACGCCTACCTCGTGCAGAAGACCCAGGATGGTGATACCTACTTCTCCACGAAGCACAACGAAGCCGACGAATACGAGTCCGAAGTGCAGAAGCGCGCCTTCGACTACGATTCGAAGACCCGTACCGCAGCCGACGACTACGCCCAGCAGGTCCGCGACAATCTCGAAGCGCAGACCAAGGTCATCGAAGGCAACATTCAGGGCCTCAAGCAGTTCGAAACCGAATACCGTGCACGTCTTACCGAATTCCTCGGCCAGCTCGTGTCCCAGGTGTCCGACACGAACAACTATGATCAGGACTCCCAGGACGACTGAGATTAGGCTGTGTCTGACATCATGACAAATGATCAAAGACGGCTGCGCACCCGCGTGGCCGTCTTTGCGTGTATCGCCGTTGTGGCACTGGTACTCGACCAGATCAGCAAGGCATGGGCGCAGTCGGCGCTTGCCGACGGGCAGACGGTACGTGTGATTCCGGGCATCCTCTCATTCACGCTGGTGCATAATCCGGGTGCGTCCTTGGGCATGGGATCCAACATGACCTGGTTGATTTCGTTGCTTGCCATCGTGGCATGCGTGGCGTTGGCCGTACTGGCAATCCGTACCATTTCCATGAAATGGACGGTGGTGTTCGCTCTTGCTTTCGCAGGAGCATTGGGCAATCTCATCGATCGTGTGATGTATGCCGAAGGTTTCCTTAATGGCAAGGTCGTCGATTTCCTCAATTACGGATGGTCGGTCGGCAATGTTGCGGATATTTTCCTGATGGTGGCGGGCGTCGCCGCCGTCGTACTGCTGTTTGTCGGAGAGCCCTTCAGCCAGAAGGATCTTGACGAACAGGCCGCAGAACAGACGAAACAGACGACCGGAGACCAGAACGCATGAGCCGTCTTGTTCCCGCACCCGACGCGCTTGTCGGCAAACGATTCGATGTGGCCGTGGCCAAGATGCTTGGTATCTCCCGAGCCAAGGCCGCGGAACTCATCGAAAGTGGACAGGCGCGCGTGCTTGGTCGTGACATTTCCAAATCATCGACTCTGCAATCAGGCGAAACCGTCGAATTCGATATTGTCGAGGAACGGACCGAGCCTGAACCGATCGCACGAGATATGACAGTGGTCTACGAAGACGATGACGTCATAGTGGTCGACAAGCCAGTGGGTGTGGCTGCTCACGCTTCCGTCGGTTGGACCGGTCCGACGGTGCTCGGCAGTCTGCTTGACAGGGGAGTGCACATCACCTCCTACGGCGCCGCGGGACGTCAGGGTATCGTATCCCGCCTCGACGTGGGCACATCCGGATTGATGCTCGTGTGCAAATCTGACCTCGCCTACGTGGAAATGCGCAGGCAGTTCGCCGAACATGAAGTCGTCAAAACCTATCATGCGCTCGTGCAAGGCAATCTCAAGGAAAACAAGGCCACGATCGAAGCGCCGATCGGACGTGCCAAAGTCTCCGATTTTCGTTTTTGCGTTACGCCCGCCGGCAAAGAAGCCATCACCCATTGGGATGTGATGGAACGTTTCGGTGAGGCGACGTTGGTTTCCGTGAATCTGGAAACCGGTCGAACCCATCAGATCCGCGTGCATTTCTCGTCCATCGGACATCCGCTTGCGGGAGACGCCATGTACGGTGCCAATCCGCAGCTGGGTGAGGCATTGGGATTGGAACGGCAGTGGCTGCACGCCAAGCAACTTGAATTCCGCCATCCGCGAACCCATGTGTGGACCACGGTGAAATCGCATTATCCAGCTGATTTGCAGCATGCGCTCGACGTGATGCGCGGCAGGCACGACACACAAGACAAGCCTGAAGTGTGATCGCACGTCACCAATCACCGGTAGATTGGAACGTATGGCTACTTCCGGAAATTTCGTGCAACTGCATAATCACACGCATTATTCACTGCTTGACGGGGCGTCAAAGATTCCGGATCTGGTCAAGCGCGCCAAAGAACTCAACATGCCGGCCGTCGGCATCACCGATCACGGCAACATGCATGGCGCATACGAAATGTGGAGCACTGCGGTCAAGGAAGGCGTCAAACCGATTATCGGCATTGAAGCGTATGTGACGCCGGAAACCGCACGCCAAGATCAAACCCGCGTCAGCTGGGATACCAACTGGAATCCCGATATCGATCCGCAACATCGCAGGCGCAACCCCAACGACGTATCCGGCGGTGGCCTGATCACCCACCTTACGATGTGGGCGGAAACCGATGAGGGCCTTGTCAATCTGATGAAGGCGTCCACTGACGCGAATCTCGAGGGACGTGTCATGCGATACCCCCGAATGGATAAGGAAATCCTTGCCAAATATTCGAAAGGCATTATCGCATCTTCCGGATGCCCGTCGGGCATCATCCAAACGCGACTGCTGCTCGGCCAATTCGACGAGGCATTACGTGCGGCAGGCGAATTGCAGGATATTTTCGGACGTGACAATTTCTATATCGAATTCATGGACCACGGTCTGAAAATCGAAAAACAGGTGACCGACGGTCTGCTGGACATTGCGAAAAAACTGAACGCGCCGCTGCTCGCCACCAACGATTCCCATTACGTGCGCGCCGAAGACGCCGGCTCTCAGGATGCCATGCTGTGCATCAATTCGGGATCCACGCTTGACGAGCCGGGACGATTCAAATTTGACGGCACCGGCTACTATCTGAAATCCGCCGAAGAAATGCGTGAGCTGTTCAAAGACATTCCCGAAGCATGCGACAATACGTTGGAAATCGCCGAACGCTGCAATGTCATGTTCGACGATCATGAAGATGGCGCGTTCATGCCCCAATTCGACTGCCCGGAAGGTTGGGATGAGACGTCGCTGTTCCTGAAAAAAGTCGAGGAAGGCTTGGAACGGCGTTATGACGGGCATCCGCCGATCGAAGTGCTCAAGCAGGCCGATTACGAATGCGGTGTGATCTGTCAGATGCAGTTCTGCGGATACTTCCTTGTGGTGGCCGACTACATCAACTGGGCCAAATCGCATGGTGTGATGGTCGGGCCTGGCCGTGGCTCCGCGGCAGGCGCCATGGTGGCGTATGCCATGGGCATCACCGAACTCGATCCAATCAAGCACGGCTTGATCTTCGAACGATTCCTTAACCCGGAACGTGTGTCGCTGCCTGATATCGACGTCGATTTCGATCCGGACGGCCGCGGTCGCGTGCTTGACTATGTCGGAGACAAGTACGGGCGAGACAAGGTCGCGCAATGCGTGATCTACGGCACCATCAAAACCAAACAGGCGCTGAAGGATTCCGCACGAATCATGGGCTACGAATTCTCCATGGGCGAGCGCATCACCAAGGCGTTGCCGCCGGCGCAGACGGGTGGCAAGGATATTCCGCTGCATGATATTTTCGAGCCGAGTTCGAAGCGTTATGCGGAGGCCCGCGAATTCCGTGAGCTTTATGATTCCGATCCGGATGTGAAGCGCGTCACGGATGAGGCGATGGGTATCGAAGGCTTGATCCGTCAGACCGGTGTGCATGCGTGCGCCACGATCATGGGTAGCGAGCCGATTTCGAATACGTCGCCGCTGCTGGAACGTACCGATGGTACGGTTACGACCACGTTGGAGTATCATACGTGTGAAACGCTTGGTTTAGTCAAGATGGACTTCCTTGGTCTTTCCAACTTGACGGTTATTCGCGATACGTTGAACAATATCGAGGCGAATGGCAAGACGCGTATCGACCATACGAAGATTCCATTGGACGATCGTGCCACGTACGATCTGTTGTCGCGAGGTGACACGCTTGGCGTGTTCCAGTTGGATTCTGATGGTATGCGTTCGTTGCTGAAAACGTTGAAGCCGAATAACTTCAACGATATTTCCGCATTGATCGCGTTGTATCGTCCTGGTCCGATGGATATGGATTCGCATACGAATTATGCGAAGCGTAAGAATGGTTTGCAGAAGATCACGCCGATTCATCCTGAAGTGGCCGAGCCGTTGAAGGAAGTGCTTGACGAAACGTATGGTCTGATCGTGTATCAGGAGCAGGTGCAGTCGGCCGCGCGTATTCTGGCGGGTTATTCGTTGGGCAAGGCAGACGTGTTGCGTCGAGCAATGGGCAAGAAGAAGCCCGAGGTGCTGGCCAAGGAGAAGGTGCCGTTCTTCGCGGGCATGAAGGAGCATGGGTATTCCCAGGAGGCGGCGCAGGCCGTGTGGGATATTCTTGTGCCGTTTTCGGGCTATGCGTTCAACAAGGCGCATTCGGCCGCATACGGTTTGATTTCATATTGGACTGCATATCTGAAAACGCATTATCCGGTGGAATTCATGGCCGCGTTGCTGCAGGGTGCGAGTACGAACAAAGACAAGACCGCGTTGTATTTGGGCGAGGCTCGTCGCATGGGCATCCAGGTGTTGTCTCCTGACGTGAACGAGTCGGTGTACGAGTATTCCGCTGTCGGCGATGTGGTGCGTTTCGGTCTTGGCGCCATCCGTAACGTTGGCAAGGCTGCGGTTGATGCGATTGTCAAGGAACGTGAGAACGATCATGGCAAGTATGTGAATTTCCCTGATTTCATCAGGCGTGTGCCGATGGAGGCGTTGAATCGTCGATTGGTTGAATCGTTGATTAAGGCCGGTGCGTTTGATTCGATCGATCCGAACCGTCGTGCCTTGTTTACGATTCATGAGGCTGCGATTAATTCGGTGGTCGGTTTGAAACGCAAGCAGGCCGAAGGCCAGTTTGATTTGTTCTCCGATTTGGAAGATGCCGGCGAAGACGATGCGGGCATGGGCGATGCCATGGTGAATGTGCCCGATGTGGAGGAGTGGGATAAGAAAACCAAGCTGAATTTCGAACGTGAAATGCTTGGCTTGTATGTGTCCGACCATCCGTTGAGCGGTATGCAGTCGATTCTGGTGTCGTTGCGTGAAATGTCGATCGCGCATCTGATCGATCGCGCGGCGAATATGCCTGACGGCCAGCAGGTGACGGTGGCGGGTTTGATCACGAACGTGGACCGTCGTATGTCGAAGAAGGGCAATCCTTGGGCGATTGTGACCATCGAGGATTTGGAAAGCTCCATCCAGTGCATGTTCTTCGGCAAAGTGTATGAGGCCGCCGCTCCCGAACTGGCGGTCGACACGGTGGTGCAGATTCGCGGACAGGTTGAGAAACGCGATGAGACGGTAAGCATGCGTGCCACGGAATTCAACGTGCCGACGTTGGAAGCGCAGGATGAGAAGCCGGTGACGATTATGCTGCCGCCGATTGCGCTTGACCAATCGCATGTGCAGCAGTTGGGACAGATTCTTTCAAATCATCCTGGACCCTGCGAAGTGAAGCTCGCCTTGATGGACGATAAGGGCAACGCCAAGGTACTGACGTTCGGCGACCGTTTCCGCGTACGCCGCGACACGAGTCTGTTCGCCGAAATCAAAATCCTTTTCGGTCCCAGTTCTCTGCCTTTGGGCTGACCGGTCGTGGGGATGATGCCGAAAGTTCAGCCGAATATCTCACTATGCGGCTGAACTTGAGACGCGCGGGCGTTCTCGTGACATCACGTTGTTACCATGGGGCGTTATGAGCGAAGAAAACTATATGCGAATCATTGACCTGCGTGGCAAGAAGCTGACCCGAGCTGAAATGCTGGAGGCTATGCCTCGCGCCGAGATGGGCACCAACGAGGCCACCGATCTCGTGCAGCCCATCCTTGACGATGTGAAGGCCCGCGGTGCTGCGGCCCTGCGTGACTTCGCGGAGAAATTCGACCATATTCGTCCGGAGAACCTGCGCGTGCCGGTGGAAGCCATGAAGGCCGCCGTCGACGAGTTGGATCCGGAAGTGCGTGCCGCCATCGAAGAATCCGTGCGCCGCTCCCGCGCCGTGTCCGCTTCCCAGGTGCCGGCGCCGTTCCACACCGATCTGGCTGAAGGCGCGCGCGTTTCCGAGCGTTGGATTCCGGTGCAGCGTGTCGGCCTGTATGTGCCGGGTGGCAAGGCCGTCTACCCGAGCTCCGTCATCATGAACGTGGTCCCGGCACAGGCCGCCGGCGTGGAATCCCTCGCCATCGCAACCCCGCCGAGCCGTAACAATGCCGACGGTCTGCCTGACAAGACCATTCTCGCCACCTGCGCCATTCTCGGCGTTGACGAAGTGTATGCGGTCGGCGGCGCTCAGGCCGTGGCCATGTTCGCTTACGGCGCCAAGGGTTCCGAACCGCAGGACGGCGAAATCCTGTGCGATCCGGTCGACAAGATCACCGGTCCGGGTAACATCTTCGTCGCTACCGCCAAGCGCATGGTGTCCGGCATCGTCGGCATCGACGCCGTGGCAGGACCGACCGAAATCGCCATCATCGCAGACAAGGGTGCCAACCCGAGCTGGCTGGCCGCCGATCTGATCGGTCAGGCCGAGCATGACGAACTCGCCGGTTCCGTGCTCATCACCGACAGCGAAGAGATTGCCGAACAGGTGCAGGAGAACCTCAAGTACCGTGTGCCGCGCACCGAGCACTCCGAGCGTGTGAACACGTCGCTACGCGGACGCCAGTCCGGCATCATCCTCACCGATGGCATCGAGCAGTCCATTGACGCGGCCAATGCGTATGCCGCCGAACACCTTGAGGTCCAGACCGCCGACCCGGATGCCGTGATCGCCAAGATTCGCAACGCCGGTGCCATCTTCCGTGGCCCGTACTCTCCGGTGCCGCTGGGCGACTACATGTCCGGCTCCAACCACGTGCTGCCGACTTCCGGCACTGCACGCTTCGCCTCCGGTCTGGGCGTGCACACCTTCATGAAGCCGGTCGAAGTCATCGAATACGACGAGCAGGGATTGAAGACCCTCGCTGCTCGTGTGAACGCCTTCGCCGTTTCCGAAGATCTGCCGGCACACGGTGAAAGCGTGCTGAGCCGTTTCATCGACGATCCGTACAACAAGGAAACCATCAAGGAACAGGAAGAGCAGGCAGGCCTTCGATGAGTGAGACTTCCAGCAACGCCATTCCGGCATATCTTCCGCTGCGCAACGATCTGATCGGTGAGGAGCCGTACGGTGCGCCGCAATTGGACGTGCCGGTATGCCTCAACGTCAACGAGAATCCGTATGCGCCGGAACCGGCAGTGGTCGAAACCATCGCGCAGCGAGTCAAGGAAATCGCTCTGACGCTCAACCGTTACCCGGATCGTGAGCATATCGCGTTGCGTCAGGCATTCTGCGACTATCTCGAACGCGAGTCCGGCGTCAAGCTGGAAGTCGACCAGTTGTGGGGTGCCAACGGATCCAACGAGATCATGCTGCAGCTGTTCCAAGCTTTCGGCGGTCCAGGACGCATTGCGCTCGGCTGCGATCCGACGTATTCGATGTATCCGGAATACGCCCGCGACACGTTCACCACATGGAAGCTTGCGCACCGCAACGAGGATTTCTCGCTGAACGTCGACGCCACCATCAAGGCCATCGAAGACGTCAAGCCGGCCATGATCGTGCTCACCAGCCCGAACAATCCGACCGGCACACCGCTGAAGATGGATGATCTCAAGCGCGTGCTCGGCGCCGCCGAAACCGCTGAAGTGGCCGGTGCCGCCGAAGGCGTGCATCCGGTGGTCGTGGTGGACGAAGCCTACATCGAATTCCGTGATCCGGGCACGCCCACCGCGCTCGAACTCATCGGCGAGTATGAGAATCTCGCCGTGAGCCGAACCATGAGCAAGGCGTTCGCCTTCGCAGGCGCGCGAGTCGGCTATCTGGCCGCCAACAAGGGCATTATCGACTGTGTGCGCATCGTGCGTATGCCGTACCACCTGTCGGCCGTCACCCAGGCAGCCGCGCTTGCCGCGTTCGAACATACCGACGAACAGCTCAGCCGTGTGGCGCATCTGCGTGACACCCGCAATCAGACCGCGGCATGGCTCAAGGAACAAACCTACAAGGGCCAGCCGCTCGAAGTGGCCGAGACGCAGTCCAACTTCATTCTGTTCGGCGGTCATTTCGACGATCGCGACCGCATCTTCGACGAACTGCTCAAGCGTGGTGTGCTCATCCGCACCGTCGGCCCTGACGGCTGGATGCGCGTATGCATGGGCACCGACGAGGAAATGGCGCGTTTCCGTGAAGCCTTGGTCGAAGTGTTGCGTATTGTGGAACAAGACTGAGCACATACGGGACTGAACCAACACAACAGGACCGAACATTTTCCAAAAGGAGTCGCAACATGGCGCGTACCGCAACCATCGTTCGTGAAACCAGCGAATCCAAGGTCGAACTGAGCCTGAATCTCGACGGCACCGGCAAAACTGACATCGACACGTCGGTGCCGTTCTACAACCATATGATGACGGCGCTCGGCAAGCATTCGCTGATTGACCTGACCATCAAGGCCACGGGTGACACCGACATCGACGCGCACCATACCGTCGAAGACATCGCCATCGTGTTCGGTGAGGCGTTGAAGCAGGCGCTGGGGAACAAGCGCGGCATCCGTCGCTTCGCTGATGCGACCGTGCCGTTGGACGAGGCGCTTGCCAAGGCCGTGGTCGATATTTCCGGGCGTCCGTACTGCGTGTGCACCGGCGAGCCGGAAGGCTTCGAATACTGCATGATCGGCGGCCATTTCACCGGCTCCCTCGTGCGTCACGTTATGGAATCCATCGCCATGCATGCCGGAATCTGCCTGCATCTGCAGGTGATCTCCGGCCGTGATCCGCACCACATCGCCGAAGCCGAGTTCAAGGCCTTGGCACGTGCGCTTCGTTTCGCCATCGAGTCGGATCCGCGTGTCGACGGTATTCCGAGCACGAAGGGCGCTCTGTGATGAGCGACGATCGAAATAACGATTTCGACGATTTCCAAGGATTCGATGGATCAAACGATTTCGGTGACCTCAACGCCGATGGCATGCATTTCAGCGAAGAGGAACTGGAAGCGGCCATGGCCGGCTTCGAGCAGGAATTCAAGGATGCCGAAGCGTCCAAGCATGAGCGGGCGGACAATCCGCCATCTGAAGCTTTCGATTCCTCCGAAGCTTCCGATAACGCGGAATCCTCCGAATCCTCGGAAGTCGACGACATGCTCAACGCGGCTGAGGATTCGTTGAAATTCGAAGACGAGCTGCAGGGACTGCTTGGCAATCGCGCGAAAGTGGCGGTGATCATCACCAGACTGACCTCGCCACGATTGCTGTCGGCATTCTGTGAATTGTCCGACATTTCCGCGCAATGCATCGGATCGGCGCAAGGTGCTGTCGCGGTGCTGCGCAATCTCGACGGAGACGGTCCGGAAGCGGCGGTCAAAGACATGACGATCGTCGTTGCCGGCATGCCCGCGATTCTTGCCGTCAACCGTGCGGACAAGCTCGAAGCGACGATGTACGTGGAAGGCAGAGCGGGCAAAACCTTCGCTCCGCCGGTGCTATTCACCTCCACCGCGCCGTTCGTTGAGGATCTCATGCTGGGCATCACCGATATGAACGCGCTGGAACAGGCGGATATGACCATTTTCGATTCCGCTGACCTTGATCGGGATGCGGCGATGAGCATTATCGCCGAGCATACGCGGTTCGGACGCGGCACATCAAGCATCAGTTAACGACGGTAAACGCGAGTCATCCTGCCGAACATGCGTTATGCGACACAAGACGACTCGCGTCACAGAACAACGAATGACACAAGAAGGAGAACGCCCATGACTTCCGTGGTGGTTTTCGATTATGGTTTCGGCAACGTGCGTTCCATGGTTCGTGCACTGGCTGATCTCGACCTTGACGTGACCCTCACTTCCGACCATCGGCAGGCCTTGGAAGCCAACGGTCTGGTAGTGCCCGGCGTGGGCGCTTTCGGCGCATGCATGGAAGGACTCAAGTCGGTGGGCGGAGACACCGTGATCAAGGATCGTCTGCGTGCCGGGCGACCGGTGCTCGGCGTGTGCGTGGGCGAGCAGATCATGTTCGAACGCGGTATGGAACACGGCACCGGCACTCCGGGCCTTGGCCTGATCAAGGGCGACGTGGAACTGCTTGACGCCGATGTGGTGCCTCACATGGGATGGGACACCGTCGAGGCGCCGGAAGGTTCCGTGCTCATGAAGGGTGTGGAAGGTGAACGTTTCTATTTCGTACATTCCTTCGCCGCGATGAGTGCCGCTCCCGCCGACACGTCCGGCGACCAGCTTGATTTCGGTGACGCCGAGGAGCGCGTGACCTGGTGCACGTACGGACGTAGCCGTTTCGTGGCGGCCTACGAGCGTGGTCCGCTGTTCGCCACGCAGTTCCACCCTGAAAAATCCGCCGAAGCGGGCTCGCAGCTGCTGCGCAATTGGATTGCGACGTTCTGATGGTGCGAGATCGCCGATGATTGTTTCGACGATGCTTTGACATATACGCTTTTAAAACGACCACTTGGTACATTTATTTGCGATTGCCGTTTAGTGGCGGTCGGTTGATCACAGAGAGGTACAGACATGTCTTTGACATTGCTTCCCGCAGTCGATGTTCGTGATGGCAAGGCCGTTCGCTTGCGCCAGGGCGAATCCGGTTCGGAAATCGATTACGGTTCGCCGCTGGAGGCTGCCCGCACGTGGGTCGAGTCCGGTGCGGAATGGATTCATCTGGTCGACCTTGACGCGGCATTCGGCACGGGCAACAACCGTGACCAGCTGCGCGCCATCGTCAAGGAGCTTGGCGACAAGGTCAATATCGAAATGTCCGGTGGCGTGCGCGACGACGCATCCCTCGACGCAGCTTTGGAAGCAGGCGCCGCCCGTGTGAACATTGGCACGGCAGCGCTTGAGAATCCGGATTGGACCGCTTCCGTCATCAAGAAGTACGGCGATCGCGTGGCCGTTGGCCTTGACGTGCGCGGCCACACCCTCGCAGCCCGCGGATGGGTGAAGGAAGGCGGTGATCTGTTCGAAACCATGGCGTTCCTGGATTCCGTTGGCTGCTCTCGTTACGTGGTCACCGACGTGGCTCGCGACGGCATGATGAGCGGTCCGAACATCGATCTGCTGCGTGAGGTTGCGGAACGCACTGATGCGAAGGTCACCGCGTCCGGTGGCATTTCCAAGCTCGATGACCTGCGCGCCATCAAGGAACTTGCCGATCTGGGTGTGGATTCCGCGATTCTCGGCAAATCGCTGTATGCGCGCGCCTTCACTTTGGAAGAGGCGCTTGAAGTCGCACGTTGAGCATTGTTCGCAAACCCATGACGATACGGCCGTCCACAACGTGGACGGTCTCGTCATATTCGGCGCGTGTTAACGACTTTCGTAACATGCGCATGGAACGATGGGGCACTATGGATAAACAGCAAGAGTTTGCTTTGCGCACAGTCGAAGAACGCGACGTGCGCTTCATTCGTTTGTGGTTCACGGATGTGTTGGGAACGCTGAAGTCCGTGGCTATCGCACCGGCTGAATTGGAAGCTGCGTTCGAGGAAGGGCTCGGATTCGACGGTTCCGCGGTGGAAGGCCTCACCCGTGTGTCCGAAGACGATATGATCGTCAAGCCCGACCCGTCGACATTCCAGATTCTGCCGTGGCGTGGAGGCCCGCAAGGCACCGCGCGCATGTTCTGCGACGTGCTTACCCCTGATGGCGAGCCGTCGTTGGGCGATCCGCGTCATGTGCTGAAGCAGGCTCTGTCGAAAGCCAAGGAAAAAGGCTTCACCTTCTACGTGCATCCGGAAATCGAATTCTATCTGTTCGAAAGACAGGATGATTGGTCCCAGACGCCAACCCCAATCGATGAGGGCGGCTATTTCGACCATGTGCCGCGCAGCCCAGGCATGGACTTCCGCCGCGCCACCGTCAACATGCTCGAACAGATGGGCATTTCGGTGGAATACTCGCATCATGAGGCGGGTCCAGGCCAGAACGAGATCGATCTGCGTTATGCGGACGCGCTCACCACGGCCGACAACATCATGACCTTCCGTACCGTCGTCAAAGAGATTTCGCTGGAGCGCGGCATTCACGCCAGCTTCATGCCGAAGCCGCTTTCCGACGCTCCAGGTTCCGGCATGCATACCCACTTGAGCCTGTTCGAAGGCGACGCCAACGCGTTCTACGAGGCGGGCCAGGAATTCAACATGTCCGTCACCGCACGCCAGTTCGCGGCCGGCATTCTGTACCATGCGGCTGAAATCTGCGCGGTCACTGACCAGTACGTCAACTCCTACAAGCGCCTGTGGGGCGGCAACGAGGCTCCGAGCTACATCTGCTGGGGCCACAACAACCGTTCCGCGCTGCTGCGCATTCCGCAGTACAAGCCAGGCAAGGGCAATTCCGCCCGCATGGAATTCCGTGCGCTCGACCCGGTCGCCAACCCATACCTCGCATATTCGGTGCTCTTGGCAGCAGGCCTTGACGGCATCGACAAGCAGATGCAGTTGGGCGAGCCGACCAGCGACGACGTGTGGGAGCTTACCGATGCGGAACGTCAGGCCATGGGCATCCAGCCATTGCCGGAGTCTCTTGACGAGGCGTTGAAGGTTATGGAGAAGTCCGACTTCGTGGCCGGAGTGCTCGGCGAGCATGCCTTCGAATACTTCCTGCGCAACAAGCGTCAGGAATGGGAGGAATACCGCAAGCAGGTCACTCCTTTCGAACTGAAGAAGTACCTGCCGAAGCTGTAAGCGAACCGCAATCGTTTCATCAAAGACCGTTGTTGCAATCATGAGAAAACTGATTGCAACAACGGTCTTTTGCTTTCCGAATGATTATTTGAATCTTCTTTTGATGTTTCTGCAAGTATCGGATTAAAGTTCCAATGACTCAATTGACCGTAAATTAACGGTTTTGCGAAGAATCTCATCACCATAGTCAGAAAATATGAATGTCACAGGCGAGTTGCTTTGCGTTTCAAAAGCGACTGTCGTCGTCATTTTCACGCCGGGAGTGACCTTGCGTGTTGTGGAATAGCTATCACGTCAAGATACGTGCTATGCAACTCAGTGCCGTCTTGGGTCGCGGAAACATCCATATAGTTCAGGAAAGCCCGGTATTTGCTTCCATTTTCGACATACCAGGATATGCGTGCGAACGCTATGTCATGATCGGCATATGAGGGGCTTGTCTTCTCAATGGAGTCTACGCGGAAATGCAGGGTGCTTTCGTCATAATCGGTTACGGATCCGTCTTCGTCGAAATTCGAAGCGTCCACTTGCTCGGGCTGAGGGACGGCCGCATAATCAATATGTTTCAAGGATCCTTCTATGTCGACTTCGTCAAAGGAAAACGCGGCGCGAACAACATTATGCTGCGAATAATTCATCAGCTGAACCACAACTGGTGAATTGGTGTCCGTAAGAACGAAACTGCTGGTGGTCTGCGAGCTTTTCTTCGGTTTCATTTCGGCGCCGGAGAACTCCGTGCGGTCGGAATCCTCGTTGGAAGTGAATGCAGGGGCAAGCTCGATGCCGTTTTGCATGACCATCAGATCTGCGACGGCATGAGGATACATCGTTTTCTTGCCGATGTTCGTGCAGGTGAGCAAAACCGTGAGCGTGGCGTCGCCGTTCAAATCCTCCGGACCTGTCTGCACGCCTTCGATGTTCACTTCCAATGCTTTTCCTCCGGTGGAGTAGAGCTTTCCAACGTCTTCGCTGACGGTTTCCTGTGTGGACAGCTCCTCGAACTGGCTTGTGGATCCATCGAAATCGGAGATGATGTTTGACATGCTGTCAGAAAGCATTCCGTCAATCGACGCTATTACAGCGATGATGATAACGATCTCCAAAACGGTGACGAAGCCGTTTTTATGGCGGCGTTGCTTCTTGTCGGAAGTGGATTGGAACTCGCGTGTGGCTCGTTCCGTTTGTATGCGCGGAGGATTATAGGGCTGCGATGGGCGTCCTTGCGGGTTCTGCGGGTTTTGCTGATTTTGCCGCAACGCCTGTTGCAAGCTTTGCTGCATGGACTGGGCATACCGCATGGTTTGCGTGGACCAGTCGTTCAACATGGTTTGGAGCGTGTCTCCTCGTGTGGACTGATCGCCTTGCGCCTGTTGAGATCTACCGTCTTGCTTGGATCGGGTGTTTTGTGGGGCCTGCCTGTCGCGCGATGCCTGATCGCTCTGCGCGGGTTTCACATATCGCCGCTGGACATAGGATTCACGCCGCGCATGGTCACGGTTCACCTGATTAGACAGGCGTTCGGCGTTGCTGCTGGGATCGATGTAATCGGAACCCTTGAATGGGTCGATATAGTCGTTGTTGTTGAGTAGGCCCATGAAAGGCTCCTTCTGGTCAGTCCCTTCCATGAGCAATTGTATCGAAAAATCAGCCTCGAGGAGAGCCGAACATCGAATTGTAGATGATCGCGAAGTTGCGATTGCCGTAGGTCGAACAGGCGTCGCCTTCGCCGACTCCCGCATCCAATGCGGCTGCATTCGGCTGATAAGGCGTGTAAATGTACAGCAGTGCGGTCGCCTTGTTTTCGATGTACACGTTGCTGCCACCGCAGCTGGCGTCCGGATTGTATTGAATATAGTTGAGCGTGCCCGCATGGTATCCATAGCGATCCTCATGTTGCACGTAATACTGGTAGCGTTTCGCCGCGCCATACACCTGTTTGAAAAAACCTGCATATTCCGGGTCACAGTTCGCGTCGTCCGGGCAGCTCAATCCCATGGCCGACTTGAATTGGAAGTCGCTTGGATCGGTGGCGGTAAGCAGATGCTGCTCCTTTTGCAGCACGGTGAGCAGCACTTTTTGACTGATGTCGCACGCCTTTCCCGACTTGTAGATGATCGCCGCGGCGCTTTCGTTCGGCTCTCCCTCATATGCTTCGCAGTATTCGTTGGCGGGTTGCGATTCGGTGCTAAACGTCATGGATTTCAAGCATTTCTCGCCGCTGCATGCGGCACCCTGTTTTTCGATGATGGCGTTCACCTGCTGCTCGCTCAACGCGTTCCCGTTGAAGAACAGACCATCTGAAATGATGTTGCCCGGATTGAAATCGTATTGCGTCTGCAATTGTTCCTGCGATGCGACCGCTTCATCCACTTGCACACGCCAACCGACGAATCGCACCAATCCAACGATCAACGCGAGTGCGACGATACTGGCTATCAGTGTTTTGCCGACTATGAGGATGCGTTTTGGGGTGTTTGCTTTTTTCCAGGCGTTACGGAGTTTGGTGAGGCTTGGCTGCTTGTTTTTCTTGGGTTTGCGGTTGTTTTTTGCTGTGGTGGTTGTTTTGCGTGTCATCGCGCGTCATTGTATCGCGTTTGGCTTATCGTTTGTTTGACGATTGATTCGTCAATCGATTGACGTGAGAAGCTTTAATGACAATGCGAGTTTGGCAAGGCGTGGGGAGTTCGAGGGGCTATGGAGGAGAAGTGTATGGCGAAGAGTGATGTGGCGAAGGAACGGTTTTTCAATCTGCCTGTGATTGTGCTGATCTCGCTGAGTTTCATGCTGGGCATGAGCGAGTTCATTGTCGTTGGCGTTCTGCCGGATATCGCGGCTGGCTTGAAGGTGTCGGAGGTGACGGTCGGCAATCTTGTGTCGCTGTTCGCGTTCGTGTATGCGCCGGTCACGCCGCTCGGATCGGCGCTGTCGGCTCGTTTTCCGCGTTTTGCCACGCATCTGACGCTGGTTGGGGTGTTCCTTATCGGCAACGTGCTGTGCGCGTTCGCGTCGAATTATGGCGTGCTCGTGGTGGCGCGAATTCTCATCGCGCTGGTGTCCGGCACGCTGGTGGCCATTGCCATGACGTACGCGCCCGATGTAACAACTGAACAGTACCGCACGAAGTTCATCGCATGGGTGTTTTCCGGCTTCTCCATCGCATCCGTGGTGGGTGTGCCGGTTGGCACGTGGGTTGCGAACACGTTCGGCTGGCGTTGGGCGTTCCATTTGGTGAACGTGCTCACAGTGGTGCTTATTGTGCTCATGGTGATGGTGTTGCCGCGCAACAGCCGTATTGTGAAGATTGGTTTTCTGCCGCAGTTCCGCCTGTTTTTCGACCGTCGTATTCAGTTGGGCGTGCTTGCCGTGGTGTTTGGCGCGGCGGCAACTTACGTGTTCTATACGTATCTGACGCCGATCATGCGAGACGAAGTGCATGTTCCCGAACAGTATTTAAGCGTCGGCCTGGTGATTTTCGGCGCGGCCTGCCTGTGGAGCAACCTGTATGGCGGCAAGCTTGCCGACCGTGGCAGGGGAGTGGAACCACTGACGCATATTCGTCCGATCTACTGCGCGCACGCCGTGCTCATGGCATCGCTGATCGTAACGCATTGGGTGCCGGTGTATGGTGCGTTGCTGCTGGTGGTGCTTGGCATGTTCATGTATCTGCAGAATTCCGCCTCGCAGGTGCTATATATGGATGTTGCCTCTCAGTCGCATCCGGGATCGCTGAATCTGGCCGCATCGCTCAATTCCATGTCGTTCAACATCGGCATCGCGGTCGGCTCCGCGGTTGGTGGACTGGTCAACGCCCATTTGGGACTGATGTGGCTTGGCCCTGTGGGCGCGATCTTCCTGCTGTGTGCGGTTGGCACCACAACACTGCTGCGCCCGTTCGTAGCTCGAGAACGCGATTTCTACGCCAAACAGCAAGCCTGATGGCATTTGGTCGGGTTTGAACGAGCGGTTTCTGAAAGCGGCAAAGTTATAGAAGTTTTATCTGTAATTCGTTGAGATTGCGGAAAGCGATTAGTGGACTGCGATGTTGGCGGACTGGGCAGTAGATCCGCCGACTTGCGGAGCGTAGTCGGCTAGATCGATTACGCGATCGCAGGCGTCCCGCGTGTCCGGATCATGGGTTGCCACCAGCACGATCATGCCTTGACCGGCCAGATTGCCGAGCACATGGCTTACGGAATGTGATGTACGCGTATCCAACTGGGCGGTCGGCTCATCAACCAGCAGCATGTTCGGCCTGGAACATACCGCACGCGCGAGCATAAGACGCTGCGCCTCGCCTCCAGACAAATCGCAGAAACGCCTGTCCGCCGCATACGCCAGATCGAACAGTTCCATCGCTTCCAAAGCCTTTGGTTCCGCTTCGCGGCGGCTCATTCCCTTGGCGAGCAGTGGAAACACCACATGGTCGAGCGCCGTGCGTTCCGCAACACCATACGGATTCTGAAACACCCATCCAACACGATCCACACCTTCTCTCGTCACCGTGCCAGCGTAAGGCTGCTCCCATCCTGCAAGAATCGACAGCAATGTTGACTTGCCGCATCCCGACGGACCGCATATCGCAATGGTCACACCAGGTTCGGCCACGAAACTCAAATTCTCGAACAGCAGATCGGTTCCCTCAAATCGATGAGCCAACCCCTCAACCGCAACGCGCATAGCCAACCTTTCACGAGGCAATCACCTTACCGACGCACCCTTGCCAATCATTTGTAGTCCCCTAATTGCAGCCACGCAACATCCACCCTACCTCATTTGCGTATATGCAAGTAAGTTTTTCGGAAATGCCGCCTGCTATGCACATTATCATGCGGTGCTACACTCGTTGTGACACATTAGTACGGGGGTGAAGATGGTGACTTCTTGGATGTCATTTTGCAAGACTTGCGTTCTTGCCGTCGCATTGTCAATGCTTTTGGCGGGATGCTCAATTAATGGGGATGCCACAGGCGCATCTTCTGATTCTGCCACATCGGAATCATCATCCGAAAATGGGTCGGCGGGCGGACAGAAATTGGCGGCGTCTTTGAGTGAATGGATTGAACAGCGGGAATCGCAAGGTAATATCGCTGAATCGCAGAAAACGATATTGGACAAAGCCAAGAGTACGGGTGAGATTTCAACGTCGGATTATGAGAAAGCCTGGTCCGATTACCGGCAATGCATGATCGACAAAGGATATAAGGAAATCAAACTCATCAAATATCCGAGCGGACTCTATGCCGAAGCTGGACACAAACAGGGAACGACCATTCAGGAATCCCGATATTCCGATGATTCCACGGAATGCGGCGATGAGTATGTTGCAGATGCGCAGGATGTGTACGGCATTATCGTAGGCAATCCGAATCTGTATGCCGATCAAGCGCAAGCCGTGGTCGATTGTTTGCATAGAGACTCGCTCGTGCCGAAGGACTATACCGTAAGCCGGTTCAACAAGGAGTTTTCCGGAACGGATGGCAACACTTCGTTTGACATGCAGAACCTGCAAGTGCGCAGTTGCCTTGTGTCGAACGGCTACAACGTGGGATATGCGACCGACGATACGGAACAGTTGTGGTGAGAAGGTAAGTGATTCCAGGGGAATCATGGTGATGTATTCGCTGATGGTGCTTGTTGGTCGTGATTGAAGGGGTATAGTATGACGCGACGATTCGGAATGAAGCAAAGGACGGGAGGGAAGCGTTCGAAGTGCACTGCTGTGACTTGGACTTTGCTGGCGGCTGTCACGGCAGCCTGTATTGCGGTCGGATCCTGCGCATTGTGGCTGCCTGACCGCACTCCGACATTGCTCAGTTCGGCGGGGGAGAGGACTGTGGTTCCCGCCAGCGTACAGGAATACGCGGGTACGCAACAAGTTACCGTGGTGCCCACCATTTCCAGTGACCGTGATCTTTTCGGCAATGCGAGTGGCCTGGTCACCGCGGACTGGTCCGGCAACGGCCTGACCTCAGGCAAAGGTGCCTATCAGGTGAACGATCGCACGGTAGTGGCGTTGAACACCGCAACCCCCTTGTATCGCGATCTGAAGACCGGAGACACCGGCGGCGATGTGCTCGCCCTGAATAATGAACTCAGCTTACTTGGCTACAACAGCGTTCCCGGATCGGATACCTATTGGCGGGCCACATCGGACGGGTGGAAGCAGTTGATGGCCGACAACGGCAATACGTCGGATGGATCGTTGTCATTGGCCGACACATTGTGGATTCCCGAACACGAAGTCGCCGTTGACGAGTGGAACGCAACCGCCGGATCCATGGTGACGGGCGGCACCGCAATCGGCAAAATCCCCGGATCATTGACGAAACTCACCATCAAAAACGGCACCGCATCCGCGCAGGACCGCACGTTGACGATATTCGGCATTACGGGAACATTGCCAGCCAATACCACTGAAATCACGGATGCCGGGTTCCTGCAACAAGTCGAAGCGAACGACAGCTACCAATCCGTGGACGTGGAATCCAAAAAAGCGGGATTTGACGCCACTTTGGCCTTGAGCGAACGGATGCGAGTGCTGCGCGTTCCAGCCGGTGCGGTATTCGGCATCAACGGTTCAACCGGCTGCATCGTGCCCACATCCAACAATCATGGCAACACTCCCGTGAAAGTGTCGATCGTGGGAGGCGAACTTGGCGTGAGCCTCGTGCAAGCCGACAGCGAAGACATCGCTTCGATCTCCAATGTGGAAATCGGCAGCGGACTTAACAATCTCACCTGCGAGTAGGCGATTATGCGATTACGATCGGTGCTTTCCGAAGCGTTGCGCAATATTGGCGCGGGAGTGAGTCATGCGCTGCTTATGTTTGCAGCGGTATTGTTCGCGTCTACATTGCTCGGCGGATATGAGGCCGCCAATGTGGTGGGGCTCGAAACCGAGGCGGTACAACGCATCAACGCCTATGCCGACGTTGGCGCCATCGTTGGGGGAACGGTGGACGGAGCCGCATGTGACAGGCTCGCCGACGCTGGCGGCGGTGTGATGGGCACCTTGGCCGGTGCGATGCGTGCCGGTCAACAGATTGTGCCGCTTGCCACGCCCGGCAAGGATATATCGTCGTATGAAGTAACGCCCGGCATGATCAGGATGATCGCCAGGACCACGAAAACCGATGTGTCCGGCGTGTGGGTATCTACCGACGTGTCCAAGGATTTTGGTCTCACCAAAGGCAGTGTAATGCAGACCGAACAGGGAACGATGAGCGTCGCAGGCGTGTTTGATTGGCCGAACGATGGTCGTGACACGCGATTCGCCTACGCGTTCCTTGTGCCCGTATCTGCGTCGAATGGCACGTTCGACGAATGTTGGGTCAGACAGTGGCCGCAAAGCGGGCAGACGGAGGATGTGTTGTTTTCCACGCTGGTTGCGTCGGGTTCGTCATCCAATGCCGGCGTGACGCAGGTGAATAAGAGTTTCGATTCGCATTACGATGCGCAAGCTTCGTATGGGCAGCGCATGACCCGTTGGATGCCGTGGCTGGGATTGGTTGTGGGGCTGGTGCTCGGCGCGTTCGGCGTGCGTCGTCGTAGATTGGAATATGCTGGCGCATTGCATTCAGGGCAGTCCAAAGGTGCGCAATTGCTGGAAATCGCTGTGGAAACGTTGATTTGGAGCGGTTTGGCGTGTGCCTCTTCGGCCGCGCTGTTGGGTGCGTATTGCGTTCGCATGAGCATCGCCGATTCAATGACCGTATGGTTGGGTGCGATGCGCGCGCCATGTGCGATATTCGCTGGAGTGATGGTATCAAGCGTGCTCGTCGGTATGACGATACGTGAAACGCAGTTGTTCCGTTTCTTCAAGCAACGCTAGAGTGTGCTAACCATGGTTCGGCTGAGGATGATTTCATTAGGTCCCATTGCCGTCGATACTGGAAAACCGCCAGTATCGACGGCAATGGAATGCGAAAGATGATGATGCGTTAGCTCAACGCTTTCTTGATGCGCTGCAGGCTGATCGGCTTCGGCGTGCCGAGTTCCTGCGCCCACAATGATACGTAGAATTCCTCAAGCATCCAACGTGCGGTGACCGCCTGCTTCATCAACGCCTCATGACGCGGACCTGCAGGCTCACGTTCGGCCTTCGCCATGGCCTTGTCGGCCAACTGCTTGGCCTCATCAGCCTCCCAAGCCCAACGCACATCACGATTCTTGTCGTTCTTCGCCTTACCTAAACGAAGCACGTCAGCATGCAGATACCGTTCAATCGACGCCAACGCATCCGGGGGAGTCTTGCCGATGAATCCCGGATACACCAGCGTGGCGATATGCTCACGAATCGACTGCAAAACGCTCAACATCGGCAGATCGGCCTTGCCCGACACGGCTTTATCAACCTCCGCATACCGCTTCAAAATAGCGATCACATCATGCGCAACCGCATACACGGTATCTTCGAACACTTCACGCACATCAAGCACCGCATTCGCCAACGCCTCATCATCCGGCAATTCGTCAACATTCGGCAGCAAACGCTTCACCGCAGCCAACTGCAGATCCTCAGTAAGATCCTTCGTGGACTGATATGGTGCGGACGCCAACATCAACGCCTCCGCACCCAACCAACGCGACGAAATACGCTCGCTCGGCATACGCAAAACATCAAGTGCACCGCGCCACAGCATGGTGGAACGAGCTTCGGTAGTGGCACCAGCCTTATGCAGCAGATTGGCCTGCTCCACAAGCTTGCCCTGATTTCCAGCGTTTTCCGCCTGCTTCTTTACCATCTGCCGTGCGGAAGCCTCGGCTTGCTCCGCAAACTTGCGCTGCAACTCCACCAACGATTTGCCCGAGCCAAGCACCTTGACAGGGCCCCGCGCATGACGCCTGCCATGCTGACTCTTGCGACTCGGAGGCAACTGCTGCTCCACAGAGAACGTCACGCGCAAATACGGCGTGAGCTTGCTCCACAATTCACCAGTCAACACTTCAGGGTGAATCTGCGCGCCAACGATGCTGATTGCCGCCTGCGTGAACGTATGAGGCAAATCCGGCCACGCGGCCACACCCTCCGCATTGGTAGGAGCAAGATTCGGCTTCTGCTGGTTACCGGAACCAGGCAGATCCGGATACCTCTCATCAATCCACGCACGAATCTTATGAGCCGTATCAGGAGCGGGAACAAACTGCACGCGCAACGTCTTCGGCAACGACTTGATCATGCCGACAATCAACTCATCCAGCAATCCGGGAACATTCCACGTGAACTGTTCCGGTGTCAAACGAGACAACACCTTCAACGGCACATGCACGGTCACGCCATCGTTTGGATCATGCGGGTCATACACATAACTCAACCGCAAATCGATAGGGGAGCCGTCCGTACCCAACGTATGCCAATGATCCGGATAATCAGCCAACGACACTGACTCGGCATCAGCAAGACGCTCCACCTTCTCCGGATCAAAATCCAACAAATCCGGCTGCTCATCATGCTTTGACTTCCACCATTTCGCAAGATCCGCAACCGACGTGACAGTATTGGGAATCACCGAATTATAAAAATCGAACAGATCCTCATCACTGACCGCCTGCGCCATCTGACGTGTGCGACTCGCATCGTCGGCGGCGTCCTCCAACACATCGCGATTCTTCGCAATGAAATCGTCATACGAGAACCGCTGCTGAATATCACCCTCGACCAAACCCTGACGAATCAGAAAATCACGGGCCTCCAGCGGATTGATACGACCCCACTGCACCGTACGATCCTGTACGATTGGCAAACCATACAACAGTACCTTTGCGCTCGCCACCGCGGAGCCACGCGAGCCTGACCAATGCGGATCCGCATACGTGGTTCGCGTCAACGAACCCGCCAACGGTTCAGCCCAAGCGGGATCGATCTGGGCGGAATATCGCGCCCACAAGCGGCTCGTTTCCACCAACTCCGTGCTCATCACCCATTGCGGTGTCGACTTGGCGACTGCGGAAGCCGGGAACAATGCGAAATGCGTGCCACGCGCACCCTGATAATCATTCTTCGCCATCTTCTGCGCACGCTTCATGGCACGCGCACGGGCAGCGCCCTTCAAGCCAGCGAAATCAGATGCCTTCGGTTCACGCACGATCTGCATGCCCATCATCGACAACAAGCCCGAAAGCATCGACGTATGAATACCCTGCGCATCCCACGAACAACACAACGAATGCGCAGCCTGCTGATTCGACGGAAGCTGACGAATCTCAAGCGGCGGACGCGAAGCCGGAATCGGATCGCCAACCTTGAACTTGAATTCCTTGCACATCTCACGCAACTGCGTGACCAGATCCTTCCACTGACGGATGCGCAGCCAACTCAAATACTCAGTCTTGCAAATCCTACGAAGCGCGGAATTGCTCGGCTCGCCATCAGCTTGGAACACGCGATCCCACAAGTTCAACGCGGTCAGAAAATCACTGGACAGATCGGCATACCGGTTATGAATGCGGTCGGCCTCCTCACGATTCTCATCCGGACGTTCGCGGGGATCCTGCAAACTTAGGAACGCGACCACCACCAGCACTGCGGCCAACGTGTTCGGCGTGGTCGACTTCGCAGCCTCGATGATCATACGGCCCAAACGCACGTCGATCGGAATGCGTGCAAGCATGCGACCTGTATGCGTCAGCACAACCTCGCCATGCTTGCGCGCCACGGCCTTCAACTCGGTCAACTCATTGAAACCATCAGACACCGCCTTCATATCAGGCGGATCGATGAAGCCGAAATCCGTAACATCCTGCGCGGTACGAGCCACACCCACCGACAGCATATGCAATACGACCGCACCCAACGACGTGCGCAGAATCTCAGGCTCCGTGAATTCCGGGCGCGTCTCAAAATCCTCGCGAGAATACAAGCGAATCGCAATACCATCGGCAATACGGCCGCAACGGCCCGAACGTTGGTTCGCGCTCGCCTGACTGATCGGTTCAATCGGAAGCCGTTGCACTTTCGCGCTCTTCGAATAACGTGAAATACGAGCGGTGCCAGGGTCGACCACATAACGAATGCCCGGCACCGTCAACGACGTTTCGGCCACATTCGTAGCGATCACAATACGCTGATGGTCATGCGGCTCAAACACGCGATGCTGCTCCTTGGAGGACAACCGCGCGAACAACGGCACGATCTCAATCGCATCAGGACGACGCATATCAATGGCACGCGGACCATAATGATGGCGCAGCGCATTCTCAAAATCATGAATGTCGCGCTCGCCCGAAGCGAACACGAGAATATCGCGCGGGCCACGGTCATGACTCGAATGAATCACCAACTCGGCACAGGCGCGCGCCACCGCCGTCGGCATGTCAACGTTCGGCTCATGGGAATCCTTCGCGTCGGGAGCGGCCGACAACGTTTCATAGTCGGCATCGCCCGGCATCGCGCCCGTTTCAAAACCGGGTACGGAACGCATCAACGCCGGAGCGGTGCCCAGCGGCTCATACACGACCTGCACGGGGTAGGTTCGTCCCGAAACCTCGATAACCGGCACTTTCGTATGCAAAGCGTGCTCGAAATGCTCCTGGAACTTCACCGAATCAATCGTCGCCGACGTGATTACCAATTTCAGGTCACGTCGTTTCGGCAATAGCGCAGTCAAATAACCGAGCAGAAAGTCAATATTGAGACTACGTTCGTGCGCCTCGTCGATAACGATCGTATCGTATTGCATCAGTTTCGGATCGCGTTGAATCTGCGCCAACAGAATACCGTCGGTCACCACGCGAAGACGGGTCTTCGGTGAGCTCTCATCGGTGAAACGCACCTGATAGCCGACCTCGTCGCCCAAACGCACGCCCATCTCCGCGGCGATACGTTCGGCCACGGTACGAGCGGCCAGCCTACGCGGCTGCGTGTGCACAATCTGCCTGCCATGCGATCCACGGCCCAATTCCAACAGAATCTTCGGCAGCTGCGTGGTCTTACCGGAACCCGTCTGACCAGACACAATCACCACTTGGCTCGACTTCACCGCCTCGGCAATATCGCTACGTGCAGCGGAAACCGGCAGTTGGGAAGGATATTCGAATTTCATGCCTTCATAACCTCGATAACGCGGAAGCCCTTCGAACTCGCGTACTTACTTACCTCATAGCCATCGCCAAGCTGCGTGGCAAGCCACGGAATCAACGAATCCGACCCCAGATTCTTCTGCACCACCAAATAGGCGGCACCACCCGCATTCAAACGCGGCAGCCACGTCATCAACAACTCATGCAGCACATCCTTGCCAACACGAATCGGCGGATTCGACCAAATCAGATCAAACGTCACATCCGAAGGGATCTCATCGGCGGTGACCGCATGAACGTTCCTCACACCATTGAGCTCGGCATTGCGACGCGTCAGATCCAACGCGCGTTCATTCACATCCAATGCCCAAATATCAGCCTTCGGCGAAGCAAAGCCAAGTGCCAACGCAATCGGACCCCAACCGCAACCCAAATCAAGGAACGTACCCTCCTCAGGAGGCTCCGGAGCCTGACGAAGCAGCACGGATGTTCCCAAATCCACGCGATTGCCGGAAAACACGCCATTGGAAACCTCAACATCGGCCTCATTGCCTCGCAACACAACATGCAGCCTCTTACGTACATCCTTCGACTGCGGATCAGCCGCGAAATACTGTTCGGCCTGTGCCATACCCACTCCTTGCAAACGCTCGCCTCCGGCATCACGCAAGCCACGCTCATCCACGTGGCGAATGCCCGATACCCATGTCTCTAGAGAATGATGATAATAAAGACACCATAGTTTAACCGTGAGAGGTGCCATTGAGCCAAGAAAACGACATCGAGCATAGCATGAGCGCCAACGACGTGTCAGGCGTGCTCGCCGACCAGTCCGAAGTGCTGCTTGATACCAACGGCGAGAACCATTTCAACGAATCCCATGACGAACAATGGCAGGAACGCGAATCCCGCAATGCGTTGAAGCATGTGTCCGGACTCGGCGAAATGCAAGACGTCACCGAAGTCGAATACCGAAAAGTCCGCCTCGAACGCGTTGTGCTCGTCGGCGTGTGGTCCAGCCGTGAAACCACACAGGCACAGGCCGAAGAATCATTGAGAGAACTTGCCGCGCTTGCCGAAACCGCCGGCGCCGTGGTATGCGACGGCCTGCTGCAGCATCGTATCAAGCCGGACGCAGCTACATACGTTGGCTCCGGTAAAGCCCGCGAACTCGCCGGAATCGTGGCGCAAGAGGAAGCCGACACCATCGTTGTGGACGACGACCTGCCGCCAAGCCAACGCCGCGCCTTGGAAGACGCCACCAAAGTGAAGGTCGTGGATCGCACTGCCGTGATCCTCGACATTTTCGCCCAACATGCGACCTCACGCGAAGGCAAAGCCCAAGTGGAACTGGCACAACTCCAGTACATGCTGCCACGACTGCGAGGCTGGGGCGGATCACTGTCGCGACAGGCAGGTGGCCGCGCCGCAGGAGACGCGGGCATCGGCTCGCGAGGACCTGGCGAAACGAAAATCGAAATGGACCGCCGTGTGATCCGAAGCCGCATCGCCAAACTCCGCAAACAGATCGAACAGATGGCTCCCGCGCGTGACGTCAAACGTGGCGCTCGCCGTCGTTTCGGATTGCCGACCGTTGCTGTGGTTGGATATACGAACGCGGGCAAATCGTCGTTGACGAATCGGTTGACCGGATCAGCGGAATTGGTGGAGAACGCGCTATTCGCCACATTGGACACCGCAGTGCGCAGGGCGCGTGCCAAAGATGGACGTCAATATGCGTACGTCGATACCGTCGGGTTCGTGCGTCGACTGCCTACGCAGCTGATTGAAGCGTTCAAATCCACGCTGGAGGAGGTTTCCGAAGCCGATCTGATCGTGCATGTGGTGGACGGATCGCATCCGGACCCGTTCTCGCAAATCGACGCGGTCGACGATGTGCTTTCCGACATCGACGGCGTCGAAACCATTCCCACGATTATCGTGTTCAACAAGGCCGACCGTATGGATGAGGCCACACGCGAGCGTATCGAGGCGTTGATGCCGGAAGCGTACATCGTATCGGCGTTTTCCGGCGAAGGCGTCGACGAGCTGCGTATGCAGGTGGAATCCATGTTGCCGACGCCGAACGTGCATGTCGAGGCGTTGCTGCCATACACTGCCGGTTCGCTGGTGTCGCGCGTACGTGAATACGGCAAAGTGATCAACGTCGAATACCGTGACGACGGTATGATGCTCGAAGCGGAAGTGGACGATCATTTGGCTGCGCAAATCGTGGAACAGTCAATCGGCTGAAAACCTTGCAAAACAGTGCAACGCAACGGACACAGCGTTTGTGAGCGCTCACATCTTTTGTGATGCATATCACTTTTCATTATTTGCAAGTCGTGTTATAACGCCTTGAAACGTCATGCTGTGTGGATAAAGTAAAGATGAAATTCTAAGAGAAAACCTGCTACCAGCGGGACATTCTTTCTTATAAGAGAGGTAAGCACATGGTGGATTCACCAATCAAGCCCACAAAGCTCGCTATCATCGGTGCCGGTGCAGTCGGCTCCACTCTCGCTTTCGCTGCCGCTCAGCGTGGCGTCGCACGTGAGATCGTGCTCGAAGACATTGCCAAGGAACGCGTCGAAGCCGAAGTACTCGACATGCAGCACGGCTCCAGCTTCTTCCCGACCGTGTCCATCGCAGGCTCCGATGATCCGGAAATCTGCCGCGACGCCGACATGATCGTCATCACCGCAGGTCCGCGTCAGAAGCCGGGTCAGTCCCGTCTCGAACTGGTCGGTGCCACCATCAACATTCTCAAGGCCATCATTCCTGGCCTCGTGAAGGTCGCTCCGAACGCCATCTACATGCTCATCACCAACCCGGTTGATATCGCAACCCATGTTGCCCAGAAGATCTCCGGCCTGCCGGCAAACCAGGTCTTCGGCTCCGGTACCAACCTTGACTCCGCACGTCTGCGCTTCCTGATCGCCCAGCAGACCGGCGTCAACGTCAAGAACGTGCACGCCTACATTGCTGGCGAACACGGCGACTCCGAAGTGCCGCTGTGGGCCTCCGCCACCATCGGTGGCGTCCCGATGTGCGACTGGACCCCGCTGCCGGGTCACGCTCCGCTCGACGCCGAAGTTCGTGAGCAGATTCACCAGGACGTCAAGAACGCCGCCTACAAGATCATCAACGGCAAGGGCGCAACCAACTACGCCATCGGCATGTCCGGCGTTGACATCATCGAAGCCGTCATGCGCGACTCCAACCGCATCCTGCCGGTGAGCTCCATGCTCCACGACTTCCACGGCATCTCCGACGTCTGCATGTCCGTGCCGACCCTCCTCAACCGTTCCGGCGTCAACACCGCCATCAACACCCCGGTGTCCGACCGCGAGCTTGCAGCCCTTACGCGTTCCGCAGAGACGCTGAAGGAAACCGCTGCCCAGTTCGGCTTCTGATAAAAAACGCGGTAACGGAGTGCTAGCTGCGTTACACGGAATTCGACGTACCTCTGTACGCCTTCATTCCGTGCGCCTTGCTGTCACATGCGTTACCGCGTTTTTTATTGTTTTCTGGCGGCAACGGAGTGCCAGCTGCGTTACCGCTTTTTGGTTGCTTGGGTATTGACAGGCGATTGATCAGTCGTTAGACTGCAAAAAGAAATAAAGGAAACCCCGGCCTATGGCTGGGGTTTCTTGCGTTTTGAGAGCAATGAAAATGGTATTGAGAAACAATTTCAATAAGTTTCTTAATCGGGCTGAAAGATTAAGCATATGGCACATGACCACGCGCACGGATCGATAGCGAACACAGGAGCGGAACATCAAAAACGGCTCATGATGTCGCTCGGTCTCACCTCGACGGTATTCATAGCGGAAGTCATCAGCGCGGTCATCACAGAATCGTTGGCGCTGCTCGTTGATGCCGGACACATGCTCACCGACATGTCCGTACTCATCGCATCAACCGTCACCGCAATACTGATGCAACGCAAGCCCAGCAACAAACGCACCTGGGGCTGGGCAAGGCTCGAAGTGCTAACAGCGGCAGTCGGAGCCCTCATCCTCCTCATCGTAGGTATCTATGCGCTTGTGGAAGCCGGCATGAGACTTTTCGGCGGATCTGCCGACGAAGTAAACGACGTGCGATTGCTGCTCTTCATGGGCATACTCGGCCTCGCGGCCAATATCGGATCAATCTTTATCCTCGCATCGCAAAGCGAAGACAACATGAACATGAAAGCGGCATTCCTTGAAGTCATGAATGACGCTTTAGGGTCCGTTGCCGTAATCGTATCGGCAAGCGTGCTCATCTGCACCGGCTGGGCCGGATTCGACGCTGTGGCAGGTGGCATCATCGCACTCATGATGATCCCGCGAGCCATCAAACTGTTGCGCAACGCGGTTCGCGTGCTTCTCGAAGAAACCCCCAACGGTCTTGATCTCGATGAAGTGCGTTCCCACTTGGAACAAGTGCCGCATGTTGTGGCGGTACACGACATCCACGCGAGCATCGTATCCACAGGCATGCCGATCTTCATGGCGCATGTTGTGGTCGAACAAGGACTCACCATGAAAGAAGCGGCGGAAATACTCGCACAACTACAAGATTGCCTGCGCGAACATTTCCCCGTATCCGTACCTCATACCACCTTCCAACTCGAACCGGAAGGATACAGTTCGACCAGCAAATCCGAAATGCATTCCTAAACATTCTTAAATGACCGGTGCGTTTACCGGAAAAGAATCGCGCCCACAAAGATGGAGTCTTTGTTTATGGCTTCATCTTTGTGGGCGCGATTTCAATGGCGTTGAATAGTCTAACGTCAGATTTTGCGGAGCACGGTGACCACCTTGCCCATGATCTCAGCATGCGTGCCATCGATAGGGGAGTAGGCGGGATTGTGCGGAATGAGCCAGACATGGCCATGATCCTTGCGGAACGTTTTCACCGTGGCTTCATCGTCGAGCAGCGCCGCCACAATATCTCCATTTTCCGCGGTGTTCTGCTCGCGTACCACCACAAAATCACCATCGCAGATAGCCGCGTCAATCATGGAGTCGCCATGCACTTCAAGCATAAACAGATTGCCGGTGCCAGTGAGACGTTCCGGCAGACGCATCACATCGTCCACATGCTGCTCGGCGGTGATGGGCACGCCTGCCGCGATGCGTCCCACCAAGGGGACATCGCGGGAAGCCATGATGGATCCGCTGGAATCAGATTGGCTCGGGAATGGGATGACCTGCGCTACTTTGCCGGGCGAAACCTCGTCATCGTCGAAACTCACGACTTCGATGGCTCTGCCCTTGTTCGCGTTCATGCGAATGAAGCCCTTGTCGTCAAGCACTTGCAACTGGTGTTTGACGGATGACGGACTTTTAAGCCCTGCGGCTTCGCCGATTTCGCGGAATGAGGGAGCGAACCCCTGCTCGACGAGATGTTTTTTGATGGCGCCAAGCACCTTGCGCTGACGGTCGGTCAGCGTGCTTTCATCCGGACGCTCGGCATCCTTTTTGGGCGTGAATGGGACGGTGCTCACGGTGGGCTCCTTTCAGGTCTTAGGCAAGCATAACGCGAAACGCCGAGAAAATCAAACATCTGTTCGAGGTGTGTCTGCAATTATCGAACATTTGTGCCATACTCAGAACATGCGTTCGATAGAACAGCTGTTCGAGAAGGAGTGGCGTGATGGATCGTGTGCCGAAGGCTCATGGCGTTGATTTCAAAGTCTGGGCGGATCGACTGGCCGTAATCATGATGCTGATGGTGCTCGCATGGTGTTTGGCTGGATTGATGATGCCTGCACGCGCGCAGTCAGATCCCGGAGCGACGCCGGTGGTGGTATATACCGTCCAGCCGGGCGATACGTTGTGGGGGTACGCTGCGCGTATTACGCCTGATGGTGGCAATGTTGCGGATACTGTGGACGAGCTGGTACGACTGAATAATCTGGATTCAGTATCGCTTCGGGCCGGTCAAAGACTTATCGTTCCCGACGAGGTATGAACCCGCGCAAGATTGGCCTAGTTCAATGGTTCAGGCTATTCTTGACACCATGCATTGCCCTTTTTGTCAGAATCCAGATACCAAGGTGGTCGATACCCGCATCAGCGATGACGGCCATTCCATCCGCCGTAGGCGTGAATGCCCGAAATGCTCCAAGCGTTTCACCACGCTAGAGACCACTATGTTGTTGGTGGTGAAGCGTTCCGGCAACGTTGAGCAGTTCGATAGGAACAAGGTGATTTCTGGTGTTCGCAAGGCATGCCAGGGCCGTCCGATCAAGGAAGACGATTTGAAGGCTCTTGGCCAGCAGGTCGAAGAGGATCTTCGTGCCCGAGGACTGGCTCAAGTCAAATCCGACGAGGTCGGCAGGGCCATTTTGAAACCGTTGCGTGATCTTGATGAGGTCGCGTATATGCGATTCGCCAGTGTATACCAGAATTTTGAGAATCTTGAGGATTTCCAGAACGCGATCGACGAGCTGAAGGCCGATGCGCTGAAGTAGGTTCGAACGGTTGCGAACGCATATGATAATGCGTTTGTTTTGGCTGAAATGGACTTGGTAGCGCAAAACTGGGCGATTACGGCAAACGGCATTAGGGTTCATGCATTGTGGGGGTTCCAGCCAATAAGTGATTGGAACCCCCACAATGCATTCGTATCGTAGTGGCGTTTGCCGGATTGGGATCGTCAGCTGATCACACGCATACGGATCGTGCCTTCGATGGCTGCGAGTTCGTCCAAAGCCTTCTGGCTGGGGCGCTGGGCCACATCGGTGACCACATAGCCGATTTCGCCTTCGGTGCCCAGTGCCTGTGCCGCGATGTTGATATTCTCTTCTCCGAGCACACGGTTCACCTTGGCAAGTACGCCAGGCAAATTCGCGTGAAGATGCGCGATGCGGAAGTTCGAACGAATATCAGACAGTGTGATCTGCGGAAGATTCACGGACAACATGGTGGATCCCCTGAACCAATAATCCTCAAGACGCTGTGAGACGAACTGTCCGATGGACTTCTGGGCTTCAAGCGTAGACCCGCCAATATGCGGGGTCAGAATCATATTGTCTTCATCCGCAAGGCTCGTCAAAAACTCGTCGCCGCTCTTCTTCGGCTCGACAGGGAACACATCCACTGCGGCGCCCGAAATGTGGCCGGAGTCCAAATGCTTCTTCAGAGCGTCCAAATCAGCCACAAAACCGCGGGAAAGATTGATGAAGATCGAATCCTGCTTCATATGCGCGAACTGGTCCTCACCGAAGAAACCGGTATTGGACTTGCGGCCATCGACATGCAGTGTGACCACATCGGACTGTTCGAGCAGTTCGTTCAGCGTGGAGCAACGATGGGCATTGCCCATGGCAAGCTTCTCTTCAATGTCGTAGAACACCACGCGCATGCCAAGTGCCTCGGCGATGACGGAAAGCTGAGATCCGATATTGCCGTAGCCGATGATGCCGAGCGTCTTGCCTCGCACTTCATGAGAGCCGGAAGCAGACTTGTCCCACATACCGTGCTTCATATGATGGGTATGCGCAGGAATGCGGCGCATCAGGCAAATGATGTCGCCGATAACCAGTTCCACCACGGAGCGAGTGTTGGAATATGGGGCATTGAACACGGCGACGCCGTGCTTGCCCGCATAGTCGAGATCGACCTGATTGGTGCCGATGCAGAAGCAGCCGACGGCCGTGAGCGTCGGACGTGCGTCGATGACTTTGCTGGTCACGCTGGTTTTGGAGCGAATGCCCAGCAGATCAACGTCTTCCAAGGCGTCGATGAGTTCATCTTCGTTGAGGGCGCCCCTGAGGCACTCGACTTCGAAGCCGTGGTCACGCAGTGACTGTGCCGCGTCAGGATGAATATTTTCAAGTAACAATGCTTTAGGCATGGTTCCTACCTTATAGCTTGAGCAGTTTTTCGTCTGCATTTGTCCGGACTATAAGCAGACGTTGTGTCGGTCTGGTCATGGCGACGTATAAATCGGCTGCGGCCACAATGCGTGAGGGGGCATTCTCCTCGATGCTTCCCGGCTGCACCACCATCACTGCGTCGTATTCCAAGCCTTTCACCATTTGCGTGGAACAAACGGTGACCTGTTCATCCCAAGAGCTCTGCGCATCGAGACGGTCGAACTCCTTCGCCGTCAATGTTTCGCGAAGCTGTTCGTACACCCGCCTGCGCAACGGCTTGACCATATCGTCAGGTGCGATGATGGCCACGCGTCCGGTGCCATCGGAGGAGACGAATGCGCGGACCAGATCGACGGTCTGCTGTGCCACGGCATCGGCAATCAGACTGTCGTCGGCCAGAGTGAGGCGCTTGACCGAATCCGGCATGCCACGCACCGCATTGACGGTGGAGATGTACAATCCCTCCGTTGCCGCGAAATCACAGGCGAGCTGCGACACTTCCTTCGGATTGCGGTAATTAATCGTCAATTCGTTGAGTTGCCAATTGTGGGGTCCGAACAACGGATCCATCATACGCCGCCACGAACGGGTGCCGCCCAATGCGGAGGTTTGCGCAACATCGCCCACAATGGTGAACGAACGCGACGGGCAACGGCGGATGAGCATGCGCCAATCCATGGCGGTGAGTTCCTGAGCTTCATCGACAACGATATGCCCATATGTCCATTCACGGTCTGCGGCGGCGCGCTGCGCGGTGAGTTCCGCGTCCATCCCGTTGATATTGTCGACCAACATCTGCGAAGTGACGATGCCGGAGCCGATGCCAGCTTGAGCCAGCGTATCTTGCGCGAACTGCTCCTCCTCGGCGCGCTTGGCGTCCAACGCCTTTTGGCGGGCGACCGCTTTGGGGTCGGGGCCAAGCAGTTCCATGGCTTCATCCAGCAGCGGAATATCGCTGACGGTAAACGGCGACCCTTTGGGGCGAACCAATGCTTCGATATCGCGTTCCTCAAGCCATGGTGCGAAGCGACGAAGCTGCTGCGGCTTGCAGAACAGTTGGTCGATAAGCCATTCGCCGGTCATCGGCAACCATGCGAGATTCAACGTCTTGCGCAAGGTGTCATTCATGCGCAACTGCTGCATCACATCCGTCAACTCCGCCTGCTCCGGCTCGTAATCAAGCTTGTCCACATAACGGTTGCGCATGGCGATCAACATGCTATGCACGAAAGTTTCGCGTGCTTTGTTGTGCTGCTGTCGCGTGCGCTTGGCATCGGTGATGGCCTGTTCGATATCCGCGCGCACGATGGGCACTGCGAATCCGTTGATGCGGATCGACGGCAATGATGCGGGGACGCGTTCTCGTGCGGCAACGGCATTGGCGATGGCTTTGGACATACGACGTTCGCCCTTCAATTTCGCGGCGAACGGGTTGTCATGCGCCGTCGCGATCACGCCGGGGATCAGATCGGCGATGGTTCGGCTGACCACTCCGGTCTCGCCGAGGGAGGGGAGCACCTGATCGATGTAATGCAGGAAGGTTGAGCTCGGTCCGACCACGAGCACACCGGAGCGTTCGAGCATTCGCCGATGCGTGTAGAGCAGATATGCCGCACGGTGCAGCGCCACGGCGGTTTTGCCGGTACCCGGTCCACCCTGCACCACCACGGCCTGGTTGAGGTCGGCGCGAATAATGCGATCCTGCTCGGCTTGGATGGTTGCCACGATATCGGTCATCTTGCCGGTGCGCTTGGCGTTCAACGATGCGAGCAGCGCGCCTTCGCCGGTCAGAGTGCCGTCCGAAGACGCCTGCCCGACCTGGTCGGAGTGCACATCGAGCACCTCGTCTTCAACGCCGACCACTTCACGGAAGCTGAGTGTGATATGGCGGCGCATTACGATATCGCCATGATTGGAAGGCGTCGCTTCGTAGAACGGACGTGCCGCGTCGGCTCGCCAATCGGTGAGGATCGGCTCGTGGTTTTCGTTGGACAGTCCGATACGCCCGATGTATCTGTGCGCACCGTGGACATCGTCGAGTCTGCCGAACACCAGGCGATCTTCGACGGCACGCAGCTGGGTGAGGCGATCCTCGTACATGGTGGCGAAGGAATCGCGTTCGGTGCGTTGCGTGGGCGATCCGTGCGAGCCGGCAGCACGCACGGTGTCGAGACGGGCACGAGCTTGGGCCCGCAGATCATCCAAGCGGCCGTACGCGCGGCTGACGGCCTGTTGTTCTTCACGCAACTGGGCGGAATAACTCGACATCTGCAATCCCTTCCTCACAAAACTTAGGCACTCCAATGTACCCCGAGGCTTCTACGAAAACCGACGAGGGCGAGTGCGACATAGCGAAGCAAGGATGAATTTACGGTAGTTGATTTGATGCCATTCGTTCAATGTGGGGAAAATCAACCTCAGCATTTGCTGATTTTTTCCATTTATGTGGGGATTTATGGTGATGCGTGGGGTAAAGTGGGGAAAGAGTTTTGGGTCTAGGTGTTCCCGCGCATCATGTAAGGAGGTGTGGCGATGGTTCAAAGCGTTGAAACCGAGCCCTTCTCCGACGATGGTTCGACGCAAGCGAGCGGTGTGATGGCTGGACTGCCTCCGCTGCTGTTGGGAACATACACTCCAAAAATCGACGCCAAAGGACGTATGGCATTGCCTGCAAAATTTCGCAGCCAGCTGGGACCGGGCATGGTGATGGCCCGTGGTCAGGAGCGATGTGTCTATCTGTTGCCCCAATCGGAATTTCGCCGGATCGCATTGCAGATCCAGCGCACATCCATGGGAAACAAGGCTGCACGTGATTATTTGCGTGTGTTCCTTTCCGGCGCGGTTAATCAGGAGCCAGACAGGCAAGGACGTGTGCTCGTGCCGCAGATGTTGCGCGATTACGCGAATTTGGGAAGCGACATCGTGGTGATTGGCGTGGGGACCCGAGCGGAGATTTGGAACAAGCAGGCATGGGAGGAATATCTCGCCGAACAGGAGCAGGGATATTCCGATATTGCCGATGACGTATTACCGGCGGTGGAATTCTGATGACAGATGTAACGACCATACATCAGCCAGTGTTGCTGCGCGACTGCGTGGATCTGGTGGTCCCGGCGTTGGCGAGGCCAGGGTCGATTGCGGTGGATTGCACGCTTGGTTTGGCGGGGCATTCCACGGCTTTTCTCAAAGCGAGTCCGCAAGCGCGTCTGATCGGCATCGATCGAGACACGGAGGCGCTTTCGCTCGCCACGCAGCGAATGCGGATGGAAGGTCTTGCCGACCGCTTCATACCCGTGCACGCCGCATTCGACGATTTCGCGCAAGTGCTTGATGATCAGGGGATCGACCAGGTAAACGCCGTGTTCATGGATTTGGGATTGTCGAGTTTGCAGATTGACGAGACGGAGCGGGGATTCTCCTATTCTCACGATGCGCCTTTGGACATGCGTATGGACGTGACCCAGCCATTGACCGCCGAACAGATACTTGCTGAATATTCGTTCGCTGATCTGGTACGCATTTTCCGTACATATGGTGAGGAACGCTTCTCCAAGCAGATAGCCCGCGAAATCGTGCGTAGGCGTGAGATCGAACCATTGACCACATCGGGGCAGCTCAACCGATTGGTGGATGAGGTTGTGCCGCAAGCGCACCGTCCTGCGGGAAATCCCGCGAAACGTGTGTTCCAGGCATTACGTATTGAAGTCAACGGCGAGCTCGACAAATTGGCGGGGACGCTACCGCAGATCGCCAACCATCTTGCGGTGGGAGGACGTTTGGTGGTGGAGTCGTACCATTCGCTGGAAGACAAGACCGTCAAAACATTTATGAATCAAGGTCTGAAAGCTGACGTGCCCGCAGATATGCCGGTAATACCCCCGGATATGATGCCGTTCTTCAAAGAACTGACGCGAGGCGCCATCAAAGCGGCCGAGGAAGAAATCGCCATGAATCCAAGGTCGGCCTCTGTGCGACTGCGCGCAGTGGAACTGACCAGACCAATTCCTGAACGCTGGCGAAAACGATTCGACCAAGGCAATGATTACGCAAGCATGAAACGACAAGGAAGGAGGGGCTGAACGTGGCCGCACCAAGAACGATCGCATCAAACGCGGCTCCCGCAGGACGCCGGGACCAAACCGAAACCGCTGGCACCACTCGCCCTGAATTGCACGTCGTCAAAGGAACGCGGGCCGAAGGCAACAGCGTCAAGCGAGGATTCGAACAGCTCATCACATGGACGCGCACCAGAAGCACTCCATTGTTGCATCTGGTTATCGCCGTGGTGTTCCTCGGCGGATGTCTTCTGGGATCCTTAACGCTGCGTACCCAAATGGTGCAGCATTCCTTCGAGGCGAACCAGATTGAGTCGAACATTACCCGCCTGACCCAAGACGTGGAAGATGACCAGGCCAAGCTTGACGAACTTGAAGCCTCGCTGCCGAGCAAGGCCGAGGAAATGGGCATGGTGCCCCAAAAAGGCGCTCTAACGATTGATCTGAACGGCTACCAGCCAAGCGGAGACGACGCTCAGTGAATCCTTTTCACCGCACTTACGCACGTTTCCACAAGAAACTGCTTACGAAAACCATGGCCATCGGCGTCATTCTGGCGTTGATGGGCACGGCTTGCCTTATTCAATTGGCCAACATCCAGTTGATCAATGGCAAAACCATGGCGCAGGCCGCGGCGCAAAGCCGCACGATTACCGTGACTTTGAAGGCACGGCGCGGCAAAATCATGGACACGAACGGCTCGATTCTCGCGCAAAGCGTGGAGCGCTACACCATCATCGGCAACCCCGAGGAAGCACAGGCCTTCACTCCCACAACCTGCACCAAACAGGCCGGAGACAACTGCCATCAGATCGATGGCAAGCCGGTAGGTGCTACCGGAGCTGCGGCGGTAGCTAGACTCCTCGCTCCGGTACTGGACATGGACGCCACCGAATTGGGTGCCATGCTTTCGGGAACAGGCCAATATGCGGTACTCAAAAAAGATGTGACGCCGGCCGTTAAGCGCAAGATCTCCAAACTCAATCTGGGCGGTATCGTCTACGCGGAACTCAGCAACGAGCGCATCTATTCCAACGGAACCCTGATGGGCGCACTGCTGGGAGGTGTCGACGGTGAAGGCAAAGGCGTAGCGGGCATCGAACAGATGGAAAACAAGACGTTGACAGGCGAAGACGGGTACCAAGTCTACCAACAAGGCAACAACGGCGTCGAAATCCCCGGAACCATGACCGAATCAAAAGACGCGGTCAACGGCTCCGATGTCACACTGACCATCGACCATGACGTGCAGTGGTACGTCGAAAAAGTGCTGAAGGAAAGCTGCACGAAATATAGTTCACCGTGGGGAGTCGCCGTGGTGCAGGACACACAAACAGGGGACATTCTCGCGCTCGCCGATAGCGACGAAATCGAAGCCGGCAGCGACCAGGCGAAAATGACGGTTTCCAGGGCCGTCAGCGAAACGTTTGAACCCGGTTCCATCGGCAAGGTTTTCACCATGTCAGGCATGATTCAGCTTGGATTGCACCAGGCATCGGATAAATTCACGGTGCCGGACCACATTACGACGAACGGGCAGACCTACAGCGATGCGACGACCCACGGCGATGAGCATTGGACGCTGGCAGGCATTCTCGAGCAATCGTCGAATGTCGGCATGATCATCGCCGCGGAGAAGATGTCTAACGAGCAGCGATATGAGTTCATCAGCAAATTCGGTATCGGACAAGACAATGGGCTTGGTCTTCCCGGCGAAGCGGATGGTCTGCTGTATTCGGCCGATCAATGGGATCTGCGAACCCAGAACACCGTGCTGTTCGGCCAGGCGTATACGACCAATGCGCTCCAGTTGACGAACGCGGTTGCCGTGATCGCCAACAAGGGCGTCAAAAAGCCGCAGCGCATCATCAAGGCGATCAGCGATGCCGAAGGGCATTCCGAAGAGCAGAAGCCTGAAGGCGAAGCGACGCGCGTGATTGACGAGCAGGTGGCCTCACAGGTGATGAATGCCATGGAATCCGTGTCCGACCACTATTCCCAGTTCATCAAAGTGGATGGTTACCGTGTCGCGGCAAAGTCCGGTACCGCGGAAGTTGCCGGTGCGGACGGACGTCTGTCGTCGATTATCAGCGATTATTCTGCGATTATTCCTGCGGATAATCCTCGTTTCGTCGTTACGGTGGTGTTGAAAGAGCCGCAAGGCGTTTATGGTGGTCTGACGGCAGGCCCGGTCACTGCGGAGATTGGTGAATTCCTTATGCAGAAGTACGAAGTGCCGGCGTCAAGTCCGCGAACTGATGCTATTCCAGTGACGTGGTGAGTGTGTGAGCATGAAGAACGGAGGGGCGGAAAGATGAGCGCGGTCAGCGAATCCATGAATAGGCGAATGACGTTGGGTCTGCTTGCCAGCAGATATGGCTTTGACTTGGATCCTACGTTTGCCACTGAAGTGACGATCACGTCCATTGCGGACGATATCGATTCGGTGCGGCCGGGATCGTTGTTCATGCCGTCCATGCAGGTGGATGAGCAACAGTTACGGCAGGTGCAAGCGCTTGGTGCGTATGGTGCGGTGGTGCCGCATGCGTTGCGAGGAAAAACGGATGGCGTTCAGATTCCTTTGATTTATGCCGAACCGACTGCGCAACAGTTGGGCAAGCTTGCCAGCGAGATGGCGGGCAGCCCATCCGATTCGCTGGCGGTGTTCGCCGTGGCTGGCAGCAATACGCAAACGGTGGAACAGGGTGTGAGGGATCTCGCGGATTTCCTGCACATGCTCGGCAATCCGGTCGGCGTGATTAGTGCCGGCAATTCGCAATCGTTGGAACGATTCCTTGATCTGAACTATCCATTGTCGATTCTTGACGTGCAGCGTACGATGGCTGTGTGCGCCGAAGACGGCGCCGCCGCTGTGATCCTTGCGCTCAGCGAGGAAACGTTGAATGACGATGCGTTGCAGTCGGTGAATGTTGATGTGCTTGGCTGCGACGACAAGGGTCTCAGCGAGGCTGAGATCGTCAAGTCGGTCGCACGGTTTGGATGCACTGTCGGCAAGCAGACCCACATCGCAGGTCGTACGCAGGAATCCGATGCGCTCGCAGCGCAAGCGACGGAGGCATACGGGCAGACGGACAGCAGCGCGCTGTCATTGTCCATCGCCATGGTGCTTGCGGCCGGCGTACGTAAAGCCAATATTAAAAGCGCATTGCGTGTATCTCGAGATCTGAACTAGTCTCGATCGGAACGGATGCGGACGTCGAATAGTGATAATCGTAAACAACGTGAACAATATGCAGTACATCAACACAGAGGAGAAATCAGAGTGAGCAGCCCGACCATGATGCCAATGAGCTTGGAGGAAATCGCCCAGGCGGTTCAGGGACGGCTGATTGCCGGCACCGCGGCGATCGATACGCCTGTGGCCACCAGCACATTCACTGATTCACGACAGATTGTTGAAGGATCGGTATTCGTGGCGATTGCCGGAGAACGCGTGGATGGCCACGATTATGTGTCGAAGGTAGGCGCTCAGGGCGCTGTTGCCGCAATAGTCGACCATGAGATCGACGGTGCCGGAGTGCCTCAGATCGTGGTGGAAGATACGGTGCTTGCCTTGGGCGCGTTGGCCAAGCACAATATCGAACGCCGGCGTGCGTTGGAAACGCCGTTTACGGTGATTGGCATCACCGGTTCCGTCGGAAAAACCACTACCAAGGATCTCATGAAGGCGTTGCTGGCGCACATAGGACCGACGATTGCGCCGGTCGGATCGTTCAACAATGAAATCGGACTGCCGCTGACTTCGCTCAAAGTACATGCGGAAACTCGCTTTCTGGTTGCGGAAATGGGTGCCAATCATGTTGGGGAAATCGCGAATTTGACGTCGCTGGTGCCGCCGGATATTGCGGTCGTGTTGAAAGTCGGCGTCGCGCATCTAGGGGAATTCGGCTCGCCGGAACGCATCGCACAAGCCAAATCGGAAATCATCCGTGGTCTTGTTCCAGGTGGTCTTTCCGTACTGAACGCGAATGACGAGCATGTGGCTGCGATGAGCGCCATCGCTCCGGGCGACGTGATGTGGTTCGGACTTCCGCAGAACAATGACGGCAAGCCGGCAATCAGCGCGCAACATGTGCATTGCGACGAATTGGACCATCCGAGCTTCATTTTGGACAATGGTGATGGCGAGCATGCCGAGGTCACCCTGGGCATTTGCGGTCAGCATAACGTTATGAATGCGTTGGCGGCTGCTTCGGTAGCGATGCATTTGGGTATGTCGATGGATGAGGTCGCGTCCGCGCTGTCTGACGTCACGGCCATCAGTCCTCATCGTATGGCTGTTTCCACGGTGCACAAGCCTGAAACATCGTTCACCTTGATCGACGATTCGTTTAATGCCAATCCCGATTCCATGAAGGCGGGGCTTGACGGATTGTTGCGTTGGAAGGCGGGTGCTGAGACCCAACCGTTCCGTATTGCGGTGTTGGGTGCCATGCTTGAGCTTGGTCCGGATGAAAAGGATTTGCATGCTGGCATCGGCCGGTATGCGGTGGAAGGCGACGTTGACGCGTTGCTGACGGTCGGCAGCGCATCCGATGCCTCTTTGGACGCTCTGGCCGGTGCCATGGCTGAAGGTGCATCCGCTGCGGGATGTGCTTCCCATATTGATTGGGTGCACGACATTGACGAGGCCGATCGTCTGGTGACGCAACTCGCCGTGGAACATCCGGGCGCTGTGGTGCTGCTTAAGGGCTCCCACGCTTCCGGCTTGAGTGCTTTGGCCGAACGTTGGCAGGCCCTGGCTGCACAATAGAATAAGAATATTTGGCAAGATTCGAATAATCGAATAAACGACGTTATCTGAAGAATGTCTGACTGAAACGGAGAACATCAGGTGATTTCGCTCATCATCGGAATTGTGGTGTCGCTGGTTGTGACGATCGTGGGCACCCCGCTGCTGATTCGTTTGGTGCACAAGCTGAATTATGGGCAATACATACGTCAGGATGGTCCGAAATCCCATCTAGTCAAGCGTGGCACGCCTACGTTGGGTGGTGTGGTCATCAATTTGGCGGTTGTGTTGGGCTGGGGCTCGTCGGCGCTGTACCGCTTCGTCACGCGGGGTGAGGCTCCGTCGTGGTCTGCGGTGCTGGTGCTGTTTGCCATGTTGTCGATGGGATTGCTTGGTTTTATTGATGATTTCGCGAAGGTTCGTAAGAAGCAGAGCGAGGGATTGACGGTTAAGGGCAAGTTCATCGGACAGTTCATTCTGGCTACCATATATGCGGTGCTGGCGTTGATTCTGCCTACGAATTCCGGTTTCCCCAGTGCCCAGGCCGGCATGAGCTTCATTGAGGAGCCGTTCTTCAGTTTCGAATTCGCGGGTAAGATCGTGGCTATCGTGCTGTTCGTGATTTGGGTGAACTTCCTGATGACCGCGTGGACCAATGCCATCAATCTGACTGATGGTCTTGACGGTTTGGCAGCTGGCTCTTCGATGATTGCGTTCATGGGATATGCGGTGATCGCTTTTTGGGAGTTCTACCACCTTAAGGGATCGGGGCATGAGGGCTTTACCTACGCGGTATCTGATCCACTTGATCTGACCATTATCGCGGCTTGCGCGGCGGTAGCATGCTTCGGGTTCCTGTGGTACAACTCCAATCCGGCTTCAATTTTCATGGGAGATACCGGTTCGTTGGCGCTTGGCGGCCTGTTCGCTGCCATGTCCATCGCCACGCATACGGAATTCCTCGCGATTATTCTCGGCGGCCTGTTCGTCATGGAAACGTTGAGCGATGTCATTCAGGTCGGCTATTTCAAGATGACGCATAAGCGTGTGTTCAAGATGGCTCCGATCCACCATCATTTCGAATTGAAGGGATGGCCCGAAGTCAAGGTTGTGATTCGCTTCTGGATGATTGAACTGCTGTTCGTGCTGGTCGCCTTGGTGCTTTTCTATGGCGATTGGGTTGCCCGTTCCGGCTTGTGACGGTCGATGCTCGGTCTGTTGCCGTTGCGAATGAACGCAATATGACTGTGATATTAAGGCGTATGAGGTTCTGACGATCGAAGGATGATGGATATGGATATGAGCGGTAAGACCGCGATTGTGGCGGGTCTTGGAGTTTCTGGCCAGAGCATGATGGAGGTGTTGGGTTCCCGCGCCGAAAAGGTGTTGGGCGTGGATGAGAAGAAGCCTGATGCCGATCTGCACTCTTTCGACCACATTGATTGGGATCATGTCGACTTGGTGATGACTTCTCCGGTATTCAATCCGAGGACCCCGTTCATTCTCGAAGCGCAACGTCGTGGCATTCCGGTGATGAGCGAGGTCGAGCTTGCCTGGCAGCTGCGGGTGGATTGCGATGCCACTGGGCATCCTGCGCAATGGATTGGCATCACCGGTACCAATGGCAAGACCTCCACTACGGAAATGACTTCGGAGATGTTGACGGCTTGCGGTTTGACCGCACCTGCTGTCGGCAATATCGGCAAAGCGGTGTCCCATGCCGCAGTCGATCCGGCAAATGATGTGCTGTGTGTTGAGCTCAGTTCTTTCCAATTGCATTTCACCGATTCTCTTGAGTTGGATTGCGCGGCGATCACCAATATCGCTGACGACCATCTTGATTGGCATGGCGGTATCGACAATTACGCGTCCGATAAAGCGAAGGTCTTCCACCATGCCAAGAAGGCGTTGGTGTACAATGCGGATGATGAGCGCGTGACCAAGCTGGCATTCGCAGCCGAAACCGCGGAAGGCTGCCGTAGGGTTGGATTCACATTGTCGGAACCGCAAGATGGCCAGATTGGCGTGAAGGACGGCTGGATCGTCGACATGTCCGGCATCGCGGGCGGTGAGGCGGGCAAGCCTGAACAGGTTGCCAAAGTTGCCGAGTTCACACATCTGACCGAGCCGGATGGCACGGTATATCCGCATTTGCTTGCCGACGCATTGACCGCGTTGGCGTTGGTGTTGGGACTTGGCGCGGATAAGGAGAAGGCGATCGCATCCCTGAAGCAGTTCACTCCAGGTGGCCACCGTATCCAGACCGTCGCCACCGCCACTACGGCGGATGGGGGAGCCATTCGTTTCGTTGACGACTCCAAGGCGACCAACGCGCATGCGGCCAAGGCCTCGCTCAATAGTTTTGCCGATAAATCCGTGGTGTGGATTGCCGGAGGACTGGCCAAAGGCAGCCGTTTCGAGCAATTGGTGGCTGATCAGGCGCATACCATCAAAGCCGCGGTCATCATCGGCAGGGATCAGCAGCCGATGCTGGATGCGTTCAAGACGAGCGCTCCCAACATTCCTCTGACCATCATCGATCCGGCGGATAATGGGGTCATTATGGAACGGGCGGTTGATGCCGCGGGCGAGTATGTCCAATCCGGTGATGTGGTGCTGATGGCGCCTGCATGTGCGTCGATGGATCAGTTCAAGTCGTATGCCGATCGTGGAAACCAGTTCGCACAGCAGGCTCAGCGTTGGGTGAACGAGCATGGAAAAGCCTAAAACCAGGCAGGTTGATAGTAGTCGTCAGAAAAAGAAGGCCGCCGTCGGAAAGCAGGTCGACGATTTTCATGGTTATATCGGTCTGCGAAGCCTGCTTAATCCGATTTGGTGTTTTCATGGGTTCAGAACCGCGGTGATCATTCTCACCATTTTCGGTGTGATCATGGTGTTTTCCAGCTCTTCGGTAAACATGATTGCCAACGGACAGTCTCCGTGGTCCCAAGCACTGAAACAGGGGGGATTCTGCGTTCTTGGACTTATCGTGGGTGTTGCCTGCATGATGATTCCGGCGGAGCTCATCAGGAAATTCAGTTTCGTCTTCCTGATTATCGCTTTGCTTTTGCAGTCGCTGACGTTTACCCCCTTGGGTATCGATGTCCAAGGCAACAAAGGTTGGATCGGCCTTTTTGGATTTACCTTCCAGCCCGCCGAAGTCGTTAAGCTTGCGTTGTGCATATGGCTGCCGCGGGAACTGATCTACGCGCAGAAGCAGATAAACAAAGTCGGACCATATAAGGCATATCTCAAGTTGATTGCGTGGCTTGGTCTTGCATTGCTGTTGGTTGTGAGTGGCAAGGATCTTGGCACGGCCATGATTCTGTTCGCGATCGCAGGTGCCGCGTTGCTGTTGGGAGATTTTCCTGGCAAATGGTTGGCTATCGTGGCATGCGGCGGTGCGGTTTTGGTTGGCGGACTCGTTATCACCAGTCCGAACCGACTCAGCCGTATCATGGCCACATACCAAACTTGCTCCGCATCCGACATGCAGGGGGTCTGCTATCAGGCGGTGCATGGCAAATACGCCATGGCCTCCGGAGGTTTGCTTGGAGTGGGCATCGGCAATTCCGGAGAAAAATGGGGATATCTGCCGGAAGCGCACAACGATTTCATTTTCGCCATCATCGGTGAGGAAACGGGCTTCGTAGGCGCCTCTCTCGTCATTCTGCTGTTCTTGGTGCTTGGATGGTGCATGCTCGTGGTGGCTTTGCAATCGCAGGACAGGTACATCACTTTGGTATTGGCCAGCATTACCGTGTGGATCGTCGGCCAGGCATTCGTGAACATCGGCGTTGTGGTGGGATTGTTTCCGGTGATGGGTGTGCCATTGCCGTTTGTGTCTGCGGGCGGTTCGTCGTTGATTCTGTGTTTGGGCGCTGCAGGCGTAACCATCAGCATGATGAAGCAGCAGCCGCAGATCCAAGCGGAGATGCAGCGGGTCTGAGTGTCGGCTGCGACCGCAGCATACGCTACCGCGTATTGCGGTGTGCAAACGTAGATGAAATGTGAGCATCCGCGTGTGCGACGGTATGGCGCGCGGCGTACTGGGGTGCCGTGGGCTAAGCTCGTACACTATGAGCAATCAGAAGCATATCGTTCTTGCCGGCGGTGGTACGGCAGGTCATGTCAATCCTCTGCTCGCCGTGGCGCATGTGATTCGCGAGCTTGAACCAGACGCCGATATCGCAGTGGTGGGCACTGTCGTCGGCTTGGAACACGATTTGGTTCCCCAGGCCGGTTTCGAACTGGAAACCATTGAGAAGGTTCCTTTCCCACGCAGGCCCAATATGGCGGCGCTGAAGTTTCCCGCGCAGTGGAAGGCCGAAACGGCCAAAGTCCGTGACATTCTCACCCGTCATGAGGCGCAGGTGGTTGTCGGCTTCGGCGGATACACGTCCGCTCCCGTATATGCGGCAGCGCACAAGATGGGCATTCCGATCGCGATGCATGAGCAGAATGCCCGTGCCGGAATGGCCAACAAATTGGGAGCTCGCTGGGCGTCCATGATTGGCACCGCCTATGCGCAAACCGGCTTGAAGCCACGCAAGGGTGTTGAAGCCGAGCGTGTGGGATTGCCATTGCGTGCCGAAATCGCAGCGATAGCCCATGGCATGGAACATGACCGCATTGCCACAAGACAATCGGCCGCAGCGCAACTCGGTGTCGATCCGAACCGTCCACTGGTGGTGGTGACTGGAGGGTCGCTGGGCGCGGTGAACGTGAACCGTGCGGTGGCGGCTTCCGCTAGGGAGTTGCTGGAACACGCCCAGGTGATTCATCTGACTGGGAAAGGCAAAGATGATGAAGTGCGTTCATTGGTGTCGGTGAGCGCCGGCGAACAGGTGCTTGGCGAGCTTGGCCCGGACCATGGCAATGATGGCGATTATCGTGTTGCGCCGTATTTGGAACGTATTGATCTCGCATTCGCTTGCGCCGACCTGATTATCTGTCGCTCTGGGGCCGGCACCGTATCGGAATTGACGGCTTTGGGACTCCCCGCGATTTATGTTCCGCTGCCAATCGGCAACGGCGAGCAGCGATTCAACGCCCAGCCTGTCGTCGATGCGGAAGGCGGTCTGATGGTGGCTGATCGCGAATTCACCGCCGAATGGGTCAAACAGCATGTGCCGAAGCTGCTTGCCGATTCGGATCTGCTTGCCAAGTATGGCGACAACGCCTGGCAATACGGTATTCGAGATGCCGCCGAAGTCATGGCCAAGCGCGTGCTTTCCATGATTGACGAAAAGTAGGCTGCGGCGACGGCAGGTGCGTTCGTCGCATTCCAAAATCCCACCCATGATCGGCCATATGCGAGACCATGGGTGAGACCATAATGGAACAAGCTAGAAAAAACATGCAAGAGGAGCAGTCGTGTCTGACAACCAGCGTGAAGCCGGTACCATCGTTCTTGATCCAACCCATGCGTCGTTCAGTCCGCAGGAAGGCGTGAATGATTTGGGGGCAACCCATTTCATCGGCATTGGAGGCGCGGGCATGAGCGTGCTCGCTGAAATGCTGCACGAACAGGGCGTTGAAGTGGACGGTTCAGATCGTGAACCCAGCGCCAAAACCGATCGTCTGCAGGGAATCGGCATTACCGTCGAATTCGGGCAGCGCGCAGAAAACGTCGAAGGCAAACATACCGTCGTATTCTCCAGCGCCATCAAATCCGACAATCCGGAAATCGTCGCAGCATACGAAGCAGGCGAACGCATCGTGCACCGCAGCGACATTCTCGCATTGCTGATGAACGCAAAACGTGCGGTGACGGTCGCAGGAGCTCATGGCAAAACCACGACCAGTTCCATGCTGGCCCATATCCTCACCCATGCCGGTGAGGGAAATCTGGCCGATCCAAGCTATGCCATCGGCGGATCCATCCAAGGCAAGGATGGTGTGACGATTGACGGAGGCCATGCTGGTAAGGGCGACGTTCTTGTGGCGGAAGCGGACGAATCCGATGGCAGCTTTGCCAAGTATCATCCGGAAATCGCTATTGTCACCAACTCCGAAGCCGATCATCTCGACCATTACGGCACGCAGGAAAACTATCGTGCGGCTTTTGTCAATCATGTTCAGCATGCCGAAAAATCGGTGGTGATGTGCGGCGATGATGAAGGCAATCTTGCGGTATTGCGTGCTCTCGATCCGCAGACGGCCAAGCGTACGGTCGTGTATGCGACGCAGGATACGGTTTCGTTGGGTGATTTGAACGGTGCCGCGTTCGTGCATATCGAATCGGAAAGCGAAAGCGCGCAAAGCGGTGCCGAACATTTCACCTTACACATGCCCGCGGGATTGTTGGGCGAACATGAGCGTATGGTTCCGGTGACGCTTACCGTTCCAGGCATTCACAACGCGCGCAATGCCTCCGCTGCGATTATTGCGGCCGCGTTGTTGGGCGTCGATGTCGAGAACGCTGCCCAAGCCGCCACGTCGTTCCTTGGAGCTGCCCGTCGTTTCCAAGTGCGTGGTATGGTCGGCCAAGTGACTGTCGTTGATGATTACGCGCATCATCCTACGGAGATTTCGGCATTGCTGGATGCGGCGCGCCGCAGGTACCCGCAGTCGGTGATTCGCGTGATCTTCCAGCCGCACCTGTTCTCCCGGACCATGTTCTTTGCGAGTGAATTCGCTGAAGCATTGGCCAAGGCGGATGATGTGATCGTCACCGGCATTTTCCCCGCACGTGAAAAGCAGGAGGACTATCCGACGATTAGCTCCGCCACCATTGTGGACGAGGCGCTTAAGCTTGACCACACGCCTGCCGAGGATTGGATTCGCGGAGTGGAGGATATGCATACCGCGGCACAGATGATGACGATGCGTGCTCATCATGGCGATGTCATCTTCACTGTTGGCGCAGGCGACATCACACAGATGGACGAGGTGATGCTGCACTCCCTTCAGGCTCATCGTTGGGATTGTGAGGGCTGATGACGCGAAGGGTCATCAGTTCAGGTACGGGTTCGGATGGTTCCGCAACGACGCCTGAAAATCAGACGTCGCATGGTAGAACCATCCAAAGCCGGAAACACAGCGATGCCGGAAAGCAGGTTCAGCCGAAAGGCCGTTCCGTCGCTGGTGGAGCGGGACGCGCGTCTTCTTCCGGGAAGAAGACGCAGGAAAATACGGTTGAGAGTGGCAACAAAGGCAGCGTGAGTCGTTCGAGATCAGGCGATTTCGTGGACGCGCGCAATCTTGCCGGCGAGGATTTCGTTTCGAAGACATTGGAGGAAACCATAGGCACGTTGGGCGTGGTAACGCGCCCGAAGGTGGTTGATTTCAGTGCGCGTCTGAAAGAACGACGCAAGGCGAACGCGCGTGTCGTCGCCATGCGCGCGTGCGTTTCCGCTGCTGTCATTGTTGTTGCAGGCGCGTTGGTATGGCTGTTTTTCTTCTCATCGGTATTCCGTCTCGAGTCCGGCAATATTAGCGTTGTCGGCGCCAACGAATGGGTGAGTGAGTCTCAGGTGTTGGATATTGCGGGCCAGCAAGCAGGAAAATCGATTCTTCTCGTGTCGAACAATGACGTGGAAAAGAAAATCAAGGAGATTCCTGGAGTCACTTCCGCGCAATCCAAGAAAAAACTGCCCGACTCCCTTGAAGTGACCATCAAGGCGCAAAAGCCTGCTGCGATGCTCAAGACAGGCGAGGACAGCATGACCGCGGTCGACAGCAAGGGGCGTATATTGAATTCCGTCAGCGGAGCTTCCGTGGAAGGAATTCCCGTCATTGAAGTGAAGGATGTCGAAACAAGTCTGAGCAATCGTTCCATCAAGGAGGCGTTGAAGATCCTCAGCTCATTGCCGGAATCGATGCGCAACTCCATCACCAAGGTGACTGCCGAAACCCAGGATTCCATCACCACGGAAATCAATGGGGGAGACCGTGTGATCGTATGGGGCGATTCATCCGGTCTCAAGTTGAAGAAAGCTGTCGTCGATAAAATCATCAATGATCCGAATGTGATCGGAGACAAGCATAACGTCGACGTGTCTGCGCCGTTGCGTCCAATCATCAAATAGTCGCGTTGATATACGAAGAACCCCGGTTGCCTTGCGGTACCTGGGTTCTTCGCGAATAGGAGGAGAGAAGGAGAAGTTCGATTATTGGAGGCCGTCAGGCGTTCGGATTGGCCTTCAACGCAGGAGCGACGGAGACCGCGGGATCGAGACGCGGAATCAGCGTGCACTGCGTGGCATGGTACAGGTCGGACTTGCCCGGCCAGACGGTACCGATGACCTCGTTGTCTTTGTTCAGCTGGTGGAACCAAGAACCGTTCTTATGGTCGATCAGGTATTCGTCAATGTACTTCCAGAAGGTCGCATACCAATCCTTGTACACCTGCTTGCCGGTGACGGTGGCCAGTGTGGCCGAGGTGTTCACGGATTCGGCAAGCGTCCAGTGCATGCGGTCGGTGACAACGGGCTTGCCGTTCCAATCGGTGGTGTAAGCCAAACCGATGGTGCCTTCGGCGTTCCAGGCGTCGGCAAGTGCCTGAGCGAACAGGTTCTCGGCGGCTTCGATAAGCTGCTGCTTGCCTTCTTCGGAACGCTGCTTGGAGCTCAACGCATACTGGGTGATGAGACGTGCCCACTCGATGCCATGGCCCGGAGTGGCGCCGTACGGCTTGAACTGGTCATCCGGCTTGTCATGGTTGCATTCGAGATCCGGCTGCCAATCGGCGGTGAAATGCTCAGGAATACGCCAGTTATTGTTGGCTGCCCATCCGACCACATGATCGATGATACGACCAGCGCGCTCGCGGTATTCCTCGTTTCCGGCCACATCGGCAACGGCAAGGAATGCTTCGGTGGTGTGCATATTGGCATTGATGCCGCGATAGGAGTCAAGCTCGGTGAATTCCGTGTTCCAAGTATCGACGGCCAGACCGATCTCGTCATCCCAGAAATGCTTGTCGTAGGTTGCCAGAGCCTCTTCGAGCAGCTCGTCCGCGTCCGGGCGGCCGATAAGCTTGGCGGAAGTGGCGGCAAGAATCACGAAAGCGTGGGCGTAGCAGACCTTGCCTGCTTCATGGGTGGAGCCGTCTGCGGAAATGGACGGATACCATCCGCCGTTTTCATCGTCATGCAGCGGACCGCGCAGGCCGGCGATGGCCTTGTCAACCAGTTCTGCGGCGCCCGGCTCGCCGTGCAGGAACCCCAAGGAATACACGTGCGCCATGCGGCAGGTGATCCACGTGTGGATGTTTTGGGTCAGATCCGGATTGCCGGTATCGTCCAGCCAGTAGGAGCCACCCTGCGGGGCGGGGAAATTGTGTCCGAAATGCAGGAGCTCGTTGGTTTCCGCCTCGAGCAGGGCGTGGTTTTCTTCGGAGCCGAACACGTAGGCTTCGGGAGAGTAAGTGCAGGTCATCGATCAAGTCCTTCCTTGACGTCGTCTGCTGTGACGTGATAACTAGGTTGATGTATTAACTATGTTAACCACTTAAGCGGTTAATGCAAATCGACACACGGAATTTGATGGTGGGATTCTGATGATTTGTGATGGGGGAGAGCTGGATTCTTCGTATGTTGATTTGACGAGGTTGTCTTGTGAAGAGGAGTACCTAAAAACGTACCTTGCATGCTGTTTAGGGTGGTAGACAGATGGAATTTGGAAGAGATTAAGCAAGCCGGAGGAGGGATTTTTGCCCACATTTTTTTAGAACATCCGGCATATCGGGGGTAATTTGGAGTAAACCCAGGAATCTTCGAAAACCGTTGGAAATACAAGAAAAGCCGCCATTTCTGGCGGCTTTCAATCCGTGGAGATGCGGGGAATTGAACCCCGGTCCGATAACCGAACCCTCAGTCTTCTACGTGCGTAGTCTGCTGGCCGTGCGGCGGTTTTTCTGCTCCCATCGATATCGCAGACAACTGATGGCGGGCATATCTACAGTAAAAGTCCCTTGCCGGCCCTGTGGCTCAGCCGACAAAGCAAGTCTTCTAAACGACGCTCAGCATCCTTCCAAAGACGAGAAGGAGTGAACGGAGCGGCTGCTCACTGGTTAATCCTGGCGCGAAGCTCAGGCAGCGAGAGCGAACTCAGTGCGGTTAGATTTAGCACTTATTCTTTTGTAGGGGGCATCCACGAGCGGACCCTACGTTCTCGGCACGCTTCCCTGCGACGAACAGGTCACCGTCGAAACCGATCATCCCCAATCTTGAATTATCAAGCACCCGGTGCAAGACCGGACTTTTCAAGATATCATGGAATGTCAATAAGTGCAAATCATCTACCGTAATTCTTGCGCTGTGAGCGAAGCCAAAGCTTAAACTGATAGCCACTCACGGCTTGACGTGAATACCGAAATAATCCATGACCAATTCACAGAACATCATATTGGCCCAGCTGAACCACGGACGGGTATAGGAGTTCGGGTCGTTCGCGTCAAAGCTTTCATGCATGAGATGCGTGCCGGCGTCGGCGGCGACAAGTTGATCAAGAATACGTTCTTTTTCGGCTTTGTCGTGGCTTGTCAATCCTTGCATGGCCATGGCGATCGGCCAAACATAACCTTCTGGCGTATGCGGAGAACCGATGGCATGTGCATAGTCACCCTCGAAATAGTAAGGATTCTCCTGACTCAGCAAAGTATTGCGCGTTTCGAGATACAGCGGATCGTCCGCTTCGCAGAATCCGAGATAAGGTGCCGACATAAGATTCGGCACATTGCTGTCATCCATGAGCAACGCGTTGCCGAGACCGTCCACTTCGTATGCGTAGATAGCGTTTCCGGCCGCATTGCGGATGGTTGCGTGATGGGCAAGACCATCATCGATGGAATGCTGCAGCGCCGCGGCACGACCGGCGATTTCACGATCGTCAAGCACGTCGATGAAAATCCTTTGCACATATCCCATGACCACGCTGGCGAACATGTTGGACGGCACGAGATATGGGTAGACGCAGGCGTCGTCGCTGGGGCGGAATCCGGACCATGTCATGCCGGTGACGGCAAAAGGTCCTCCGGCACCATGGTTGGGCACGCTGTCGCGCGGATCGTCGTTCGGACGGAAGAAGCGGTAATGCGAATTCGAATGGTCAAGCTCGGTTTCGAACACGTCAAGGATTCGACGGATGCCGCTTACAAACGCATCATCGAAATGGCTGGTGGTTCCTGTATTGCGATACAACAGCCACGCCAGCTGAATGGGATAGCACAGGGAGTCCACCTCGTATTTGCGTTCCCACAACCATGGTTCGAACGAATCGGTCTGATCGTTCGGATCCCAGGTAGCGCCGCTGGGTGTTTCGTTGAACGCGTTTGCGTATGGATCGATATTGATGAACCTGAATTGCTGCCGAACAAGCCCGGTAATAAGCGCGGTGAGCTCGGGATCATCTACGGCTACGGCGAGATATGGTCGGAATTGCGCTGAGGAGTCGCGCAGCCACATGGCAGGTATGTCTCCCGTCAGCAGAAACGTCGTGCCGTCATCATGCCGTCTCACGGTGGTGGTGAGTGTATTGGCGAATCCTGCGTTGAAGTTTTCGGCCCATCTTGCGTGTTCGCCGCCACACAAGTCGGTGATATGCCGCATGAAATCGGAAACTGACTGCGGAATATCGGATTGTGAAGCGGCGTTTGTGGTGTTGCTGGTGTCGTTCATGGCATCATTCTTCGTTGAGGTGCGTATATCGTGACAATCGTGATTGCACCAATTGCGGATTGAATATGGGTATGAAAAACGAGGCCATGATGGCAGACATGGCCTCGTTGATGATGAAAGGAAAATCTGGGCTTACTTGCCGGCTTCGGCGAGATAATCCGGAACGCCTTCCGCAGGGTAGGTTGGCCAGCCGCCTTCCTTGGTGCACACGTAGGCGGCGGTGTTCACAGCCGCACGATGCGCTTCCTTGAGCGGTGCGCCGCTCAGCAGCTTGCCGGTGAAGGAACCGGAGAAGGAGTCGCCTGCACCAACGGTATCGGCAACCTCGACGTGAGGGGTCAGCAGCGTGGAAACCTCGCCATTCTTGGCGGTGATGGTGCTGAACGTGGCGCCGCCGGTCAGAATGGTGTACTCAAGGTCGAAGCGGTCGATGAACCACTTGCATGCCTCTTCGTCGTTGCACTCAGGAATGGAGAACATGTCGCGCATCATGATCAGCTCTTCGTCGTTGATCTTGAAGATGTTCGCATAGCCGAGCAGTTCTTCGATGAGTTCGTTGGAGTAGAAGTTCGCACGCAGGTTGATGTCGAAGAACTTCAGAGCGCCTTCCTTGGTGTGCTTGAGCAGTTCGACGATGGTGTCGTGGGATTCGGGGGAGCGCAGACCCAAGGTGCCGAAGCAGACGGCGTCGGCCTTGGACACGGCTTCGACGAGCTCGTCGGTGAGCTTGATGTGGTCCCAAGCCACGTTTTCGACGATGGTGTATTCCGGAATGCCGTTGGTCAGGGCCACGTCAACCGTGCCGGTCGGGTATTCGTTGGTCTGCACCAGCGTGTTGATGCCGGCCTTGTGAGCGTCGGAGAGCAGTTCGGTGCCCAGCTCGTCGTTGCCGACGGCGCTGATGGCGAAGCTTTCCGCGCCGTTCTGGGACGCATGGTATGCGAAATTGACGGGTGCGCCGCCGGCACGCTTGCCGGTGGGGAGCATATCCCACAGGATTTCGCCGAGAGAAATGACGATTGGCTTGGACATGGTGTTCCTTTCTTTGGTTGTGGCGTGCTATGCGACGTCAAAGAACATCGAAGGATGTTCCAGAAAATTGGTGATGGCCACGGCCGCGGCACCGCTGACGGTGGCGTCCGTTGGGAGGTTGGACAAGGTGATTTTGGTATCGTGCCCGACTTCGGGGATGGTACGTTCCCGAACGACTTTTTTGACCTCGTCAAGCAAGGGCTGTCCGGCTTGGGAGATGATGTCGCCGAGTACGATATGCGTCGGATTGAAGGCGTTGATGATATTGACCGCGCCATATCCGATATATCGAGCGACCTCGGAAGTCAGATCCATGGCCGCTTTGTCTCCTGCCGCAGCTTTGGCGAACAGCGCGGTGCATGCCTGCGCGTGCGTCATTGCCTCGCATCCGGGCACAATGCTCGGCTGTTCGTTGAGCCGTTCGTGGATTGCGTTGGCTGAGCAGTAACGTTCCAGGCACCCGATATTGCCGCAGTCGCAAGGCTTGCCGTTGACATCAACGGAGATGTGTCCGATTTCGGTGGCCGTGCCGTGCGCGCCGTAATAGATCGAACCATTGTCGATGATGCCGAGGCCGATGCCCTCGCCAAGCAGATAGTAGGCGAGCGATCCCTCGGACAGTTCCGGGTTGAACAGGAACTGCGCCAAGGCGCCTGCGCGTGCGTCCTGTTCAACGAATACGGGTACGTTGAACGCTTCGCTGAACTCCTTGATGAAGTTGACCTGCCGCCAACCCTGCATGGATGAGACGAGCGCGGTGCGACCTTCCTCCACCAGATACGGACCAGGAACGGCCATGCCGACGGCTACGATGCTCGAATCGTCCGCAATGAGCTGTCGTACGGTGGCCCGGATCTGTTCTACCGTTTCGGGAATATGCTCCTCGTCAACGGTGGGCAGGTCGGTGAGGGAAATACGATTGCATTTCAGGTCGAACACTGCGATCTGCACCAGGCTTCGTGCGAATTTCACGCCGACGACATGGTATTTCGCGCAATTGAGATTCAGTCCGATGGAACGACGATTCTTATCGCCTTCCATGTCTCCGGTTTCTTCGATAACGTCTCGGAACAGTAGTTTTGCGGTAATTTTCGTAATGGCCGCGGGTGTGAGTTCGATGGCTTTGGCGATTTGCGCACGTGAGCTGATGCCGTTGTGGTAGAGGTATTGCAGAATTCTGGAACGATTGTTTTCTGAAATCGATGATTGCTGAGCGCTGTAACTACTCATGACACCTCCTTGCGCCAGTGCACGGACCCTTCGTTGAACTAGTTGATATATTAACGCCGTTAATTAGTTGATGCAAGTTCCGTCTTTCGGCGTGTCACGAGGACCGTCGATTCTCAATATGGGATTCGCTGTCTCATTATTTGACACACACTTTTCGGAAAAAAATTAACTGCAAAACCGTTGTGATTGCTGAGTTTTCGTTGGATCGAGAAAGGGTGACGTCGCAAAATGAGCTTCCGTGAAATGTTTCGCTAACAAAGTGTGCCCTACCCTTGTGGCACGTCGTTTTGGAGTACCAATTACGACAGCAGGAAGAGAAAGGATTCCATAGTGAATCACAAGAAGATTATGGCTGCGGCTGTCTCGATTGCCGCACTGGCCTCGCTCGCGGCATGCGGCGGCGTAAAGGATAGCGGTTCCGCATCGGGGGATGCGGATGTCATTACCGTCGGCACCACGGACAAGGTTACTAGCGTTGACCCTGCCGGCTCCTATGACAACGGTTCCTATGCCGTTCAAATCAACGTGTTCCCGTTCCTGTATGCGCAGGACTACAACACCTCTGAACTGTCTCCGGACATCGCTGCGGATGACGGTACCTGGAGTGACGACGGCACTGAGTTCACCGTTAAGATCAAGTCTGGCCTGAAGTTCGCCAATGGTCACGACCTGACTTCGTCCGATATCAAGTTCTCCTTCGACCGTGTCAACACGATCAACGATGAGAATGGTCCGAGTTCGTTGCTGGCCAACATCGAATCCATCGATACGCCAGATGACACCACTGTGGTGTTCCATTCCAAAGTCAAGAACGATGTGACCCTCAAGCAGGTGCTTTCCAGCCCGGCCGGTCCGATTGTCGACGAAGAGGTCTTCTCCGCCGACAAGCTCACTGATGCTGACACCATCATCAAGGAGAAGGCTTTCGCCGGTCCGTACATTCTGACCTCCTACAAGGCCAATGAGGTTGCAGGCTACTCCAAGAACGACTCTTATCAGGGTCTGACCCCGGCCAAGAACAGCACTGTTCAGGTCAAGTACTTTGCCGATTCTTCCAACCTGAAGATGGCCGTGCAGCAGGGACAGGTCGACGTGGCCTACCGTTCTCTGACTCCGACCGACATCGATGATCTGTCCAAGGACTCCAAGGTCAAGGTCGTCAAGGGTCCGGGCGGTGAGGAACGCTTCCTGGTCTTCAACTTCAACATCCAGCCGTACGGCACCAAGTCCGATGAACCGAATGCCGACAAGGCCAAGGCTGTGCGTCAGGCCGTTGCTAACCTCATCGACCGCGAGGAGTTGGCGACCAAGGTCTATAAGGACACGTACACCCCGATGTACTCCTACATTCCGGACGGTTTAGTTGGTCACGAAGACACCTTCAAGACTGCGTATGGTGACGGCAACGGCAAGCCGAGCGCCGACAAGGCCAAGAAGGTTCTTGAGGACGCAGGCGTTTCCACTCCGGTTGAGCTCAAGCTGCAGTACAATCCGGACCACTATGGATCCTCTTCCGCCGACGAGTATGCGGCTCTCAAGGCTCAGCTCGAGGAGGGTGGTCTGTTCAAGGTCGACCTGCAGTCCACCGAATGGACCCAGTACAACAAAGACCGTGTTGTTACCGAGGACTCTGATGGATCCTACCCGGTCTACCAGCTCGGCTGGTTCCCGGATTACTCCGACCCGGATAACTATCTGTCTCCGTTCTTCCGTGACGGCAACTTCGTGAACAACGCTTACTCCAACTCCGAAATCAACGATTTGATTATGGAGCAGGCTGGTGAAACCGACGAAAGCGCCCGTGAGGATCTGCTCAAGAAGATTCAGACCCTTGAAACCGAAGACCTGTCCACCATCCCGCTGCTGCAGGGTGCGCAGGTTGCAGTTACCGGCGCCAACGTGAAGGGTGTTGTGCTCGACGCTTCCTTCCGTTTCCGTTTCGCATCTGTCACCAAGGCGTGATGTGTGCGGATGTGCGGCATGACCTGCCGCAGCCTGCATAGAAAACCACTGGGGATCCCCGGTCTATGGCCGGAGGTCCCCATTTCCCGAATTATCTGCCTGAAACGGCGCAGTGATTCGATATTGTTGTAAATCAAAGCCGTACAGGCTTCTTATCAAGGAGCATCGCGTGTCAGACACAGCAGCTCCGGCCGTCTCTCAGGAGGCGAAGCCGAAACAAGCCAAAAAGAATCATTTGTCAGGCGGATTTTTCCGTTTCGTCCTGACTCGATTCCTGCTCATTATTCCAACCGTTTTCATTCTCGTCACCGTCGTGTTTTTTGTGATGCGAGCTACAGGCGATCCTATTTCTGCGGCATTGGGTGGTCGTCTTACCCCTGACGAGTTGCAAAAGCGTGTTCATGCGGCCGGCTACGACCGTCCTCTTATTGTGCAATATATCGATTACCTTGGGGGTTTGCTCCATGGGGATCTCGGCACTACGTTGACTGATAATCAGCCGGTTATCAGCATTCTTGTTCATTACGGATCAGCGACTTTCGAGTTGGCGCTCCTATCGCTCATTGTTGCTTTGATCGTAGGTATCGGCTTAGGTCGTGTAGCTGCGTGCAGACGCGATCACGCTGCCGATGCAGGCATTCGAACCTTTGCCATTCTGTGCTACGCCACCCCCGTGTTCTTCTTGGGATTGGTCCTGAAACTCATTTTCGCCATCTGGCTGAATGTGTTGCCGGCATCCGGTCGATGCTCGTTGTCTTCGGAAATGCAGTTCACCCGACTCGTCTCTCCGACCGGCTTCTACATTATCGATGCACTGCAGCTGGGTGATATGAGCGTGCTGGCCGACGTGTTGCGTCACGCCGTACTTCCTGCGCTGGCGTTGGGATTGCTCACCGCAGGCGTGTTTATTCGTTTGGTGCGCACCAATGTGATTTCCACCTACAATTCCGGCTATGTCGAGGCTGCGCGTTCGCGTGGCGTCGCCGAAAAACGTCTGCTCAGCAAGCACGCATGGAGGCCGGCGCTTATTCCAATCATCACCGTTATGGGCATGCAGATCGCATTGATGCTCGCCGGCGCGGTGCTTACCGAAACCACCTTCGAATGGAAGGGACTCGGATTCATGTTGTCCCAATATCTGAAAGCGCGTGACTTCGTAGCTGTGCAGGGCATTGTGATTCTGATCGCCATCATCGTGGCCGTCGTCAACTTCATCGTTGACGTTATCGCCGCGTTGGTGGATCCGAGAGTGAGGTACTGACATGACTGCATCAGCAAATAACGTCACCGTCCCGGGTGACACTCGTCTGAACGATCTCAAAGTCAACAGGAAAGCTCCGTTCTGGGCCAAGATTCCGATCATCAAGGAGCTTCGCGTAGCGGTCGGCTGGCAGAAAGGCATGCTGATTACCGGCCTGTTGCTCACGGCGTTCTTCCTGCTCGTGGCCTTGTTCGCGCCCGTAATTGCACCGTACGGCTATGCGCAGCTCAAAGATGCCAATGGAGTTTCATTCCCAGCCCAGGCAGCACCCTCATCCGAGCATATTTGGGGTACCACCGCAGGTGGTTATGACGTGTTCAGCCGTGTGATTTGGGGCTCTCGTACCGCGGTCATTGCGATTGTGATCGCTGTGCTGCTTTCTATTTTCGCGGGTGTATTGCTCGGTTTGGTTTCCGGATATTTCGGTGGTTGGGTGGATCGTGTGCTTGTCATGATCGCCGACGCCATCTACTCTTTCCCCTCGCTGCTGCTTGCGATTCTGATGGCCATTATGATTTCCGGCGGTCAGTCTGGTCTGTGGAGTGGCATTCTCGCTTCGGGTATCTCCATCACCGTGGTCTATATTCCGCAGTATTTCCGTACCATTCGATCCGAGGTCATTCGAATCAAGGAATCCGCTTACGTTGATTCCGCTCGCGTGGTGGGCGCGTCGACATGGCGCATCATGACCAAGCACCTTCTTAAGAACTCCACCAGAACGTTACCGGTTATTCTGACGTTGAACTCGTCCGAAGCGATTCTGACTCTTGCGGGATTGGGCTTCCTCGGATTCGGCATCGAACCTACCGCAGCCGCTGAATGGGGTTACGATCTGAATCGTTCCGTGTCGGATGTAACCGCGGGCATTTGGTGGACCGCAGTGTTCCCAGGTATCGCCATCGTATTGATTGTTCTGGGTATCACCTTGGTGGGCGAATCCCTCAATGACCTTGCCGACCCGCGTCTGCGTGCACGCAAATCCGCTGGTGAGGTGGTTGGATCCATCGAAGATACTTCGGTTGATCCCAGCCAGAAGCCGGGCGTTCGCAACGAGGTGATAGCCGAGCTCGCGGCCGCCAAGAATCCAATGGGAGCCAGCGATCAGCCAGTGACCGTTACGGATCGCGACCCGTCATTTACCGCCTCCGAATGGGGCTCCAAGGAAGAAGAGTGACGCAATGAGTGACGAACAAACCAATCTTGCGCAAGTCAAGGATCTGAGCGTTTCCTTCATGACCGACGCAGGATCCATCAAAGCCATCGACAAGATTAGCTTCACCATCCCACGCAAAACCGTGGTGGGTGTGGTTGGCGAATCAGGTTCCGGAAAATCCGTGACCGCACGTTCGATTATCAAGCTGTTGCCGGAGACGGCAACCACTTCCGGCATGATTTATCTGTCGAACCGTGAAGGCAATGAGCAGCTTGACGTACTGTCTCTTTCCGGAGAAGATCTGCGCCGTATGCGAGGATCAGAAGCGGCCATGGTGTTCCAGGAACCTAATTCGGTACTTAATCCGGTGTATACCATCGGATGGCAAATCGAAGAGGGACTTCGCGCTCACGGCATGAAAGACAAGAAGGAGCTTCGTGCCAAGTCCGTGGATATCCTCAAAAAAGTAGGCATTCCTGATGCCGAAACTCGAATTGACTACTATCCGCATCAGTTCTCGGGCGGCCAAAAACAACGTATCGTCATCGCCATGGCGTTGGTGCTCAATCCAGGTCTGATTCTGGCTGACGAACCGACTACCGCACTCGACGTGACCGTGCAGGCAGAAATTCTTGACTTGTTGCGTCTTGCCCGCGACGAATTCGGCGCTTCCGTGCTGATTATCACCCATAATATGGGTGTGATCGCCGATATCGCCGATGAAGTGGTGGTCATGTATCGAGGTCATGTGGTCGAGCAGGGAAGCGTCGAACAGATCTTCTACTCGCCGAAAGACGATTACACCAAGCGGTTGCTCGCGGCCGTGCCGCGTATCGGGCAGAAACTGGTCGTTCGTGATGAGCAGGGCAAGGTGATTGAACGCAGCAAGGATTGGCATGACCAACCCATTGCCGTCGAGGCCAAGGGACTGACTATCACCTATCCTGGGCATTTGACGCAGCCTGATTTCAAGGCGGTCAATGGTATTGATTTCACTATTCACCGTTCCGAAGTGCTGGGATTGGTCGGCGAATCCGGTTCCGGCAAATCCACTACCGGTCGTGCCATCGCGGGTTTGCAGAAAGTGTCCGGCGGCTCCCTGAACGTGTTGGGTGTGGAAATGAACGGTGTCAAGGAACGTCAATTCAAACCCAAGCGTGCTGATATTGGTTTTGTGTTCCAAGATCCGGGTAGTTCATTCAATCCGCTGATGACCATCGCGGAGAATGTGGCAGAACCGCTGATCGTGCATAAAAAGTACTCGTCTGTGTCGGAAGCGAGCGACTATGTGGGAGATCTGCTCGAAATGGTGCAGTTGCCGCGTGCATATATGAACCGGTTCCCGCATGAGCTTTCCGGCGGTCAGCGTCAGCGTGCCTCCTTGGCACGAGCGCTGGCGCTTAAGCCGAGCCTGCTGATCGCCGACGAGCCGACTTCTGCATTGGATGTGTCGGTACAGGCGAAGGTGTTGGAGCTGTTCAAGAAACTGCAGGCGGAAATAGGTTTCGCATGCTTGTTCATCACCCATGATCTTGCCGTGGTCGATATGCTGGCCGATCGCATTATGGTGATGCATAAGGGCGAGATTGTGGAACATGGTGATGCCGATCAGGTTATGAATAACCCGCAGAATCCCTACACGCAGAAGTTGTTGGCATCGCTGCCGGTGCCTGATCCGCGTGAACAGCGAAAACATCGCGCCCAGCTGCACGAGTTGCTCGCCAAAGGAATTTGATTCCGAAGTGAGTTTCGTGGCTTCCTGACATACACAAGAGCTGGTGTGACGGTTCATGATCGTCACACCAGCTCCTAGTTTATATATTCAATTGTGACTGTATTCAGCGAATCGCACCGTTGAAGGAGAATTGCGCGTGTGCGTCGCCGTTCGCCTTGTTCTTGAGGTACTCACGCACGTAGCCCATGCGTTCCACTGTGGTGTCGGCCAGGGGCTGAGGCAGGTCATCAGGGGAGAACCAACCCACGTTGAGGCTTTCCTCGTCACCTACGAACGGTTCGGCATTACCATTCGGATCGGGCTTGCACACGAACAGGTGATCCATATACATGGTGTTGTCGCCGTTCGCATACGTAAGCACCTTGCGGGAAGACTTCACCGACACCAAATCGGTGACGATAACATCCACGCCAGTCTCTTCCTTGACCTCACGCGCCACCGTGTCGGCAGGTTCCTCGCCAGGCTCATTAATGCCATACACCATGGCCCACTCGCCGGTATCGGAACGCCTGCCAAGCAGCACACGACCTTGCTCGTCTTCAACATAGCCGGAGACGCCCATCAGCCACAGGAGATCGTGACCGACTTTCTTGCGTAACTCGAGAATGAATTCAGGCGTTGGCATATCAGGCCTTTGCACCTTCGGCAGCCATGTTGGCCATCCACTCTTCGACCTCATCGATCTGCTTTGGAATGCCGGCGGAAATCCATTCCGGACCATCCTCAGTCATCAGTACATCATCCTCAACGCGAATGCCGATGCCGCGATACTCCGGCGGAATCAACAGATCATCCTCACGGAAATACAGACCCGGCTCAATCGTGAAAATCATGCCAGGACGAATCGCAGCACCCTGATACGACTCATAACGTGCCTGAGCGCAATCATGCACATCCAAACCAAGATGATGGGCCACACCACAAGCGAGCCAACGGCGATGCTGCTGTCCTTCCGGAGAAAGCGACTCCTCGACATCGACCGGAAGAATGCCCCAATCATGCAGACGCTCGGCGATCACACGCATGCACGCATGATGAATGTCGGAATACGTGGCACCCGGCTTGGCAGCTTCAAAACCAGCCTGCTGGGAGTCCAAAACCGCCTGATACAGCTTTTTCTGGAAATCAGTGAACTTCCCGTTGGTCGGGAACGTGCGCGTGATATCGGCCGTATACAAGCTATTGACTTCCACGCCGGCATCAATCAGCAGCAGATCGCCGGACTCCACGGTACCGGTGTTACGCATCCAATGCAGAATCGGCGCATGAGCGCCGGAAGCGATGATCGTATCGTAGCCGACCTCATTGCCTTCCTCACGGGAAATGGCATTGAACGCGCCTTCCAGCATACGTTCCGAACGAGGCTTGTCGAGCGACGACGGCAGCTTGCGCAGAATATTGTCGAAACCATGCTTGGTTGCGGCAACGGCCTTGCGCATTTCACGAATCTCATATTCGTCCTTGCACATGCGAGCCTCGGCGGCAAACTCATGAAGCTTGTCATCGGCATGCGTATTGCCATCCGGATCGGCGAAACCGTTCGCCTCGCGAATATCCTCCACCATTTCGGTGATCTGCGGATCAGCCTCGCGAATCACACGCACACGCACGGCACCAGCTTCAGAACCGACATCCTTGCTCAGTGCGTCAGCCAACTGCGCAATGTCATTGGTCTCAATACCGGTCATTGCAGTCATCTCCTGCAAGCCGGCACGAGGTCCAACCCAATATTCGCCATAATGGGCATTCATGAAAAAGTCCTGCGTGTAATGGTTCGCACGCGGAGCCACAAACAATTCCGGCACATGCGTCTTGCCGGCCGCAGCCTCCGGAGAATCAGGATCAACCGGATTCAACACCAGCACTGCACCGGCTTCGTAGTCTTCACCCAAACCGGTGTAATACGAAAACGTCGTATCCGGACGGAACGCATAATCGCAGTCGTTGTTGCGCACCTTCGGCTGACCGGCCGGGATCACAATACGCTCTCCGGGAAAAGCCTTACCCAGCGTGTCAAGACGAGCCTGAATGTAATGGGAAGACTCCAACGGTTCAATAACCGGCTCATTATCATCCCAACCGGTGGTCATGAACTCCTTGAACGCCTCGGAACGCGGGCGCAGCGAACGATTGTTCACACGGTCGCTCATCGCCTGATCAGGGCCGGGAGCGCTGGACTGCTCCATGGCTTCATACTCCTTGTCTTTATCGGTAATGACTTCGTTCATCACATCTCCTGAATATGGTCGTCCATGCTTACGCAATTACCGCAAACCATCCTATAACTTTTTGCGCCGCGCAACGTTCATGCAAGCACATAGAATAAGGGAGATTGAGTGAGCAATCCCAAGGTAGGGGAGGAATCCGAAAGAATATGTCATTCGAACATCCGAATCGCAACAATGAAAGCATGATCGACGTCGAACGCGACATCATGAGCCGCCCATCAGAGCGCAATACCACCAATCTTGACCTGCAACGCATGAAGATGATCCTCGACATCATGGGACATCCCGAGCAGTCGTTCCGTGTGATTCACATCACCGGAACCAACGGCAAAGGATCTACCGCGCGCATGGCCGAGGCGATCTGCCGTGCCTACGGCATGCGAACCGGTTTATACACGTCACCGCATCTTGAACATGTCAACGAGCGCATCGCCATCGACGGCCAGCAGCTTTCCGACGACGATTTCGTTGATACCTGGGATCAAATCAAAGACCTTGTAGCCATGGTCGACATGAAGATGGAAGAACTCGACAAGCCAAAAATGAGCTTCTTCGAAGTGCTCACCGCCATGGCCATCTGGAAGTTCGCCGACGCTCCGGTCGATGTGGCCATCGTGGAGGTCGGTATGGGCGGCCGCTGGGATGCCACCAACGTGCTCGATGCCGATGCGGCCATTATCGGACCGATCGACATGGATCATATGGCATGGCTTGGCAATACCGTGGAACAGATCGCATCCGAAAAAGTCGGCATTATCAAGCCGGGCTGCACCGCGGTCATCGGGCGTCAACCGCATGAAGAGGCCGTCATGCCGATTATCGAGGAAGCGGCGAGGCAGAACCATGCCAATCTGGTGAGGGATGGCATCGAAGCGGAAGTTGTGACCCGCATTCCGGCAGTCGGCGGTCAGGTTGCGACCCTGCGTACGCCGAATGGCACGTACGCGGAAGTGCCGATCGCCAAATTCGGCGAACATCAGGCCCATAATGCGCTCGCGGCCCTGTGCGCGGCGGAAGTGGTGATTCCCGTCAACGGTGCGCTTGACGGTGATCTTGTGGCTGAGGCGTTGAGCACGGTGAGGATTCCAGGCCGCATCGAGCAGATTCGCACATCGCCAACGATCATTCTGGATGGCGGGCATAATGTGAATGCGGCAGAATCGTTGCGTGCCGCGATTGAGGAAAATTACGATTTCCAGCAACTCGTCGGCGTGATCGCCATGATGGGAGACAAGCAGGTCGAAGAGTATTTGGGCGTGCTCGAACCATTGCTGAGCCATGTGGTTGTCACTGAAAACTCGTGGCGTGATCGTGTGATGCCCGCGGAAGACCTGAAAACGGTTGCTGAACGCGTGTTTGGTGCGGAAAGGGTTACGTGTGTTCCTGAACTGCCGGATGCCATTCAGGAGGCTGTTAATATGGTTGACGCCGATGATGAGCTTGGTGTTGGCTATGGTCACGGTGTGCTGATTTGCGGTAGCTTCACTACGGCTGGCGATGCGCGTCTCATGCTGGAAGAGAAGGTCAATCCCGATTTGAAGAAGCCGAAGTCGGAACGTGTCTTCCAGGAGGCTGTTGAGCCGGAACCGCGTAAGGATCAGGACGAGGCGGATCTCGATTTCGAATCCGATGCCAATCCTGATTTCGATATCAACGATTTCGGCAGTGTCGGTCCGGATCTTGCTGAAGATGAAGATGCTGATGCTCCCGAAGTTGAGCATGCGGATGCTGCATCTTCTGAAGATATGCGGTAATCGCATATATGCATGGCGATGATGGATCGTCGGTTGTTGCTGACGATCCATCGATCCAACGATCTGTGATGCAATGCAAAGGAGGATGCGGCGATATCGATTCGCTGCATCCTCCTTCGTACGATATTTCGCGCTATCCGTCGTGAGGCGTGATTATTACTTGCGCAGTTTGCGACGCAGCGACTGCAGCAGCGTGAGCGAACGATAGAATGCCTTCTTGATCGGTACGTCGCGACCCGCAGAAACCTGTCCGATATTCTCGGAGAATTTCGTCTTGAATCCGTTCAGACTCTTCAATGAAGGCGCGAAATCGTTGCCGATGCCCATCAAATCAAGCACTGTGCAGCCCTGCTCTCCAAGCGTGCAGCATACAACGTAAATCAGTTTGTCGGGAACATGCTGGCGCATGATTTCCGTACGCATGCAAGCATAGTAATAGACCGCGTGATCGCCGTTGATGGTGACGATGGACCATGCCACGACCTTGCCGTCGATACGTGCCGCGAATACGCGCGCATGATCAGGACCAAGATTGCTGATCATATCGACATAGTCGCTCATCGGAGCGGGGGAGAATCCGTCACGGTTGGCGGTGTCAACCATGACCTCGTAGTATTCGGAAAAATCAGCCATCGCCTGCGCGGTCTCATCGGCGCAAACGGCGGGGCTCTCCCTCAACGCCTTACGCACGTCGCGGCGGCCACGCTTCTTCATACGTGTAAGAATCGCCTCATCGCCACCGGTGATGTCCACATACACGGTCTCGTTGTAAGGAACGGTGGAAAGCACCGGGAACGAGCCCTCGAAATTCCACAAGTCGATACGCAGGAACACAACGTTTTTATCGCGTTTGCGTACGTCCTCAACAAGCAGGTCACGAACCTGTGCTTCCAGCTGCGCGGAAGGCTTGTCAAGCCAAGCCGGACCATGAACGGACCTCAAATAGTGGTAGCCATGGGTTTCGTAATCGATGAGTGCGATGAATGCGATTGGAGCGCCGTCCTGCTTCACCACATACGCACCCCACGGCGTACGTCCGTCAATGGTGTTCTGGTATTTGGCCCACACTGCGGTCTGTTCGATGGGCAGGGTAAGACCCGCCTGCACAGCCTGCTGTTCCATGGTGACTGCGTCGGTGAATTCAAGAGTGATCATGATTGTTGGATTGTTCCTTATGGTTGGTGATTACTCGATGATGGTTGGCTGTTGCTGCAGGTCAGGCAAGTCCAAAAATACGTTTCACAATGTGGTCGTCGCCTTCGAAGGGAATATGACTGCCGTGGTCTTTGAACCAGCGCTCGTTGCCTTTGCCGATGATAAGGATGATATGGAGGCGGTTGGGATTCTTGCGGTCAATTGCTACGGTCGACTCCACCGCTTTCGTACGGTCGAGAATGATCCTCGCATCCAGATCGGGATTGGTGACACTGTCGAGCATGTCTTGGCAGACGTGTTCCACAGGCTCGTCATCCGTGTCTTCGAAGGTGAGAATCAGATGGTTGACGCGGTTCTGCGCGGCCCTGACGATTTCCGATCTGCGATCGTACGCTTTATTGCCTGCGGATCCAGTGACCAGCGTGACTTCAGGATCGTCCTTGCCGTAGCGTTGGTCGACATAGTCGAGCAACGCCGTTACGGAAGCATAATTGTGCGCATAATCGACGATGGCGATGGTGTTCGACTTCGTATCGTGGAAATGCTCCATACGACCGGCGATACGTACCGGTTCCATATTGCGCAGCGCTTCCTTCGCGGTGGTCTCGTGGAAATCGAATCCAACGGCATGCGCAATGGCAATGGCTGCGGCGGCATTCGCATAATTGAAATCACCATCCAACTGCAGGCTGATCGAGCCGATCTGCTCACCTTCCACCGCAATGGCGAATCGGCTATGGTCGGCGGATTCCGGCCATGCGATCACATCCGCGGCCGATGCTTCGCCAAGAGCGAACGCGGTGACGGGAATATCGGCGATTGCAGCATCCTGACGAATAAGATCGGCATGTGCGCATGCCGTGCCGAGAACCAAGGAACGGCAATTCTTCACAATCTGACGTTTGCAGTGGAAGTAATCCTCGAATGTCGGATGCTCGATGGGGCTGATATGGTCCGGGCTGATATTGAGGAATGCGGCGACGTCGAAGGTAATTCCGAAAACACGATCAACTTTGTAGGCCTGCGACGAAACCTCCATAACCAGGTATTCCATGCCGTTATCAGCGGCTTCGCGCATCATACGGAACGCATCCATGGACTCCGGGGTGGTCAAATCGGACTCGACATAGGTATGTCCGTCAAGGCAATTATCGACGGAGGAGAACAATGCGCATTTGCCGCCGGAGCAGCCGTTGAGCATGGCTTGGGTGAGGTAGGCGGTAGTGGTTTTTCCCTTGGTTCCGGTAATGCCGACGACTTTCAGCTGGCCCTGCGGGTGCCCATAGAATGCCGCGGACAGCAGACTCATGGCTTTGCGCGCGTCATTCACGATGAGTCCCGGAGCTTTCGTCGCCGCGGAGAAGTCGTTTTCCGCAACGTATGCGGCAAGACCACGATTATCGATGCCATCGAGATATTCCGCTTTGAAACGGCCTTTGCAGCATAGGAGCGTGCCAGATACGACCTGCCTGGTGTCGTAGGTGATTGAACCGAATGGCTTGTCGAATCCGTTGACGGTCTGCGCGTCAAGCGTCCAGGCGTCTCCTTGGATGATTTCGCGCAGCAATCCATGCTCGCTGAGCAGACGTGCTGCTGATGCCAGAGTCAAAGCCATATTTCGTGTTCTCCCTGTTCTTCGGATACCGAACAGTCATTCTACCTTCAGCTATGTGCATGGCATGTGGAAGTCGATGTGGTTACAATGAAGCTGTGACTGAAGTACGAACGGAAACCATGGCAAGCAAAAGGGCGCGTTTTGAAAAACTTGCCATGCCTGTGGTTGATGCGTTGTACCGGCAGGCGATGAAGCTGACCAACGATCCCGACGACGCCCAAGATTTGGTGCAGGATACTTTCGAACGGGGGTTCAAGGCGTTCGACTCCTTTCAGGAGGGAACGAATTTCGCCGCATGGATGACGACCATCGAGCGCAACGCCTACTTCAACCAATACGCCAAAGCCAAGCGCAGACCGCAGCGAGCCAACGATTCCACCGGCGAATACGACGATTGGGACATCTATTCGGCTTCCGAGCATTCACCGGAAGAGCTTAAATCGGCGGAACAGGAATATTTGGACGCTTACGCGCCTGAAGAAATCATGGCGGCGCTCGCCAAGCTTTCGCCGGAACGCCGTCAGGTGTTCATCGGTGCTGCTATCGACGGCAAATCATACCAGCAGGTAGCTGACGAACAGGGTGTGAAAATCGGTACGGTGATGAGTCGTCTCAATCGCGCGCGTACGCAGTTGAAACGAGAACTTGCCAACTATGCGAAGGAACGTGGCTATGCCACGGCAGGGAAGGGCAGAGCATGAGTGAATCGATCGAACGGCATGTCACCACTGTCGCCACCAGCGAGGACGGCACTGTGACACAGGTGACGCATGCCAGCGTGCGCGTTAGCACCTCCGGTGGTTGTTTCGACCCCGAACGTTGCTGCGACGAGCGTGAACGGGCATTGATCGCGGCCATGCGTGCGTATTTGCGTCCGCAGCATGCCCCGCAGAGTCTTATCGACCGCCTTGAGGCAACGCTCGACCATTGTTGTGGAGAGCGGTGAGCAAGCCGATGAGAGTATGGGAAAACCCCGCCGATCATAACGATTCAGCGGGGTTTTCGATGCTCTGTAGCGTTATTCACGCTGGCAGGGATCAGGCGTTTGGACGCTTGCCGTGATTGGCGGCCTTCTTACGACGATCCTTGCGCTTACGTCCGCGCATGCCCATGATTGGACTCCTTTACTTACGATTAATAAGCCTTCGGGATTATCGCACACGAGCGAGACGTTTGCCAAATCCGGTGTTCGATAGGTGGCCACTTAGACTTATCCGTCGGGTTTTTATATGACCGGAATCAGCCGGTTTAACCGACTGGATCACTCGATCACGCTCACTCGCATGTTTACTCGGCCATACCGAGGAACAGCGAGGTGCAGGTGGTTTCGCCCGGCTTGATCACGATCAGCTCGTTGCCTGTGTTGAACGCGTTGGCGTAGGCGGTCTGTGGCTCCACGGCAACGCCGGCAGGATGCTGGAATGCGGGGAACTTGGTACCGGTGCACACCTGGAACGAAGTGATGGTTTCATCGCCGCCAACACGGACCTTCTTGCCATCGGCGCGGGTGAACACTGCCGTGACGGAACCGTCTTCGGCATGCTCCAGATCGGTCCATGCATCGTCGAACGGCTGCTCGGTAAGTAGGGTGTCTTCGCGCAGGTCGTATTTGGTGCCGTCAACCGGCTCGGTGCCGGTCGGAATGAGGTTTTCATCTACGGTGACATGCGTGCGAGCCGGTAGCGTAAGGCTGCACTTGGCGTTGTGCTCGTCGATTTCGTCGCCATAGCCGTTGAGGCTGTTGGCAAGCCACGGGTGAATGGCCAAAGCCCACGGCGCGTTCGTGTCGCCGTTATTGTAGGCGCTGACGGTCAGATGCATGCCGTCGTCGGCGAGGCTGTACGTGGCGGTGACATATAGATCAAACGGGTAGCCGACCATGTTGGGGGAACGCCAGGCGAGGGTCACTGCGTCTTCGGCAAGCGAAATCAGCTTCCAGAACGAGCGGTATCCGTAGCCATGGATGGCGGTGTTGCGGTCATGCTCATCGATCGGCAGCGAATAGGTCTTGCCTTCGAACGTGTACTCGCCACCCTCGATGCGATTCGGGAACGGAATGAGGATCTGGCCGTGGCAGCAGGTCACCAGATCGTCCGGACCAAGGGCGACCGTCAGATCTTCGCCCTTATAGGTCAGCTTGCGCATCGTTGCGCCGAGTTCGGTGATGACGGCTTCATAGTCGCCATGGGAGATGGAGAATTGCTGTCCGGTGCGGGCAGGCAGATTGATGCAGGTCATAGTCACTCCATAGTGCCGTTGGATATGTTCCGGTAACGGTAGCGTTACCGCTAACACCACAGTCTACCTGTTTTATGCCGTATGGCGATGCCGTTTCTCCGGCGTGCCGCCCATGCTTTAGTATTGATGAGGTTTTCACGAAGTGACGAAAGGCGGCCATCATGACCAAGCGTATCGTACTGGCGGATCCACGTGGCTTTTGCGCGGGCGTCGACAGGGCGATTCTGACTGTGCAGACGATTCTCAAAGCTGCCAATACGTCTCGCAATGATGGTCTGCCGCCGGTGTATGTACGCCGTCAGATTGTGCACAACAAGCATGTCGTTGAGGAATTGTCGGCTCAGGGTGCGGTGTTCGTACAGGAATTGGATGAGGTTCCCGATGCCGCGGCTTCCGCGGGAATTCCGATTGTCTTTTCTGCACACGGCGTGTCTCCTGAGGTGAAGGCTGAAGCTTCAGCTCGGGGCATGCATGTCGTTGATGCTACATGCCCTTTGGTGAGCAAAGTGCACCGTGAAGTGTTGCGTTTCGTCAAAGAAGGGTATGAGATCATCTACATCGGACACAACGGCCATGATGAAGCCGTTGGCGTGGTCGGTGAATCCCCGGAACATGTGCACCTCATCGAACATGAATCGGATGTCGATTCGCTCGAGTTTTCTTCGGATGCGAAATTGGTGCTGCTTTCGCAGACCACATTGAGCGTGGATGAGACGGCGGGCACGATCGCTGCGTTGAAAGAGCGTTTCCCCTGGCTTGAGATGCCTCCGAATTCCGATATCTGCTATGCCACATCGAATCGGCAGGCCGCGGTCAAGTTGGTTGCCGAGCAGTCTGATTGCGTGGTGATCGTTGGTTCGGCGAATTCGTCGAATTCCGTTCGTCTGATGGAGGTTGCGCAGGAGGGGCTGAACACGCGTTTCGATGGCGTGCCGAATGGTCCTCACGGAAAGGCCTACCGCGTGGATGATGCGTCCGAGCTTGATCCTGCGTGGTTTGAAGGCGTTGAATCCGTGGGGATTTCGTCGGGAGCATCCGTGCCTGACGAACTGGTGTCAGGCGTTATCGAAGCGCTGGAACAGCGTGGTTTCGATGATGTGACCACCATCGAAACCATCAAGGAGAACATGCATTTCGTGCTCCCCAGTGAGCTTCGTAAGAAACCAGCCTGCTGACCGGCTTCTATTACCGGTGATTACCAGGTGCCGATAGGTGCGGCTATGCCGTCAAGCACCTTGAGCAGATCATTGGGATTGATGCCGATCGAAAAGCCGCGTTTGCCTCCCGACAGTAGTATTTCGCCATATTGCAGCGCGCTTTCGTCGAGCACGGTTTTGTGATGCGTGCGTTGACCGAGTGGTGAGATGCCTCCCACCACATACCCGGATTCGCGCATGGCGACTTTTGGATCGGCCATAGCTGCTTTCTTGGCTCCGACTGCTGCGGCCAGCGCCTTCAGATCCATGTGCCCGCTTACTGGAACCACGCCCACCACACGTTCGGAGCCGGTGTCGGCCATAAGCGTTTTGAATACCTGATGTTCATCGAAGCCCAGTTTGGTGGCGGCCTCAACCCCATAACCGTCATCCATATGGTCGTTCGAATGTGCGTATTCGTATGTTTTGAATGGGATTCCCGCTTGTTCGAGTTGCACTGTTGCCGGCGTGGAGCCGGCGCCCTTCTCATGCTTTTTCTTGCCCATATCGATTCACTCTAAAACGTATTTGTGTCGGTTAGCAAAAGGGCTTTCGCCGTGAGACGAAAGCCCTTGTACCAAGTTCTACTTAGCGAACTGTGCGGATTGCTCCGCTATGGTTCACTCGGAGATCTCAGCGAAGTACAGCAGGGTGCGCACCATGTTGCAGGTGAAGCCGTACTCGTTGTCGTACCAAGAAACGGTACGAGCCATGGTCACGCCGTCAACGGTGTTGACGTCGGTCTGGGTCGGATCGAACACGCCACCGTGGGTGTCTCCGATGATGTCGGAAGACACGATGCCATCCTCGTTGTAGCCATAGAAGTCGGTGGAGGAGAAGGCAGCCTTGAATGCGGCGTTGATCTCGTCAGCGGTGACTTCCTTGTTCAGGACGGTGGTCAGCTCGGTGACGGAGCCATCCGGAACCTGGATGCGCTGGGCGTGGCCCTGCAGCTTGCCGTTCACGGACGGAACGACCTTGCCGATGGCCTTGGCGGCGCCAGTGGAATGAGGAATGGTGTTGATGGCGGCGGCTCGGTTGTTGCGAGCCTTCGGGAAGCGCGGGCCGTCGAGGATCATCTGGGTGCCGGTATAGGCGTGGATGGTGGTCATGAAGCCAGCCTTGATGCCCCAGTTCTCGTCCAGCAGCTTGACCATGGCGGCCATGGAGTTGGTGGTGCAGGAGCCGGCGGACACGATCACGTCGGAAGCCTTCAGGATCTCGTGGTTCACGCCGAAGACGACGGTCGGGGTGGTCTCGTCCTTGGCCGGAGCGGAGATCAGGACCTTCTTGGCGCCAGCGTTGATGTGAGCCTGGGACTTCTCAGCGGAGGTGTAGAAGCCGGTGCACTCGAGCACGAACTCAACGCCATCGTTCTTGACCCACGGGATGTTGTTGGCATCCTTCTCGGCGTAAACCTTGTATTCCTTGCCGTCGACCACGATGGAATCTTCGGTGGAGGTGACCTCAACCGGGGTGCCATCGTCATGACGGAAGGTGCCGTGGGTGCTGTCGTACTTCAGCAGGTAGGCCAGCATGGACGGGGTGGTCAGATCGTTGATTGCAGCGACCTCAATGTCACCGGCCTGGCCGCCACGAGCCTGCAGCTCGAAGATGCGGCGGAAAGCCAGACGACCGATACGACCAAAGCCGTTAATACCAATCTTAACTGTCATGTAATTCTCCCTTTAGGGTAGGCCACGCGTGTGCTGGGCACACAGAAGCCATTGTTTACCAACGTCACCCACTTTAGTGCGTCACCTGTACTTAAGGCAACGCACTCGCGCGTGTGTTTCAGAAAACGTCTATTTTTCCGTGAGCGCTCACATCATCTTTTCGAGATAAACGTGATAGACGAAGGTGATTTTCTTCGCTTTGCGATTAGTGGGATTGGCGTTCGTGCTTGGCAAGCGCTGAAGATACTTTGGTGTCCAACGATCCGAGGTCACCCTCAAATGTGTGGTGCCAAGAGACTGCTGGTAGTGGGGCTTCCGAAGGGAAAGTCACCACCAAGGTGCCATGTTCGACGCCGATATGGGCGGCGGCTCCGTTGAGGAATTCGTTACTGACGCCGTTGACGCGTGTGCTGGTCATCGTCATGTCATCTATCTCGTATTTCAGTCCACGTTCGCTCACGCCAAGAGAGGTGTCGGAATGAGAGAATACGGAAACCATACGTCCTGGTTCGACGTTGTTCTCGCCGAAATCGAGTGCTCCATCGCAAATCGCGGTCACAATGGAGCCGTTCCCGTGCAGAAAACCTACTGCACCATGCTGAGCCAGCAATGCCATCAGTTGGATATTGGATATGGTGTGATCGATTCGTCCGCCGAGCGCGCCATATATATGGAAAAGCCGCGCATGGTGTGACCAGCCGATTTTTAGTGCCGACAGAAGGTCTGGATCGTCTTTTTCTGGAGGTAGGGCAATGGTGTGTTCACCCTGTGTCGGACGTTCTCCAGTAAGCGAATCGAAATCGCCCACCACCACGTCAGGCGACATATCAAGTGCGCGTGCATGGTCAAGCCCTCCGTCCGCCGCGATAATGAATGCTCCAGACGGAACGATGGGGGTATCGCTGTAGTATTCGCCAGCCGCGAAAATCACGCATGTGTTGGAATTATCTGTCATATGGGGTCAGTGTAATATGGCGTTGGAATGATTAAAGAAGATGTTTCAGAAGGTTTCATTATGCGACACGCTGTGGTCGCGGTGTGTGGTATTATCTACAAGGCTTGAGAAATCAAGAAAGCGGGATGTCCCCACCTGGAAGCCTTTCAGGGCCTCGGGTTCAGGCATAAGCCTCATGGTGCCGTATGAAACGGCAGTGGAAGAGCTGTGGTATGGCTCTTTGTTGCGCCTTCGAATTGGGCGTCTTGGCTTGCCGTGAACATGCGAGACTTTGAAAAACTGCCAATCCGGGAGCATTCCGTCGAATGGAACATGAGGATTGGAGTCATCATCAGCGACGAACCACGCATTAACGACGAGATTCGCGTCTCCCAGGTGCGTCTGATCGGCCCGAACGGCGAACAGGTGGGAGTCATCGCGACTTCCGTCGCACTGAACCTGGCAAAGGAAGCGAACCTCGATCTCGTCGAGGTGGCGCCCAACGCGAAGCCTCCGGTTGCCAAGCTCATCGATTACGGCAAGTACAAGTACAACGAGAAGATCAAGGCTCGTGAGGCTCGTCGTAACCAGAGCACTGCGGAAATCAAGGAAATTCGCTTCCGTCTAAAGATCGACGACCATGACTTCGAAGTCAAGAAGGGCCATGTTGTGCGCTTCCTGAACGGTGGAGACAAGGTCAAGGTCACCATCATGCTGCGCGGTCGCGAGCAGTCCCGTCCGATCGGTGGCGTCGAGCTCTTGCAGCGTCTCGCCAGCGAAGTGGAGGAATACGGCACCGTCGAATTCGCTCCGAAGCAGGAAGGCCGCAATATCATCATGACGCTCGCACCGAAGGGCAAGAAGGTTCACACCCAGTCCGAGCAACGTCGTCGTGGTGATCAGTCCCGTGCCGAGCGTCAGGCCCGTCAGGCTGCACGTCTGGCGGCCAAGCAGGAAGCCCAAGCTCAGGCGGCGGCCGAAGCCAAGGCTGCAGTGGCATCCGACAAACCGAAGACTTCCGAAACGAAGTAATAAACAAGGAGGGCAGCAATGCCGAAGATGAAAACTAATTCCGCCGCTTCCAAGCGCGTCCGCGTGACCGGTTCCGGCAAGCTGATGCACGCTGGCTCCGCAATGCGCCACAACCTCGAGCACAAATCCGCTCGTAAGCGTCGCGCACTGAAGGCCGACGGCGTTCTGGCTACTTCCCAGAGCAAGAACATGAAGAAGCTGCTCGGTCGCTGAGTATAGCGAGAGCGAATAAGAAGACTTAATAGAAAGCTGAGGAATCAAATATGGCACGTGTCAAGCGCGCAGTAAACGCCCACAAGAAGCGTCGCGTCGTTCTCGAGAGGGCTTCCGGCTACCGCGGCCAGCGCTCCCGTCTGTACCGTAAGGCCAAGGAGCAGCTGCTTCACTCCTTTACTTACAACTTCCGCGATCGTAAGGCTCGCAAGGGCGACTTCCGCAAGCTGTGGATCCAGCGCATCAATGCTGCTGTCCGCGCTGAGGGCATCACCTACAACCGCTTCATCCAGGGCCTGCACCTCGCTGGCATCGAACTGGATCGTCGCGCTCTCGCCGAGCTGGCCATCTCTGATCCGGAGACCTTCAAGGCCATCGTCGAGCAGGCTAAGGCCGCTCTTCCGGCTGATGTGAATGCTCCGAAGGAAGCCTGAGCTTCTTCGCTGATTCAGCGTGATTGACAGGAACCCTCGCTCCAGCAATGGGCGGGGGTTCCTGCGTTGCATGGCAGGGCTCGTTTGACCTATGGTAAGGGACCGCTCAGTGGTATACGATGAGCCGGATGGGATCTGCTGGAAGGAGGGTGATGGACGATTTCGAACGGACAATTCGGCAATTCCTCGCTCATATCGACGTTGAACGAGGACTGTCGAAGGCGACGGTGTCGGCGTATGGCGCCGATTTGAAGAAGTATCGTCAGTGGCTTGCCGACCAAGGCGTTGGCAGTATCGCGGCCGTGACGACACAGGATGTGGAACGTTATATCGTCTTCCTTGACGAGTCGGGAGAGTCATCTCGAAGCAAGGCACGCCGGTTGGCCAGCATTCATGCGCTTCATCGTTTCGCAGTGAACGAACATATTGTTGTCGATGATGTGTCCGCGCAGGTAAAGGCCCCTAAGGGCGTGAGCACGCTTCCCGATGTGCTGACCGTTGATGAGGTGGCTAGACTGCTGGACTCTATCCCCGTTTCTCAAAACAGAGAGCATGATGGTGCCGTGTCGGAGTTTCCCGATGATCCGGTGATGTTGCGTGACAAGGCATTGCTTGAATTCATGTATGCGACCGGTGCCCGTGTGTCGGAGGCGTGCGGTGCGAATCTCGATGATGTCGATGTGGACGGCAGAATCGCAAGGCTTATGGGCAAAGGCTCTAAGCAGCGGCTGGTTCCCGTCGGCAGCTATGCGTGCGAAGCGATCATCCGGTATTTGCATGCGGGGCGTCCTAAGCTGGAATCCAAATCGAAAGGTCCCGTGGAACGGCGTGCCCTATTTCTGAATAAACGAGGAAAAAGATTGTCGCGACAGTCGGTTTGGGAAATCATCAGGGGAGCGGGGGAGCGTGCGCACATCGATAAGCCGCTGCATCCTCACACCTTGCGGCACTCTTTCGCCACGCACCTTATTCAGGGCGGTGCCGATGTGCGTACCGTGCAGGAGCTGCTTGGTCATGCAAGCGTTACCACCACACAGATTTACACGCATATCAGTCCTGAAAACCTGATTGAGACATATCTGATGTCTCATCCGCGCGCCAGATGATGGTGTTGCTGCCGTTTTGAACGGTGACAATGGACTAGCATGGATTACAGTGAAAATTGACACAAGGATGTTGGTAAGGTAAACGGTATGCCTACGGATTTGCTTGGACGTGATTATGAGACGTTTCCCGCTCCGGAGCCGCTGCAGACGCACGGTCCGGCGAGGATCATCGCCATGTGCAACCAGAAAGGTGGCGTCGGCAAGACCACCAGTTCCATCAATATCGCTGGTGCATTGAGCCAGTATGGGCGTCGCGTGCTTATCGTCGATTTCGACCCGCAGGGTGCGGCCACGGTGGGGTTGGGCATCAACGCCAATACCGTGGAAGATACGGTGTACACCGCACTGTTCAATCCTCGCATGGATGTGCATGATGTGATTCGACATACCGATTTCGAGAATCTCGATATCATGCCGGCCAACATTGATCTGTCCGCCGCTGAAGTGCAGTTGGTCACCGAAGTTGGGCGCGAGCAGGTGCTGGCTGGCGTGTTGCGTCAGGTCAAGGATGAATACGATGTGATCATCGTCGATTGCCAGCCTTCTCTGGGTTTGCTTACGGTGAATGCGCTGACCGCTGCCGATGGCGTGATCATTCCCGTGGCTGCTGAGTTCTTCGCACTGCGAGGCGTGGCCTTGTTGATGCAGTCCATCGAAAAAGTACAATCCCGCATCAATCCGAGTCTGGAAGTGTACGGAGTGCTCGTCACCATGTTCACGCATACCTTGCATTGCGATGAAGTGTTGCAGCGTATTTATGAGGCATTCCAAGGCAAGGTCTTCCATTCAGTCATCTCACGTTCCATCAAACTTCCGGATTCCACGGTTGCGGCCGCGCCTATCACCATTTATGCGCCGAACCATAAGACCGCGAAGGAATATCGTGAGGTTGCCCGAGAGCTGATTGCTCAGGGCATCGTCGCATAAGACGCATAGGGCTCCTTCGTGGGGCCTTTTTCGTTGAAGGGCATACGTGGGTTGAAATTCAAGCGGTGTGGTGAAACACTGCACTTATAGTCATGTTGACTATAAGTGCTACACTGTGATTCCGGAACAATTCAAATCGACAAAAGATCGGAGAGGTGAGGCGCGATGATCATGGGCAATGTCTCAGAACGGCGCAAACAGCCGCCGCAGGTGGGCGTTTCCGTGGTCATTCTCGCTTTGGGGCCAGCTTCCCACGGAACGCAGGAACATGCTCGAACCAGTGCGGGATCCACCTTGTGGATACCGCTGGTCCGGCGCGTGCGCCAGCCTTTTCTTGGCCAGTGGGCGTTGCCCGGTGGTGGTTTGAGGGCTGACCACTCGCTGGAGCAATCTGCCTACGTTGCGCTGGAATCCACGACATCGTTGCATCCACGGTATCTTGAACAGCTGTATACATTCGGCGATCCGGCGCGCTCACACGGCGGGCTGCCGATGGTATCCATCGTCTATTGGGCGTTGGTCGACGATCTTAACGGGCAACTCGGGCAGAGTATCGACGACAATGTCAAATGGTTTCCTGTGGATGATCTGCCTGAGTTGGCATTTGACCATGGCGACATCGTGGACTACGCCCTCAGCAGACTTCGTGGCAAAATCGAATATCCGCAGATCGTCACCAGATTGGTAGGCGAGAGGTTTACGCTGAGCCAGCTGCATGACGTGTACGAGGCCGTTGCCGGTCAGAGCATCGATCTGGCGAATTTCCGCCGTAAGATGCTCGCATCCGGGCAGCTGGAGGACACCGGTGACAAATTGCGTGTCGGACGCAATCGTCCGGCAACGGTGTATCGCTACACCATGGATGTGCTCCGACAGTCGACATGGAGCGATGCTCGGGATCGCCATGATTTCGATGTGCGGGAAACGCAGGATGATGTGCTTTCCGCGTTGACGACGATCTGACGTCTTTTCGGATTGTTTCCTTTTCAGACGATTCTGTCTGGTTTTCGGCATGCCTTGTAGGCATGGTCGTTTCGTATGAGAGGAAGAAGTATGACATCCGTGCAATCCGCATCGGTTGCTTCGTCGGGTTCGTTGACACGCAATGAGCGTCTTGATCGCCTGCCGTTTAACAAAGCGCATAGGAAACTTCTGGTGGCGTCCGGTATCGGCTGGGCTTTCGACGCCATGGACGTCGGCTTGGTGTCCTTCGTTGTGGCGGCCATCGCGGCTGACCCGCATTTCAATCTGACACCAACCGAGAAAAGCTGGGTGCTGTCCATCGGCTTCGTCGGCATGGCGATCGGTGCTGCGCTGGGTGGTTTTGTAGCCGATCGTGTTGGCCGCAAAACGGTCTTTTCCGCGACGCTGGTGATTTTCGGTTTGGCGAATGGCGGCATGGCACTGTCATGGTCGTTGGCCGCGCTTTTGATCGCTCGTCTGATCATCGGTCTTGGTTTGGGCGCCGAACTGCCAGTGGCTTCCACTCTGGTTTCTGAATTCTCTCCGACCAAACAACGCGGTCGTATGACGGTGCTGTTGGAATCCTTCTGGGCTGTCGGCTGGATTGTCGCCGCCTGCATTGGCTACTTTGTGATTCCGAATACCGGCGATTGGGGTTGGCGCTGGGCTTTGCTCATTGGCGCGTTGCCGCTGCTGTATGCCATTGTGACGCGTGTTCATATTCCGGAATCCGTGCGATTCCTGGAATCCAAGGGGCGTGAGGACGAAGCCGAACAGGCCGTACGCTATTTCGAACAGGCAGGTGGCATCGAGCCAGTGGCTTCCCCGAAGGGCAAACCACTGCCGAAGATCAACACCCGCGAACTGTTCGGCAAAAAGTGCATCGCGCGCACCGCAGCCATTTGGGCCACGTGGTTCTTCGTGAACTTCTCCTACTATGGAGCGTTCACATGGATGCCGTCGCTGCTGGCCGACCAGTTTGGCTCGCTGACCAAGTCGTTCGGCTATACGCTGGCCATCGCCGTCGCGCAGTTGCCGGGATACTTCCTGGCCGCATGGCTGGTGGAGATCTGGGGCCGCAGGAAGACGCTGAGCGTGTTCCTTGCCGTGTCGGCCGTGGCCGCGTTTGCTTTCTCGCAAGCGGGTTCCGTAGCGGCGGTGTTGGGCTTTGGCATGTTGTTGTCCGCATCCAATCTTGGCGCGTGGGGCGTACTGTATGCGGTGACTCCGGAAATCTATCCGACCCGCCTGCGCGCTGCTGCGTCCGGTGCTGCTGCGGCATGTGGCCGAGTGGCTGCCATCATAGCTCCGCTGCTCATGCCGTGGTTCCTGACGCTGTCCGGTGGCAACAAGGCGGTGGCATTCATCGTTTTCGCGGTCGCCTTCATTCTGGCCTGCGTTGCGGCGTTGTGCTTGCCGGAACGCACTGGTAAGGAACTTGAGGATTAACGAATTATTTTGAGTGGTCCCAAGAGATCATACGTTTGCGGTTGTTGAGATTCGACAACCGCAAACTTTGTATGTGGGCGAAAGCGCTGGGACCGGAACTGTCGTAATGGTTCGCTAGGATTGGCTCGGTTTGTGTGGAGTACGGATTTGTAAGTACCGATAACCAGTATGTACCGAACGGTAACGCAAGAGAACAGCAATACTAAGAGAGGTTTCGATGGCGGTTCGCGGCGATATTCGAAATGTAGCGATTGTGGCACACGTCGATCACGGCAAGACCACGTTGGTCAATGCCATGCTGGCACAGTCCCACGTGTTCAACGAACGTGAGGAAGTTCCGGATCGTGTGATGGATTCCAATGATCTGGAACGTGAGAAGGGCATCACCATCCTCGCCAAGAACACCGCTGTGCAGTACACCGGTCCGCTGGCCGCCAAGTACGGCCATCCGGAAGGCATCACCCTCAACATCATCGATACTCCTGGTCACGCCGATTTCGGCGGCGAGGTCGAGCGTGGCATCTCCATGGTTGATGGCGTCGTGCTGCTCGTCGACGCATCCGAAGGCCCGCTGCCGCAGACCCGCTTCGTGCTGCGCAAGGCTTTGGAAGCTAAGCTGCCGGTTATCCTGTGCGTGAACAAGACCGATCGTCCGGACGCACGTATCGAAGAGGTCGTTGGAGAATCCTCCGACCTGCTGCTCGGCCTGGCTCAGGACGTTATCGAAGAGGGTGTCGATCTCGATGAGGATGCGCTGTTCGACCTGCCGGTCATCTACTGCGCGGCCAAGGCCGGCTACGCTTCCGAAAACCAGCCGGAGAATGGCGGTCTGCCGGATAACGAAGATCTCGAACCGCTGTTCGAAGCCATCATCAAGAACATTCCGGCTCCGGAATACGAGGAAGGCGCGCCTTTGCAGGCACACGTCGCCAACATCGATTCCTCTGATTTCCTGGGTCGACTCGGCTTGGTGCGTATCTACAACGGCACTCTCGAAAAGGGCAAGACCTACGGTCTGTCCCGTGTGGACGGCTCCGTCGAAAACTTCCGCGTCTCCGAACTGCTGCGTACGCAGGGTCTTGAGCGCACCCCGGTCGATTCCGCGGGTCCTGGCGACATCGTCGCAGTCGCCGGCGTGAATGACATCATGATCGGCGAAACCATCGTTGATCCGTCCGATCCGCGTCCGCTGCCGCTGATCCACGTTGATGATCCGGCCATCTCCATGACTTTCGGCATCAACGATTCCCCGCTTGCCGGAACCGAAGGCAAGGACCACAAGCTTACCGCCCGCATGATCAAGGATCGCCTTGACCGCGAACTCATCGGCAACGTGTCCATCAAGGTGCTGCCGACCGAACGCCCGGATGCATGGGAAGTCCAGGGTCGTGGCGAGCTCGCCTTGGCCGTGCTTGCCGAACAGATGCGTCGTGAAGGCTATGAGCTGACCGTCGGCCGCCCGCAGGTGGTCACCAAGACCATCGACGGCGTGATCAACGAACCGATGGAAAACACCACCATCGACGTTCCGGAAGAGTACATGGGCACGGTCACCCAGCTGCTCGCCGACCGTAAGGGCCGTATGGAGAACATGACCAACCATGGCACTGGCTGGGTTCGTCTGCAGTTCACCGTGCCGTCCCGTGGTCTGATCGGCTTCCGCACCGCACTGCTTTCCGCCACCCGTGGCACCGGTATCGCATCCTCCATCTCCGCCGGCTACGCTCCGTGGGCTGGCCAGATCGTGACCCGCCAGAACGGTTCCATGGTCTGCGATCGCAAGGGTATCGCCACTCCGTACGCCATGCAGCGTCTGCAGGCACGTGGCAACTTCTTCGTCGAACCGCAGTCTCCGGTGTACGAAGGCCAGGTCGTCGGCGTGAACAACAAGCCTGACGAGCTGGATGTGAACATCACGCTGGCCAAGCATATGACCAACATGCGTTCCTCCACCGCAGATGTGCTCGAAACCCTGACTCCGCCGATCAAGATGAGCCTCGAAGAGTCCTTGGACTTCGCCAACGAGGACGAGTGCGTGGAAGTCACTCCGGAATCCATCCGTGTGCGCAAGATTATTCTCAGCCGTGAGGATTGGTACAAGTGGCGCGCCAAGCAGCGTCGACAGAACAACGCTCAGAATAACAAGTGATTCTTCACGTTGTTCTGTCGGCTTCGCAAGCACGGTAGTGTGCTTGCTCACTTCGCCTACGGTGAGCTCGCTGAGCTCTCCGTTTGACGGCTCAGCAGAATAACGTTCAGAAGAACAAGTGATTCTGTTGTTGCTTCCATGAAAAAGAGATACGTGTCCTCGCGTATCTCTTTTTCTTTTCAGGTTGGTGAGCGATAGTAGGGGATATGATGCAACAGATGAAGCAATCGCATGATACGTATGGGTCGAATCAAGACGTGGCGCCCGATGCGCAACTGATGCCATGGTCATACCGTCTGCCGATTTGGGGACGGTTCCTCGTCGATCTGGTTTCCGGAATCATAGTCGGAGTAGTGGGAACCATGGCCCATCGCATGGGCGCATCCATGAATATTCCCTACGGATTGGCGATCGCCTATCTCATGGTGATCATTTCGACATGGTCAGCTCGATCACGCGACGGTGTCTCAGGCCTCGCATTGTACCTGATCGGCTCCTCTCTGGTGGTCTGGACGGTGATGTCGGGGTATGGTCCGGGAGGAGACGCCATGATTCCTGTGGGATTCGGTGGAGATGATCCCATGCCGTTCTTCAGTGAACAGGCAGGATACATGTGGCTGTACGGTGTCGTGCTTATTCCGGTTGTGATGCTGGTGCTGCCGAAACGTTGGTTCGTCACACCTCCGCGTAAGGAGACGCGTGATGGTGCGTTTGCTGCTGATACGCAGACGAACGAGGGTAAAACATCTGATAACGCCCAACCGGTGGAATAATCGGCAGTCGATTCCACGGCAATGAGGTAAGGTTCAGGGGAACACCAAGAATAAGGAATGGGGTTGAATGAGCGCACGAAAGCTGTTCTATCTAGGTCCGCAAGGCACCTTCACCCATCAGGCCGCAGTCAATGCATCACAGGCACTGGCCCATCTTGAGCCGGAAGGATTCGAATTGGTGGCTGCGGATGACGTACCGCAAATCCTTGATGCCGCGCAGCGGGGCGAAGGATGGGGCGTCGTGGCATGGGAAAACAACGTCGAAGGTTACGTGGTGCCGAATCTGGACGCGCTCATCGACGCCAAAGATCTAGTCGGATTTGCGCGAGTGGGCGTCGACGTAACTTTCGACGCATATGTGCGTGCGGGATCCAATCCGGAAGACGCCACCGTGGCTACCGCACACGCGCATGGTCTCGCGCAATGCAAACGTTTCATCGCGGAACACCATTTGGAACCGACTCCAGCGCCATCCAATGCTGCCGCATGTCGCGATATCAAAGCAAACGAAATAGCTTTCGGGCCAAGTATTTGCGGTGAACTCTACAATGTGACGCGCATCGGTACCGCCGTGCAGGATTATCAAGGCGCACAGACTGATTTTCTTGTGCTCGCACCACGCGAGGAAGCCGGAAAACTGTTGGAACAGCCTCGTTCGCAAGCTGATATGGAATACGAATCCGTGCTGACGCTTATTCCGCTTGTCACAGGTCCTGGCGTACTCGCGAACCTGCTGGACGTATTCCGCGATGCAGGCCTCAATATGACAAGTTTCATCTCGCGGCCAATCAAAGGACGCACAGGCACATACAGTTTTATCGCGACGCTTGATGCGGCGCCATGGGAGCAACGCTTCCATGGAGCGCTGGTCGAAATCGCCGAACACGGTGACTGGGCCAAAACTCTGGCCGTATACCCACGAAGGGAACGCCCCAATCCTCCAGTCACCTCATGGATGCTGCCGCAGGGAGGCGTACGGCTTGACGAACAGCATCTGCCAGATGATTGGCAGAACAGCGAAACGGTCGGAAAGGAGCTGATGTGGTGAAGCAGCGTATCGCAATCGTAGGCCTTGGTCTTATCGGAGGGTCACTGGCTCGCAGACTCGTTAATCCTGGCTGTGAAGTCATCGCATGGAACCATAACGATCGTCCATATGAAACTGCGAAAGCGGACGGCATACGATGTGTGTCCACACTGGCCGCGCTTGCCGACACAAAACCTGACGTGCTTGTGTTATGCAATCCGCTCAAGGCCATGCCGCAAATCCTGGGTGCGTTGAAGCCACTGATCGATACGGACATTACCACGCTCACCGATGTCGGCAGTGTCAAAGCAATGGTTCGGGAACAGGTTAAAGCCGTTGGATTGGAACATTGCTATGTGGGCGCGCATCCCATGGCAGGCAATGAGCTGTCCGGATGGGAATCGTCGGATCCGACGCTTTACGATGGCGCGCTCTGGGCCATCACCGTAGATGAAAACACCGAGTATCAGCGGTTCCGCGCCGTTGCGACAATGATTGTGGGTCATTGTTCCAACCGACTCATCGTTCTTGACGATGCGACCCACGATCGTTGCGCGGCACTGATTTCCCACATGCCACACGTCATTTCCACAGCTATGATCAACGAGCTGGTGGCCAATCCCAACCGGAACATCGCAGCCGCGCTCGCCGCTGGTTCATGGCGGGACATGACTCGTGTTGCGCTAACCGATCCAAACCGTACCCGTGCAATGGTGGAAGAGGACGCCGCCAATGTCGAAGCGTTGCTGCGTAATATGGCCAATCGGTTGACGCTTATGGCCAACGTGCTGCACGGCATGACCACGCAACAGGGCTCGCCCACTGCCGGTGACGACAAGGAGATGGCGCGTTTCTTCATACAAGGGCAGCCATTCCGTGAATACAAGGCTCTCGCCAAAGAACCTGACTTCGAAGAACGTTGCAAAACGGTCGAACTGGCAATTCCCGAAACCGGATGGCAGCAGATGCTTCTGGAGTCGGCGCGTAGGGGAGAGCATATCGTGCGATTCGACGGTTACCGTCAAGCTATGGCACAGGTGCGTTCCGCAGTGTGACGCGCTATGGGCGCGGCCGTGTCATGGAACGTTCCGGAACCGGTTTGACAGTGACGATGGTGTCGGCGGGAATGCTGACACGTTGCTCCGGGCGTGAACCGTTGGCTGCCGCATCGCGCGTCATTTCCAATGTCTGCCCGTCCCAAGAACGTACGTGACCGACATAATCGCGGAATTTCATGCGCTGGTCCTTTGGATCGACACCTTCGCAGGTGCGCACCACAATGCGTGCACCTGCTGGAATTTCGTTTGGAATCGGCATAATCTCCCCTTCGAATAGACGATCATCGACGGATTCGCTGAGCGAACGCTACTGGACAGCATAGTTGGTCTCCTTTCAAGTTGTGCCGGTATTTCGGTTTCTATCGGAGAATGGACACATAATGGAAAGAAATTCATGGATTTGGGCTTGCTGTTGAGCTCGGGAAAGGCTGATCGGCATGCTGTTCGATGAGAGCGTAGAGGCATTCGATACATATCTGAAAGCCAACCGTGGATTGAGTGAAAACACACGGAAGGCATACCGAGGCGATGTCGAAGAATGTCTGCTTGCCTTGGAGCGGCTTAGATGCAGGGATCTTAACGAGGTGACCATCGAAGATCTTCGCATGTGGATGGCGGAATCATCGAAAAACCATGCGAAAAGCAGCATGGCCCGAAAAACTGTGGCGGTACGTGGTTTTTTCGCGTGGACGCATGAGCATGGCGTGACGACGACGGATCCGGCTTGTGCGCTCATGACCCCGAAAATACCTGATACGTTGCCGGATGTGCTCAGCGAATCACAGGCTGAACAGCTGATGGAACGCGTGGATGAGGACGGTGAAACGTCTCAGCCGAAGGAACGGACCATGAAGCAGCAGGCCATTGAGCTGCGTGACGCCGCAATGCTGGAACTGTTGTATGCAACGGGCATGCGTGTGGCTGAACTGGTGGGACTTGATGTGCCGGATGTGGTCTTTTCCAATCGAACGGTCAAAGTGACCGGCAAAGGCAACAAACAACGAGTCATGCCATTTGGCGCTCCGGCGCAAAAAGCGATACGTCGGTGGCTGGATGATGGGCGTCCCCTGTTGGTGGGGGAGCAGTCCGCGGCTGCGCTGTTTCTTGGGAGACAAGGCAAACGCATTGATCAGCGGATGGTACGTCGTGTGGTGCACGAATGCGCGCGTGATGCCGGCGTTCCCGACATTAGCCCTCATGCTCTGCGGCACAGTGCCGCCACGCATATGCTTGACGGGGGAGCGGATTTGCGTGAGGTGCAGGAGCTCTTGGGACATTCCTCGCTGAAGACCACGCAACGGTACACGCATGTCTCCATCGAACAATTGAAAGCCCGATACGGTCAGGCATTTCCTCGTGCGTAGTCGCGGTCCATGGATATTTCGTTACATTCCTGTAACAGAAATTGGTGTTTCTTCTTGATTTAGGGTGTATTACCTAGATGAAGCTGGTACGGGGAAACAATACCGACCGGTAATCCGAATAATGAGGGAAAACATAATGAGTATAAGGAAAAGCAAGGTGTTTGCCGTTGCGGCGGCGGCCTGTGTGCTTGGCATGATGCTGGGCGGCTGTGGGTCTTCCACGTCTGGGAACGCGACTGAAGGATCGAATGTCATTACGGCATTTGACTCCGAACCGCAGAATGGCTTGATCCCGGGCAACACCAATGAAACCGGCGGTGGCCGTCCTATCGATCTGCTGTTCGCTGGGTTGGTGTCTTTCGATAAGGATGGCAAGGCCCAGAATGAAGTGGCTGAGTCCATTACCGCCAATGATGACGCCACCCAGTACGACATCAAGCTCAAGGATGGCTGGAAGTTCACCGACGGCACCGATGTGACCGCCGAGTCCTTCACCAAGGCTTGGAGCTACGTGGCCAACGCCAAGAACGGTATGGTCGGCTCATCCTTCTTCTCCACCATCAAGGGCTATGACGCGCTGCAGGACACCGACAACCTCAAGGGTGACGAGCAGCTTGAAGGTCTGAAGATCGTCAACGATCACGAGTTCACCGTCGACCTGAGCCAGTCGGATTCCGCGTTCGCCACCAAGCTGGGTTATTCGGGATTCTATCCGATGCCGGAATCCTTCTACAAGGATCCGAAGGCCTTCGGAGAGTCGCCGGTTTCCGATGGCCCGTACAAGTTCGATTCCTGGGACCATGACAAGGAAATCAAGCTGGTCAAGAATCCCGATTACAAAGGCAATCGCAAGGTGAATAACGACGGTGTGACGTTCAAGATCTACACGGATGCCAACGCGGCCTATGCCGATGTTCAGGCCGGCAACCTTGATGTGATGGATACGGTGCCGTCCGCCGACAGCAAGACCTTCGAATCCGATTCCTCCGTGGTGCCATACAACAAGGCCGGTTCCGTGATTCAGACGTTCACCATTCCGTCGGATCTTGAACATTGGAAGACATCCACCGAAGAAGGACAGTTGCGCCGACAGGCGTTGTCCATGGCCATCGACCGTCAGGCCATCTGCGACAAGGTACTGAATGGTTTGGGAACTCCAGCGGTCGAATTCACGTCTCCGAAGACTCCGGGCTACTCCGATTCGCTCAAGGGCAACGAGAATCTGAAGTACAACAAAAAGAAGGCCAAGGAACTCTGGGAGAAGGCCAACGCCATCAGCCCGTGGACTTCCGACGACAAGCTTACGTTCTCCTATAATGCAGACGGCGGAGCCAAGCCGATCTTTGAAGCCGTGGTGAACTCCGTGAAGAACACGCTCGATATCGACGTGACCACTAACCCGGTGCCGACCTTCCAGGAATTCCGAAACGACGTTACCGGCCGCAAGATGACCGGCGCGTTCCGTACCGCTTGGCAGCCGGATTATCCGTCTCCTGAAAACTACCTGTACCAGCTGTATTCCTCTGACGCTGCTGATGGCAATGGTTCCAACGATGGCGATTACAAGAATCCGGAGTTCGATGACCTGTGCTCCAAGGCTGCTGCCGCACAGACCACCGACGAGGCCAATAAGCTGTACCAGCAGGCTCAGGAGATTCTGTTGAACGATCTGCCTGCCATCCCGCTGTATTACTCCAATGCCAATGGCGTTGCCGCATCCGGAGTGAAGAACTTCGTCATGAACTGGCAGAACGTTCCGGTGTATAACGAGATTTCGAAGAGCTGACTTATTCTTCGGATACATTGTTCGACATGACGGCGGAAAACATACGTTTTCCGCCGTCATGTCGTCAAGGAAGGTGTGCGTTTTTTGGGTTGCATGGAAAGGTTGTCCGTCAATTGAGCAAGAATAGTGCACTATCGCCAAATAGAGATGCGTCGGTGAGTAGGTCGGCTCGTTTCCGTTTGTGGGATGATAATCCCGATGTGATATCGAATAGGAGAATGATTATATGAAGAAGAAAGCACTGGCTTTCGCTGCCGCCGCGTGCGCTTTTGGCATGCTGCTGAGCGGCTGTGGCTCTTCCAACGGCAGCGACACCGCCGCTGAAGGTGCCAACATCATCACCGCATACAATTCCGAACCGCAGCACCCGCTCATCCCGGGCAACACCAACGAGACCGGTGGTGGCAAGCCGGTTGATCTGCTGTTCTCCCGTCTGATTTCCTTCGACGCCAAAGGCAATGCTTCCAACGAAGTGGCTGAGTCCATTACCGCCAATGATGACGCCACCCAGTACGACATCAAGCTCAAGGATGGCTGGAAGTTCACCGACGGCACCGATGTGACCGCCGAGTCCTTCACCAAGGCTTGGAGCTACGTGGCCAACGCCAAGAACGGTATGGTCGGCTCATCCTTCTTCTCCACCATCAAGGGCTATGACGCGCTGCAGGACACCGACAACCTCAAGGGTGACGAGCAGCTTGAAGGTCTGAAGATCGTCAACGATCACGAGTTCACCGTCGACCTGAACAAGTCTGATTCCGTGTTCGCCATCAAGGTGGGCTATTCCGCATTCGCTCCGCTGCCGGAATCCTTCTACGATGACACGGATGCCTTCGGTGAGGCTCCAGTCGGCAACGGTCCGTACAAGTTCCAGTCCTGGGATCACGACAACGAGATCGTGCTCGTGAAGAACCCTGACTACAAGGGCAACCGAACCCCGAAGAACGACGGTGTGACCTTCAAGGTCTACACCAAGGATGACGCAGCCTACGCCGACATCCAGTCCGGCGCCCTCGATGTGATGGAATCCGTGCCGGCCTCCGCCACCAAGACCTTCGAAACCGATGAGACCGTGCAGGCCTACAACAAGGCCGGTTCCGTCATCCAGCAGTTCACCATTCCGTCCAGCCTGAAGCACTTCGAAGCTGGTACCGAAGAAGGCACCCTGCGTCGTCAAGCCATCTCCATGGCCATCAACCGTGAGAACATCTGCGACAAGGTGCTCAACGGCACCGGCACTCCGGCCGTTGACTTTACCTCTCCGCTGACCCCGGGCTACTCTGATTCCCTCAAGGGCGTCGGCAACCTGAAGTACAACGAGAAGAAGGCCAAGGAACTCTGGGAGAAGGCCAATGCCATCAGCCCGTGGACTTCCGATGACAAGCTCACCTTCGCTTACAACGCTGACGGTGGCCACGAGACCACCTACACCGCTGTGGTGAACTCCATCAACAACACGCTTGGTTCCGAAGTGGCTGCCACCAACCCGTACCCGACTTTCAACGATTACCGTACCGCCGTGTCCGATCGCAAGGTTCAGGGCGCATTCCGTAGCGGCTGGCAGCCGGATTATCCGTCCGCCGAAAACTACCTGGTGGCCAATTACGCTTCCGCCGCCGCTGATGGCAATGGTTCCAACGATGGCGATTACAAGAATTCGGAGTTCGATGACCTGTGCTCCAAGGCTGCTGCCGCGCAGACCACCGATGAGGCCAATAAGCTGTACCAGCAGGCTCAGGAAGTGCTGCTCAACGATCTCCCGGCCGTTCCGCTGTACTACGCCAACGCCTACGGTGTGGCTGCTACCGGCGTTTCCGGTTTCGAAATGAACTGGCAGAACCTGCCGGTCTACGAGAACATGACCAAGTCCGGCAAGTGAGCCGATCTTCGTGAGTGAATCTCGCTGAGCCAATTGCAGGAAGGGGCGGATCATATCCGTTCCTTCCTTTCCATGTAATACGCACCGTTTCAGGGTGACATCAGTGTGGCCAAGAGGCGTCAGGGGGTAGATGCCGGTAGCCAAGCATTTTTCCCAGCTGATTCCCATGAAACTGCAATATAAAGCAGTTTGTTGCGTGTTGCCACAAAACTTGCGGGGTAAATCGTTAACCTTCCCCGATGATTATGAGTAATAATCTGAAAAAGGTTGACAATGAATAAGCAAAAAAGGAGAAACCAATGGGCAGATATCTTCTGCGACGCATTCTGCAGATGATCCCTGTGGTTCTCGGCACGACGCTTTTGGTGTACGCCCTGGTGTTCGCGTTGCCGGGCGACCCGGTTAAGGCGATGTTTGGCGATAAGCCGGTCAATGAGGCCGTCGCCGCGCAGATTCGTGCCGAATACAATCTGGATAAACCGTTCATCGTGCAGTATTTGCTGTTCCTGAAAAATGCGCTGACTCTTGACTTCGGCAAGACTTTCTCCGGTCAGCTGGTCATCGACCAGATCGGACGTGCATTCCCGGTCACCATCAAGCTTGCGCTGATGGCTTTCGTGTTCGAAGCCGTGTTCGGCGTGATCTTCGGCGCGATTTCCGGCCTGAACAAGGGCAAGTGGTGCGATACCGTGATCCTGATTATCTCTCTGTTGCTCATCTCCGTACCGACCTTCGTCACGGGCTTCCTTGCCCAGTATTTCTTAGGCGTGAAGTTGCGTCTGCTTCCAGTTACGGCCGGTGCCAATCCAGGATTCATCGACCTGCTGATGCCAGCAATGGTGCTTGGATCTGTGTCTATGGCATATATCATCCGATTGAGTCGTTCGGAGATTTCTTCCAATATCGCGCTTGACTATGTGCGCACCGCACGTGCCAAAGGCATGGACAACAGGTCGGTCATGAATCGTCACGTTTTGCGTAACTCCATGATTCCTGTCGTCACTTACCTTGGTCAGGATCTTGGCGCACTGATGGGCGGTGCCATGATTTCCGAAACCATCTTCAACGTGCATGGCATTGGTTACCTGACTTATCAAAGCATTCTCAAGGGTGAAGGCAATCTGGTGGTGTCCATTGTGACTCTGCTTATGCTGATCTTCGCAGTGTGCAACCTGCTGGTCGATATGCTCTATGCGGCGCTTGATCCGCGAATCCGCTACGCGTGAGTTGGGAGGATTGAACAATGACTGATATGAACGAGACGAATCTTTCTCACGCGCTTCCGGGACAGGAACGATATGTTGCTCCTCTCGAGGAGACGCCGCTTAAGGACGTTGACTCGGTAGATGAGTCCGCACCGGCTTCAAGCCTTTGGGCTGACGCATGGCGTACCCTGCGCAAGAACCCGATGTTCATCATTTCCGCTGTGCTTATTGTGTTCATTATCTTCGTGGCGCTGTTCCCAGGAGTGATGACCAAGCAGAATCCGAACTACTGCACGCTTGAGAACTCCTTGGAACCGGCTTCGAAGGGACATCCTTTCGGATTCGATCTGCAAGGCTGCGATGTGTACTCCCGCGTGGTGCATGGTACTCGTACCTCGCTGAGCGTCGGCGTGTTCGCTACGGTGCTGGTGGTGCTGTTGGGTACGCTGATCGGTGCGTTGAGCGGTTTCTTCGGAGGCTGGGTCGACACCATTCTCAGCCGTTTGACCGATATTTTCCTGGCTTTGCCGATTTTGCTTGGTGCCATCGTGGTGCTGCAGATGTTCAAGACCAACGATTCCATTTGGAAGATTATTCTGGTCATGACGTTATTCGGCTGGACATCCGTTGCGCGAATTGCGCGAGGCGCTGTTATGGAAGCTAAGAATCTGGAGTTCAATACGGCTTCCACCGCACTTGGCTCCACGCCGTGGCGTAACCTGTTCCGCCACATTCTGCCGAATTCCTTGGCACCGATCATTGTGGTGGGCACAACGTCTCTGGCTACATACATCGTGTTGGAAGCAACATTGAGCTTCCTTGGTGTGGGTCTGCCGACCACTACCGTCAGCTGGGGTGGCGACATCTCCAATGCGCAGTCCATTCTGCGTACCGATCCGATGGTGCTGTTCTACCCGTCCGCGGCACTTGCCATCACTGTGCTTGCCTTCATCATGATGGGTGACGCCGTGAAGGATGCGCTTGATCCGAAGAGCCGTACGTGAGTGTAAGTGAGGGATATTCGATGACTGAAATGAATACCGAAAACAAGCTCGAGGCCATGCAACGTGCCAACGGTCCGCTGCTGGAAGTCAAGAACCTCCAGGTCGACTTCACCACTGATGATGGCCAGCCGGTACATGCGGTTCGCAACTCCTCTTTCAGCGTATACCCGGGTCAGTGGGTGGCTATCGTTGGTGAGTCCGGCTCCGGCAAGTCCACGTCCGCTATGGCGGTGCTTGGTCTGCTTCCGGGCACAGGCCATGTGGTCGGAGGATCCATCAAGCTTGACGGCGAGGAAATCTCCGGTTACAAGCAGAGGGATTTCGACAAGTTGCGCGGCAACAAGATGGGTCTTGTCCCGCAGGATCCGATGAGCAACCTGAACCCGGTGTGGCGTATCGGTACCCAGGTGAAGGAGGCTCTGGCCGCCAACAATATGGATATCGCCCATGAGAAGCGTTCCTCGCTGTCGAAGGCTCTCGCCGATGCCGATGTCGAACTTAAAGGCAACGACGATGAAACTTTCCTTGGCTCCAAGGAGCTTCCTGAGCTGTTGTCCGCGGCGAAGGAAGCGCTGTCCAAGATCGGTAAGACCGGCGACGACTTCGACAAGACCGTGGCGTACTTCGAGTCGGAGTGGGTCCCAGGATCTGAAACGCGTTGGCGCGTGGCCGACGACCTGATCAAGGTCGGCGTGGCCGAGGATGACGCTTGGTACATCGCCAAGAAGTATGTAATCGGCTCCACCATGGATGACCGCATCGCAGGTCTTCTTTCTGAGGCTGGTCTGCCGGATGCCGCCACTCGTGCACGCCAGTATCCGCACGAGTTCTCCGGTGGTATGCGCCAGCGTGCGCTCATCGCCATCGGCTTGGCATGCCGTCCGGAACTGCTGATCGCTGACGAGCCGACCTCCGCGCTTGACGTGACCGTGCAGAAGAAGATTCTTGATCATCTCCAGATGCTCACCGATTCGTTGGGAACCGCAGTGCTGTTCATCACCCATGACTTGGGTTTGGCGGCTGAGCGTGCGCAGCACATCGTGGTTATGTACAAGGGGCAGGTCGTTGAATCCGGCCCGTCTCTGGAAGTGCTGCAGCATCCGCAGCATCCATACACCAAGCGACTGGTGGCGGCGGCGCCGTCGTTGGCCTCGCAGCGCATCATCTCCGTCAAGGAGCATGGTGGCGATGCCAGCGGCGTGATGGAACACAAGGTGAATGAAGATTCCCTGAAGTCCGGCGAATCCATCATCACGGTGGATCATCTGACGCGCGAGTTCAAGCTGCCGCGCAAGAAGGAAATGTTCAAGGCCGTTGACGATGTGAGCTTTTCCGTCAAGAAGGGTACCACGCTGGCAATTGTGGGCGAGTCCGGTTCCGGCAAGTCCACGGTGGCCAACATGGTGCTGAAGCTGCTTGAACCGACCTCAGGCACCGTCACTTATGAAGGCAAGGACATTTCCGGCTTCCAAGGCAAGGAATTGCTTGACTTCCGCCGCCACGTGCAGCCGGTGTTCCAGAATCCGTATGGCTCGCTTGACCCGATGTACTCCATTTACCGTTCCATCGAAGAACCACTGCGTATCCACGGCATTGGAGACAAGAAGAGTCGTGCTGCCCGCGTGCGTGAGTTGCTCGATATGGTGGAACTGCCGTGGTCCGTGCGTTTCCGCTACCCGAACGAGCTTTCCGGTGGTCAGCGTCAGCGCATCGCCATCGCACGAGCCATGGCTCTCGATCCGGACGTGATTGTCTGCGACGAGGCCGTATCCGCTTTGGACGTGCTGGTGCAGGATCAGGTGTTGCGATTGCTCAATGACCTGCAGACGGAAAAAGGCCTGAGCTACCTGTTCATCACCCACGATTTGGCGGTTGTGCGTCAGATCGCCGATGAGGTTGTGGTGATGCAGCACGGCAAGCTTGTGGAGCACGCCACCACTGACGAGGTCTTCGACCATCCGCAGAAGCAGTACACCCGTGATCTGCTTGGCGCCATCCCCGGCGGCAAGCTGCAGCTCGGTCTTGACTGATTTGATGCGATAACATCATCAAGATAAGCCTTCGGCATGTGCCGAGGGCTTTTCTTGTATGCAAGCTAGGCTAGAACGCTATGACGATCACTATCACGACTTCCAATGTGAACGGAATCCGAGCGGCAAAACGCAAAGGCATCGAGGAGTGGGCCGGACGCAACACACCTGACGTGTGGTGTATGCAGGAGGTGCGTGCCCCGCAAAACGAAATCGATCCTATTTTCGACGAATTCGGTTTCGAATACTCAACGGCGGGACGTATTTCCGATCAGAGCGAACTGCATCGTATGAACGAGATTTGCCGTATCAAGGGGCGTGCCGGCGTAGGTCTGTTGTCGGCATTGCCGGTTGTCGACAAACGATATGGATTGCCGGGACTTGAGGATGACGTCGATTCCGGCCGTTGGATCGAAGCGGACATGCAAACTCCACAAGGCTATGTCATTACCGTGGTTTGCGTGTATGTGCATGCGGGAAATACCGATGATCCGGAAAAAATGAAGCAGAAATACCGTTTCCTCGACACCATGCTGATACGCATGGAACAGTTGCGTGACGAGGCAGCACACGGCGGAAAACAAGCGGTGCTCTGCGGTGATTTCAACATCGCGCACACGCCGCTCGACATCAAAAACGCCAAAGCCAACGAAACGCATGCCGGATTCCTCCCCGAGGAGCGCGCATATGTCGACAAATGGTTGGGAGAACTGGAGTTTGTGGATGTGATGCGTAATCTCGCCGGAGACATCCAAGGACCGTACACATGGTGGAGCCAGCGCGGTCGTGCATTCGACAACAATGTCGGCTGGAGGATCGACTATCAGTTCGCAACACCGGAACTGGCGGAAACGGCCTGCGGATTCGTGATCGATAAGGCTCCGACCTACGACCTGCGCTGGTCCGATCATGCGCCGCTCAGCATTATGTATGACATTTAAGCCACTTTTTATCGTGAACAGACTGGGAATTGGAATATCACACCCCGATTCCCAGCCCATATTAAGCATAGGTGCTAGGCTATTCACGGTTGCAACTGTTATGAAATGAGGAACATCATGGGATTGTTTGGATTCGGTAAGAAGAAGCATCAGAGCAAGGAAGCTCTTGAAGCGGCCGCCGGAGAAAACGAAGAGGCTGTCGACGCAGCTGAAAATGTTGACGAAGCTCAGGAAGTTGTGACGCTTCCGGAGCCTTCCGCTGAATACGAGGGCCGCGGTGACGAGCATGGTCCGTGGGATGTGGAAGATGAGAACGTTCCCGACTACGACGAGTACCTCGATATGGGATCATATTATCTGCCGTTCCTGAAGGGCATTGAATTGCGCGTGAAGGCCAACCGTGCCACCCAGCAGGTTCTTGGCACCACCATCACCTACGGTTCCTCCAGTGTGGAGATTGAGGCATTCGCGGCACCGAAGACGCTCGGATTGTGGGATGACGTTCGTGCCGACCTGATTGAAGCCAACAAGGACGCGAAGGAAGTCGAAGGCGTATTCGGCACCGAACTGGCATTGCCGGTTACCGTCAAGGGTGGACGCAAGGTGCTTACCCGCATCGTAGGCGTCGACGGTCCGCGTTGGATGTTGCGCGGCATCTTCTCAGGCAAGGCTGCCACCGATCCTGAGGGTGAGGAAGCAAAGGCATTGAACCAGTTCTTCGCTGATATTGTGGTGGAACGAGGCGATGATCCGTTGGCGCCACGCGACCTTATTCCCATGCATCCGCCGGTCGCTCCGGCCGAACGCAAGGCTGCGAAGGCAGCTGCGGAAGAGGCTGAGCAGAAGACTGAGATTCCCGGCAAACCGAAGGGTCCATTCGACTCCGACCAGCAGGTTGAGGTCAAGACCACGCTGTCTCGTGGACCGATGTTCTCCGAAGTGCGTTGAGCCGCTTGAACCGATAGCTAATACGTATGGCTGAAACCGAAGCGAAAAAACGAACTGGTCTTGGTGCGCTTGCCGACGCCGGTAATACTGACGATTTTTCCGTGATCGACGCCATCGGCGGTCCGAGAGGCGTTATCGAATCGATGCTGCCGGGCGTCGTGTTCGTGGCACTGTTCGTCATCACGTCCAATTTGCAACTGACCATCGGCGTGTCCGCTGCGTTGGCCGTGCTGCAGGTGATCGTGCGTCTGTGCCAACGACAGTCCGTCATGGGAGCGGTATCAGGCTTGCTGGCAGTAGGTATCTGCCTGATCTGGGCATGGAACAGTCACGAGGCACGTAACTATTACATGTTCGGATTTCTCACCAACGCCTTTTACGTTGTTTTGCTGACGATTTCACTGCTGGTCCGGGTGCCTGGCTTAGGATTGGTCATCGAGTTCATCCGAACGTTACCGACTGAACATTTTCGTGCCTGGCTTGCCGATTGGCGAGGTGACAAGGCGCTCAATCGCGCCTATACCATCATCACCGCAATGTGGGTTGGAGTGTTCGCGCTGCGTCTGATCGTGCAGGTGCCGCTCTATCTCGGCAATCACGTCGGCTGGCTGGGAACAGCGCGTCTGCTGATGGGCATTCCGTTCTGGGCGCTCGCGATTTGGGTCTCGTATCTGATCGTGGCGACGCCAATGCACCGACATAAGATGATGCAGGAAGTTTCTGAAGACGATGCTGAGGCAGCACAAACTACCGAAATGAGGGAAGAGCACTGATGGAATCGACCATCCGCATTGAACGGTACGCCGACCAGGGTCGTTGCGTCGGTCATATTGACGGACGTGTTGTGTTCGTGCGATTCGCATTGCCGGGCGAACTGGTCCGTGTCGCATTGGACGAGCCGCATGATCGTGAGGATCGCTTCTGGACAGGCGAAGTGGTGGAAGTACTCGAAGCGAGCGAAGACCGTACTGATCCAATATGGTCGTTAGCTGGACCCCTTGCCATGGGCGGTGGTGTCGGCGGCGCTGACTTGGTGCATGTGTCGCTTGCAGGGCAACTGAAATGGAAAGTCACGTCGGTGGCCGAACAGATGGCAAGACTCGGCCACGTCGACGTGGAAGTGCCCATTGAGCGTATGTCGGAAGACGATGCGGAGCGAGGTTTGCATTGGCGTACTCGCATCGAGATGATTGCTGATGCTGATGGGCGTCCGTCGATGCACCGTCGAGGCACGCATGTGCGCGTTCCGATTGATACCATGCCGTTGGCCAGCCGTACGTTGCTGGAAGTGGCCGAACGTGAGCATGTGTGGGAAGGGAGCTTCGAACCGGGTTCCCAGATTCGTCTATCCGTTCCGGAACCTCGCGATAATGCGCCGATTTCAGACAATTACGCCGTGCTTGTGAACGGCGAGGTGGTTGCTGGAAGCCGTGAGCTTACGGAAAAGGTGATTGTCGCCGGCCGTGAATTCGAATACAACGTGGATGCAGGCGGTTTCTGGCAGATGCATAGGCATGCGCCGATCGCTTTGACCAACCATGTGATCGATTTGGTACGCGGCGAGCTTGACGGTGCCAAATCCGCATGTCTGTGGGATTTGTATTCCGGTTCGGGTCTGTTCACGCTGCCGTTGGCCACGCTGACGGCGGAGCGCACTCGCATGTTGAGCGTCGAAGGCGGCAAAACTGCGGTAAGGAACGCGCAACGTAATTTGAGGCACATTCATCTGGGTAATGTCGATGCGCGTGTGGGCGACGTGGCGAAAACACTTGCCAACGTGCGCAATGATCTCGCCAAGCCAGATGTGGTGGTGCTTGATCCGCCCCGTGCCGGCGCTCGCGCGAAGGTGTGCAGGCAGATTGCCGAAGCCGAAGCGAAAAGTGTGGTCTATATCGCATGCGATCCGGCAAGCCTTGCCAGAGATACCGCCACGCTCGTGTTACTTGGCTACGAATTGGCGGATATCCGCGCGTTCGACATTTATCCCATGACCCATCATGTGGAGACTGTGGCGCTGTTCAGAAAGCACGAACAGTGAGCATGCCGTTATTCGCAAGTCGTGCGTTTTTTGGAATGACTGCGATTGCGTTGTCTTGCGCGGCGCTATCTGGTTGCGTGCCGTCGAATGCCGCGGTGGGGGATACGCAATCCCCCAATACTGCGGTGGCGCACTCCACGGAGGATCGTGACAGCCTGTCCATCGCCATGATTGGATCGGATGATGTCACCGCCGATTCCATGGCAATGGATGCCATGGAAGCCGGTAAACTCAAGCCGGTGTACATTACCGTCTCGGGCACTGTGGACGCGCAATCCACCGCGCAGCAAGGCGTGCGTGACATGGCGCAACGCAAGGCCGACCTCATTATCATCGCAGGAATCGACGCGAACGAAGCCAATGCCGAAAACTGGAATGATGCTTTGGAAACCGCAAGAACAGCGGGCGTTCCAGTGGTGCTTCTCAATCCTATCGCCGTGCCGAAAGACAACAAACTGTATGCGGCTACCATGACGGTCAACGATCGTATGACCGACGCGATACCGCTCGACGATGCTGCTGTGGCCGTGGCTAATAATGATCCTCACGACCGGGAAATGCTGGTAACCACGATTACCCACTGATATGGTTTTGCACCATGTCGGTATGAATGACCAGCAGTTCGTCTTTTGATGAAATACCCTGAAAATTCCCTGATTTTTACCTGTGTTTCACAAGAAGTTGACCGGAAAACGGGAGTGTGACGGTAGGCTGGCAATCATGAGCGAAAGTCGAACAATGCCCCTCATCGAAGAGACGGGGCTGACACAAGGCGAAGTGATCGCCCTCAGGGAAAGCGGATTGGACAATGTGGTCAAGGCATCGACCTCACGTTCGCTTATCGATATCGTGCGAGCCAACGTGTTCACCTTGTTCAACGGCATCATCTTTGCGGCCATGGTTATGGTATTGATCACTGGATCGTGGAGAGACGCGGTGTTCGGCATGATCATCATCATCAATACCGGCATAGGCATCTGCACCGAATTGAAAGCCAAGCGTACTCTTGACAAACTGTCGATTCTGGTGGCTTCCGACTATCTTGTGCACCGCGACGGCAAAGACGTTGAAATACCGCACAACGATATCGTGCTCGGTGATTTCATGTGGATCCGTTCCGGCGAACAGGTGCCCGCGGACGCGCAGATCGTGCACACTTGGGGACTGGAGCTGGACGAATCCATGCTTACCGGCGAATCACGGACCGTACGCAAGGGCGAAGGCTGCGATATTTTCTCTGGATCCACCGCCATCTCCGGCATGGCGTTGGTGAAAGTCACCGCCGTAGGAGAGCACAGTTACGCGGCCAAACTTACCGCACGGGCGAAGGTTTACAGGAAAACCGTATCCGACCTAAACAAGGGCATCAACACGATTCTGAAATTCATGACCTTCCTGGTGGTGCCGCTCTGCGTACTGCTCATCTGGTCGCAGGTACGCACTGTTGGCGGCTGGAATGTGGCCATTTCGACCGGCGAATGGCGTTCCGCGGTCATTTCCGCAGTGGCCGGTGTGGTCGGTATGATCCCTGAAGGCCTGGTGCTGCTCACCTCGCTGAATTTCGCGCTCGCAGCCATTCGTTTGGCACGTAAGAACACGCTGGTGCAGGAGCTGGAATCCGTGGAGACTCTCGCTCGTGTGGATTGCCTGAACCTTGACAAAACCGGTACTGTCACCGACGGCACCATCCGACTCGATTCGTTGGAATTGCTGGATATTCGAAGCTCCGGCATTATGCGCGGCAACGTGAATGAGCATGACGTCAGACAGGCTCTATTCGACCTATCGAACGAAGGACAGCCCAACGGTACAGGGCAAGCGATTCTGTCTGGACTACGGGAACAGGGATTTGCGGACGGCACTGTCGAGGCACGAGTACCGTTCTCGTCGGCGCGCAAGTGGAGTTCGATCTATGACGGCAATGCAGTGTGGACGATGGGTGCGCCGGAAGTCATTCTTTCCCAAATCAACGGCGACCATGCCGACATACTCAAACAAGTCAATGATCTCGCCAATGACGGCAACCGTGTGCTGCTGGTCGCGCGAATCTACGGTGCAGCGCCCGACGATTACGAAACCGATCCAAAACTCAATCCGGCATCGTGCCCTGTCGCATTGGTGTGCTGTTCCGAACATATTCGCGCCGACGCCGAAGAAACGCTTGCATGGTTCCGTGAACAAGGCGTGCGTTGCCGCATCATCTCTGGTGACAATCCCGTAACCGTCGGCGCGATCGCAAGAAAAGTGCATCTGACCGGCGAACATGAACCACGATTCATGGACGCGCGTGAGCTGCCCGCTGACATTACGGAGCTGGCGCAAGTACTGGAAAACGTGGATGTGCTTGGGCGTGTGCTGCCCGATCAGAAAAAGGCGATCGTGGAGGCATTGCATGCAGGTGAGCATGTGGTGGCGATGACCGGCGACGGCGTGAACGACGCGCTCGCCATCAAAGAGGCCGATCTGGGTATTGCGATGGGCAATGCTGCGCCCGCCACCAAGGCCGTGGCACAGGTGGTGCTTGTCGATTCGAAGTTCTCACATCTGCCCGATGTGGTGGCGCGAGGGCGTCAGGTCATGGCCAATATGGAACGTGTGGCAAGCCTATTCCTTGTGAAAACCGTGTATTCCGCACTGATTTCGTTGGGCGTGGTGCTGACGCAGATACCATTCCCGTATCTGCCTCGCCACATCACATATGTGGGTGGATTGACGATTGGCATGCCGGCATTCATTCTTGCGTTGGCTCCGAACACGCGTCGTTATATTCCAGGATTCCTGAAACGCGTGCTGCATTTTGCTGTGCCCTGCGGTGTGGCGGTCGGATTGTCGATTTTGTCCACGTCGTGGCTGCTGCCGATATTCATGAAGTGGAATGTGCAGGATTCGGGTGCGCAGTTGGCGATGCTGCGTGGCGTCAACGCGATTATTCTGCTCATGATGGGAGTGTTCGTGCTTGCGCGGGTGGCAAAGCCGTTGCATTCGTGGCGTGGCATATTGGTATTGGCCTTTGCCGCAATTGGATTCGGGGGCATGCTCGTAAAACCGGTGGCGAATTTCTTCGCGCTGGTGGTGCCGACCGGGCAGATGCTGGCTGCGACGGCGGTGGCAATGGTGCTTTCGGCACTCGTGTTCTTGGTGTGTTTGCGTTTGGTGCCGAAAATTCCGAGTATTGTCCCATACTTTAAGAAGACACGCCAGAGCTGAATTAACTTGGCTGTATCGTAGGCGACGAATAATCAGCTGTGTTATACAGCCAAAAAGCTCGGAGGTAGCATGTCTGTGCGCGACGACCAGCTCGACACCCTGAAGGTGGACGGCAAGGATTATGAATATTACCGCATCGCAGATCTGCCGGGCATCGATCATCTGCCGTATTCGTTGAAGGTTCTCGTCGAGAACCTGGTACGTAACATCGATGGCGCCAACATCACGGATGATCATGTCAAGGCACTGTTGGATTGGGATCCGGCTGCACAGCCGAGTCATGAGATCCAGTTCACCCCGTCCCGCGTGGTCATGCAGGATTTCACCGGCGTGCCCTGCATTGTGGATCTTGCCACCATGCGTGATGCGGTCAAGGATCTTGGGGGAGATCCTGAGGTCATCAACCCGCAGGTGCAGTCCGACATGGTCATCGACCATTCCGTACAGATCGACAAGTACGGCATCGCCGACGCGGTCGAACAGAACATGGACATCGAATACCAGCGCAACGGCGAACGTTACCAGTTCCTGCGTTGGGGTCAGCAGGCATTCAAGAACTTCCGCGTGGTACCGCCGGGAACGGGCATCATCCACCAGGTCAATATCGAATATCTCGCCAAGGTCATCATGACCAAGGTCGAAGAAAACGGTGGCAAGACTCTTGCCTATCTTGATTCCTGCGTGGGCACCGACTCGCACACCACCACCGTCAATGGCTTGGGCGTGCTCGGTTGGGGCGTTGGCGGCATTGAAGCCGAAGCGGCCATGCTTGGACAGCCGATCTCCATGCTGGTGCCGCGTGTTGTCGGTTTCAAGCTTACCGGTTCCATTCCTGAAGGCGTCACCGCCACCGACGTGGTGCTGACCATCACTGATATGCTTCGCCAGCATGGTGTGGTCGGCAAATTCGTGGAATTCTACGGTGATGGCATCGCCTCGGTGCCGCTGGCCAACCGTGCCACCATCGGCAACATGGGTCCGGAATTCGGCTCCACCTGCGGCATTTTCCCAATCGACGGCGTCACTCTCGACTATCTGCGCTTGACTGGCCGTTCCGAAGAACAGATCGCATTGGTCGAAGCGTATGCCAAGGTGAACAAGCTGTGGGGCGACACCACCGATCCAAACTACGTCGAACCGCAGTATTCCGAATACCTGGAACTCGACCTCGGTACTGTCGTACCGTCGATCGCTGGCCCGAAGCGCCCGCAGGATCGCATCAAACTGTCTGAATCCAAAGCGAAATTCGTCGAAACCTTGCCCGCGTACGAAACGGACAAGACCGTGCAGGAGCCGGTTGCCGTTTCCACCGACTTCCGCGGTGACTTCGACATCACCAACGGTGATGTGGCGATCGCATCCATCACCTCGTGCACAAACACATCCAATCCGTCCGTGATGATCGCAGCCGGTTTGATTGCACGCAACGCGCATGCCAAGGGTTTGAAGCCCAAGCCGTGGGTCAAGACCTCGCTCGCACCGGGCTCCCAGGTTGTGGCCGACTATCTTAAGGCGGCTGGCTTGCAGGACGATCTCGACGCGCTCGGTTACCAGCTGGTCGGTTTCGGCTGCGCCACCTGCATCGGCAACTCCGGCCCGTTGCTGCCGGAAATCTCCGAAGCCATCAACGCCAACGATCTGACCGTCACCTCAGTGCTGTCGGGCAACCGCAACTTCGAAGGCCGCATCAGCCCGGACGTCAAGATGAACTACCTGGCATCTCCGCCGCTCGTCATCGCCTATGCGCTCGCTGGCACCATGGATTTCGATTTTGAAACCCAGCCGCTTGGCGAGGATCCGGACGGCAACGATGTGTATCTGAAGGATATCTGGCCCACCAATGGCGAGGTTGCCGCCGTGGTGGACGGTACCGTCAGCCGTGAGATGTTCCTGAAGGATTACTCTTCCGTATTCGAAGGCGACCATCGTTGGAAAGGACTTGACGTTCCAGAAGGCGAACTGTTCGCATGGAATGAGGATTCCACCTACGTGCGTAAGCAGACGTTCTTCGATGGCATGAAGGCCACACCGGATCCCGTCGAAGACATTCATGGCGCCCGCGTGCTCGCACTGCTCGGTGATTCCGTGACCACCGACCATATTTCTCCAGCCGGCGCGTTCAAGGCTTCCAGTCCTGCTGGCAAGTACCTGACCGACCGTGGCGTCGAACCGAAGAACTTCAACTCCTATGGTTCCCGTCGAGGCAATCATGAGGTCATGGTACGTGGCACGTTCGGCAATATCCGACTGCGCAACCAGTTGCTTGCGTCCGTGGGGGAAGAGGTCACTCCGGGCGGTTTCACCTACGATTTCCTTGACCAGAAGCCGACCACGATCTTCGAAGCATCCCGCGACTACATCGAACATGATGTTCCGCTGGTGGTGCTCGCAGGCAAAGAATACGGCACCGGTTCCTCCCGCGACTGGGCTGCCAAGGGAACCGTCATGCTCGGCGTCAAAGCCGTCATCACCGAAAGCTTCGAACGTATCCATCGTTCGAACCTGATCGGCATGGGTGTGCTGCCGTTGCAGTTCCCCGCAGGCGAGTCCTATGAGAGCCTCGGCCTTGATGGCACCGAAACGTACGATATCGCCGGTGTTGAAGAGCTCAACAATGGCATCACCCCGAAGACCGTGCGTGTCACCGCCACCCATAGCGACGGTTCCACAACCGAATTCGACGCGGTCGTACGCATCGACACCCCAGGCGAGGCCGACTACTACCGCAACGGAGGCATCCTTCAGTATGTGCTGCGCAATCTCATGAAATAAATAATCACATGATTGAGATCGGCAAATAACAAAGCCCGTGTCGCACTGTGCAATGCAGTATGACACGGGCTTTGTCGATACCGGTTTTTCATGCGTTTGATACTACGGCGGAATCGGTCTGTCTCGTCACATTGTTGACCCAACGATACTTTCGATAATGCAGCAAAGCAGGAATCATCTTGATGCATTCGTCGGTATTCAGCAAAGCATAGACCGCCAATACCGGCAACTTCCACACGAAAGCCGCCAACAGACCGACCGGTACGACGACAAGCCACATAACGCTCGCATCGCAGACAAGTCCGAACCGGGAATCGCCTCCGGCAGGGAAAATACCGGCGATAGTCAGATTGGCCATGCACCCGCATGCCGCATAATAGGCGCAGATAAACAGCATAACCGACAGATAACGCGTGGCCTGCGGCGTCAATCCCGCCCACTGCAACGCCAAAGGACGTGCCGCGATAATCAACAGGCCGGTTCCAACGCCAACTGCCGCCACCAGTACACAGAGCCTGTCGCCCATAACCTTCGCCTGATCGAAAGCATTGCGGCCAAGCAGATTACCGACAAGAATGCCGCCCGCATTGCCAAGGCCAAGACTCAAACAGACCAACAGATCCTTGACGATATTCGCAATGGAATTGGCCGCCACCGCATCCGTACCAAGATGACCCATAATCACGGTGTACATGGTGAAACCGCAGCCCCAAACCAGCTCATTGCCAAGCACGGGCAGACTATACTTCCAAAAATCCTTCTGCAACGCCACATCCGGATGCAACATCATCGACAACCGCAAACGTGGGCGGCCATTGCGGCTGGCTACAAGCACAGACCACACCAGTTCGATGGCTCGGGAAATCACCGTGGAAATCGCCGCGCCGAAAATACCCAATGCGGGTAAACCGAACCAACCATAGATCAGCACCGCGTTCAGCGCAACATGCACGATCACGCCAACCGTGCTTACCGTCATTCCGGTAACCGCCGCACCCACATTCTTCATCAGACACAAATACATTTGCGACAAACCGATGAACAGGTACGAAACCGACGAAACCCGCAAATACTGTGAGCCGATGGCAATCAGCGTCGCATCGTTCGTCATAATCGACATCAACGTTTCCGGAATGAGTAGCGTCAATGCGAAAAACACCAGTGACAATCCGCTGGCATACAGCATGATGAACGCCAAGACACGTTCGACGGCATTCGTGTTGCCCGCACCCCAATACTGGGCCACCAGAATGCTCATGCCAAGCGTGAGCGCGGCAAGACACAAACTGAAAATGAACTGGAACTGCGTGGCAAGAGACACTGCCGACAGCTCGTTTTGACCGACGTTCGTCAGCATAAGAGTGTCGGCGCACGATGACAGCGCCAGCATCAGTTGTTGAAACGCGATGGGCAGGGCGAGCGTCAACGTCTGTCGAAGAAACTCGCGCCAAGTGATGGAAGATTGCATGATGATGTGAGGATGGTGCGGTGCGTTTTACTGAATCGAATCCTTCCAAGCGCGATATTCCGCTGCCTTGCCTTCCCAATATTCGCGGTCGGCGTCGGTGATCTCACGGATCACATGGCATGGATTGCCGACTGCCACCGAATGCGAAGGAACGTCCTTGACCACCACTGATCCGGCACCGATCACCACATCATCGCCGATGGTGACGCCAGGGCCGACCACCACATTGCCGCCGAACCAGACATCGTTGCCAATGGTGATCGGACGAGCGCCTTCAGGGCCGGAGGAGCGCACCGTCGCATCGATCGGATGATACGGCGTGTACAGGCCCACTCGGGGGCCGAAGAACACGCGGTCGCCGATGGTGATGCGTGCCACGTCAAGGAAAATGCAATCCATGTTGGCATAGAAATTCTTGCCGATGAACGTGTTGCATCCATAATCGCAGTTGAATGGGGGTTCCACGAATCCACCCTCTCCAAATGCGCCGAACAGTTCGTGAAACAGTTCGTCACGTTCTTTGAACGCGTCATATTCGGACGTGTTGATGGCCTGCACCAGGCGACGCTTGCGCATATTCGCTTCCTGCTGTTGCGGACTATCGGCCACATACAGTTCGCCGGAGAGCATACGCTCCCATTCGTCGCGTGCCGGATGATTGGTGGGTTCCACCATGCTGCCTCCTCTGCTGTATTACGTCAATCGATTGACGTGACATATCATGTTCCATTCAACGGCATCATTATTCGTTGACACTGTATTTCGTTGTATTATCGTTCTTGATTTTCGTATTATTTACCGTATCCACTGATGGGGTATTGCATGGGACAGATGGGATTAGACGTTCGTGACGTGCAGGTCGGACAAAACGAACAAACGGAACAGCCTGAACTTGCGCAAGACGGTCGTCTTCCATATGAGTTCATGCCGGTCACCAACTGGGGACGCAAGCCCAACGGCGCGGAAATGGTGCAATATGATGCGCCGATGTTCTTCTCATTCACCGAACATTCGCTGCTGCATCAGTATCCGAACATGCGCGCGGAATGCCATTGGCATATCGATTTCGAATTCACCCACATCATCCGTGGACACATGTGGTATTTCGTGAACGGCGAAAGCATTCGTCTTGAAGAAGGCCAAGGCATTTTCGTGAATTCGCGCCAATTGCATTACGGTTTCACCGAGGACGGCACCGATTGCGAATTTTCCTGCACTCTGCTGAACCCTTCATGCATGTGCATGCCGAACATGGTTTATGAACGCTTTGTGGCTCCGTTGATGGCGGACGAACGGCTCCCGTACATGGTGTGTGATCCTGAAGATGAGCATGGATCCGCGTTGCTGGAATGCATGATGCGGCTGCATGATGCGAAATTCGGTCAGATGCCGGCTGCCCAGACCATGCATCCCGCCACCGTTGACAATATGAAATTAAAGGATGATACGGCATCGTTGACCGTGCTCAGCTGTTTTTATACGATGGTGCGTGAACTGACGGCCATAGCGGGCGAACATGGCAAGAATGGTTCTTCCAAATACGACAGGAAGAATCCGAAGATTGCTATTTTGAGCAAGATGATTGATTACGTGCAGCACAATTACGTTCGACAGATCACCCTGGAGGAGATTGCTTCAGCAGGGTCCGTCGGCCGTACGAAATGCGCGCAGATCTTCCATGAGATGGTCGATCAGACGCCGATTGAATTCGTCAATGACGTGCGTATGAGAGCTGGAGCGGAAATGCTGGACACCACATCGATGCCGGTTTCCGACATCGCCAAAAAACTTGGTTTCTCATCATCGACATTCTTCACGCGCACGTTCAAGCAGTACATGCATACGACGCCCACAGCCTACCGGAGGAATATGCTCAAGTAGACCGTGGACGTCGTATGCGATCGTCATGCGGCTGCCACAGTGTTGGCGTCGACTACTTGGCCAACTGCGTTGTGGCGGGGGAGGCCAACGTCGGGCGGGCTCGCCGAATGCGTCCCAAGGCCAAGCCCAGACAGATGAACGCTACCGCGAACATTGCCACCAATCCGGTTGATGACGCCCACGCGCCGTAGTCCACGCCGCTCGAGGAGGCCGTACCCAGTCCGAATACGTGGTCTATCGATGAGCAGAGCCACCATCCAGGCAGCAGTTTTCCGATGATGATCATGGGATCTGGCATCATATCCACGGGGAACGCCATACCGGAAGTGAACATGACCAGCAGAGCGAACACATTGACGAAACCGTTCGTTGCCATTTCATTGAAACCGGATGACCCCAACAGGAATCCGCAAGCGATCGCCATAAGCGTGTAGACCATCAGCGACACGAACGACAAGCCTACGTTCACGGCATTCAGGCCGGTAAAGGACACTCCGGCCAGCGCCATCAACAGGAATGTCACCGCGGTATACGCAGCACATACCAGCAGACCGAACGTCCCGCATGTCAGCATTTGCTGCGCTTCCAACGACACCAGACGCGCGGGGGACGAGTAGAGCCTGCGGCGGATTTCGTTGTCGTTGAATGTGCTGACCACGAGGAACGTGCATACCGGCATGACCAGCAACAGTGGATACAAGCCGGTTTTGAGCGTGCCCGCGAATGCCGATGAGCCCGGTGTGGTGCCGTCGTCTTCAGAGTCCGAGGACACCACGGCGATATGCGACTGTTTCATATCGGCGGTGGCAGCATCCAACGTCGTTGCCATGGCGGCGTCGAGCGTGCGCTGTGCCTGCGGCATGCCGAGATAGGCGGTACGCGTCAGCGAAAGAAACTCGTTGACTTTCAGCTGTGCGAGCGATCCGGCTCCGGAAGCATAACTGACAACGGTATCTATGGTCGGTTGCGTAGCCGTGGCGTTATCCGCATACTGCAGATAACGCTCGGCGAAACCTTGTGGCACAATCGCAATCAAATCAACATAATTCGATGCGACAGCCTGCTGCAACGATATGGAATCGTCATCAATGGTGACCATCTCACCGTCCAAAGCGAGGTAGGAACGCAACGATTGAGCCACATGCTCGGCGTCGTCATCACGGTCGATTACCGCAATACGGGCGGATTCCGGCTCATACGTCGTCGCTCTGGCAGCTGTGGAGCCACGCATGATCTGCCAGCTGATGGAAAACATCATCGTGCCGATCAGCACCAAGTAGATAATCACATACAATTTGCGCGCTTTGAGAATGCGCAGTGCTGCTTTACAAGTGTTCATAGCGTTGCCTCCTCAACAGAACGGTCGCCATACCAAGACAGACCAAGCTCATCGCAGCCAATACGCCCACCGTGGCAAAGAACGGGCGGAAACTGTCGTAATACAGAATGTCGTAGAACAGATTCGTAATCTGTTGCGCCGGATTCAACATGCTCAACAGGGGCGCATGCTGCGCTATCTGATCGCTTAAATCCATGGCGAACGAGCCATACAAACCGGAAAACAGCGACAGCGTGCATGCCAAGGCCGTGCACAATCCCTGCTTGGCACTCGTGGAAACACCCTGTATTGCGCCGATCAACGTGCCGAACGCGCTTGTGGCGAATGACGCCATCAAGCACGCGCCCAAGCCGGCCCATTCACGACCGCCGAGAGAAATCTGGCAGCCGAAACGAATGTACAGCATGGCCACGGTCAGACTTAGGAACGAGCAGATCCAACTGGAAAGAAAACCTGCCAGCAGCTGTTGCAGTTTCGGCAGGGGAGCGACGGAACGGCGAATGCCAAGTGCCGACAGGTTTGCCTGGGCCAACGATACCGCGTTCACCGCGAAACTCATGGCCATCATCGCGGCCATGCCGAGCAACGCGTAATAGTAGCGTGCGGTGCCGCTTGGCTTGAAATTCGTCAGCTGCACTTCCTTCGTGAACCCACTCGACGAGCCGATGCTGCCGGTGAACGCGTCATCCAACAACGCGGACGGATTGTGCTGCGCGGCATTGATCACTACGGCGGTGTTGCGATTGTACAAGTCCACGATATTGCCCAACACCGTCAGGGAAATATCCAGACCACTGCTCGACGCCATCACATCCGTGGCGGATGTTTGCGTGGCTTGGGAAATGGCCAGCTGCAGTTTCCCACTACCGTCGACGGACAGTCTGCCCTGCGCCTTGGCGTCAAGCAGCGCTCGATCCGCGGCTTCCATAGATGCGGCTTCCGTGACGGTGATGAGTTTCGGCATGGCGTCACCGTCATCATCGACCTTCGCATGATCGCCATCGGCACCGGTCGCGCCAGTATCGGACGAAATGCCGTCGACCAGCATCTGCGCGCCCGGAGAGGCGCGCCAATCGTCGTTATTAACCACGACGACGTCAACCGTGTGCAATGCGTAACTTTCCGCGATATTGCCGAACATGCCATTGAACATGGTCGCCAGAATGATGGGAAAGGCAAACAGCCAGAACAGCTGCGCTTTCTCCCTGAAATGCAATTTCAGATTGACCAGCAATGTCTGCAACATAATGTCAAACCTTTCGAACCATGATTCCGTCAGTCACGCAACGCCGTGCCGGTCAGTTCAAGGAACACATCGTTCAGCGTCGGCTGCCGGGAGGAAAGATGCCCGATATTCGTGCCATTGGATTTCAGCAACGTCAACACGTCAAGAAGATTGTGATCGCCCCTACGGCAACGTACCGTCAACTCATGACCGTCATAATCGGCGCTCATCACACATGGCAGCGCACGTAACTGTTCCAATGCCTGCTGCGTTCCCGCCTCATGATGCAAGCCACCCAGATCGTCGGTTTCCACACTGATGCGTTCGCCGGTGTCGATCATCGCCTTCAACTCGTCGGCGGTGCCCAAGGCCAAATGCCTGCCATGATCCATGATGAGAATGCGGTCGCAGATCTGCTCGACCTCCTCCATGTAATGGCTCGTGTAAATCACCGTCGCGCCTTCGTGGTTAAGACGCTGAATGCCCTCCAGAATCGCATTGCGGCTTTGCGGATCGACGGCGACGGTCGGCTCATCGAAGAAAATCAGATCCGGCTTATGCGCCACACCGCATGCGATGTTCAATCGACGAAGCAAACCTCCCGACAATTTCGACGGACGGAACCTGCGGTAATCGCGCAAGCCCACAAAATCCAGCGCATCCTCAACCAGCGCATGACGGCGTGCCCTGTCAGGCACATACAGCGAGCAGAAATAATCGATATTCTCCTCAACCGTCAATTCATTGAACACAGCCACATTCTGCGGTACGATGCCGATGCGGCGTTTCAGCGCATAACTGGTCGGGCCAATCGGTTCGTCAAACACACGTACCGTGCCCTCATCGAACGTCAACAATGCGAGAATGCAGTTAATCGCCGTGGTCTTGCCGGAACCGTTCGGTCCAAGCAAACCGAAAATCTCACCTTGATGCACGTCAAGATCGAAATAGTCAAGCGCCAGCATATCCCCATACCGTTTGACCAGCTTCGACACCTTGACCGCGCTGCTGGAGCTCTCACCTGTTTGCCTTTCCATACGCTCGCTCATCGGCTCTCCTTACCTCACATGTTCCAACAGCGATAACCGCCGTTTACGATAGTGATTCCATTGTCTCCGACCAAACGGAGACGACATGGTGTCTGAGATCATAAACCTGGCGCAACACAGCCATATGGAAGATGACAAATGTCACCTTCGTGGCAAAGATGGCCCGCAACGGCGGCAACGTACACTACGCTGGGAAGACATAACCACAAGAAGCGGCGACGATGGAGGAAGGCATGCGGCGATTATTGCTTCAAGCCATATTCCTCACGTTCGGGCTGATCGCAAACCTGTATATCGTCGGAGACGTATCGGCTGAACTGGTATGCGGCGCGTTGCTGGCCATATGCTGTGCCGCGGTGGGGGAATACGCGCGCTCGTCGGCATGGACCATCGCCATACTGTTGATGTTGGATTGCGGCGCATGCTTCACGCCATCATGGTGCGCGATGATGCCGGTCGCCGCATACAACGCGGCCATGCTGCCCGCCATATCACAGAACGTCGAACAACACCGTGCGGGACGGAACCATGCCGGCTTGCGTTCGCAATTGCCGAACATGCCGCAATACGATGCGATGCAAATCACGACGGTCATCGCACGATGGGTGTGGATCATTCCCGTAGTGGCGACCTTGGTCCGTTGCCGTAATGCAGGCGCGCATGCGGATGATATGGGAGCTGCACTCATCGCCGTACTGCTGGCATTGCATGTAGTGTTGGGATTCATGGTTGGCCTGTTGTGCGCGCGCAATGTCACGCTCACCCGGCAGAACAGGCGGCTTCAGGATTCCAAACGTGACCAGATCCGCCGGCTGCGCTCGCAATTGGCGGAAAGCGAGGAAGATCGCGCCGCGTCGGTTCGTGTGGCCACGCTCGCGGAGCGTACACGCATAGCGCGCGAGATTCATGACAATGTCGGCCATATGCTTACCCGGGCCATCATGCAGTCCGAAGCGGCCCAAGTGGTGGCTCAGGTTTCTGGTCAGGAGCAGGCGGCTCAAGGGTTCGCGCAGATTCACGACACGGTGGGCGAGGCGATGACATTGGTGCGGGGCGCGGTGCATGATCTGAAAGACGAAGGCACGGATTTCGTGGCGCAGATTGAGGCATCCGCGCATGGTTTGGACGATTCCAGTACAGTGAACGTCACCTTGAGCAACGGCATCGATGCGGCTCCGGCCGCGGTGTCACGCTGTTTCGCCACGACGATTCGCGAGGCGTTGAACAATACGATTCGCCATAGCATGGCGCGCAATGTCGATATCACCTTGCGTGATTTTCCTGCGTTATGGCAGCTGCGCATACAGGATGATGGCGCCCTGTGGAACGATGGCTCCCAAGGAAACATCAACGGTATGATGGGGGAGTCTTCCGCTCGTTTTCGTCAGTTCCATGATGCCGCGCGTACGGCGACGATGCGTGATGCTTCAGGCATTGGATTGGCGGATATCGAGGAGCGTGCGCGGGCGCTCGGCGGTACCGCGGTGTGCGGCCCGTATCATGAGGGGTGGCGGGTGTTCGTGTCCATTCCCAAAACGGACGATGATGCGGCAGCGTCCGCAACAACGAAGGAGAACGTATGATGCGAGTCGCAATCGTCGATGATGATCCAATCGTATGCTCGTCGCTGTCCACGATTCTCAAAGCGACAGGCACGGCCGATATTGCATGGACGGCCTATGATGGCGAAACCGCGGTAGGTCAGTATGAAGAAGATAATCCGGACGTGCTGCTGATCGACGTGCAAATGCCGGTTATGGACGGTCTTGCCGCGTCGCGAAAGATCATCGACGCCCATCCGAATGCGAAAATCCTGATACTTACCACATTCGCGGACGAATCGTACATCGCCGAGGCGTTGGAAATCGGCACCAAAGGCTACCTGATCAAACAGGATGTCTCATCGGTGATTCCCGCAGTGCAGTCGGTGATGGCCGGACAGGTGGTTATGGGAGCGCAGGTGTTGCGGAAACTGCATGTCAATAAAGCGAGTCAGACGCAGCGTCACGTTTCGCAAGCTGGCGATAACGGGGAAAATCGTTTTTCCGGTCGTTTCGCGAATCTCACTGAGCGCGAGCGGGACGTGATGCAACTGGTCGCCGAGGGGTACGACAATCGTGAGATCGCTGCGAAACTGTTTTTAAGCGAAGGCACGGTTCGCAATCGTATCAGCGATATTCTCGCGAAAACGAACGTTATGAATCGTACGAAACTTGCGGTCGAATGGCTCGCATGCCAATAGGAAACCGTCGATAAACGGCAAACTCATCAAAACGAACAGCGTTTTCAGCGCTTGCGTAGGCGATAGGCCTTCCACACGTCGCTAAGCTTCTGACCGTTCGACGTGCGCTTCCACACGGTCAATCCCGCCGAACCGCCACCGACGGCACGGGCCGCTGCGGTTGGTGTGGAGTACTCGCTGCCGTCATCCAGTCGAAGCTTGCCTTCGGCGGTGACGGTAGCCACCCAACGTTCGCCCTTGCGCGGTCGGTCCCATACCAGCGTCTCACCGGGAATGAGCAGACCAGCGGCGAGCACCTGCGCGATGGACACGCGTTTGGATGTTGGGGAGGTGGACGTGTCCGTGACTCGCAACGACTCCTCACTGAGCGTGGATAGGTCATTGCGCTCGGCATCGTAACGGATATTCCAATAATCGGCGATCAGACGAATGGTTTCATCCTGGCGGTATTGCAAGGTTTGTGGCGTACAGTCCGCAATGTCGGCAAGCTCGGCGGTGAGCGGGAAGCGTTTGGAACTCGCCGACAGCAGCATACGGTCACGACGGTCCGTATAGGATGCCAATCCCGCGATCTGCTTGTCATTAGCCTGACTGAGCGCAAGATTGCCGATGCGATTGACCCAATGGTCGCGCGTCGCCTCAGACCATGATGCAAACGATGAGTCGGAGGCGACCTGTTCCGGCATGATCGGCAGCGCGTTGAGGCTGCGTGGTCGGGTGATACGATGCCCGGCCCGCTGCTCGTTGGCCCGAACCAGAAGCAGTTTCTTCATGGCGGGACTGGTCTGCAGGTCGCCACGCAGATGCGCGAGCGCGTTGCGGCGGTCTTCGTCGGTGATGAGTAATCCTCGGATTTGTTGGATGGTGTGGTTTTTATCGAGGTCGCGAATGGTGCTGGCTGCGCGTGTGCGTCGGTTGAGCGGGGTTTGCCTGTTGAGACTGTCCACGCCGGTTACGCGTTCTAGGGCCGCGAGTACGTCGTGAAGTCGTTCAAGGTCGTGGAGTTGAGGTTCCTCGAGGTTTTTGTTCGACGTGCGCGAGGCTGCGGCAGTGTGTGTGCCCGGCGTGGAGAATATGCGTGTGTCGGGATTGCCGAGGTTGCGTATGGAGTTGACGAGCGCCCACATGGCTACTGGTTTCCAGTCGGTGGTTTGGTAGTCGTTGAGGGATACGAGTTGGCCAATGATATCGTCTGGCAGGTTGGCGTCGGTCGGGTGTTCGATGATGCGCCATGCGTTGGCGTAGGGTGCGAGCAGGTCGTCGATGAAGGAGATGACGTTCTGCTTTTTGACGAATGGTTTGAGCACGTCCTTGCGGAATTCCTCAAGTAGTTGTGTGCAGACGGCTTTGTGCGAGATGATGAGATGGATGTCGCTGAAGAATTCTTCGAGCGTCTGTGCGTCGTCGCCGAGTGGATCCATGATGTCGTCCCAGCGTGAAGCGTAGGCGTTGCGTGCGGCGGGGGAGATTTCGGCGATGGTTCTTGCTTTGAACACGTCGGATGCGGTGAGGGGAACTCCGCGCATGTTCATGACGTCGAAAATACGGTGTGCGCCGGCGAGATCGTCGGTGGTTACGATGACGAGGGTGACTTCGTTGACGAGGTATGATGCGAATGCGCGGCGTTCTTGTGTGGGCATTTTCGCGAGTTCGTCGAACACTTGTCTGGTGTTGATGGCGATGTTGCGTTGCGCGTGCGATTCGATATCGTTGTCGCGCAGATCGAACAGTCCCTCCAGATCGCCTTCCTGCACGTACATGCGGAAGAAGTTGGTGTCGCGTTCGCGGAGTTTGAGACGTGGTTCGGCTTTGATGCCGCGTAGTTTGTCTCCTGGCTCGACGATGAGGTCGTTGAGGCTTTCCACGAGTTCGGGGTCGTCTTCCAGATCGCGGAGCACGGAAATGATGATGGAAAGTGAGATGAGGCGTTGCTGTCCATCGATGACTTGGTATTTGGTTTGTCCATCATGGACGAGGATCAGCGATCCAAGGAAATACGGCGTGTCTGGGTCGTGGCATGCGTCCTGCAGATCGGTGACCAGTTGCGCGATGTTTTCCGTTTGCCAAGTATATGCGCGTTGGAATGATGGGATTACGAACCGGTAATCCGAAGTGAAGATTTTGCCTAAAGGCTTTTCCGTTGCACTGATTGACATGGCGTTCCCCTCATTGCGTTGCTCTGTGTTCAAGTGTACGAGTGCATGATGTCATAGTCGTGGCGGCAGGTCGGCTCGTTCTACCAAACGGGCCATCTGCACGCGGCCCATGCAGAGTTTATCTGCGGCGGATGAAATATGCGCTTTGACCGTGCGTTCTGAAATGAACATTTTCTCGCTGATTTCCGCATTGGTGAAGCCCTCGGCCGCGAGAATCACCGCTTCGCGTTCGCGTTCCGGCAAGGCGTCGAGCATGGCACGGGCCTCATCGCGCCGCGACTGAGGCTGGTGCTGATGCAAATCGCCGATGAGCTGCCGTTGACTTGCCGGATTGAACTGTGGCTCCCCTTCGCACACGTCGGCCACACGGCGGATGATATCTTCCGGAGCGTCCGTTTTCGATACGAATCCTTCCGCGCCCGCTTCGATGGCGCGTTCCACCGTGTTGTTTGGACTCAGCGACGTCAGAATAAGCACATGCGGAGGATCGGGAAGCATGCGGAGCTGACGAGTGGCTTCAATGCCATCCATGCCGGGCATGGCGATATCAGCCAGCACGACATCAGGAGGATTGTGCGACGCATGTTCGATGGCGTCTGCTGCGTTGGTGCAGGCGAAGGCAACGCTGATGCGTCCGGAGGAATAATCCTCCAAAATCAGACGCATCATCTGGCAGATCATCGGATCATCATCAATCACGCCGACGGTGATCGGCTGCTCGTCATGGTTGCGTTCGGTGCTCACCCAACCCATGGTAGTCGTACATCAAGGTGGAAGACGTTATGTTGGTCAAAACCGTATTGGCATGTTCCGCCAGCCTGCTGTATGCGTTTGGCCAAACCAGGAAGACCGGCCCCCTTCCTGGTGTCTGCCATATGCGAGGGGGATTGCGGCATCGTCGGATTGCTGACGTGCACATGCACCCCTTGCGGGGGGTTCGCATCGACCTGCAACGACACCGGAGCGCCAGGCGCATGCCTGCGCACATTGGTCAATCCCTCCTGTACCACGTGATACGCAATCACGCCGATGGACTCATCTAACTGCCCCAGCTGTTGAACGTCGATCCACGTATCAATCCGCATATTCGCGGCACGGGCGTCGCCAATCAACTGCAGCAATGAGTCACGGGTCAACGACGCTTCGGCATCATTCGCAGCCAACTGCAGGCGAGCATCCTCCGGATGACGAAGCATGTCAATCACACTATGCGCCTCATCCAACGCGCCGGAGGCCTGCCTGCGAATATCCTCGGTAGTGCCGGCGATCTTTCCAGCCATACCAGCCACATTGGCATTGCCCAACTGCTCGGCCTCAGCCTTCAATTTCCTAGACTCGGCCTGCAAAGCGCTCGCATTCAATGCAAGCAACGACAGCGAATGAGCCAACGTATCATGCGCTTCCGCGGCTATCGCATCGGCAAGCTGCTGATTGTCAAGCGTGGTCCGCAACCTGCTCACCTGCTCGTTGGCCGACTGAGCCTTCGCTTCGGCCACGCGCGCAAGGGCGCGCGAGCGAATATGCAATCCGGCCAATGTGGCGATCGCCACCGCAATCAGGGCAACCACAACGGCGCTCGCGATGATCGTTCTTTCGTCGACAAGCATCACCATGGTATTGCCATACCGAACTCCGGTATATGGTTTGGAGAAGATCGCATGCCAGATCGAAGCCTCGGCAGGATGCAAAGCGTCTCGCACCTGGGACCAGATCGTCGTTGTCGCCGCGGCAAGCACTGATCGAAGCGTCACTTTGGTTCCCTGTCTCCGCGCAAGCAGAGAAGTCAACGCCATAAGCGCGATCAACGAATCGTAGGGGAGCGCCACCACCAGTAGGCATGCGGTCCAGAACACGGCTTGCGGGTAACTGTTGCGAGCCAGAAGAATCAAACCCGAAGGGATCGCAACGAGCACGCACGCGATCATCCACAAGTAGGGGGCACTATCCTGCGCATACTGTTGGGATGCGAAAGACACCTGCGCCAGACAGGCGAAACTCGCGCACACCACCATCGGCACCGTGCACCAGATTCTGGTGCGCACTGGCACTTCGGCGGTGGAAGGGTTTGTGATCACGCTCATGACTCCCATTATCGGCATACTCATGGAAACATGCCATTGAGCTATCGGGCATGATGGCGCAAGCCGCGCGCCCCAAAGTGCAGGCAGGAATGGACTTTCGTCCAATACCGGGAACGAAGCCGATCCCGTAGGCTCGAAAGTGTTCCGACCACTTCGAGAAGAAAGAAAAAGATCATGAGTGAGTTCAACAATGCTCCGATTCCCAACGGCGGCCCGGCAGCGCCGAACGGTATGAGACCCGCGCCGATCATGCCGTCCCCGGCTCCGCAAGGCACGACGGTATGTGGCATCGTGGGAGTGGTGTTCGGCGCGCTCGGCTTGGTGCTGAGCTTCATTCCAATCATCAACAACATCGCGGCGATCTTCGGACTCGTCGGCGCGGTATTGGCGATCGTGGCCATCGTGGGCACGTTCCGAGGCAAAAAGCGTGGCAAAGCCCTGTCCATAGTCGCGGCGGTGCTGTCGGTGTTGGCCATCGTCATCACCTTGGCCATGCAATCGGCCGCCAGCAAGGCGCTTGACGACATCACGGGCACAAGCACGTCGCAATCCTCGTCGGCGGACGCCGATAAGGACGCCAAAACCGATGATTCCACCAAAACCGATGATTCCACCAAAACCGACACCAAGGTGAAAGGCGAGCAAGACATGGAAGGCGATCTCACCGATATGCACGTCAAAATCGTATCCGCAGTGCGTTCCGGCAACGACTACAACAATCAGCCGACCGTGCTCGTCACCTACGAGTGGACCAACACTACCGATAAGAACAACTCCTTCGCCGTGCTGGCTAATCCGAAAGTGTTCCAAAACGGTCAGGAACTCGACACCGCCATGTACTTGGACAATCCGGAAGGCTACGATTCCGGCTCCTATCTGTCTGAACTGCAGCCAGGAGCAACCGGCACGGTAACCCTTGGATATGTGCTTAAAGACGATTCCGAAATCACCGTCGACGTGACGAACCTTCTCGATTTCAGCGACACCGCCAAAGTGACGTACAAGTTCGCCATCTGACATGGCATGTCCCAGTCTTTCGCGTCCGGCACACTCCCCGTGTCGAACGCGAAACCTATGCGGGCTTTGAAGAAATCATGAGATTAAGCCAATATTCATGAAATCGTCAGGAAAATGCCGTATCGTGATGCGCAATCGAGCAAAAAGGAGCGATTATGGCATTCGGTCAGCAGCCCCAGGGTAACAGCGCCCAGAATAACGGCTTCAACAATCAATACCAGTACAACCAACAGTACAACCAGTACAATGCGCAGCCACAGTACGCCTATGCACCCAACGGTACCGCCGCAGTCAACGTGCAGGCCACCTATTCCTACGAGCAGGCCGAACGCAGTTCCGTCAACAGCGCATACACGCACATGACCCTTGGTTTGATCGTCACTGCCGTGGTCGCCATCATCACCCAAATGAGCGGCGCGTACCTGGCACTCATCCAAACCACGGGCATCATCGGCATCTTCGCCCCCGCCGTCATTGAAATCGTGCTTGCCATCTACCTTGGCGCGCGCATCCATACAATGAAGGTCTCCACCGCATACGTCATGTTCTACGTGTATGCGGCGCTCATGGGCTTCACCCTCAGCACCATCTTCATGGCCTACGATCTTGGCACCATCGGCATTTCCCTCGCATTGTGCGCCGGCTTCTTCTTCGCGCTCACCATGTTCGGACGCACCACCAAGATCAACATGCTCAAGGCCGGCCCCATCCTTTTCGTCGGCCTCATCGTGCTTATCATCGCCGAAGTGATTCTCATAATCTTCGCCCCCGGCAACACCACCCTCATGATCGTCTCTGCCATCGGACTTCTGCTCTTCGCCGGCATGACCGTCTACGACGCCCAAGCCACCCGCGCCATGCTTGAACAGTATTCCGCCCAAGGCCCCGAAATGGTCAAGAAGGTTTCCATCCTTTGCGCACTGAATCTGTATTTGGATTTCGTGAACATGTTCATGTATATTCTCCAACTCCTCGGCAATCGCGACTGAAATCCAAATGACGGAGCGTCCCCGGCATTGCTCCTCAGTCGGCGTACCTTCGTGCGCCTTCCTTCGGTGCGTTTTGGGGACGCACGCGTCATTTGGCTTTCAGCCTTTGATGGGACATTATTGGCATTGCTCCTCGGTCAACGTAACGGATAAAGCCTGACCAGAATGTGGCCAGGCTTTATCCGTTGGTCAAAGACATGCTTTACGGTGGGTGCTCATGCAGAGAAAAGAGATTGGCGGCATGGCATGCCTCGTACTGGCGGCCCTCATTTGGGGATTCGCATTCGTGTCGCAAGTGCAAGGCATGGACTCCACAACACCGCTGTTCTTCGGAGCCACCCGATTCACCCTCGGATCCATTTCTCTGATACCGTTGCTTTGGTTTCGCCGCAGCACCATAGCGGAACAAGAGCGTAAACGCCGTGAAACCCAGGGAAAACCGTCCATCACCCTCGGTAACGGCGCAATCGTCGCCATGCCGAAATGGGCCGGCAATCCCATCGTGGTCAGCATCATCTGCGGAATCGTGCTTTTCACCGCAAGCACCGTCCAACAATACGGCATCCTTTACTCCGGATCGGCGGGACGGTCCGGCTTCATCACCGCTCTATACATCGTCATGACGCCACTGCTGGCCTTCATCATTCTGCGTCGACGAGTGCATCTCAGCGTCATCGTCAGCGTCGCCATCTCCGTTATCGGCTTCTACCTGCTGTGCGTCACCGACGGATTCGGATCCATCACCCTGGCGGACATGGTGCTGCTGTTCACCGCAGTCCTCTTCGCCGGGCACATCCTCGTCATAGACACCTTTGGACGAGACATGGACCCCATCCTGCTTTCATTCGGGCAGATCACCACCACCGCGATCATCAGCTGGATTGGCTCTATCATCGAAGGATCCATCGACTGGGCCGGTGCCGCGCAAAGCTGGATCGCCATCGTCTACGCGGGCGTCTGCTCCGCTGGCGTAGCCTATACGCTTCAGGTCATAGGCCAACAACTTGTGCCCCCGACCAGAGCGTCCGTGATCATGTCGCTCGAATCGTTCTTCTCCGCAGTCGGAGGGGCGCTTCTGCTGGGCGAAATCATGACCACTCGAGCCTACCTCGGCTGCGCGCTCATTTTCGCGGGCACCATACTCGCCCAGCTGCCCATCGACCAGCTCCTGCATGCGGCCAAACGCAAACCGGCAGACGTCAGCCGGCCTTAGGGGCCTCGCCAACCTGCGGCGCGCCATTGATATCGCGATGAATGTTCTGCATCTGCGCTTCGACATTCTGCAGACTTCTCGCGCAATCAAGCAACGTCTGCGAGTGCTCCGACAGCTTCGCGTCAGGCAAATCCGTCTTATAACGCAGCGCATGCTCCAAACTCGCCCAATAATCCATGGCGATGGTGCGGAACTGCACCTCCACAGGCGTGTAATGCGGTCCGGAAGATAGAAAAACGGGAACCGCATAAATCACATGCAGCGAACGATATCCATTCTGCTTCGGATTCTTAATATAATCCTTCACACGCAACACCTGAATATCGTTCTGCGCGGACAGATAATTCGACACCGAATACACGTCATCGCGATAATTGCAGATCACGCGAATGCCTGCCACGTCAAACAGATTGTCCTTGACCGACTCCACCGTCAACGGCAGATCCTTGCGCCTCAACTTGCCGAGAATGGAATTGATGGACTTCAACCTGCGTTCCATGTGATGGATGGGATTATGGGAGAAACGCACCTGGAACTCGGAATCGAGAATCTCCAGTTTGGTGCTGATCTCATACATCGCGCCCTCATACACCTGCATTTGATCAATGAACTCGGTAATCTGATCGGAAGGCAACGGACCATCGTCGAAAGTCACCGACTTCAGCCGTGCTTGCAGTTCACTGGTATTGATGCGGCTCTGTCTATCAAGTATCACGGTTCCATAGTGTACCCAAAAGGAGCGCGGAAAAACTGAAAAAGCGCTGAAAGCGCCGTCATCCCTCCAATTCCACCGCATGCCACGCTGCATTAAGGTGCATACGGCGCGTGATGGGAATCCCTGCCGATAGCATGGAATGCTATGAACGAAGACATGATGACCGAGGCGGAGCGCGCCTCGAAACTTGCGGAACCTGCCACAGAAGACACCGCCACGCGAGGCAAGGGCGTGTTCTACGTACACACCCTCGGATGCCAGATGAACGTGCACGATTCCGAACGCATCGCGGGTGTGCTCGAAGCGGATGGCTATGTGCCCGCCACCGAAGAACAATACCTCGATCATGACGTGGACCTCATCGTCATGAACACATGCGCGGTGCGAGAAAACGCGGCGGAGCGCATGTACGGCACCATCGGCCTGTGGGCCGAACTGAAGCGCCAGCGTCCGAACCTGCAGATCGCAGTCGGCGGATGCATGGCACAGCTCGACCGTGAGAAGATCGCAAAAAAGGCCCCTTGGGTCGATGCCGTGTTCGGTACCAAGAACATTGGTTCCCTGCCTCAGCTGCTTGACCAGGCGCGCATCGAAGGCCATGCGCAGGTCAAGGTCAAAGAGGAACTCAACTACTTCCCAAGCCAGCTGCCCACCGACCGCGCGTCGAAGGTGTCAAGCTGGGTGGCCATCTCCGTGGGATGCAACAACACCTGCACGTTCTGCATCGTGCCTACCACCCGAGGCAAGGAACATGATCGTCGCCCGGGAGACATTCTTGCCGAAATCCGCCAGTGCGTGGACGAAGGAGCCAAGGAAGTCACGCTACTCGGCCAGAACGTGAACTCGTTCGGTTACGGTATCGGCGACCGTTTCGCCTTCTCCAAGCTACTGCGCGCATGCGGTGAGATCGAAGGATTGGAGCGCGTGCGGTTCACTTCGCCGCATCCCGCCGCCTTCACCGACGACGTGATCGCAGCCATGGCCGAAACGCCCAATGTCATGCACCAGCTGCACTTCCCGCTGCAGTCCGGATCCGACCGAATCCTGCGCGCCATGCGCCGTTCGTATCGTTCCGCGAAGTTCCTTGACATTCTGCGTAAAATCCGTGAGGCCATGCCGGATGCGCAGATCTCCACCGACATCATCGTCGGTTTCCCGGGTGAAACCGAAGAGGACTTCCAGAAAACCTTGCGTGTGGTGGAAGAGGCGAGATTCGCGTCCGCATTCACCTTCATCTATTCGCCGCGCCCAGGCACTCCGGCAGCCGAAATGGAGCAGGTGCCGCACGACGTGGTCCAAGACCGGTTCGAACGACTCGTGGCATTGCAGGAACGCATCACCGAAGAAAATCTCAAAACCTTCGAAGGCCGTGACATCGAAGTGATGGTCACCGGCGCATCTGGCAAGAAGGACGCCGCGACCCATCGTGTCACCGGGCGCGAGAAAACCGGCGTGCTCGTGCATGTCGGTGTGCCCGAAGGCGAGCCGATGCCGCAGGTAGGCGATTTCGTGACCGCCACCATCACCCACGCTGGGCGTCACAACCTCATCGCCGATCCCGATCCGAAGGCGGGGCAGACCTATGCCGTTCGACACTGAACAGACCTCTGAGAAAACAGACAAAACAGGAGACGCCGATCCTGCCATGCAGCGCAAGGTCGTATCCATTGTCGGACCAACCGCATCCGGCAAAACCGGGTTGGGCATTGCCGTCGCCAAAGCGTTGGCGCGCAAAGGCGAACAGGCGGAAATCATCAACGCCGACGCATACCAGATGTATCGGGGCATGGATATCGGCACGGCCAAGGCAAGCCTTGAGGAGCAGGCGCAGGTCAGGCATCATCTCATCGATATCATCGAACCGGACGACGCCATGTCCGTGGCGAGGTTCCAAGAGCTCGCCCGCGAGAAAATAGCCGAACTACAGGCCAGGGGAGTGCGTCCGATCCTCGTCGGAGGCTCTGGCCTGTACGCACGGGCCGCCATCGACGACATCTCCTTCCCCGGCACCGACCCGCAAGTACGCAAGGCGCTTGAGGAACGGGAAAAAACCGAAGGCGCGGGCGCGTTGTTCGACGAGCTGAAAGCCAAGGATCCCGAAGCGGCGGCGCGCATGGACCCGCACAATCCAAGGCGTACCATCCGCGCGCTGGAAGTCATCGAAGTGACGGGACGACCCTATTCGGCAAGCCTTCCGCACTACCGGTACGTCATCCCCACCGTGCAAATCGGTCTCGATCTGCCGCGTGAGGAACTGGACCGTCGCATCGATATTCGCACCAAGCAGATGCTCGAAGGCGGATTCATCGAAGAAGTGGAACGTATCCGTCCCAAGCTGGGCATCACCGCAGCCAAAGCGCTCGGTTACCAGCAGGTCGTCGACTATTTGGACGGGTTGCGTGACCTGAACGACACGTTCATGGACATTGCGCAGAAAACGAAGCGTCTGGCACGCAAGCAGATGGGATGGTTCGGTCGTGACCCGCGCATCCACTGGCTCCAAGCGCTCAATCCGGCGCTGCTAGACAATGCGATGGCCATCATCGAACATGCCGATGCAGGTGCCTATGACGCCATAGACGCGCAGGCGGACGCCTACACCCAGCATCATCTCGGAGACCTCGCCTGAAATGAAACTCCCGCTGCCGTATTCGTCGAAGCTTTCCACCTTATCCACGGTCTTCTCCGGCTTGGCCTCCAGATTGACGGTGACGATCTTGGCGGAATCCAATCAGTGAAATTGCGTGTTCACTTAAGTTAGAAAATGTGTGCGATTCGAGGAAGTGCCATGTCATGGCGCCTCCAATGGGTAAAATCATGACCGTTATGGCACGAACAGCATCTTCCAATACGAAATCCGGCGGCAAAGGGTCCACGGGCAAGGCACGTTCCGGCGAGACCAAGGTCATGGACGCGGTCGAGCCGTCGCCTGTGATGGGTGTCTTGACCAAGTACGGACGTGATATCGCATGTTTTATTCTGGTGATTCTCGCGGTAATGTTCTGCGCTTCGGAATGGTTCCGGGTGCAGGGCGTGTTCGGCCGGATGCTCCACGCCTTGGCTTCCGGCCTGTTTGGTCTGATGAGCGTCATCCTGCCGGTCTTTTTGGCGCTGGTGGCATTCAGCCTCATATATGAGACCAAGCGCAAAAGCGGCAATGTGCGTATGGTGGCGGGGTGGTCCATGATTCTGTGGTCCGTCTGCTCCATACTCGATGCGGCGCTCGCGTCCGACGCCCAAGGTTTCGACATGGCGTTGCTGCAGAATGCGGGAGGTCTGCTCGGCTATGTGCTTGGCTGCCCGCTGGCATGGGGGCTTTCCAAGGCGTTCGCCATCGTTATTTTCGTGGTCGTCATTTTGTTCTCGTTGTTGCTGATTACCAATACAGGGGTTCAAGAGATTCCCGACAAAGTACGTGCATTGAAGGTCCGTTTTGGATTCGGTGCAAATAAAAAGGTTGATGACGAGACCGAGCAATTCCCGAACGAAGTGCGTATAGGAGATACCACGCTGTCGTTCGCAGAAGGCGTGCCGGCGCATAATGGAGCCGACGATGTGGCGGCTGAAAAGAAGAAGCCGATGCCGTTCTCCCTCATAAAGCAATGGATATCATCGAAATCCAAGAAGCAGGGCGCTCAGGACGGACTCGATCATTACGACGGTGATGAGGCGTTTCGTAATGCCGCCGAACGGCATGGCGAAACGGCGGAAACCATGCTTGACGAACCATACCAGAGCGTCTCGCGGCCGCGCAGCATTTCATCCGACGAACATTCCGCTCAGGATTTCGGTGGAACCGTCGCCATGCCGCAGACGCCTGTGGTGCGTTCCCTTTCCTCTGACCCAATCGGTTTGGCGAGCGGCACCATGCCGCAGATCCCGGAAACCATTCCGACGGTTGCCGGCCAGGCGGCGTCCGACGAGATCAAATCCGTTGGCGTGGCTGTAGGGGACCCGTGGGCCGTCATCGACGAGGACGGCACGTCCAACGGGTCGCAGGTCATGGTCGATGCGGCGACCAATGAGGTCGTGAACGATCTGGATGCCGGATCGAACGGAGAGGGCGTTTCCGACGAGTCCGGTGAGATTCCGGAGGGCCCCTATCATCTGCCTGATCTCGGCATGCTGAAGCAAGGCGCGCCGCATGCCGTGCACACTCCGGAGAACGATCGTGTGATCCGCGCTCTTACGGTCACATTCCAGCAGTTCAATGTCGACGCTAAAGTCATCGGCTTTCTGCGAGGCCCATCCGTGACCATGTATGAGGTGGAGCTTGGTCCGGGTGTGAAAGTGGAGAAGGTCACCAATCTGCAGAAGAACATCGCCTACGCGGTGGCCAGTTCCGACGTGCGCATCCTGTCGGTGATCGAAGGCAAGTCCGCCATCGGCATCGAAATACCGAACACCGACCGTGAAACCGTGGTGCTTGGCGATGTGCTTCGTTCGGACAAGGCGAGAAACGATCCGAATCCGATGCTCACAGGCGTGGGCAAGGATGTGGAAGGCCATTTTGTAACGGCGGACCTCACTAAGATGCCGCATCTTCTGGTGGCAGGCGCCACCGGTTCCGGTAAGTCCAGCTTCATCAACTCCATGCTGACATCCGTGATCATGAGGGCGACGCCGGATCAGGTGCGCATGATCATGGTCGATCCGAAGCGAGTGGAACTATCGGCATACGCGGGTATTCCACATCTGCTCACGCCGATCATCACCGATCCGAAGAAGGCTGCGCAGGCGCTCGAATGGGTGGTCAAGGAGATGGATGCTCGTTACAGCGATCTTGAATTCTTCGGATTCCGCCATATCAAGGACTTCAATGCTGCCGTGCGCGCCGGCAAGGTGCATGCCCCTGCCGGATCGAAGCGCAAGGTCGCTCCATATCCGTACATTCTGGTGGTCGTCGACGAGATGGCCGATCTGATGATGGTGGCCAAGAATGATGTGGAAAGCTCCATCCAACGCATCACGCAGCTGGCACGAGCTGCAGGCGTGCATCTGGTGCTCGCCACCCAGCGTCCATCGGTCGATGTGGTCACCGGCCTGATCAAGGCGAACATTCCTTCGCGTTTGGCGTTCGCGACCTCGTCGGCCACTGATTCTCGAGTCATTCTCGACTCCACTGGCGCGGAAACTCTGATTGGACAGGGCGATGCGCTGTTCCTGCCGATGGGACAGGCCAAACCGTTGCGTGTGCAGGGCGCATGGGTCGACGAGTCGGAGATCCGACGTGCCGTGGAATTCGTACGCACCCAGCGCAAGCCACATTACCGTGAGGATATCGAAGAAATGGCCAAGGAAGCCGACAAGAAGGCCATTGAGCCGGACGAAGACATCGGCGGCGATATGGATGTGCTTCTGCAGGCGGCGGAACTGGTCGTCACCTCGCAGTTCGGTTCCACGTCCATGTTGCAGCGCAAACTGCGTGTCGGATTCGCCAAGGCTGGCCGCCTTATGGATCTGCTGGAGTCACGTGGCGTCGTGGGGCCGTCCGAAGGGTCCAAGGCGCGCGAGGTGTTGGTGCAGCCCCAGGACTTGCCGCAGGTGCTCGCCTTCATCAAGGGTGAGACCTCGTCGCTGAGTTCGGGAGTCTCTTCGGCGGCGGATTCCGAAGCGGCGATGTGACTGGGGAACGCTCCGTATGAAACGCAAATTGGTAAGCAAGTAGAAGTGTCAGGGTAACGTGAACGGTATGGAAAAGCAAGAAGAACGCAAATCATCGTTGCTTGACGGCTGGAACGCGCCGCCGAACCTTGTCACCTTCTCTCGTATCATTTTGGTCATCGTGTTTTTGGCGCTGTACGCCAAAGCCGGCGCGTGGGGCGTGGACAACGTCACCATGCGTTGGGTTGCCGCTGTCATCTTCATCATCGCGGCATGCACCGATAAGCTTGACGGCTGGATGGCCCGCAAATACAACCAAGTCACTGAACTTGGCAAGCTGATGGACCCGATCGCCGACAAGCTGCTCACCTGCGGCACACTGATCGTTGCCGCCATCTTCAACGAATTTGGCAATCCGGTGCTGGGATGGGTCGTGACCGCCCTGTTCCTGATTCGTGAGATCGGCATCACCGTCATGCGCTTCTTTGTGATCGACACGGGCGGCAAGGTCATCGCCGCATCCCAGGCAGGCAAATACAAGACGCTCTGCCAGTGCATTGGTCTGGCCATGCTCATGCTGCCTATGTGGAGCTTGGCGCCGGAGGGGGTCAACGACACCCCGATGTGGATGACCGTCTACTACACCATCACGTATGCGCTGATTTATCTTGCGCTGATTCTCTGCCTGTATTCCGGTGGCGAGTATCTGGTCAATACGTTCGGCGGCCGTAAGAAGTCCGCGGGCAAGTCCGGAAAAGAAACCAAGTAGGGCATTCATGACTGAATCTATGGACCAGACGGCTGCCGCCAACCAATCGCAATGCGATGAATTGGCTGCGGCCGTTCTTGCATATTGCGAAACCAATCGTTTCAAAATCGCAGCCGCCGAATCGTTGACGGGAGGCCTGTTGGCCGACGCTTTCGTGCGCGTGCCGGGAGCGTCGAAGGTTTTTCTCGGTTCCGCGGTGACGTATGACATTCGTGCCAAGGCCTCGATTCTTGGCGTAGATGCGGAACTGCTGCGCAGCGAGGGGGCTGTCCATCCTGAAGTGGCCCGCCAGATGGCTGCCGGAACGGCGAGGCTGTATCGGCAGCAGGGGGATGGCGACTGCGTTATTGGATTGTCGACCACGGGAGTGGCGGGGCCTGGACCTGATGGAAATAAACCGGCAGGTCTTGCATATGTCGGTTGTTCCCTGCCGGAGGGGTTCGGAGGTGTTCGCTCTCGGCGAACGGAGGCTTTTGAGCTTCGCCTGCAGGGAGATAGGGAGAGCGTGCGACGCGGCGTCGTGCATTGTATTCTGCAAAAACTGAGGGAGCTTTCAGCGGATTCACAGGAATAATCCACAAAGATGAGTGTTGACCATAGTGGACAGACGTACGCACGAAAAAGGGGCTGATGAATGGAAATGATGACACTCACCAAAGAGCAGAGGGAACTCAAGGCTATGGCTCCTGCGACTGCGCAGGCTGCCGGAGCTCGTGTCAGGGAGCTTACGCCGGCTCAGCGGCGCGCTGTGATGTTCGCGCAGCAGCAGGTGCTTCGTGCGCGCGCTGCGAAAAAGGCCAAGGATGAGCGTCAGGCCGCATTGACGCGAATGTGGCAGGAAGAGGACTCCGATCGGGTACGCACGCATGCTGTGCCGCACGCTCAGGAACAGCCCGATGAGGCTAAGGAGGTTTCGCTGCGTGAAGCCATAGGCCATGTGCTGCGCGACCTGCGCACGCGAGATCATAAGACGCTTCGCGAGGTCAGCGAAAAGGCCGGGGTGTCTTTGGGGTACCTTTCCGAAGTGGAGCGCGGCCAGAAGGAGGCCAGTTCCGAACTGCTGTCGTCCATCGCGCAGTCCTTAGGGCTGTCCACAGCCCAGATGCTTCGCATGGTGGCTGACTATCTCGATTCTGTGGCTGCCTGATTCGAATGTAAGGTTGACGCCCGGCGATTGTTCGCCGGGCGTTTTTCGTGCCTGTACATGGATTCAAGTCTGTGTACACTGGGGCACGTGCAGGAACGTGAATTTTGGCAGTTACTTGAAGAGGTGCTTGGTCGTAGCTATGGTCGAGCGCTGGCGCATGACCAGGTGCTTGATCGTCTTGGCGGCATGACGGCGGTGGACGCGCTTGGCGCAGGTGAGGAGCCGCGAGTGGTCTGGAATGTGTTATGCGACCAGATGGGCATTCCCGATTCCCAGCGTTGGGGCAAGGACCATAACGCGCCTCCTATGCCGGTGCGCTGAGACGTTTTCCGAACACAACACGCCTCTTCGAACAGATGTTCGCATGTTGGGATATAGTTATCCACAGACAACAACCTAGACGGGCTGTTTCCAAATTCTTCAGATCGCGTGAAAACGTTGATTTTCCAAGAAATGTTGGTTATGACTCGTTAGATCGCATATCCTCCGACCACAACGGCCGTTAGATTTGCGGGAACGAATGCCGTGGCCTTACGGTGAAGCCACCATTCGTCATAGTCAGCAAAAGGAGTAGTCATGGCACAGACGAGCGCGGCAAAGGGAGCCGCACAGAACAAGTCCGCGAACGGCATCGACCCGCGTCGTCAGGCTGCGCTTGATACGGCGCTCGCGCAGGTCGAGAAGAGTTTCGGCAAGGGATCGGCCATGCGATTGGGCGATCGTCCCGAGCAGGATGTCGAGGTGATTCCTACTGGATCGCTGGCATTGGATATGGCATTGGGTATCGGCGGCCTGCCGAAGGGCCGTATCGTGGAGATTTATGGTCCGGAATCCTCCGGCAAGACCACACTGGCGTTGCATGTGGTGGCCAATGCCCAGAAAAACGGTGGCGTCGCCGCGTTCATCGATGCGGAACATGCGCTTGACCCGGTCTATGCGCGCAAGCTCGGCGTCGATACTGATTCGTTGATTGTTTCCCAACCTGATAACGGCGAGCAGGCGCTGGAAATCGCGGATATGCTGATTCGTTCTGGTGCGCTTGACGTGATCGTCATCGATTCAGTGGCTGCACTGGTGCCGAAGGCCGAAATCGAAGGTGAAATGGGCGACAGTCATGTCGGTTTGCAGGCAAGACTGATGAGCCAGGCATTGCGTAAGATGACTGGCGCTTTGGCTCAGGCGGGCACCACCGCCATTTTCATCAACCAGCTTCGAGAGAAGATCGGTGTGTTCTTCGGCAATCCGGAAACGACCACCGGCGGCAAGGCGTTGAAGTTCTACTCGTCCGTCCGCATGGATATTCGACGTATCCAGACCATCAAGAATGGTGATGAGGCTGTAGGCAATCGCACCAAGGTCAAGGTCGTCAAGAACAAGATGGCTCCGCCGTTCAAGACCGCTGAATTCGACGTGTTGTACGGCGAGGGCATTTCCAAGGAAGGTTCCGTACTTGACATGGCGTTGCAGGTCAATGTCGTGAAGAAGTCCGGATCATGGTTCACCTATGGTGGCGACCAACTGGGTCAAGGCCGTGAGAACGTACGCCAATTCTTGAAAGACAATCCGGAGCTTACCGAAGAGATCGAGAATAAGGTGAAGGCCGAGTTTGGTCTCATTGAGCCCACCGACCAATTTGCCGAAGATGGTAATGAGGCTTCTGCGTCTAATGCCACAAGCGAGGAGAAGGCGAAAGCGGATGCTGGCAAGCCGGAAGCAGCCAAAGGCGCGGCAAAGGCTTCCAAGTCAGCCGGCAAGGCGTGACGTATGATCAGCGCTGAGCGATTTCTTGAACAGCAGGGCCTCCAGCCGGTATCATCCGAGGTTGGGGGCCTTGCCCTTTCCTGCGGTGGTCGGCCGCAGGCCGGTCGAACCGAATTCGATTACGACCGAACTCCGTCCATTGGCGGCAGTGACACGCCGAGGCGTGCGCGACACGCACGACACTCAGGGCGTGTCGCAGTCGGCGTGTCGCGGATTCCTGACGATCCGAATGATTTGGATGCATGCAGGGAGGCGGCCCTTCGGCTGCTTGATGCGGCGCCGCGTCCGTCAGGCGCGATACGGGAGCGACTCATCGGCAAGGGGTATGCCTCCGAGGTGGTGGACGATGTGATCGTCAGACTGATTCGGGTCCGTCTCATCGACGACGAGGCGTACGCCCAGTCCGCGGTGCGGTACTGCGCATCACGACTGATGGGGTATAGGGGAGCGGTCATGGAGCTCAAACGCAAAGGTGTGGACCGCCAGCTCGCGCAACGTGTGTGCGATGAGGCCGAATCCCAAGGCGTGTTCGCCGAGGCTGCATGGGAGCTGGGACGTCGGACAGCAAGAAAAACTGCTGGATTGGATGTCGAGGTGCGTAAAAGACGGTTCTGGAGTGCTGGTGGGCGGAAAGGCCATAATCCTGAAGTTCTGCGGAAAATCGCACAGGAATTGTTCGTCTGAAACGACTGATTCGCATAGTGGTTATGCGGTTTTCAAACACTGTTTCGCCACGGGAATCGGTCGGTGTGATAAGGGAGTGAGACCTCTTATACCCCGGGTTCTGTCGTGCCTCAGGCACGGATGGCCATCCATCTCGACCTGACGTTGCCGTCAGGCTCTAGCAGCCTACCCGAAGGCTTCGGGCGAGCAGCCCTCAAACGCCTTCTGCTTGGCCTTGCTCCCGATGAGGCTTGCCATGCGGCCGACTGTTACCAGTGGCCCGGTGGTCTCTTACACCGCCGTTTCACCCTTACCTACCGGTCGAAACCGATAAGCGGTCTGTTCTCTGCTGCGCTATCTCTCAGGTCGCCCTGGGCGGACGTTATCCGCCATCGTGCTCTATGGAGCCCGGAAGTTCCTCAACCGACGGATCGGTCGCGGCCATCAAGAGGTCTCAAATGCACTATGATAGCAAAAAAACGGACGAAAGGAAAATCAAAAAAACTTTATTTTTCTTGCGTCAACTTTTCAGTGAAATCACAATGTTGCGGCTACAATGTTGACTACCGAACAGCGAAGCAGCTGTCTGGTCCGTATATAGCGGGTAACACCGCTTGAGTCTAGGGAGGTCCACATGGAAATCGTCGTTACCGGACGTCATACGCAGATTAAGCAAAGGTTCCGTGACGTTGTCGAAAGCAAGATGAATCGTGTGACCGCTATCGCCCCGGATGCGCAGCGTGTTCAGATTGTGTTGTCGCACGAGGGCAATCCGCGTCAGGCCGACACCGCCAAGCGCGTTGAAATCACCGTCATCGCAGGTCGTACCGTGGTGCGCGCCGAGGCTTCCAGCGCCGACGAGTTCAGCGCTCTGGACATGGCGCTCGACAAGCTGACCCTCCGTCTGCGTCGCACCCGTGATCGTCGCAAGGATCATCGTCGTGGCTACAGCGATCCGGTCCCGGTCGATCTTGGTGTCGTCGAGCCGACTCCAGAAGTTGAGGAGCCGGTCGAAGTGCCGAATAACAGCCCGGCCGAAGCCGTCGCCGCTGAGCTGGGTCCGGGAGAGTCCGTCGAAGTCCAAGTAGGCGACACCCCGATTGTCATCCGTCGCAAGCTGCATATCGCGGAGCCGATGACCATCGATGAGGCGCTGTATGAGATGGAACTGATTGGACATGACTTCTTCCTGTTCGTGAACAAGGAGACCGGTCGTCCGTCCGTCGTCTACCATCGTCACGGCTGGAGCTATGGCGTCTTCGAGATCGACACCCCGGAGAATGTGGCGAAGTAAGACGTGCAACAGGTTGGATAGGGAGATAATCTGACCGAACGGGGCTCGCGCAGTGTATGTGCGGGCCTCTTTTTCATGTCTGAAGGTGGTGTGTCGAATGGAAGAAGGCCGCAACAAGCTGAAAGTTACGTAAAATGGACGGTGTTTTTCGGAAATTGTTAAACAGCGACTAATCTCAGATGAGATAACTCGCATACACAAAGGGAGTGATTGTGGTAGATATCGTTGACAAAGCCCTGCGAATGGGCGAAGGCCGACAGATCAAGAAGCTTGAGCACGTAGCTCAGGCGACCGACGCGCTGGAAGATGAGATTGCAGCGCTCAACGACGAAGAGCTCAAGGGCCAGACCGCCAAGTTCAAGCAGCGTCTCGACAATGGCGAATCCCTCGACAAGCTCATGCCGGAAGCCTTCGCCACCGTGCGCGAGGCATCCAAGCGCACCTTGGGCCTGCGCCACTTCGACGTGCAGCTCATGGGTGGCGCGGCGCTGCACTGGGGCAACATCGCCGAAATGAAGACCGGTGAAGGCAAGACCCTTGTGGCGACCCTGCCGGCATACTTGAACGCACTCGACGGCCAGGGCGTGCACGTCGTCACCGTCAACGACTACCTGGCAAGCTACCAGGCCGAGCTGATGGGTCGTGTCTACCGCTTCCTCGGCATGAGCACCGGCTGCATCATCACCAACCAGAAACCGCCGGAGCGCCGCAAGCAGTACAACGCCGACATCACCTACGGCACCAACAACGAGTTCGGCTTCGACTACCTGCGTGACAACATGGCGTGGGAAAAGTCCGATCTGGTGCAGCGCGGCCACCACTTCGCCATCGTCGATGAGGTCGACTCCATCCTCATCGACGAGGCCCGTACCCCGTTGATCATCTCCGGTCCGGCCGAAGGCGACGTGACCCGTTGGTACCGTCAGTTCGCACGTCTGGTGCTCAAGCTCACCCGTGACGAGGACTATGAGGTCGACGAGAAAAAGAAGGTCGTCGGCATTCTCGATCCAGGCATCAACAAGGTCGAGGATTATCTCGGCATCGACAACCTGTACGAGCCGAACAACACCGCACTGATCGGCTACCTGAACAACGCCATCAAGGCCAAGGAACTGTTCCTGCGCGACCGCGACTACGTGGTGACTGGCGGTGAAGTGCTCATCGTCGACGAACACACCGGCCGTATCCTGCCGGGACGCCGTTACAACGAAGGTCTGCACCAGGCAATCGAAGCCAAGGAAAACGTGGAAGTCAAGGCTGAGAACCAGACCTTCGCCACCATCACCCTGCAGAACTACTTCCGCATGTACGACAAGCTGTCGGGCATGACCGGTACCGCAGAAACCGAGGCCGCGGAGTTCATGGGCACCTATAAGCTGGGCGTGCTCCCGATTCCGACCAACAAGCCGATGATTCGCGAAGACAAGGACGATTTGATCTTCCGTACCAAGAAGGAGAAGCTTGCCGCCATCGTGCGCGATGTTGCCAAGCGCCACAAGAAGGGCCAGCCGGTGCTGCTGGGTACCGCTTCCGTGGAATCCTCCGAAATCGTGTCGTCCCTGCTTGACGTTGCCAACATTCCCCACCAGGTGCTGAACGCGAAGCAGCATGACAAGGAAGCCGCTGTCGTGGCCGTCGCGGGCCGTAAGGGCGCCGTCACCGTGGCTACCAACATGGCAGGCCGTGGTACCGATATCATGCTCGGCGGCAACGTCGAGTTCCTTGCCGATGCGAAGCTCAAGTCCGAAGGCTATTCTCCGGATGACACTCCGGACGAGTACGAGAAGCGTTGGCCGGGCACCTTGGCCGAAATCAAGGAGCAGGTCAAGGACGAGCATGAAGAGGTCGTTGAACTCGGCGGCCTGTACGTGCTTGGTACCGAGCGTCACGAATCCCGTCGTATCGACAACCAGCTGCGCGGCCGTTCCGGACGTCAGGGCGATCCGGGCGAGTCCCGTTTCTACCTGTCGCTCGAAGACGATCTGATGCGTCTGTTCAACACCCAGCTCGTGGCCCGCGTTATGGCCAAGGGCATGCCGGAAGGCGAGCCGATCGAAGCGAAGAGCGTTTCCAAGGGCGTGCGCACCGCACAGAAGGCCGTGGAATCCCGCAACTTCGAAATCCGTAAGAACGTGCTCAAGTACGATGACGTGATGAACAAGCAGCGCACCGTCATCTACGCCGAGCGTCAGGCTGTGCTCAAGGGCGAAGACATCCACGAGGATATCCTCAAGTTCATCGACGATACGGTATTGAGCTACATCAAGGGCGCCAACAAGGGCTCCGACAAGCCGAAGGATTGGGATTGGGAAGGCCTGTTCAAGGCTCTGAACGCCGTGTACCCGATTGCCGTTGATCCGGAAGCCGCCAAGGACGCTGTCTCCAAGCTCAAGGGAGACAAGGCCATCGTAGCCCTGCAGGAGCTTATCGTTTCCGACGCAAAGGACCAGTATGCCGACTTCGAAGCCAAGCTTGGTGAAGAGGGTCTGCGTCAGCTGGAACGTCGTGTCGTGCTCGCGGTTCTTGACCGCAAGTGGCGCGAACACCTGTATGAGATGGATTATCTCAAGGACGGCATCGGTCTGCGTGGTATGGGTCAGCGCGATCCGCTGGTCGAATACCAGCGCGAAGGCTATCAGATGTACAACTCCATGATTGAAGCAATCAAGGAGGAGACCATCCAGCTGCTGTTCCACGTTGACATCGATCGTGTCGCCACCACCGAAGACGCCGACACCGAATCCGATGAGGAAGAGGCCGTGAACGCAGCCGAAGCGGTGATGGGCCTGGATAGCGAAGCGCAGCCGACCGGCGAAACCGCTCCTGCCGAGCCGGAAACCGACGATGAGTCCGAAAAGACCGTCATCGACGAACTGGCCGAAGAACAGAAGAATGAGCCTGGCATCGTAGGCATGCAGCCGATCAGCCATGCTGAGGGCAAGGTTCCTGCCAATAAGCGTCCGAAGAGCGAGGAATTGCACTCTCCGTGGGCGGATGGCCGTACCTTCCCGGGAACGGGCAAGAACGCCCAGTGCCCGTGCGGTTCCGGTCGTAAGTACAAGATGTGCCACGGACAGAACGAACAGTGACATATCGTGTGATGCTCTGATGATTCGCGCATAATGAAGGCGGTTTGCGGATTTTTCGCAGACCGCCTTTTTGTTTCATGCTCGTTGCCCGATATGCGGAAGATAGATATTGAAAATGTCTGTGTTGTTTATGATGAGCGCTTTTCTGCAATTACCTGTTCGTGATATGGACGTTGAAAAACCATGAAATGTAGAACGGTTACAATGGCGGCGATATCGTATCAACAACGTGACATGCTGAAGCGTCAAGGAGGGCATCATGGCTGAAATCACATGGAAGTCGATCCTCACCAAGCTGGTCGGAGGGGACCATCTGAGTGCCGAGGAATCCGAGTGGTTCGTCGATGACCTCATGAACGGCAACGCTAATCCGGCGGCCGTCGGTGCGGTTCTGGCAACCCAGCAGCAGCTTGGCTTGACTCCGGATGAGGTGCGTGGAGCGGCCAAGGCCATGGTCTCCCATGCCATCAAACTTGATATCGACGGTGAGACCACCGATATCGTCGGTACCGGTGGAGACGGCGCCGCGACGGTGAATCTGTCTTCCATGGGCGCGGTGGTGGCTGCCGCATCCGGAGCGAAAGTCGTGAAGCACGGCAATCGTGCAGCCTCTTCCAAGTGCGGCACTGCCGATTGCTTCGAGGCGCTGGGACTGCCGCTCGATCTGGAACCGGAACAGGTTGCTGAGGTCGGCAACGAATGCGGCATCGCATTCGCTTTCGCACGCACATTCCATCCGGCAATGCGCTTCGTGGGACCTGTCCGTGCGGCGCTCGGCATGCCATGCGTATTCAACGTTCTTGGACCTCTGACCAATCCGGCCTCGCCGAAGCACATGGCGGTGGGCTGTGCCAATCGCGCAATGAGCCCGATCATGGCTGCGGTATATGCGGCTAATGGACAGACCGGCATGGTGTACACGTCAAGCGAGGGACTTGACGAAATGGCTCCGACTGGTCCGGTGTCCATCTGGGAGTTCAGCAACGGCAAAGTCACTGAGAGTGAATTCGATCCGACTGTGGAGCTTGGTCTCGACAAGGTGACGGTGGCTGACTTAAAGGGTGGAGAGCCGGAGCTCAACGCTCAGCTGTTCCGTGACTTCCTTGCAGGCAAGGACGTTCCTTTCCGCACTACCGCCCTGCTCAACGCGGCATCCGCGATTGTTGCGGACGGCCATCAGGTGCCAGCTGATGCCAGCCTGACTGAACGATTCAAAGCGGCCTATGCCATTGCCGAAGAAACCGTTGATTCAGGCAAGGCCTCGGCACTGCTTGACCAGTGGATCACCGCCGCCCAGTCCAAGAAAGCTTGATATTCGGCGAAATGGCAGATCATAAGAACGTATAAGGCGTGTCTCGTCAAAACACTCAACGACGAGACACGCCTTATACGTATCGCAGCGACAAATATCACAGAGAAGAGCACAAAAGACGTAGCTGATGCAGTCTTCTCCATATGTTGCTATACGCGAGCTCCATCATCGAAAACATCGCGGCGGGTTTGTGTATGTCCCTTGTGCTGTACGATCAATCCAGCAGCGCCAATCAACGCGCACACACCGAAAATCGATCCCAAAATCCCAGCCAAAGCAGGCATGAACGCAGATGCGATGATACCGGCGACACCAGCGATCAAAAGCACCCAAAACACCAACTTCGATATCTTGACATGACCGATGGAGGGATTCGGAGGAGTGAAATCATCGCCGTAACGATCCATTACACTATCGGTGTCCAACCAGCTGGAACCAGTGAAATCGCGCGGTCCACGACCTTGCGGAGTGTCATCAGTGAACGTGCCCTGATCCAAATCCTGAATCGAAAGCAACGCCTCCTTCTCACGGCGCTGCGCATGCTTTTCAAAACGTTTCGCGTTACGAGAATGCTCCACGGCCTGCAAATCGTCGGCATGCGAACTTGCGAATTCAGCCCATGCGGCATCCAAATCGGCCGCATTTGAAGAAGCCCCTTCGCCACCATTCGGCGCGGCATTTGGGCGTTCTTCATCGGCATTGCTATTGTTGAGGTCAGTCATACTGATAACTGTAATCAAGCGGATGGCCATCCGCTGGGAGGATCGTGAAGAATGCTCTACTGGTTTTTCGTCAAAGGCCTGGGACCGATCGCCATCCACCGCATGGGACCGACTGCCAAGGGACTTGAAAACATTCCGCGCGAAGGCGGTGCCATTATTGCGGCCAATCATCTTGCCGTCATCGATGACGCGCTGTTGCCGCTGACTTGTCCGCGCATGATTCATTTCATGGGCAAAGCCGAGTATTTCGAAGGCAAGGGCATCAAAGGCAAGTTCAAGAAGTGGTGGTTCACTTCGGTTGGCGTGTTCCCCGTGGATCGTTCCGGTGGGTCGAAATCGCTTGGCGCATTGAACCACGCGCGTGAAATCCTCGAAGACGGCCACCTGTTCGGCATTCATATTGAGGGCACGCGTAGCCCTGACGGTCGCCTCTATAAAGGTCATACCGGAGCTGCGCGACTTGCTTTTGAAACCGGATGCCCAATCGTTCCGTCCGCCATTATCGGATCTCGCGAGTTGCAGAAGCCCGGTCAGATTATTCCTGGTAAGGGCAAGACCACAGTGGTCTACGGCGAACCGATTGCCGTGGAGAAGAAGCCCGCCGACCAGATCACGCACGACGATTTGCGCACGCTGACTGATCGCGTGACCATGGAAATTCAGAAGATGAGCGGTCAGGAATACGTGAACGAATACGCTCAGAAAGTCAAGGAACAGCTTAAGGCTCAGAAAGCCGCCGAACAGGCGAACAGCTGAGAAACCAAAGAGAAAAGCCCCGGCACGACACTACACGAGCCGGGGCTTTCCTTATGCCTATACCATGATGTTTGGCAAAGGAGGTAATGCACTTTTAGAACAGTGAGGAATACATCTTCAATGTGATGGTGGTTGGTATGCCGTTCTCGTCGCGAAGACGCACTTCGGTGCCACCTACCGGATCCTGCGAAGCGACCTTCTTGTCTTGATTGGAATCCAACGTGAGCTGCGAACTTACCTTGACCGTGAATCCGAGTTTTTCCAATGCGGCTTTGGCGTCAGAGGCTTTCTGCCCCACATAATTCGGCAGGGTTATGGTTTCCGGTCCTTTGGAAACCACCACGTCGACGCTGTCTCCCCAATGCAACGTATCACCGTTGTTGACGGAAGCGGAAATCACCTGCCCCTGTGGAATCTTGTCGTCGAAGGATTCCGTCCAATTGGTGGTGAGTCTAAGATCATCCAGCGCCTGCTGTGCCTCGTCCTTCGTCTTGCCGACGATATCGGGCATAGTGACTGGCTTTGGCCCCTGCGACACCGTGACGGTGATCGTCGTATTATGCGGCAATGTGGCGCCGGGATCCACACTTAACGACAGCAACGCCCCTTGAGGCACGTCAATGGAATACGTGTCATCAGAAGCCGCGGTCTGCTCGACATTATCGAATCCAGCCTTCTTCAGTGCGTTGATTGGATCCTTGCCGGATGCGCTGGTCGCGTCGAGAATATCGGCGGGAACCGTCGCCTGCCGGACTCCCTTGGAGACCACGACCTTGACTTTCTGGCTACGACGCTTGCTGCCGCGATCGCCGACATTCGCCGGATCGGTGGAGATGATATTGCCTTCCGCCACGGAATCGCTGTACTCTTCCGACACTTCATATTCGATATCGGAAATCTTGAGCAGACTCTCGTAGTCGCTCCACTTCACATTGGTGATGGGGCATGCTGCGGACGCGTCGCATGTCATACCATCCGGCTGGGGCATGGTCCAATAGCTGCCGGGGCCCTGATAGTACCACCATGCCCAACCGCCGGCGCCACATGCAAGCAGCAGCGCCACCACGCCTGCGACGATGAGCGGTGTGCGACGCTTTTTCGCGGATTTGCTGTTTGGAGTATTACCGGATTCGTCGCTTTGCGCGATGGGGGATTGCGATGCAGCGCTGTCGACGGCATTGTCAAGGCTATTGACGATGCCGTCTGCCGGCAGCGAGAAACGTGTCGTCGCTTCTGGATCGATGTTCTGTTGCTGCACCGGCATGACGGTTGTTGCGTTCGTCTTGACCCTGTCCAGCTTGCGTGTGCGATCATCGAATTGCTGCGTCGGCGGTGCCGGGGGAGCGGGAGGAACAGGATTGCCGACATTGGTTGGCGCACCGTTATTTGCGGGCGCGGCACTGTCGGAAGCGCTGACGTCTACCGGGGGAAGACGATACTGCCAATCGCTGACCGCAAGCGTCGATTGCAGACGCTGCAGCTCGGTTAACGCAACGGATGCGTCTGCTGGACGAGCCTCGACCGCGCGAGCCGTGAGATGGGCAAGGAATGCGGCCACGCCTTCATTGATGCCTTTGCAAGCGGCGGCAATGCTTGGCACATCCTCGTGAACATGCTTGAATACCAGTGTTACTGGATTATCTGAAGTGAATGGCACGTTGCCGGCGAGCATCTCCCAAGCCATGATGCCCACGGAATACAAATCCCCCTGAGGTGTGGCTTGATTCTTCTCGATCATTTCCGGTGCTAGATATGCTGCTGTTCCCAGCAGTATGCCGGTGGAGGAGAGTGTGGCCTGCGATACCGTTTTAGCCAAGCCGAAATCGGTGATCTGCACATGGCCACGGTCGTTAAGCAAGATGTTTTCCGGCTTGATGTCGCGATGCACCACGCCCGCACGATGTGCGGAAGCGAGGCCATCCAATGTCTCGCCAATAATGCGTAACGTCTCTCGAACGCTGAACGTACCCTGCTGGTTCATTTCGTAACGCAGGTTCACGCCGTGAACATACTCCATGACGAGATAATCGAGACCGTCGAATTCGCCGGTGTCATACACCTGCACGATATGCGGATTGGCAATGGCCGCGGCCGAACGGGCTTCACGATGGAATCGTTCCACGAACTGGTCCCGGTGCGGTCCCTGCGCCAGCTGGGTATGCATGATTTTGATGGCGACCGTGCGCTCCAGACGTTCGTCTACCGCTTGGTACACCGTGGCCATGCCGCCATCGGCGATTCTGCTGACGACCCGATACCGGCCCTCGATGACCTGACCTTCAGGGGCGTGTGGAGCTTCACTCATGGTTGATCGCTACGGTTCCTTCTTCAAAACAACTCACGTTCGAACGTGTTCCCACTTGTAGTCTACAAGCAGAGGTTTGCGGATTGTGCAACGAACGCGCGTCCTGTCCGGATGTTGGTTGGAAAACACGCAGGTCGCGTGTCACGCGCGTGTTTGGACGTGAATACTTGGCACGAAACGTGAGCAGGCCTCGATGAGCAGTGACTCGTGGTATTCGGAAAGGCTCAATGTTTCGATAGCTGTTTTCGATTCATTCCACAAATCCGCGATTCTACCGCGGGAACGTTCGATGGCTCCTGTTTGCTCAAATAGTTCAATGGCGCGTTTTACTTGAGTTTCGGAACGCGAATCGGCCTCCCACATGTCGATGAGCTCTCGCCGCTGCGTGTCGTTCGCCGTGTTGATGGCGTCGGCTAGAAGCACCGTGCGCTTGCCTTCGCGGATATCTCCTCCAACGGGCTTGCCCGTATTGCTGCTCGAACCGACAACATCCAGAAGATCGTCTGCAAGCTGGAAGGCCAATCCAAGAGGCAAGCCGACTGCCAATGCCTGCTTCCTCGCATCGTCTTTGCCTATACCCGCGGCAAGCATGCCGAATTCCAGTGGGGCAATGGTGGTGTAGCTGGCGGTTTTCCAGCGGAATACGTTCAATGAAGCTTCCACCAGTTCGTCTGGATCGTCCAACGGATTGAGCTCTACGGCCAAATCGAGTACTTGACCGACTTCGACCTCGCGGTGCATGTTGAGCAATGCCGCGACCACATCGGAACCATGAGTGAGCTTGGAAGCTGCCTTGTCCGCGATGTCCACGCTTGCCGTGGCCAACATGTCGCCGAGCATGATGCCCAAGCCATGGCCGATGGCCTCGCTATGCGTACCAGTGGAGAATGCGCGATGCGCAGACGGCTTGCCACGGCGCAGATCGGAATCATCGATGATGTCATCATGCACCAGCGCACCGGTCTGGAACACTTCCACCGCGCACGCTAAATCGAGAAGCGCGTCGAAATCACGTTCTCGCACATCCTCCGAAGCGAATGCGCGGAACGAATCCAACGTCAGCAAGGCGCGAAGCCGCTTGCCACCCTCACTTGACGTGACCGCCTGCTTGGCGACCATGTCGGCAATAGGCCTGCAAGAGGAGGCAACCGAATCGTCCGCATGAAGGAATGCGAAATCCTTCACCAACGAAACAATGCGTGATTCAATCTGTTCCAAATCGGAGGAGCTAGTCATACCAACAGTTATCCACAGGCATTCGACAAGACCAAATCTCAATGATTGCAATAGTTGCGGTACCGAAATCATTTTGCGAAACGCCGAAGAAGCCATCCTCCGACCACAGGCCTCGAAAAAAGCGGCATCGCATCGGCTCATCGGGCATAGTGCCATATAAGCGGCGAGCGAGGAAGCCGATAGACCATGCCAAGGAGGGCAGAATAATGACAACCAACAAAACCGGACGCATCACCGGGACTGAAATGGAAGAAGCCATCAGCCGATTCGAAAGGGATTGCAGATCCGACGGCGTGGGCGAAACAGTGCGTTCGTTCATTCGTGAACCGCTTTTCATATGGATGGACGCGCTTGCGCAGGCATCGGACGAGAGCGTTTCCCATTCGGAAGGCGAATTCCATGCCGAATGCGGTCTTGACCGGAATATGATCATGCGGACTACGGTGGGCATCAATCGGATGCTGTCCATTCGTGACGTATTTCTCATTTCCGCCATCGTTGACGAACGATACGCCGACCGAGACTTTCTCATGAGTTTCGCCGAAAGACCCAAGCTGTCTCGTAATGCGCAGCGTCTGGAACAGCTGCTCAGCGATTCATTCCGTGATCCCCTAGCCAGACCCGATATGAAACGTTGCGATCAGGCGATCAACATGCTGTTCGACATTATCGATATGATTCCGAAGACATATCGGGCGCAGCCGTTCGCCGTGATCAGCTACATCATGTGGTGGATGGGCCAGGAAGGAGCCATGGCATCAGCCATCAGCGCGCTCGCGATAGATGATCAATGTTCGCTGGCGGCGATTGTATGCTCGGCGGTTGAACGACGTATTGGTCCTGCCTGGACGTCGGAAACATAAGGCAACACGCCGTAAAGTGGCGTGACTTGCGCGTGAAGGCCTCATTATGCGGGAATAATCGTCCTTGCAAGATGGTTTACTCGCATAGTTGACGATTTGCCCTTGCCAGAAGTGGGTCCATGTGGTATACGCTTCGAGGCAGGATCAATAGGAGGATAAGTTTGGCCACCAAGGAAACGACGGCAAGCATGGAACAGGCTGATCTGACCGAAAAGACCACCTCCACGAAGAAAGCCGCCACGCGCAAGGCCTCCACGAAGAAGAGTGCGGCGAAGAAAACCACCGCAACGAAGACCCCTCGCAAGACTACCGCGAAGAAGAGCGCCCCTGCCAAGAAGGAGGAGCCGCTCGAGGATGATGCACTTGACGATGAGGACGCTCAGGTAGACGACGCCGATCTTGACGATTTCGATGCCGATCTCGATGACGTCGATTCGGATGACGAGGATGACCTCGACGACGACGAGGAATCCGAACCTGAAGATGATGACGACGAGGATGAGGAAGAACGCAAAAAGCCGGAAGAGCCTAAGGAAAAGGGCGCTTTCGTGGTGCGTGATGACGATGATGATGAGAATCTGACCCCATCCGGCAATCCGAAGCGTCGTGTGATTGCGGCGGGTGCGACTGCTGATCCGGTCAAGGATTACCTGAAGCAGATCGGTCGTGTGAGCCTGCTGAATGCGGAACAGGAAGTCGATCTGTCCGAGCGTATCGAAGCAGGTCTGTATGCCCAGCACCTGCTGGACACCGAATCCGACCAGATGGACTTCAAGCGCAAGCGTGAGCTCAAGTGGGCTGCGAACGATGGCAGGCGTGCCAAGGACCACCTGCTGGAAGCCAATCTGCGACTTGTGGTTTCGTTGGCTAAGCGTTACACCGGCCGTGGCATGCTGTTCTTGGATTTGATTCAGGAAGGCAACCTCGGTTTGATTCGCGCCGTCGAGAAGTTCGACTGGAAGAAGGGCTTTAAGTTCTCCACCTATGCCACGTGGTGGATTCGTCAGGCCATCACCCGAGCCATGGCTGACCAGGCGCGTACCATTCGCGTGCCGGTGCACATGGTCGAAGTGATCAACAAGCTGTCTCGTGTGCAGCGTCAGATGCTGCAGGATCTTGGCCGCGAACCCACGCCGGATGAGCTTGCACGCGAGCTCGACATGCCTGTCGAGAAGGTGCAGGAAGTGCAGAAGTACGGCCGTGAGCCGATTTCCTTGCATACGCCGTTGGGTGAGGATGGCGATTCCGAGTTCGGCGATCTGATCGAAGACACCGACGCCATCGCGCCGTCCGACGCGGTTGCCTTCTCGCTGTTGCAGGAGCAGTTCAGGCAGGTGCTTGAAACGTTGTCTCCGCGTGAGGCTGGCGTGATCAAGATGCGTTATGGCTTGGAAGATGGCCAGCCCAAGACGCTCGACGACATTGGCCGCGTGTATGGCGTTACCCGTGAGCGTATTCGCCAGATCGAGTCGAAGACCATGTCGAAGTTGCGTCACCCGTCTCGCTCGCAGACGCTGCGTGACTTCCTTGATCAGTGATTGAAACAAGAGGTGAATGAAGTCGAGAAATTCGGTAAGAATATCGAATTTCTCGACTTCTTACGTCTACAAGACGTTCTTATGGATGAAAACCGAAGCAAAACTGCAAGTCAGAATGAGGAAAATGGCGAAAGACAAGGACAATTACGGCGCAGGTAGTCTTACCGTGCTTGAAGGTCTTGACGCGGTGCGCAAGCGCCCGGGCATGTATATCGGCACCACCGATAGCCAAGGTCTGATGCACTGCCTGTGGGAGATCATCGATAATTCCGTCGATGAGGCTCTTGCGGGAGTCTGCAATCATATCGTTGTGACGTTGCACAGCGACGGTTCCGTGGAAGTGGCCGATAACGGCCGCGGTATCCCTGTTGACATCGAGCCGAAAACCAAACTTACCGGTGTGGAAGTGGTGTTGACCAAATTGCATGCCGGCGCGAAATTCGGTAACTCTTCGTACGGAGCCTCGGGCGGTTTGCATGGCGTGGGCTCGTCAGTGGTGAACGCGTTGAGCTCCCGTCTTGACGTGGAAGTGGATCGTGACGGCAAGACGCATCATATGTCATTCCATCAGGGTCATCCTGGTGTGTATACCGATGCCGATCCGGAGCACCCATCTCCGGATGCGCCATTCAAACGCACGCGTAAAAACCGTCCGACTGAGCTTGAAATCATTGGCAAGGTCAGTCCGAAGACCACGGGAACTCGCATTCGTTATTGGGCTGATCCGGAGATTTTCAACGACACCGCGGAATTCAGCTACGAGCAGCTGATTGATCGCGTCAGGCAGACCAGCTTCCTGGTGCCGGGTTTGAAAATCACTGTTATCGATGAGAATATTCCGGAAACCGGCGATGAATCAGTCGACGAAATGCTGGAAGTCGACGATATTGCAAATGCTGCAGGTGATGAACCGCAGGAAATTGCCGAAAGCGATGAATCTGAACATGACGCTGCCGGGCACGAGGAAGCTGCGGAGCAGATCGAGGAAGCCGATGTTGCGGCACAACCTCAGGGATCGAAGTATACCCACTCCCGTATCGAGGAATTCTGCCATACCGGCGGTGTGAAGGATTTCGTGGATTACCTGTCCAAAGGCGAAGCGGTTTCCGCTATTTGGCGTATCACTGGCGAAGACACCTATGTTGAGGAAACCCAAGCCGTTGGCGATGGCGGTGAACTGCACGCGCAGAAGGTTACGAGAAATTGTGCCGTCGATATCGCCATGCGGTGGACCAACGGATACGACACCACCATGCGCAGCTTCGTCAATGTGGTGGAAACCCCGGGCGGTGGAACCCATGTGGATGGCTATCTGTTGGGCCTGACCAAGCAGATTCGCAAAGCCATCGAAGACAATGCACGTAAGCTCAAAGTGAATCTCAAAGATTCCAACATGAAAGTCGAACGTGACGATATTCTGGCAGGTCTGGTTGCCGTCGTCACTGTGCGTATCGCCGAACCACAGTTCCAAGGTCAGACCAAGGATGTGCTCGGCACCGCGCAGGTCAAGCCGATCGTCAGCAAAATGACCGACAGGCAGTTCGGCGAGATGATCACCGGCTCCAAACGTGGCTATAAGGAACAGTCCGGCCGCGTGCTTGAAAAGATCGTCGGCGAAATGCACGCCCGCATCCAAGCACGTAAGACCAAAGAGGTGACGCGACGCAAGAACGCGCTCGAATCGGCATCCATGCCACCGAAACTGTCTGATTGCCAGCCAGGCAATGACGATGTGGCCGAACTGTTCATCGTGGAGGGCGATTCCGCACTTGGCACCGCCAAAGCCGCGCGTAATTCCGGTTTCCAGGCGTTGCTGCCGATTCGAGGTAAAATTCTCAACGTGCAGAAGGCGTCGTTGTCGCAGATGCTGTCGAACAAGGAATGCGCGGCGATCATTCAGGTGGTCGGCGCTGGCTCCGGAGCGAGCTTCGACATCGAGCAAGCACGTTACAACAAGGTCATTATGATGACCGATGCAGATGTCGATGGCGCGCACATCCGCATTCTGCTGCTCACCTTGTTCTACCGTTACATGCGGCCGCTCATCGAGTACGGTCACGTGTATGCGGCCGTGCCTCCGCTGCACCGCATCGCCTTGACCGGAGCTCACAAGGGGGAGTATATCTACACGTATTCCGACGATGAGCTGGCCGGCAAATTGGCTGATCTTGATAAGAAGCACATCAGCTATAACGAGGACATTCAGCGCTATAAGGGTCTGGGTGAAATGGACGCCGACCAGCTGGCCGACACCACTATGGATCCACGCACACGTATGCTGCGTCGTATCCGTATGGAAGACGCCGAACAGGCCAGTCAGATTTTCAGTCTGCTGATGGGCGATGACGTGCCGCCGCGTAAAGCGTTCATCGTTGAGAATGCCGACGATTTCGACCGTTCGAAGATCGATACCTGATCGAGGTTGTCGTCAGCTCGCCTTCCGCTACGTCAAGACGTTTCGGAGGGTGTTTTTTAGTGAAGATGGTATGCGATTCCGTGTGGTAAAGGTTGAAGATTCTACGGTAGATAGTGCAATCAAGTAGTTACCGATTGGTAGCTATATGTGCTTACAATAATGGCGGATATTGTCTTCTGCGGCTACCGATCAAGAAGGAGTAGGGCGTGGTTAATCTTTTGCTTGCGGTGATTTATGTGGCGTTCATCAGCCTTGGCCTGCCGGATGCGGTACTGGGTGCCGCATGGCCGACGATGAGTGTCGATTTGGGTGCTCCCATTTCGTGGGCTGGCGGCATTTCCATGACGATTTCCGCTGGCACCATTGTTTCCGCGTTGCTTTCCGATCGTATGACCTTGCGTTTTGGTGCGGGCAAGGTCACTGCGGTTTCCGTGGCGTTGACGGCGTTGGCATTGTTCGGCTTTTCCGTTGCTCCTAACTATTGGGTGCTGATTCTGCTTGCCATTCCGTACGGCTTGGGTGCGGGCGGCGTTGACGCGGCCCTCAACAACTATGTGGCGATTCACTACGAGAGCCGTCACATGAGCTGGCTTCACGCCATGTGGGGCATTGGCGCGTTGACTGGCCCATACATCATGGGATTCGCCTTGGGCGCCGGCCAAGGATGGTCGTGGGGCTACCGTTATATCTCCATACTGCAGGTTGTGCTCACCGCCATTCTTATTTTCAGTCTGCCACTGTGGAAGAAGCGTTCCGAGGTAAAGACGGGCGAAGTTTCCGGCGAATCCGACGGAACGGCCAATGATGAAACTCGCAAACCGCTTGGTGTGCGAGGTGTGCTCGCCATTCGTGGCGCCAAAGAAATCCTGGTGATGTTCTTCTGCTATTGCGCATTGGAGCAGACGGCCATGCTGTGGGCTAGTAGCTACATGGCGCTTGGCAAGGGCATCGATAAGACCACGGCGGCTATGTGGGCCAGCCTGTTCTGCATCGGCATCACCGTGGGTCGCTTGGCGAGTGGTTTTCTGACCATGAAGTTTAATGATCCGGCCATGATTCGCCTGGGGCAGGCGCTGGTGCTGACCGGTATCGTCATCATGTTGCTGCCGCTGCCTCGCAATATCGGCACCATTATGGGACTGATGATTGTCGGTCTTGGCTGCGCACCGATCTACCCGTGCGTCATTCATTCCACGCCGGCATATTTCGGCGAAGACAAATCGCAGGCGATCGTCGGCATGCAAATGGCATGCGCATACGTCGGCTCGATGTGCATGCCGCCGGTATTCGGCTTGATCGCACAGCATATCAGTGTGCTGTGGTTCCCTCTGTACATGTTGGCTTTCCTGGTGCTGATGGTGATCATGCACGAGAGCCTGCGTAAAAAGTGCGCTGGTCAGACCATCGACTGATACGGTGTTGTCGCCATTGCCATTGCGATACCATGAGCCGCATTGTAGATTTCGCATATATGGTTCGGGTTGCTGAAGCCGAGCGCCACGTACCATACGATAAGCAGTGCGGTCATGGTTGCAGCCAATGGCAGTTGTCGTATGTTCAGGCGAATAAGGCATAGCAGAATCGCGGTCGCAAGCAGGGCGATAAATGACGCCGAAAGGTACCGCAGCCAAGTCAAACCGTATGCGTTGATGTACAGTCCTAACCGAAGCGCCGCCGAAGCTAGAATGACGGCGGTTAACGCCAGCAATGCTACCAGTGCCGCGTTGAGCATGCGCGTACGTGGCGCGAGTGCGATCGCCAAACCAAATAGCGTCACATTAATGGCCGTGACTGCCAGCAGTTGAAAGAATCCGCCGCGTGCGTATTCGCTATAGGTCAATCCGTCTGGCAGTGCGATCGAACCATCGGTGAACAATCCTGCGAACAGGAACCGGATCTGTACGATGCAAAACAGCATGTACACAGTCAAAGTCACGGCCAATACCACGAACGCAGTTACCGAGCTGAGGGAGAATCGTTGCTCCGGAGGCGTGGAAGTGGGTTCATCGTCGAGTCCAATAAGCAGTGAGAACAGCAAAGGCCACGGCAACACGATGAACATGATGTGCAGAGTGATCGTCATCGGGTTGAAATCACTGAAAACGTTCAGCACTTCATATTGAACTATTTGATCGGCTCCGATGAGCAATGGTACGATCGTCAGCAGCAATGGAGTGGAAATCAGTAGCGCAATGCCGATTTCGCGCACTTTCGAACGTTGCTTCGACGCGACTGCAAATCTTGCGAATATGACGGAAAACGGTTCCGCAAAATCGCGAATGTGAATAAACGGCTGCTGCAACCAGCCGGTAAGCCAATTCCAGGCAACCTGAAGTGGACGGCGAACATCGTAACGCCCGTTGACCAGCTGACAGTGCAGCATAAGCAACGCCGGTTGAACGAATTGCGTAGTGAGCGCGTACTCGTCATTTCTCGAATAGCACCAGGTCGACTGAGCGAGTGTATTCCACACGCCAATGGCGACAATGCTTCCCAAAACAAGCCAAACAAGAACTTGTTTTCGTGCGGTTTTCCAGCGCAGCGCGGTTACGGTAAGAGCACAGATGATCCAGAAAACCGGCAGTTCATATCCGATAAGCCATGTCGGAGGTATGCTGCAGATCAGACGGTCGAATGCGAAAGTGATGAGAAATGCAGCGCCAATGGTGATGACCGCGCGTTTGTTGAGGGGGCGTTGCGCTATTTCTTCCCGCGTGATTTTGGGTTTCGCCAAAGGTTGTTCCTCCTGATGCGCGGATGGTTCATGTGTTGGCTGGCTCCCTTGTGTTTTTGGTGTTTCTTGGGTTTCTTGTGCTTCTGGTAATGGCGATGATTGTTGGGATTGCGAAGTCTGCGATGGGGAAGTATTGGCTGGTTCCGGCATGATAATGATTCCTTTCTGAGATATGTTGGACGTCATCGTATATATCGAAAAACGATAGAAAAATATCGACTAACATACTTTCACAAGATTTGCATATCGAATATCGATAGATTATTATCGATATTCAGGTTTATTGGATTGAAGGAGACGGATATCATGCCGAATTCCGCAGCGAAACGTTCCGTGGTGATTGGCGTATTGCGTGTGCTGATTGTGATAATTGCAATATGCTGCCTCGGACTGCAGTTCAGTGCGATTGCGGCATCCGCTGGCGTTGCTTCCAAGTATGCCGACGCCGACTCGATGCATTGGCTGTATGCGGTTGCCGCAGTGCTGATTGTCGCTTGCTTCGAGTTCGCGTTGGTGCCGCTGTGGAGATTGCTGACCTTGGTTGAAAAACGTGATGTCTTTTCCGGCAAGGCCATGCGTTGGGTGAATCACATTCTCGTATATGCGGGGATTGAAGGCATGCTGGTGCTCGCCGTGATGGTCGGTCAAATCTGGTTGTCGCCTTCACGCTTTCTGATGGCTGCGATGGGGGTTGACGGGCAAATGTTTCCATACGTCGTGCTGGCGGTCGGAGTGGCGGCGCTTCTACTGATCGCGGCGTTCGAACTGTTGATGGTGGTGATGCGCTCGCTGTTGATGCAGGCCATCGAACAGCGTGATGAACTGGCGGCGGTGATCTGATATGGCCATTCGTGTGAACCTTGATGTGATGCTCGCCAAAAGGAAGATGAGTGTCAATGAGCTGGCGGAGGCTATAGGCATAACGCCGGTCAATGTTTCGGTGTTGAAGAACGGGCGGGCCAAGGCGATACGGTTTTCCACGCTTGATACCATATGCGAGACGTTATGTTGTCAACCGGGAGATGTGCTCGAATGGGTTGCCGACGAAGATGAATAACGTCTTGCGGTAATGCGATCATCGAACGTATGTACGAATGTTTGAACCTGTTTTCAGAGCCGACCAAGGCATGGTTCAAACATGCGTTCAGTCGGCCCACTGAAGTCCAGCAGCAGGTGTGGCCGGCCATCCATTCCGGCGAGAACGTGCTCGTTGTGGCGCCCACAGGGTCGGGTAAAACCCTTTGTGCGTTCCTTTCGGCTCTTGACCGGCTTATGGCGGGCGGGACGCGTTCCGCAGGAGTGGATGTTCATGGCGAAATCGCGGCAGCCAAGAGCCATGCGGAACAAAAAGCTGCAGGGAAAGGCTCCCGCAAGAAAACGAAGCGTGGCGTCAAAGTGCTATACATTTCGCCTCTGAAGGCGCTTGGCGCTGATGTGGCGAAGAACCTTGAACTGCCATTGCAGGGAATTTCCCAGCAGTATGAGGCGATGGAGCTGCCCATCCCCGATGTCGAAGTGGCCATGCGCAGCGGCGACTCCACACCTGAACAACGTCGAAGAATCGTCAGCCATCCGCCGGATATTCTCGTCACCACGCCGGAATCACTATTCCTGCTGCTCACCTCCAAGGCGAACAGCATATTGACGAGCGTGGAGACGGTGATCGTCGACGAGATTCATGCGGTCGCAGGTACAAAACGCGGCGCGCACCTCGCTGTCAGCCTCGAACGCCTTGATAAGTTGATTGGGCATCCAGTGCAACGCATAGGGCTTTCGGCAACCGTTAATCCCGTTGAGGAAGTAGCACGGTTTCTCGGTGGTTCGCAACCGGTAACGGTGGTGAACCCCGGCGCTGTTCCGGCCATGGATTTAAAAGCCGTGGAACCATTGCGCAATATGCTCGACACCAGCGCTACAGGCGGTTCGGTATGGCCGGTCATTGAACGGTCCATTCTCGACGAGGTGTTGCGGCACCGAACCACATTGATATTTGTCAACTCGCGTGGACTGGCGGAGAAGCTCACCGCACGGCTCAACGACATGTATGCGGAGTCGAAACAGGGCACGGTGGCAACTGATCTGAGTGAGCACCGTGACTTGGGCTCACCGGAGGGCCGCGAGCAATTTGCCGGGCACTATGACTCGGTGGTGGGATCCACCACCATGCTGGTTGAATCGCATGAAGACATTGATGCGATTGCCATGGCTCATCACGGGTCCGTGTCAAAAGATAGACGTAAACAGATCGAAGAACAGTTAAAACGCGGCGAATTACGTTGCGTGGTGGCCACTTCCAGCCTGGAACTCGGCATCGATATGGGTTCGGTGGATCTCGTGGTTCAGGTGGCCGCCCCATTGTCGATCGCATCGGGATTGCAGCGAGTGGGCCGTGCCGACCACAATGTCGGCGGAGTCTCGCACGCGTTGTTCTTCCCCATAACCCGCCAACAGATTATTGGCGTAACAACCAGCATGGAATGCATGAGGGAAGGGGCTATAGAACCATTGCATATGCCCCGCAACCCTCTGGACGTGCTCGCACAGCAGACCGTCGCAGCCGCGGCCATGGAAGATCTTTCCACGAACGATTGGTACGAGCTTGTGCGTCGTTCCGCACCTTTCCAAAATCTCGACCGGTCTATGTTCGACGCTGTCATCGGCATGATGACGGGCGCCTACAACAGTGAGAGCTTTTCCGCATTCCGTCCACCGCTGCAATACAACGAAGAGGCAAAGCTGATTTCCGCACGTCCAGGAGCGCAACGCTTGGCGGTGACCAGTGGCGGCACCATACCCGACCGTGGCATGTACGTGGTGGTGCTTCCAGAAGAGGGCTCTGGTCCAGGTCCTCGGCGAGTGGGCGAGCTTGATGAGGAAATGGTATACGAATCCCGCGTGGGAGATGTCATCACTTTGGGGACTTCCACCTGGCAGATTCAGGAGATCACACGAGATAGGGTAGTGGTGGTTCCTGCTCCCGGGCGCACCGCGCGCTTGCCATTTTGGCATGGGGATCAGGATGGGCGTGATTATGGTTTCGGATTGGCGCAAGGGCGTTTGACGCGTGAGCTCAGCCAAGGATTGCATAGGCGTGAACCAGCAAAGAATGGTGATCAGAATACGGCTCAGACTGTATTGGAAGCACAGTTCAACCGTGAGACCGCGCAACGTTTGGAGCGAGATGGTCTCGACCATAATGCCATAAGCAATCTTGCCAAACTGCTTGACGAGCAATGTGAAGCGACCGGTACGATTCCTTCGGATCGTGATCTCGTGGTGGAGCGTTGCCGGGATGAAGGCGGAGATTGGCGCATCATCATCCATTCACCATATGGTAGGCGCGTGCATGAGCCTTGGGCGTTAGCCATCACCACTCGAATCAAACAGCGGTTTGGTTTCGACGGTCAAGTGTACGCGGTCGACGATGGCATTGTTTTACGATTGCCGGACGGTTATGGCGATTTGCCTACACGTGAGCTGTTGCTATTCGACGTGGACGAATTGCAACGCACTGTTGAGACGCAAGTTGGCGAAAGCGTGCTTTACATGGCTCGATTCCGCGAATGTGCGGCCAGATCACTGTTTCTGCCGCGCACACGTCCCGGTAAGCGTGTGCCTCTCTGGCAGCAGCGGTTGAAGGCCGCGCAACTGTTGAATGCGGCTCGTACTTGCAAGAACTTCCCCCTCTTGTTGGAAACTGCGCGCGAATGCCTGCAGGACGTATATGATTTGCCGGCATTACGCACGATTATGACAGGCCTGCATGCGGGAACAATACTTTTGTCGGAGGCAACTACTGAAACACCTTCTCCGTTTGCGCAGAACATGCTGTTCGGCTTCGTTGGATCGGTGATGTACCAGTATGACGTGCCCCAAGCCGAACGAAGCACGCAGTTGCTGTCCATGGATCTGGAAGTGCTCGAACGGCTTCTAGGAAGCACGGATATGGCATCGTTGTTGGACGCCGAAGCTATTACACAAGTGGAGGGCGAGCTTGCTGGGCGAACATTCTGGAATGATCTCGCCGAAGAAGATATCAGCGGGCGCGTAACAAGATACGCCAAAACGCATGGACCATTCACCGCTGACAAGATGATTGCCGAACTGGGCATTGACGCGGCTCAGGCGGTGCATGCGCTTGATGAACTGGATGCCCGAGGAGAACTCATCAAGGGAAGATTCACTGATTCAGGTGAGACTTCCGAAAAGAACGATATTCAGCAATGGCTCCACAAGGATGTTTTCCGGCGTATTCGAGCATTGTCTCTTGCCAAGGCCAGAAAGGCCGTCAAACCGGTCGATCCGAGCGTCTATCAGGCGTTTCTGCTTAATCGTCAGGGCGTTGGCCCTGTTGGAGGTGAACGCTACGAAGGCGTTGATGGTCTGATGCGTGTCATCGAGCAGTTGGAAGGCGTGTTCCTGAACGCTTCGGTATGGGAGTCCATGGTATTCCCGGCACGTGTGCGTGACTATCAGCCTAGTATGCTCGACGAACTCATCTCATCGTCGGATGTGGTGTGGGTCGGTTCGAAAGCAAGTGGATCCAACGCCAAAGAAGCTGGTGAGATCGCCTTCTATCCAGCAGGTTCCTTGCTGCTCAACCAGCCTGAATCGGCGGTGGATAAGCTGAACGATAATGAAACGTTGACCATGCCGGATGCCGTGTTAACGGCGTTAAGCGGTGGCGGAGCATTTCCTATTCAACTGCTTTCAGCCGTGACAAAAACCATCTGGCTTGAGCATGCCGAAGCGCAGGTGAACCCCGAAACGGGTGAAATCATCTTTCCGGCATGGGGCGAGCGGCAGTTCGAAGAAGCCTTATGGTCACTGGTATGGCAGGGGAAAATGACGAACAGTTCGTTTGCACCAGTACGAGCGCTTCTGCACGGAGGCAAAACCGTTCGCGCACCCCGTCGTGCCGCGCGTAGACGCGTCACCATGCGTCCTCCAACACCATTGGCGCTGAGTGGATTATGGTCCGCAGTATCTTGTGGCGACGGGCGAACCGTTATGCCAAACAAACCACTAGACGGTGTTATCGAGCCGGGCATGCTCGAAAACAGCGATACCGGCATTGGCATGGCGCATACGGCAAGTGTAGAGGAGCGTGAGCTGGCGCTCATCGACTCATTACTGGACCGATACGGCGTGATTGCCGCTCCTTTGGTTGACAAGGAACGGATTGCCGGAGGATTTTCAGCGCTCTATCCGGTACTCAAACGAATGGAAGAACATGGCACACTGGTCCGAGGCATGTTCGTGAAAGGTTTTGGCGCGGCACAATTCGCGGAACGAGACACCGTCGACGCGCTGCGCAGCGACACGCAATGGCACAGTCAATCCTGCGTTGCGCTCGACGTGATCGATCCCGCCAATCTCACTGGTTCCGCAATCGCCTGGCCAGAACAGGATTACCTCAAACCAGCACGCAGATCCGGTTCCATCATTGTGCTCAAACAAGGCGAACCGGTACTGTTCTCCGTACCAAAAAGCCATAAAATTGTCAGCTTCACCGCAGACGAAACAATATTAAGACCGTCATGCGCCGAACTTGCCTACGTATTGCAGCGCCAACCCAGCGGCAGCATCAGCTTCAGCGAAATGAACGGAACATCATTGAAAGCACGCAATGAATACCGGCAAATCCTTTACGCCGCAGGTTTCGTCGATAGTCCGCAAGGCATGAAACTTTACTGTTGAAAAAGATCATCATCGCTAATGCATAGTGACAGCGCGGACGAAAACGCAGGAACAACAATGCCCGCGTCCTACGAACGGAATCCTAAACGATTCCAAACTTCGTAAAACGCGGGCACGTCACATTGCAATGGGTCAGCCGACGATGGCGATTGGCGCGGAAAGTTCCGTACCAGAACCGTCACGACGCATATCCGGCTTCGGCAATTCCACGCCGGCACCGCCCTCCGTGGAAGCATGTACCGGATATGTGCCCACGAAGGCGAGGATCAACGTATCCTGCCCCTTAAGGAAACGCTGCGAACGCACGCCACCGGTACCGCGACCCTTTGTCGGGTACATCTCCAACGGGGTTACCTTCGCTGAACCATTCTCCGTGCCCGGCAGTGCTTCGGAATCGCCGGCAACCGTCAACACCACGGCTCCAGACGCGGAGAACAGGCCATTGTCTCCCTCCTCGTAATTCCAAGCCACCTTGTTGGCGGGAATCACCGCAAACGCGGCAACCGAGCAGCCTTCAGCCAAGCGGATACCTGCCATGCCGCCCGCGGTACGGCCCTGAGGGCGTACGTTCTTCGCATCAAACGTCAGCAAAGACGAGTCGGTAGAAACAAACACCAGTCGATCCTCATCGCGCGCTTCAGCGGCAGCCAGCACTTCATCGTCATCCTTCAAATCGATGATGCTCCATGAATCCATCGTGGTGGGCGACTCACGATTCCAACGCTTGATCACGCCATTACGCGTGCCCAATGCAAGAGGAGCAGGTTCTGCGGCATGATCACCGGAATCATCGGCAGTTGGCATGGCAATCGCAGCAATCACGCGTTCGCCGCGAATCGGATCGGTATTTTCCGTCATACCGATCAACTCTTCGGCATGGACGCCGCCAGTCACATGGAGCGGACCATCCGCAGACACAACCGGCAACTCCACGACATGCGCCACAATCAGACGGCCGGCAGATGTGATCAAACCATATGAGGAACGTGTGGTTGTAGGGAAAATCGAAATAATCTGATCGTCCTTCACACGTTTGTCGGCAGAAGAACGATTCTCCCAACGTTCCAACGCATCTTCGGAGGTTCGCGCGATCAAACCCGTGGCCGACAGCATCACCGCACATGGTTCGTCGTCAATCTGCAATGCCACAGCGGCCGCATTGTCTTCACCGGCCTTCGTCGCTGCCTTAGCGGCTGCGGCAACATCAGCTGCTGCGGAAGAGACCGTTGCGGCGGCACGGGCTGCGGCCATAGCCGAAGCGGACACGCCATCATCACCATGCGCCACAACAGGCACAAGCTTACCATCGGCATCCTCATCCAGCAATACGGTTCGACGAGGCGTGCCATACGTGGCGACGGCCTCATCCATTTCGGAGATCACCACATTGTCGAGCGCTTCGGCGGAAGCGAGAATACGATCCAACTCTTCGATACGTTGCTTCAAATCGTCACGTTCCGACTCAAGCTCGATGCGGCTCATTTTCGTCAGACGACGCAGACGCAAGTCAAGAATGTACTGTGCCTGAATCTCATCCAAATCGAATACGGCAATCAGCTTCGTCTTCGCGGCATCAGCATCGTCAGACGAACGAATCACCTGAATCACTTCGTCAATGTCGACCATCGCAAGCAGAAGGCCTTCGACCAAATGCAGACGCTCCAACGCCTTCTTCTTACGGAATTCGCTACGACGGCGAATCACCACACGACGATGGTCCACCCACACCTGAAGCATTTCCTTCAAACCCATGGTGTGCGGGCGGCCGTTGACCAACGCCACATTGTTGATAGTGAAATTGTCTTGCAACGGCGTGTGCTTGAGCAGTTGCGCAAGCACGGCGTTCGGATCGAAACCGGTTTTGATTTCAATGACAAGACGAGTGCCGTTATGACGATCCGTCAAGTCGATCGCCCCGGAAATACCTTCCAGCTTGCGATTCTTCACACCCTCGGAAATACGTTCCAGCACTCGTTCGGGCCCCACCATGAACGGCAGTTCCGTCACGACGATGGCTTTCTTACGGGCCGTCACATTTTCGATATGCGTCACTGAACGCGTGGTCAACGCGCCACGTCCGGTCTCATACGCCTCACGAATGCCGTTACGCCCAACGATCACGCCGCCACTTGGCCAGTCCGGACCTGGAACATAGCGCATAAGCTCTTCCAACGTGGCATCAGGATGATGCATCAGATGCTTGGCCGCGGCAACCACCTCGCCCAGATTATGCGTCGCCATATTCGTGGCCATGCCGACGGCAATACCGGAACCGCCATTGACCAGCAGATTCGGAATCGCAGCGGGCAAAACAGTCGGCTCCTGCAGCTTGTTATCGTAATTCGGCGTGAAATCAACGGTATTCTCACCGATATTGGCATTCATGCCAAGCGCTGCCTGGGCCATACGCGCCTCAGTGTAACGGGAGGCCGCAGGACCGTCGTCAAGGGAACCGAAGTTACCATGGCCATCCACCAACGGCAATCGCATCGCAAACGGCTGCGCAAGACGAACCATCGCCTCATAGATGGCGGAGTCGCCATGCGGGTGCAACTTGCCCATAACCTCGCCGACCACACGGGCCGATTTCATATACGGACGATCAGGATTGAGATTCATCTGGCCCATCTGATAGATGATGCGGCGTTGCACCGGCTTCAGACCATCTCTGGCATCGGGCAACGCGCGGGCATAGATCACCGAATACGCGTATTCGAGGAACGACTTGCTCATCTCCTCATTCAACGGTGTTTCGACGATGTTCTCTTTGACCGTACGCGGGTCAAAGGCTGGTTTTGCCGGTTTGCGGTGCGACACCATGCGGTGAATCTCCTCACGGAAAAGTAATGGTAATCAACCTAGCAATGCTACCAGCCGGTACCGCCGCGGTGCTTGAATGGGAATTATGAGTGTTGAAGTGCCAAGCGTCGAAGAGCTGCTCACCATGACCGAACCGGCATGCTACGGCGATGACGTGTCATCTGAAGGAACCCGTGGGGGAGCGTTGCACCTGTCATCGGTACTTCCTGCTGTTTCCAACGCCATCGGATACCCCATGCCAACGGCAGTCCATCCTGATCCGAAGCGTTTGCAGGGAGCGCTCGGCATTCCCGATGCGACTTCCGTGGTTGTGGCGCTCGTGGACGGTCTCGGCTACTGGAATCTCAACATGAGGCTGGGACATGCCCCCTACTTGCGTGCGCTGATGAACGACACCGCCAATCAACGTCCCATCGCCACATGCATGCCGAGCACTACCGTCGCAGCCATGTCTACCTTCGGTACGGGAACATGCCCCGGTATGACGGGTATGACCGGCTATACGCAGCTCAATCCGAAAACCGGCGAAATATGTCAGCTGATTTCCTTCAGAAATGCGGTTCCTCCGCTTGAGTTGCAGCAGCAGCCGACCATGTTCGAACGGCTAAGCGCACAAGGCGTTCGAGTGACCAGTTCTGGACTGCCGAAATTCGCCTTTTCCGCGTTGACGCAGGCGGCGTTACGGGGCAGCGACTACATTTCCAACGATGATCCGCGAAAACGGATTGCAGCCGCGGCGCAAGCGGCAAAAACGCCCGGTCTGACATATTTGTATCTGAGGGACACCGATAAGATCGGGCACAATTACGGTTGGGATTCCGACAAATGGATCGGCACGTACGAGCGTGTTGACGCTCAGCTCGGCCTTCTCCGCCGCAGCGTGCCCAAAGGCACATTGATTGTGATTGTGGCGGACCACGGTATGATCACCACTGATCCCGAATCCGTGATTGACATTGCACAGGATCAGCGGCTCATGCAGGGCGTCGCCCATGTCGGCGGAGAACCGCGTTGCGTCATGCTCTACGCGGAACAAGGCGAGAATCCAGAAGACATCGCCACACGATGGCGCAGCGTGCTGGAGGACCGTGCGCAGGTGCGCACGTGCTCGCAGGCAATGGATGAAGGCGTGTATGGGCCGGTGGAAGCTCGCGTCGAACCGATGATCGGCGATGTGATCGTATCGGCCGCCAAAGCCGTCACTATTGTGGACTCACGTACGCAAGCAGAAAAGGCGATGCACCTGCCAAGCGTGCACGGGTCGCTCACCATGCTCGAATCCGACATTCCCTGCTTGATCGACGTGGCCTAACTTCAGTCGCCAAACAGGATTTCGTCCCAGCTTGGCACGGCGGAACGTCCGGCACGCCGCTTCGATTTGGTGGTGTTCTGGCTATGCGGGTCAAGTGTCTGGTTCTCGTTCGCCATGTTCGAAGCAGGCTCCGGCGTGGATGGAACGGTATTGCGTGTGTCGGTGTTTGTTGCGCTGGCTGTATTGGCTCCTGCAGCAGGGTTCTCCGGTCGGCTCGGCAGAGGCAAGTCGGATGCGATGGCTGGCGCGTTCGGCGTGTCAGGCGTGTCGGATTCATTAGACACGCCGCCGATTGGCGCGATCGGAACGGAAGGCGCTGCCGCGGGACGGGCCGCAGGCATGGACGGCTCGGGCGTGTTCCATGCGGACACCGTTTGCTCGATACGCGCCGACCGTGCGGAATTTCCGGGAAGATTCAGTGACACGAGAAAATTTTCATCGGCGTGTTTCTCGGCGTGTCCTTCTTTCGACGTGTCCTGTTCTCCAATGAGTTTTCGTGCTGCGGAATTCAGGCAGCTTACGGCATTGTCGTGCATGTTCCACGACCATTCCGCGCAGACATTGTGACCGGAGGAGACGAACTGAGCGCTGATTTTCCAAGGCTCCAAGCCAAGTCTGGTGGCCTTCCAAGTCACATCTTCCAAGCGCACCCGCGCTGCCGCAAAAGTGCGTTCGATCAGTTCGGAAAGCGTGCGTACGCGGCTTTCCTTCGGCGCTGGAACGGCGAGAAACTGCTCGATCGCATATTGCTTTTCCGTTTCGACCGAAGCCGAGAAACGCCGAACAAGCGCTTCGCTTAACGAATATCTTTCCGCGACACGCGCGGGATCGGCGCCAGCGCGAATCAACGATTGAATTTGCGAAATCGGCAGGGTGGGTGGGATGCGTGTCTTCTGTTCCTCCTGTACTTCGGAACGAATCTGCTTGGCCTCCAAAATGGCTCTTTCAAGCGCTTCGTCGACCTTTACAGCGAACTTTCCGGCACCTGAAACAAAGACGAGTTCACCGGTGTCGCTGACATGATCGAACCGCGCTTCCTCGAGTGAATTCCCAGGCACAACACACCACTTTCCTTCAAGAATTTCTGTTTATTCCATTGTGCCCCACGTGTCGGATTTTACGAGTATTTCGATTCGTGTATCCTATGCGGGGTAAAAGTCATGTATCCTATGGCGCATAAGCACCATAGATGACGAAAGGAATCTCGATGGCACAGGATTATGATTCCCCGCGCAACAAAGACGAGGACGAGGAGTCGCTCCAGGCTTTGGGCAAGAGCTCCCAGAACACTTCCAACGATATGGACGATGACGAGAACGCCATCGCCGAAGACTACGAGCTGCCCGGTGCGGACCTCAGCAATGAGGATGCCTCGGTGACCGTCATTCCTATGCAGGGTGACGAGTTCATCTGCTCCGAATGCTTCCTGGTGAAGCACCGTAGCCAGCTTGCCTACACCACTGACGACGGTCAGCCGGTGTGTCAGGAGTGCGCTGCCTGATGGCGTTCGACGAAGCATATAACGAACCGGAAAACGTCGAGGTTCTGGTAAAGTCGCTGGATCCTGACCATCCGGCGGAATTGTATTATGCCCATGCCGGTGACGCTGGCGCTGATCTGCGCACTACGGAGGAAGTCACGCTGAAGCCGTTCCAGCGGGCACTGGTGCCTACAGGAGTGGCGATCGCCCTTCCAGCGGGTTACGTGGCTCTGGTGCATCCACGGTCCGGTCTTGCCGTCAAGCAGGGTGTGACTGTGCTCAATGCGCCGGGAACCATCGACGCGGGATACCGTGGTGAGATCAAGGTGCCGCTGATCAATCTTGATCCGGAACACATCGTGACGTTCCATCCGGGAGACCGTATCGCGCAGCTGGTTATTCAGCGTTACGTCGAAGCGAAGTTCATCGAGGCGGAAACGCTGCCTGGGTCGGATCGCGCTGAGCGTGGGTTTGGTTCCACAGGCGTGGCTTCCTGAGCTGAACGCACTGGCTTAGTCGCAGAGGAATCGGCAAACGCTGACATCTCAATGGTTTCGGGGGTATTTGGCCGTGCAACACGCGGTCGGATGCCTCGGATGCACGGTGAGGCGCGGGTAGTATAGGGAGCATTGCGAGCGAGGAGGTGGACGATGGGTGACGTTGAGCGTGAGGTTCATTCTGCCCGAATGTTGGGCTGCGAGATCAGCACGAATCCGCTTGATCCGCTTGAGCCGATCCTGAAGATGTGCGAATACCATCATCCCGATGAGGACATGAGCATTCTTGAGCGCGCTTATGAGCGTGCGGTCAAGCAGCATTCTGCGCAACGGCGCAAATCGGGCGAGCCGTACATCATCCACCCGTTGGCCGTGGCGCAGATTCTTGCCGATCTCGGCATGGGGCCGTTGGTTGTGGCCGCCGGCCTGTTGCACGACACGGTTGAGGACACCGACTATACGCTCGATGAGTGCCGCGCCGAGTTCGGCGATACCGTGACCGGTTTGGTCGATGGCGTCACCAAGCTTTCCAAGATGGAATACGGCGATTCCGCGCAAGCCGAAACCATTCGCAAGATGGTGGTCGCGATGAGCCGCGACGTGCGTGTGCTGGTCGTCAAACTCGCCGACCGTGTGCACAACGCGCGTACCTGGCGTTACGTCAAAACTCCGAGCGCGCAGAAAAAAGCGCATGAAACGCTTGACGTGTACGCGCCACTTGCCAATCGTCTCGGCATGAACGCGATCAAAACCGAATTGGAAGAGCTCAGCTTCAAAGTGCTCTATCCGAAGATCTACAACGAGATCGTGGTGCTGGTGGCCCGTCGCGCAGGCCAGCGAGACGTGTATTTGAAGCAGATTCTCGCGGAGATCAACGAAGATCTTGACGAACAGAACATTACGGCGTACGTAACGGGACGTCCGAAGGACTATTTCTCGATTTATCAGAAGATGATCGTACGTGGTCATGATTTTGCGAATATCTACGATTTGGTGGGTGTGCGCATCATCGTCGACACGATTCAGGATTGCTATGCCGCGTTGGGTGCGGTGCATGCGCGTTGGAACCCCGTTCCGGGCCGTTTCAAGGATTACATCGCCATGCCAAAGCTCAACATGTACCAGAGCCTGCATACCACGGTGGTGGGTCCTGGCGGCAAGCCTGTCGAGATTCAAATTCGTACGTGGGACATGCATCGCCGTGCGGAATTCGGTATCGCCGCGCATTGGAAGTACAAGGAGAACGGTCAAGCTGGCCGTGCGCTGAGCTCGCCCGATAAGTCCGATCGTAAACGTGGCGAGAACCAGGAGCTGAGCGAGGCTGACAACCTCAAGTGGATTCAGCAGCTCGCCGACTGGACGAGTGAGACCCCGGATTCCAATGAATTCCTTGGCTCCCTGAAGGAAGATCTGGGTGCTGCCGAAGTCTACGTGTTCACTCCAAAAGGTAAGATCGTATCGTTGCCTGCCGAGGCGACACCGATCGATTTCGCTTACGCGGTGCATACCGAAGTCGGCCACCGTACCATGGGCGCCCGCGTGAACGGACGTCTGGTACCGCTCGACACCAAGCTTGAAAACGGCGACACCGTCGAGGTGCTTACGTCGAAGTCCGAATCGGCTGGTCCGTCTCGTGACTGGTTGAGCTTTACCAAGAGCCCGAAGGCACGCAACAAAATTCGCCAATGGTTCAGCAAGGAGCGTCGTACCGAGGCCATCGAAGAAGGTCGTGACGAGCTGACACGAGCCATGCGCAAGCGCAATCTTCCGAATGCGACTCTGCTGACTCCCGAGGCGTTGGTCGGTGTTGCTGATGAGCTGAATCTCGCCAATGCCGAAGCCGTGTTCGTGGCGATTGGCGAAGGGCAGATTTCCACGCAGAATGTCATCTCGCATCTGGTCCGTGATGCGGGCAGCGACGAGGTGAATGAGGAGGTGGAGCAGGAGGCTCTGCCGCTCAAGCAGGTGGAACGCACCAAGAAGACCACTAGCTCGCTGGGCATTTCCGTCAAGGGCGTGGGAGACATTTGGGTCAAGCTCGCCCGATGTTGCATGCCGGTGCCGGGAGACAACATCATCGGCTTCATCACCCGCAATCAGGGCGTGTCCGTGCATCGTGTGGACTGCCAGAACATGCTGGACTTGCAGAAGCGTCAGCCGGAACGTGTGGTTGACGTGCAGTGGACGAGTACCAAGGGCGTGTTCATGGTCAAGATTCAGGTGGAGGCGCTCGATCGCCCGCATCTGCTGAGCGACGTGACGCGCGTGCTTTCCGACCATGGAGTGAACATTATTTCCGGCTCCATCTCTACGGGAACCGATCGCGTGGCCACCAGTCAGTTCAGTTTCGAAATGGCCGATCCGCAGCATCTGAACACCCTGCTTGCTGCAGTGCGCAAGATCGAAGGTGTGTTCGATGTATATCGTATCACCGGTGCCAAGGACTCCGCCGAACCTCGTTTACGCAAAATCTGACACGATCAGTGCGGTCGTGAGACTCATCTGAACTGCTGTAGATTCTCTCGGAGATAATGAAAAGCCCCTCATATGAGGGGCTTTTCATTGTTGTGCAGCGAAGCTTGCTGTTGAAAAACTTACTTCAGCACTTCGATGGAGGTGATGCCGACCGGTTCGAGCGGAGCATCGGAACGATCGGTTGCCACGGAGTCGAGCTTGTCGACGACGGCCTTGGACTCGTCGTCAGCGACCTCGCCGAAAATGGTGTGATGGCCGTTGAGCCATTCGGTCGGCACGGTGGTGATGAAGAACTGGGAACCGTTGGTGCCGTGGATCTTGCCGTCCATGCCGCGACGCAGACCGGCGTTTGCCATGGCCAGCAGGTATGGGCGATCGAAGGTCAGGCCAGGAACGATCTCATCATCGAAGTTGTAGCCCGGACCGCCGGTACCGGTGCCCAGCGGGCAACCACCCTGGATCATGAAGTCCTTGATGATGCGGTGGAAGGTCAGACCATCGTAGAACGGTTCGTGGCTCGGCTGACCGGTGAACGGGTCGGCCCATTCCTTCTCGCCAGTGGCGAGACCCAGGAAGTTAGCCACGGTTTCCGGGGTCTTGTCATCGAACAGGTTGATCTTGATGTCGCCTTCAG
>CAUFQQ010000001.1:0-245070 GCA_959028125.1 uncultured Bifidobacterium sp. | reverse complement strand
ATACCATCAGAATAGACCCCGAAAACCACAACCAGGTGAACGCAAAACCAATAGCTGTCGGCGTGTCGACCATCAACATGGTCAACCACATCCGCATTTTGCGGTCCAACCACGGTTCTCGCATAACAAAAGCCGGAAGCTCCGTGGTTAGCGGAGGCTCCCGGCTTTGTTGTTCGGCTACTGGATATTCAGCTTTGGTCATTCGAATCGCTGACCATTGCTAATGCTGCCTGTAGCCGACTGTTTTCAGTTATTACTTCAGTTATCGCTGATCAGGCAGCTCACTCGGCATTGGCCGGGCCGGCGGCAACCGGTTCTGCAGCCGACTCGACCGTGGCGACGGCCTTCTTGCGGTTCAGGTACCGCTTGATGGCCACAATCTCCAGGCCGATCACGAGCACCGCGGTCACGCCCCAAGCCACGTACATGGCGGTCTTCCAGATCGGGGTGGCGACCTTCGGCTCGCCATTCGCGTACTGCCAGCTGTTGGCGGCGGTGTACAGAATGTTGTGCGCGGCCTGACGCATCGCCTTCACGGAAGTGGCGGACTTATCGGTGATGTGGTTGGTGATCTTCGTGGTGGCGAGCATCGAATCGTTGCCCGCACGCACTTCCTGATCGGCGTTCTGGTAGCCGTAGCCGCCGAAGTAATCGGTCAGGACGAAGCCCTTGAAGCCCCACTCGCCGCGCAGCACGGTCTGCAGCAGGTTGCTGGAAGCGCCGGCGTAGGTGTAGCCGATGTAGTTGAAGGAGCTCATCACGGCCTGGGCGCCGCCTTCCTTCACGCTCATCTCGAACGGCTTCAGATAGGTTTCACGGATGGACTGCTCGTTGGCCCACGTGCACACCATGTTGGTGCGGTTGGTCTCCTGGTCGTTGAGTGCGAAGTGCTTCATGAAGGAGTACACGCCCTTGGACTTGGCGCCGGCGATTTCGTTGGAGGCCATCGCACCGGAGAGCAGGGAGTCCTCGGAGAAGTACTCGAAGGTACGACCGGAGAATGCCGAACGGTGGATGTTCATGGCCGGAGCGTACCAGCCAGCCACGTGCATGTCGTGAGCCATGTCGCCGATCATCTCACCGAACTGCTTGGCGAGATCACGGTTCCAGGTGCAGGCGAACGCGGTGGAGGCCGGGAAGCCGATGGAGCCAACACCGGTGAAGTTGTTGTTCAGCGAGGCCGGGCCGTCGGCGTCGGTCAGCTGGATCTTGCCGACGGACTTCACAGCCGGAGTGCCGTAACCACCATTGGCGATCAGGTTGTCCATATCGTCGAAGGTGAGCTGGTCGAGCAGCTTGTCCCAATCGGCGTCGTCATAATCCTTGCCATACATCTGGTACAGCTTCAGGCCATTCTTGGCACCGGTGGTCGGCATCTCGTCCGAATCGTTGTCATACTTCTTCGGATCGTAGTTGCTGTTGTTGGTGAACTCGGCCTTGGCTTCGTCGCTCATCGAGAAGTTGGTCGGAGCGGCGGTGGCCTTGGCATAGTTCGCGAAGTGGCCCGCGCGAGACAGGTACGTCACGTCGCCGGCGGCGTAATCGAACTCGTTGGTGGCGGCCACGGCATCGCCGTTATGGGTGTTCGAGTCGGAATTGTAGGTGACGGTGTCCTTCACGGTGACCTTCTGATGGTCGATCACGTGGTGCGAATCGGACTGGATGGAGATGTCGTAATCGCCCTGCTCCAGCACGTACGCCTTAGCGTCCTTCTGGTCGTAGGAGGCCATGTCGTCATCGTCGAACTCGATCTTCACGGTCTGGGAAGCGCCCGGCTCGAGCTTCTTGGTCTTTTCGAACGCAACCAGGTTCTTGGATGCCTTCTCGATGCCACCATCGGTGTACGGCGGGTTGTAGTAGACCTCGACCACGTCCTTGCCGGCCTTATCGCCGGTATTGGTGACGGTCACATCGAACGAGATCTTGCCGTTCTTGTAGGAGACCTTGCCCATCTCCTGCTTGAACGTCGTGTAGGACAGGCCGTAGCCGAACGGGAACATGACGGTGTCGTCGTAGTTGATCAGACCTTCGTCGGCGGCGGTCTCATAGAACTTGTAGCCAACGTAGATGCCTTCGACGTAGTTGACGAACGTCGGGGTCACCGTGACCTTGTCGCCACTGAAGCCCATGTAGGAAGCAGCGAGATCATCCGCATTGTCGTAAGTGAACTTGCCGTTCGTGCCGACGGACGAAGCGTTGCCGGCGGCGGTGCCATCGGTGTTGTTGAACACAGCGGTCTTGGTCAGGTCCTTCACGAACGTGTCGGAGGTCTTGCCGGACGGATTCACATCGCCGGCGAGCACCTCACCCAGTGCGGAGAAGCCGGTCTGGCCGGCCGGCGGGCACCACAGCACGGACTTGATCTGCGGATACTGGGACAGGAAGTCGAACTGGAACGCGTTGGCGCCGTTGTAGACGAGCGTCACCTTCTTGAAGTTCTTGGTGACCAGGTCGATCATGTCGCGCTCGGTCTGGGACAGCTGCAGGAAGTGCTCGCCATCCTTGAAATCTTCGTAGTCCTTGGAATTGTTGTTGTAGGTGATGCCCTTCGCCTTCATGTTCGTCGGCAGGTCAGCGCCTTCGCCGCCGACGCGGGTGATGGTGATGACGGCTTCATCGGAGAAGTCCTTGGCGTCGGAAATCAGCTTGTCGGAATACTGCTTGGCCGGAACCTCAGGCAGGGTCCAATCCTGCGACCACATAGCCACCATCGGGCGGTCCTTGCGGTAATCGGTGTACAGCTTGGTCAGCTCGGAATTGGTTTCGATGCCGGCCTGCTTCATGCCGTCAAGCATGGAAACGGTCTCGTACTGGTCGGACATGGAGCCGGAGCCGGTGCCGCCGTAAACCGGGTTGGTGGAGCCCCAACCGAACACGTTGACCTTCTTGTTGGACAGCGGCAGGTTGGAATCGTCGTTCTTCAGCATGGTGATGGCTTCCGACTGCACTTCCTTGGCCAGCTCGTTGGCTTTGGAAACGGTGGTGTCGGACAGCATGTACTTGGTGGTGGTCGCGTTGTTGAGCAGCGTGGAAAGCGGACCGGTCAGCATCATGGACACGGCCACGACGATGCCGACAAGCGCCACCAGCCAGGATTCGGAATGGACGATCTTACGGGTCGCCACTTCCTTGACCGTCTTCTTGTTGACGGCAAAAGTGATAATCAGCGCGAGCACGAACAGCACGCCAATCGCAATAAGGTACGGCGTCAATGAGCCGATGACGTTCATAACGTCAGCCATGTTGATTTGCAGCATGGTCTGCCTCCTCCTTGATTCTCATAACCAAACGACACGTAGGCTCCGATGCCTTTATCGGAACCGCGAAACCATTCAACACTGCCCCGCATCTCATGGTTTCGGTGAAGTGGCTGCAGATGCGTGCGGCAAGTGAAGACACTTCTTCATGTCGATGATTCGATTTCATCAGACTTCAACGTGCGGCACATGGCGTTTTCCCCAGCCTGTCAATTCGCGTGCATAATCTGCACGCCAAGTACGATGGAAGTATGAGCGACTTAAGCGCATTGAATCTGGAAGCAGGCAGCCTGGTTGGCGGCTACACGTTGATTTCCCGGCTTGGTTCGGGTGCCATGGGCTCGGTATGGCGTGTGCGGGACGATGGCGGCCATCAATATGCGATGAAGATTTTGCGTGATTCCCTCTCCGACGACGATTCCCCGCAGCAGCAGCGCGACGAGTTGACCGCACGCGAGCGCCTGCGCAGGGAGGCGATGGCGTTGCAGAAGGTGCGGCATCCGGGCGTGTGCGGCATTGTGGATATGGAACTTGACGACGCGTTGGCTTTTATTGTGACCGAGTTGATCGAAGGCAAGAATCTGCGTGAGGATGTGCGCGTCAATGGCCGATATGTGGGCGACGATTTGGAACGGCTGGCACGCAAGCTGATTGAGGCGGTGCGTGCCGTGCATGCGGCCGGCATCGTGCACCGCGATATCAAGCCGACGAATGTGATGGTGTCGAGCACCGGCCCGGTATTGGTGGATTTCGGCATCGCTATGGGCGAAGGCGAAAGCCATGTGACGCGTACCGGTCTGGTGATGGGCACGCCGGGGTTCATCGCGCCGGAAATCATTGATGGCGCGGAATCGGATGAAATGACCGATTGGTGGTCGGTGGCGAGCGTATTGGCGTTCGCCGCTACGGGTGAGCCGGTGTTCGGCACGAAGCCGATGATGACCGTGTTGGAACGCGCCGCGGCCGGCAGCGCCAATCTTGCGGGACTTCCCGCGGGCACGATGGCCGCGTTCCGTTCGGCGCTCAATCCGGATCGGACGAAGCGGTGCACGCCGGACGATTTGCTGCAGGCGATCGCCGTGGATGCGTTGAATCCGCAGGCGTGGGTTGCGGCCGACAATGGTGGCGCAGCGGATGGCGATACGGAGGCGATGCCCCCTTTTGTTGAATCGCCCGACAATCCGCGCACGTTGTGGCAATCGCAGGACGACATAACCGGCGAAAACGCCATCGGCACGCGCACGATGCCAAGGCTCAGCGAAGCAACGCAGGCGATCGGGCAGCCCGATGCGAGCGCAACTCAAGTAATCGGGAAACAAGTGACCAGCCAATCCGACGCGAGCGCAACGCAGGTGATCGCACCTGTTGACGATGCCGAGACCAGCGTGCTTTCCGACGCACTTCCCAACGTGGACAGCACGCGCACGATGCCGCAATCGCAAGGCACGCGGGCGATGCCGACAGGCACGCAGGTAATGCCGCAATCCATGCCGTCAACACAAATGCTGCCGGCCCAGAACGCATGGAATCCAGCGGAAGCGCCGACGCAAGTCGACCCGACCATCAAACCCGCGTTGCAACGCATCGCCATGCGGCAGCCACCGTCCGTCATACCGCAGGCCACGGTGGCCGCGGCGCAGCAATCGCCCGCAATGTCATTCCCGCCGGTACCCGGTATGGATGGGCCGAACGTTGCGGAAGCACCCAATCCCGCCGATGTGAAGCGTGGCGCGATGTTGGGCCGGGGCATGCTCCCCTGCGCGCTGATGGCGATTCCCGTGGCCGTCTGCGGACTGTTCTCACTGTGGACGGCGATGGCAGCCGCGTTGCTGTTCGCCTGTGCGCTGGCCACTATCGGATTCAACACGGAGGCGCAGCTCGAGCGCGAAGGCAAACGTGGCGGCGAGAAGAAAAGTTCCGACTGGCTGCTGCGATTGGCGGGACTGCCCTGGCACATCGTGAAGGGCTTCGGCGTCGCCATCGTGCGGACGCTGATCATGTTGGCCGTGGCCGCGCTGGGTTTGTCGCTCACCACGGTCGTGCTGCAGCTTCCGTATGCCGTGATGGATACGTGGATATTTGGATTGACGATTCCGATGCCGACGCTGCTTGGCGGTCCGCTTTCCGAAAGCGGGCTGGCGCAGGCTGCGTTCTGCGCGATCGGCTGGCTTGTGGCCGTGGCCGCTCCGGGCGCGATCGTACTGCGATTGGGCGGCGGCGCACTGCGTAAACAGCCGTATCTGCGCCACTTGAGCGAGCTGCCGACGCAATCGCAAGGCAATACGGAATTCCCGGCGAATCGATAGCAAGGCATCGCTAGTATGGTGCCCAGCATAACAACGTGAGGTCGAAAGGAATATCGATGGCCCAGAACAGCAAGGATGCGCAGAAGCGTACCAGCCGCGCCGAGCGTAGGGCCGCTGAGGCCGCAGCGATGAAAGCGCGCGCCGAGCAGATGGAGAAGGAACGCAAGCAGCAGACGATCATCGGCGGCATCGTGGTGGCGGTGCTGGTGATTCTGGTGGCGATCGGCGCGTTCACCGTGTACCACAACATGCATAAGAAGGCCGAAACGAAGGCTTCCACCGAAACCGTGCAGGAAGCGTACACGGCGTTGCAGAAAGTGAAGAACACTCCGAAGCTCGTCGATAAGAAGGGCGGCCTGCTGATTTCCAAGAACGGCTACGGCAAGGCTGTGGAGGGCGCGCCGACCGTCGAGCTCTACATGGATTTCCTGTGCCCGGGCTGCGGCAACCTGCACCGCCAGTTGGACGCCGACCTGCAGAAGATGGTCGATGCCGGCCAGATCAATCTGGACCTGCATTTCATGGCGTTCATGGACCGTTGGTCCACCGACGAGTATTCCAGTCGCGCGGCGAACGCGGCCATCTACCTGGCCGAGCATGACAGCGACCCGAACCATCTGATCTCCTTCCTGGAGAAGGTCTACGCCGAGGATTTCCAGCCGGAGGAAGGCTCCGCATACAAGTCGGTGAGCGACGCCAAGATCAAGGAGCAGATGATCGCCGCGGGTGTTTCCAAGGATGTTGCGGACAAGGCGTTTGGCCGCGATTATCAGGAATGGCTTGATGCGATCGACACTTACACGCCGAAGCGTTCCGAACTGTGGCATCAGTCCGGCAGCTACAAGGGCAGCATGACCACGCCGACCGTGATCATCAACGGCAAGTATTGGGATATGGACCAGCTGACCACCGCCCAGACGACGGTTAAGGACGGTCTGTTGGAATCGATCGGCCTGAAGGACAGCGAAGTCGGCGTTGCCGGCAAGATGCCGTCCATCGGAGCCAAGAAGGGGCCGATTTCCGTCACCACGGGCGAATAACCCCTTACGGGCAGCCGGCGCGTCTCAACCCGCAATGCTAAGTTGACTGCGGTGGAAGCGCTGGTTATGCTATTCATCGTTCCTCTGTTGTTTTCATAGCAAAAGAGGACATGCCTCCTTAGCTCAGATGGCCAGAGCGGCCGCCTTGTAAGCGGCAGGTCGTCGGTTCGATCCCGACAGGAGGCTCGAACCCGTATGACGGGCTTGGACCTCTTACCATGGGTAAGTGCTCCAGAAGTCTTCCCCCAACTTGAGACTTCTGGCAAAGCGGACGAGACGTCCCCCAACCTGTCTCGTCCGACCGGGGGCAGGACATCCCCTTCTCTCCTGCCCCCTTTTTATTTTTCGCTTTTCGCACCTGCTTTCAAAAATGTGGCGGTATGGATAAAACCATCGGAAAGCACGGCGACCGTTCCAGCTGAGCCGTTACAATAACGGCGTTGTAGGCAGCGCTGAAAAGAGGATAAATGACGAGAAGGTGGACCCCTCGGAGATTCGTGACGCTTCGTCGTGTCCGCGTCATGGCATGCGTGGCCTCATTGACTTTGACTTCGGCGTTGGCGTTTGGTGTGGGCGCGCGCAAATCCGTGGCGTTGACCGTCAATGGGGAGACCACCACGGTGACCACATATGCGATGAGCGTGGACCGTCTGCTGCAGGAGCAGGGCGTGAAAGTCAAAACGCACGACCTGGTGGAGTCGACCAGCCCGACCAGCATGCTGAAGAACCATGATGTGGTGAACGTGCAGAGCGCATACCAGACCACCATCACCATCGACGGCCAGGAAGTGCCGTTCTGGACGGTCGCGTCCAGCGCCGAGCAGTTGCTGGACTTCTTCAACCAAAACGAAACCGAAGCGGCGAAAATCACCGTCAATATCAGCAACGTCTACAACAAGCTCACCGGCGGTCTCATCATCAACCAGAAGGGGCCCGTCACCGTCATCGCGGACGGCAAAAGCTCGGTGGCGCCGAACGGCAAGCTGCCCGCTGCCTCCATTCTTGACGCCAAAGGCATCACGTTGGGCAAGGAGGATCGCGTCAGTGTCGAAAAGGACGGCAAGACGACCATTCTGCGCGTCCGCCGCGTGACACATGGTGAGGAGACCCGCACGAAGGAAGTGCCGTTCGGCACGCAGACCATCATCGACCCGAACCTGCAGCCGGGCGAAGTCACGGTACGGCAGGAAGGCGAGAACGGCGAAATCCAGCAGACGTACGCCGTCACCTACGTGGATGGCGTGAAGGAAAGCGAGACGCTGACCGGAGAGAAGACCACGAAAATCGCCATCGACAAAGTCATTGCGGTCGGACCGGAAAAAACTACGGACGATACCGACAAGTCCGACAAATCCGACAACAGCGGCAACGGCAACAGCAACGGCGATAACGGCGATTCCGGCAAGACGGACGACGGCAAGAACGATTCGGGTAAGAACGACTCGAATAAGTCCGATTCGAATAAGTCCGATTCCGACAAAACCGATTCGAACAAGTCGGATTCCTCGGATAAGAACAATTCGAACAACAACTCGAATAACAATTCCAACAACACCGAGAAGGACGATCCGGCACCGACCCCCACACCAACCCCTGCACCGCAGCCGACTCCCGCACCCCAGCCCAAACCGCAGCCCACGCCGCAGCCGAGCAATCCTTCCGCAGGCTGCCGCTTGTACCATCCTTCCGCGGCACAGGCACAGGCCTACGCTTCCGGCGCGGCGGCGCAGCGCGGCTGGACCGGCCAGAACTGGACGGATCTGGTCAAACTCTGGAATCGCGAATCCGGATGGAGCTGGAGCGCGGAAAACGTGTATTCGGGCGCATACGGTATTCCACAAGCGTTGCCGGGCAGCAAAATGGCCACGTTCGGCGCGAATTGGAAGGACGATGCCGCCGTGCAGATCGACTGGGGTCTGAGCTACATCGCACAGCGGTACGGCAGCCCGTCCGCGGCGTGGCAGCACTCCGAACAGACCGGATGGTACTGATCCGGCTAATCGCCAACGATTTTCGTACCGGCATGAACGGATAATGAGGGAATGACAGAAGAGGGAATGACGGAAAACGTGAACGAGCATACGCAGGGCCATTTGCTGGGGGCGGCCGACATCCGACGCATCGCCGCCGACGCGGGTATCAGCCCGACGAAGAAATTCGGGCAGAATTTCGTGATTGATCCGGGAACCGTGCGTCGCATCGTGCGCGAGGCCGGCGTGACCGCCGACGACCATGTGCTGGAAGTCGGTCCCGGACTGGGTTCGCTGACGCTGGCGATTCTGGAAACCGGCGCCACGATGACGGCTGTGGAAATCGACCCGCCGGTCGCCGAACGCCTGCCGAAAACCATCGCCGAATTCATGCCGGACGCCGTGGACCGCTTCCGTGTGGTCAACCGCGACGCACTCACCGTCAATCCGGAGAATCTGCCCGATTTCAAGGATGACGATTCCTTCACGCTGGTGGCCAATCTGCCGTACAACGTGGCCACGCCGATTCTGCTCACCCTGTTGGAACGTTTCGACAATCTGGGCACCTCCCTGGTGATGGTGCAGAAGGAAGTGGCGGACCGTTTGAGCGAGAAGCCCGGTTCGAAGATCTACGGCACGCCGAGCGTGAAGCTCGCATGGTACGGCACCGCGGAACGCGTGGGCGTCATCGGCCGCAACGTGTTCTGGCCGGCCCCGAACGTCGATTCCGCGCTGGTGCTGTTCAAGCGCTACCCGGGCGGTCACGCCCCCGCCGCGGACAATGCGGACGGTTCCGTGGTGGATCGCGAAACCGTGTTCCGTTTGATCGACGCGGCTTTCGGGCAGCGCCGCAAGACCCTGCACGCCGCATTGAAGAAAATCGTGCCGTCCGAAGCGTTCGAGAAGGCCGGCATCGACCCGACCCGTCGTGGCGAGACGCTCACCATCGACGAATTCGTGGCGTTGGCACGCGCGTTGGATGAGGTGTTCGCGTCATGAGCACCATTGATTCGCCCGCCATCGGAACGGCCACCATCAACGCCGTGAGCGTGGACTGCCCGGCGAAAACGAATCTGACCCTGCATGTGGGCCCGTCGCATGCCGAATGGGGCGGCCGTCATGAACTCGACACCATCTATTGCGCGGTCGGCGTATACGACACCGTCACCGCCACGCGCAAAGCGCCGGGAAGCGGCTTCTCGCTGAATCTCGAGGGCGCGTATCTGGGCGACCTAGCCTCTTCCGGCAGCGATATGCGCCGCAACCACGCCGTGCTGGCATTGTTCGCCATGGCCGAAGCGAGCGGCCATGAGCCGGACGTGGCGTTGAACATCGACAAGCGCATCCCCGTCGGCGCGGGCATGGCCGGCGGTTCCGCCGATGCGGCGGCGACGATTCTGGCATTGAACACGTTGTGGGATCTCGATTGGCCGATCGAACGCCTGCAGGAAGTCGCGGCCACGCTGGGCGCGGACATGCCGTTCTGTCTGACCGGCGGTTACGCGCGCGGCACCGGTTTCGGCGAACGCATCGAACAGCTTGATGACGATGGCGATATCGTACGCGATCTTACGGAACGTGGGTTTACCGGCCATCTGCTGGTCGGCGCATACCGTGCGGAACTGCGCACGCCGGAAGTGTATGCCACATTCGATCAGATCGGTGCCGGCGATGGCGATGAGAACCACCTGCAGAAGGCGGCGGTCTCCCTGCATCCGCGTAGCGGACAGGCGATCGAGGAAGCCTTGCGTGCGGGAGCCAGCCAGGCGTTCGTCTCCGGTTCCGGCCCGTCCGTCATCGCGTTCGTGCCGACGGAGGATGCGGCGGACGCCGTGCAGCGGGCATGGCAGGACAGCCGTTGCGTCGATCGCATCATCGCCACGAACGCCCCAGCCCGACCGATTGTGCATATCACCGCATGACACATATCACCGCATGACAGTAAAGTTGATGGCAATTGGTTTGTTCAAAAGGAATTCGTAAATGACCCAGGCTAACGACGAGCGCGCCGCGCGCAAAGAGTACATTCACCGCCGTCAGAAGACGGTGTTCAGCATCGTCGGAGCCGTCATGGTGGTCGCCATGGTGGTGTCCCTGCTGTTCTTTTTCCATGTCGGAGGCCTGGGCAACGTCAAGTCGGCCGCCGTACAGCCGAACTACGGCCAGCAGGCACCGTGCCCCATCAAGGAAGCCGACGGCAACAAGGCCAAGTATGTGGAGAATCGCAACATCACGCTGCGTGTGCTCAACGGCACGAAGTTCTCCGGCTTCGCCAAGGCGGTGAGCGACGCGTTGCAGAACCGCGAGTTCAACCCCCAGACGCCGGACAACTACACCAAGAAGGTGGATCGCACGATGATCGTCTTCGGCAAGAACGGCGTGAATCAGGCGTACACCGTGGCAAGCAATTTCACCGATGCCATGCTGGTTATGGACGACCGTCAGGACCAGCTGATCGACGTCATCGTGGGCGCCACATTCGACAATCTGCAGGATACGAAGAAGGTTCCCGCCGCAGGCAAGGCGATCACCGGCATCCAGGGCTGCGTCGCGGTGGACAAGATGACCGACCTGCCCAAGGCGCCCGAACATGATGCGGTGAATCCGCAAAGCTGACCGCCAATCGAAATCGATATAGGCAATATGAAAAACCCGCGCTCCCCCAATCGGGAACGCGGGTTTTCGTATTCGAGCTGTTCCAAGCACACTGTTCCATGCATGCGGCGAAACCACCGCATGTCAATCGCTATTCGCCCTGCTCCTTGTACCAGCGTTCCAGCTCGGCAACGGCCACGTCACGCTCCACCGGACCGTTATCGAGGCGGTATTCCAGCATGTGCTTGTACGCCTTGCCGACCATCGGGCCTGGTTCGATGCTTAGCAGCTGCATGATCTCGTCGCCGTTGAGGTCAGGACGGATCGCGTCGAAGTCTTCCTTTTCTTTCAGGTCGCGCACACGCTGTTCCATCTCGTCCATGGCCGCCGAGAACATCATGGCCTTGCGCTTGTTCTGCGTGGTCGTGTCGGCGCGCGTAAGGCGGTTCAGACGCTCGTACAGCGGGCCAGCGTCCTTGACGTAGCGGCGGACCGCGGAATCCGTCCACGGCTCCTCCACGTAGCCGTGGAAGCGCAGATGCAGGTTGACCAGCTCGCTGACGTCCTCGACCATGTGGTGGTCGAAATGCAGTGCCTTCAAACGCTTGCGTGTCATCTTCGCGCCGACGGCGTCATGACGGTGGAAGCTCACCTTGCCGCCCGCTTCGAAACGACGGGTCTTCGGCTTGCCGATGTCGTGCAGCAGAGCCGCCAGACGCAGCGTCAGGTCCGGGGCCGGCACCGGACCGTCGGGACCGGTTTCGAGGGCGACGGCGCGTTCGATGACGATCATGGTGTGTTCGAACACGTCCTTATGGCGATGGTGCTCGTCGATTTCCAGCTGCAGCGCGGGAATTTCCGGCAGCACGATGTCGGCAAGACCGGAATCGACCAACGCTTCGATGCCGGCGCGCGGGCGATCGGACAGCAGCAGCTTGACCAGTTCGTCGCGCACACGTTCGGCGGAGACGATTTCGATGCGATCGACCATGTCGGACAGCGCTTCGGCGGTTTCCGGCTCGATGCGGAAGCCGAGCTGCGCCACGAAACGCACGGCGCGCATCATGCGCAACGGATCGTCGTCGAACGACTGCCGCGGATCGACGGGGGTACGCAGCACGCCTTTGGCCAAATCGTTCGCACCGCCGAACGGATCGACGAATTCGAGTTCCGGAACACGCAACGCCATCGCGTTGACGGTGAAATCGCGGCGGGAAAGATCGCCTTCCAGCGTGTCGCCGTAATTGACTTCCGGCTTGCGCGAGTCGGGGTCGTACGTGTCGGAACGGTAGGTGGTCACCTCCACTTTCACCTCGGTGCCGTCCTCACGCCTGCGCATCGCGCCGAGCGTGCCGAATTTGCGGCCCATATCCCAGAAGCCATCATGCCCAAAACGGCGCAGAATATGCTCAAACTGCTCGGGACGCGCCGATGTGCAGAAATCCAAATCATGCGATTTGCGATGCAGCAGCAGGTCGCGGACAGGACCCCCGACCAGTGCCAGTTCGTAGCCTTCCGCAGCAAACATACGTCCTAATTCAATGGCCTCTGGCCACACTTCGAAGTTCACGCCATACCTTTCAGCACCACAAGTTTTTCGTTTACCAGCATACCGTTACCCCACCTGCACACAGAATTGAGTATGGTTGGAATCATGATTACGCCCGCAGACCTTGCACGCATGCTTGCCCATGCTGCGGACGACCATGCCCAAAATCCGCTGGAACCGGACGAACTGCTGTACACATCGCAGTCGGTTTCGCTGCAGCAGCTGCAACAACTACAGCAATTGCAGCAGCGCACGATCATCACGCCGAGCGCGCCTACGCCGGCGATGATGCCGCGCCGGCGCACCGCGGATGGTCCGACCACGTTCGCATCGCTTGACGCGCAGGAGCTGCCGGTGGTGCGCGAGTATTCGGCGGGCGGGCTGGTGTTCGACGACAAGGGTCGCGTGGCGATCATCGCACGTCATTCACGCAGCGGGCATTTGGAATGGTGCCTGCCGAAGGGACATATCGAAAAAGGCGAAACGCCGCAGCAGACGGCCGTGCGCGAAGTGCATGAGGAAACCGGCATTCTGGGCGAGGTGGTCGATTCCATCGCCACCATCGACTATTGGTTCACCGGTACCAGCCAACGCGTGCACAAGCTGGTGCACCACTTCGCGTTGCGGCAGATCGGCGGCGAGCTGACCGTCGAAGGCGATCCCGACCATGAGGCCGAAGACGCCATTTGGGTGGATTTTGCTGATTTGGACGATGTGCTGAGCTATCCGAACGAACGGAAGATAGCATGGTTGTACGCAAGGAAACTCAACAGACAGGCGTAATAGTGAATCAATCCGCACAACGGCACGTTTCGCGTGGCCTTCGCGCGTTATCATCCATCCTCGCCATGGTATTGACCATGGCGTTGATGTTGTTATACGCACCCACGCCATCGGCAAGGGCCATGGAATCGACCACATCGGCGGAGTCGACGGACGGTATGTTGTCCATCAACTCTTCCACGGCCGTATTGACGGACACCTCCGGATACCATCTGAACGCCACGGTGACCAACACGACCGGACAGGAGATTCCCGCAGGAACGCTGACGCTGGCCATGAACGCCTTCTACACGTTCGTTTCGCGCAACGACATCCAGGATTGGTCTGAAGGCAACGGGCGAATCCCCACCCCGCAATCCGTGGGACAGGCCGATGTGCCCGCGTTGCAGCCGGGAGCCAGCGCCAACGTGAGCATCGACGCGGACGCCCATCAGGAATCGCTCGCGGCCATCAACTCTTGGGGGCCGAAGCCGGTGCTGCTGAGCTATTCCGCCAACGGAACCCCCCTTGCTCAATCGCATACGTTCGTGACGCGCACCGGCGCGGGACTCCACACGCCCAGCACGCCGGCGCTGCACATCACCGTCGCCCAGCCGCTGGCCGCCAACGGGTGGACCACCGACAGCAAGCTGCTTGGACAGCTGGTCGATGAAGGGGGTATTTCCTCCTCGAAACTGGCGAAAATCGCCATGCCCAGCAAGGATGACGACGCACGGCTCAAATCGTTGCAGCAGACCTTCGCCAAGCACGACATGCTGCAGGTCGTAGGAGATCCGACCTACCTGCAGGCGATGGCGATGCCGACGCGGGTCGACGGCATCACCCAGCCCGCATTGTTCGACATGACCGCCTACAGCGCCATGAACAACGCTCCGGCCTACAGCGCAGCCGGTATCAACGACCGTCAATGGTCCGCAGCCAAAGCCCGGAAAACCTATCAATCGGCATTGGGTGACAGCAACGCGGACATCACCGCATACGCGTGGCAGGGCAACGGCAATTGGACCCTGCAGGCGTTGACGAAGGCCCGCCAGCAGGGGTACGGCACCGTCATCGCCACGCATGACTTCGAAGAGGACGATGCGGCTACCGTACGTACCGGCAAGACGGTGGTCTCCACCGATGCCGGGGACATCACCGTGCTTTCCGCGCAGAATGTGCTTTCCGGCCTGGCCCAAGGCAAGGCGACCAGTGACGATGCCAACGCCGACAGCGAGGGAACCACGGCCGGCAGATTGGCGCGATTCGTCGCGCAAAGCGCGTTCTACCAGATGGAACAGCCTTATGCGGAACGCAACCTGCTGGTCTGTCTGAACGAGGATTCCGACCCCAGTGTTGTGGACGCGCTGATGAGCGACATCGAGCAGTCGCCGTGGCTGAACCTCACCGATCTCGCCACGTTGAAGGATGCCGACATCTCCGAAGATGCGGCCAGCATGTCAACCGACCTTCCCCAAACGGACGGCCTTACCGATGGCATGCGCAGCGACGTCCAGCAGACTCTGAGCGCGCTGGCGAACTCATCGAGCAACATCAAACGTTTCAATATGTCGATCCTCGTCAAGCCGAACGGAAAAGACGAATCCGACGTCAACACCTGGAGCAGGCAGCTGACGAACGCCCACACCATCATGGCCCTGCACGCGTTGGGCGGCGAAAGCCCTTCCAGAAGCACGATGGCGGAAGGCGCGAACCAGCTCGCGGCCCTGCTGATCAACGGTGTGGCGATCACGCCGACGGAAAGCGTGAACGTGGTCAGCGAAACCGCGAAAATGCCGGTGACCATCAGCAACAGCCACCCGTACCCGGTAAAGGTGAAGGTCTCGTCGCTGACCGATTCCATGCAGATCGTCACGTCCCGATTCGACACCGTGCAGGTGCCGCCCCACGGCGAGGCACAGGTGGCGTTCACCATCCGTGTATCCACGTCCGGCACCGCCAACGCCACCATCAGCCTGTTCGACAGGAATGGTGCAGCGTTTGGAGCCACGCAGGTCACCCACATCACCAGCGCGCTGCAGATCAGCGACAAGAGCGGTTTCGTCATCATCGGCTTCGCCGTGCTCTTGGGCGCTGTGGGACTGTGGCGTCAATTCAACCGTAAGAAGGATCCCGACGAATGAGTTCTTCCGTTGGCCGTAACTCACTGATCATGGCCTCCGGTACCGCCGCTTCGCGCGTGACCGGCCAAATCCGCACCATCCTGCTTGCCTGGGCCTTGGGCACCACCGGCTATGCCGCCAACGCCTACCAGGCCGGTTCGATGATTCCGCAGGTCATCTACACACTGGTTTCCGGCGGCATCTTCAACGCGGTGCTTGTGCCGCAGATCGTGCGCACGCTGAAATCGAAGGACGCCGAAACCAAGCTCAACAAGCTCATCACCCTTGCCATCACCCTGTTGTTGGGTGTGACGCTGCTCATGGCCGTTGCCACGCCGTTGTTGACCAAACTGTATGTCAACGGCAGCGCCGAAACCATGGCCCTCGCCACCTCCTTCACCTTGTGGTGCATGCCCCAGATCTTCTTCTACGGCCTGTATACGGTGATCGGGCAGATTCTCGCGGCGAAGGACCATTTCGTCACGTATGCGTGGAGCTCGGTCGGCGCGAACATCATCAGCTGCATCGGTTTCGGCGCGTTCATCGCGATGTTCGGCAGGGCCACGGAACGTCCGCTGGACTTCTGGACGCCGACGAAAATCGCGCTGACCGCCGGCACTTGGACGCTTGGCGTGGCGTTCCAGGCGCTGGTGCTGTTCATTCCTTTGACGAGAATCGGCCTGAAATACCGTCCGAAATTCGGCGTTCACGGCATCGGACTGCGTTCGATGGGACCGGTCGCCGCGTGGAGCCTCGGCATCGTCGGCGTCGATCAGATCGTCAACATCATCGTCACCCGCGTGGCCACCAGCGCGCCGTTCAAGGCTTCGGAACAGCTGCATATGAGCCAGTTGGACGTGGCCGGCAACGCCTCGTATCAGAATGCGTACACCATCTACATGCTGCCGTATTCGCTGATCGCCGTGTCCATCGCCACTGCGATCTTCCCGAAAATATCGAAAGCCATCGCGGACCGCAATATCGACGAGGCGCGCAAGGATCTGAGCTCGGCCCTGCGTAATCTCAATCTCATCATGTGCTTCTTCGCAGCGGCGTTCATCGTGCTTCCGTTGCCGATCATCCTCGCACTGCTGCCGTCCATCAGCGTGCGTGAGGCGCTGCTCATCAGCGCGCCGCTCGCCGCTTTGGGCATCGGCCTGCCACTTTCCAGCTCGTATTTGGTCATCCAACGCACGTTCTACGCGTTCGAAGACGGCAAGCATCCGTTTATTTTCATGGCGATCACCATGGCCATCCAGGGTGGCGCCATCATCGCGTCGACGTTCATTCTGCCGCCCACGCAGTGGATCACCGTCATCGGATTGGCGATTTCGGTGAGCTTCATCCTGCCGTATCCGCTGCTTACGCACATGCTCCGCTCCCGTTTCGACGGCGATGTGGACGACAAGCGCATCATCACCGCCTATGCGAAGGCGCTGGTGGCCACGATAGCCGCCTGCGTGATTGGCCTGCTGTGCCGCAACGGCGTCTACCGGCTGGTCGGAGCGCATATCGGCCCCGACGACGGCACTATGAACTGGGGTCAGGCGGTTCTGTCCGCGATACTGCTCACCATCGTCATCGCCATCGTCTATCTGGCGTGCCTGTGGGCGCTGCGTGCCGAGGAGCTCACTTCGGTCGTGGGCATGCTCGCCGCCCGCATACCAGGACTTGGCAACAAGCCTAAGTCTGGCGGAACGGCCAGCCCCAACGGTAAACTTGAGCAAAGTACCGCCGAAAACGGCGACCAAGAATAACAGCGTAGGTAGAACAATCGTTACAGAGTTGAAGGAAACCATGAAACCTCAACTGGGAGATACCATCAGCAACCGCTATGTGCTGGTTTCGCCATTGCGCGAGGAAACCGGCTTGCAGGTTTGGAAGGCAAGCGATCACGTGCTTGCCCGGGATTGCCAGCTTTTTATCGTCAACAACCGCAAGGCTTTGCAGGACGTCAATGCGACGGCCTCCATGCTGGCGATTTCCCACGACGCCCATTTCACGCAGGTGCTGCAGCTTCAGCACGTGGGCGAGGTGGCGTTGGTGATCACGCAGCTCGATGCCGGCATGTCGTTGAGCGAGTATCTCACGCAGTCCAGCAAGCCGCTGAGCTTCACCGCGATCCGTTCCATTCTTGGTGAGGTCGTCGAAGCCCTGCACGTGTTGCAGAAAGACAATCTCACGCATTTCTCGATCAGCACGGACACCGTGCGATTGACCCGCAACGGCATTGAAATCGCCGACGCGCCGGTAAGCATCATGCTGGCCGATACTTCGCGCGTGCAATCCGTGGAAAACCAGGAGCAGCTTGCGATTCGCCAGGTCGCTTCCCTGCTGTATTCCCTGCTGACGCGCACGCCGTCGACGCTGTCCACGAACTACCATCTTGACGCGATTTCACCGAACGTGCCGATGGAGTTCCGCGTGATTTGCAAGCGTGGTCTGGATCTCAAGGAGAAGGACGGTTTCCCGACCGTTCCGATGGCCACCATCGCCGAATTGGAGGCGTTGCTGGGCGACTACGAGCCGCTGGCGAAGCTTAACGGCCCCGATATTGCGTTACCGTCCGCGGATTCGGAATGCTCGATTGTGAACGTGCCCCTGCTGCAGATTCTCGAGCAGGATGCCATCGCCTTGCCCGATACGCTGGCTGAAACCGGAAGCATTCCGGAAATGACGTTCGAAGCGCCTGAACCACACACTGATTTCTCCGACAGCAAGGAAGCCTTGGCCAAGGGTATGGCCGCGACCGGCGGTGCCGTGAAATCGCTGTGGAACAACAGCCGCGAACTACTCAGCGAAGAGGACCTCGACGGATCCTCCGAAGATGTGGATTCGCCGTTCTCCTTCCCCATCCGTGTTTCCACGCCGTCGCCGCAGGGCGATTATCATACGGACGATTCGCAATTGGAGAAGACCGGTCGCATTCCGGTGATCGGACCTGACGGACGGGTCATCGAGCCGGGCGAGGAATCCGCACGCGCGTTGAAGGCGGAGCAGGAAGCGATCGACGCGGCATATCAGAACGAAAACGGAGCCCCCGTTGCGGTGCCGCCGAGCTTTGCCCCTAAAGCCTCTTCCTCCAGTCCGGCCGAGGTCGCCAATGCCAAATTGTTCGGCAAGCTCACCACCAAGGTCGTGGCCATTGTGGTCGCGTTCATTGTGGTGGCCGTCGCATTGGGATTCGCCATTCATGGTTTGACCAAGAAGCCGGATGACGGCATCACCAATACGAATTCCAACAATCCGTGGCCGGAAATGAACCTTGACGACGTGCCTTTCGGCGATAATGGCGATTCCGGCAATGGCAGCAGCTCCGCCAGCGATGCAAACAGCGATTCCAACGGCTCCGACAGCTCCGACAACGGCAGCTCCGATTCCAGCAAGCCGAAGAAAACCACGAAGAAGAGCCATTCCGCCAAGAAGGACGTCGACAAGGTGGTGACTTCGGATAAGAAGGTGCGGAAGGTTCCGGAACCGAAGATGCCGGAGAACACGACTCCGTATGAGATCGACAACCGCCAGTTCCTGTCCAATCCGGACGGACAACAGGGTTACGGTTATTACCTCCACCTCAGCCAGCCCCAGAAGGCGTATCGCATGGTCATCAAGATCCGTTCTTCCGGCGGCCAGGGCTACATTCGCGTGAACGCCAAGTCCAGCCCGAACCAGGGTGAACAGGTCGCCCAGTTCGAGTTCGACGCCAGCGGCACCACCGAAATCAAGTTCAACAAGGCCGTGGAGACCCAGGACATCCTCTTGTGGGTGCCGTTCGACAGCCTTCCCGGCAACCAGCTGTACATCGATTCGGTGCAGATTTTCTGACGCATCGGCAGACAAGGAGGGTGTGCGGATTGTTCCGCACACCCTCTTTTTGTTTCACGTGAAACAACGTGACGGATAGCTTACTTTTTTGAACGCTTTTTTGAACGCTTTTTTGAACGCCATCTGCAAAACCGCCCGCAACCGTCGTGGAAACTGCATTACAGTAGCAACCATGAGTGATATGCGTGATGTGGTGATTATCGGTTCCGGCCCGGCTGGCTATACTGCCGCGATCTATCTTGGCCGCGCCGGCTTCGAGCCGCTGGTCGTCGCCGGCGCGCTGACGCCCGGCGGCCAGTTGGTCAACACCACCGAAGTGGAGAATTTCCCAGGCTTTCCCGATGGCATCATGGGTCCGGATCTGATGGACAATATGCGCAAGCAGGCGGAACGGTTCGGCACGCATATCGTTTGGGACGATGTTGTTTCGGTTGCTTCGAATGCCGATTCCGGCATCAAAACCGTCACCCTTGACGGCGGCGACGTGTACGACGCACGCGCGCTGGTCATCGCAACAGGCTCAAACTATCGTAAGCTGGGCGTGCCAGGCGAGACGGAATACGCAGGCAAAGGTGTCTCCTACTGCGCCACCTGCGATGGTTTCTTCTTCCGCAACAAGCCGATTGTGGTGGTCGGCGGCGGCGACAGCGCGTTCGAAGAAGCTGATTTCCTGTCCCGTTTCGGCTCGTCCGTCACCCTTATTCATAGGCGTTCCACGTTCCGTGCTTCCCGCATCATGGTGGAGCGTGCGCAACGCAATCCGAAAATCGATTTCATGCTTGACGCTGTGGTGCAGGAGATTCGCGGCGACGAGAACGGCGTACAGGAGGTGGAGGTGCGCAACACCGCCACCGAAAAGACCTCTGTAATCCCCGCTAACGGCGTTTTCATGGCGATTGGGCACACTCCTGCCACTGCTTTTCTTAACGGGCTTGTAGACGTCGATTCCGCCGGTTATATCACGGTCGATGGCGCCAGCACGCGTACCAGCGAACCCGGCGTTTTCGCCGCGGGAGACTGCGTGGATAGCGTCTATCGGCAGGCCATCAGCGCGGCGGGCATGGGGTGTCGCGCCGCGCTGGACGCGCAGGCTTATCTCGATTCGCTCAAGTAAGGCTCAAATCGTTCAAATCATTATCGCTCGCCGAGCTCGATTGGCTCGGTTCGTTCAGCTCTGCTGCTGCATAAGCAGGTCGACGATGCGTTTCATATCGTCTTCCGATTTGAACACGATTTCGATTCGCCCGTGCTTCTTCGATCCCTTGATGGAGACCTTGGTGCCGAAACGCTGCTCCAGACCAACCTGAACGGGGGTACCAGCCCACGGATTGAGCTTGCTGGCCTTCGGCTTCTTGGGCTGGTCGCTTTCGGCGGCCTTCATCGACACGATTTCCTCGGTGCTGCGTACGGACAGTCCCTCGGCGATGATGCGCGTGGCCAGCTGTTCCATATCCGCTTCCGTCGGCAGTCCCAGCAGCGCACGCGCGTGGCCCGCGGACAGCAGTCCGGATGCGACCTTCTTTTGCACGGCGGCCGGCAGGTTGAGCAATCGCAAAGTGTTGGCGATTTGCGGACGGGATTTTGACACCGACTTGGACAGTTGGGCCTGCGTCAGGCCGAAATCGTCGATCATCTGCTGGTAGGCAGCCGCCTCTTCCAGTGGATTCAGCGCGACGCGATGCAGGTTTTCCAGCAGTGCGTCACGTAGCATGTCGTCATCGGCGGTGGTTTTGACGATGGCTGGAATCGTTTTCAGGCCGGCGATCTGCGATGCGCGCCAACGACGTTCGCCCATGATGAGCTCGTACATGCTATCCATGCGCCCGTCGAACATGTTGTGCGGTTCGGCCGGTTTGGCTGCGGCTTCCCTGCGGGCGGCTTCGATTTGCGATTGCGGACGCTTGCGTACGACGATTGGCTGCAGTACGCCGACTTCCTTGATGGATTCGGCTAGCTCGCGCAGGTCGTCTTCATCGAAAATGGTACGTGGCTGATGCAGATTGGGACCGACGTCGCTCAAACGCAGTTCAACCAGATATCCACCCTGCACGGGAAGCAGTTCCGGTTCGTCCTTCTTATGTTCGGTCGGCGTGGTTTCACGTGAAACACTCCCCTGCTGCTCGCCCTGTTCGGAAGCTGGCTGAGCGGTGGAGCCGAAGAACATGTCCGCGGGATGCGCGCTTTCGTTCAACGAAATCGACGGCATGCTGGCACGACGATGCTGGTTTTTCTTGGTTGTTTCACGTGAAACAGCATGCTTCATCCCCTGCACGGCGTTCACCGATGCCTGTGCGGTAGCGGACGCGCTCTTGGATTCCACATGCCCATCAGTCTTGGAAGCCTTGACTTCCTTGGCGGCAGCGGCAGGCGCCGCATGCTCCTGATGCTGCGGCTCCCCCGGAAGAGAAGGAAACAGTGCGCCAAGACCTTTACCCAAACGCGACTTAGTTGCCATGATCAGTTCTCATTCCTTCTTGCATCGATTGCCTGCAGCACCGTATCGGAACGACGCGAAAGTTCCAGCGCGGCTTCGCAGTACGCGATCGCACCCATGCCCTTGGGGTCGTATGCGATCACGCTTTGGTTGAAGCTTGGCGCTTCGGAAATCTTCACCGTGCGCGGAATGGTGGTGTCGAGCACGATTGTCGGATAGTGCTTCTTCACTTCCCCATGCACTTCGCGGCTCAGCAGCGTGCGCTTGTCGTACATGGTGATGAGCATCGTGGAGACCAGCAGCGACGGATTGTAATGTTCCTGCACCAGTCCGATGGTGTTGATGAGCTGGCCCAAACCTTCCAAGGCGTAATACTCGGCCTGAATCGGAATCAGCATTTCGTGCACGGCGCACATGGCGTTGATCACCAGCAGACCCAGGCTCGGCGGGCAGTCGATGATCACGTAATCGTAATGCTCTTCGCTGGTGGCGAGGAACTCGTCCACCGCGTTCTTCAGCAGCGAGTTGCGGTCCGCCATGTCGGCGACCTCAAGTTCGGCGCCACTCAAATCGATGGATGCGGGGACCACGTCGAGGTTGTCGAAATCAGGGCACGTGCACTTGACTTCCGCGATGCGCTTGCGTCCTTCGATGACGTCATACACCGAAGGCTGACCGGAGGCGTGCGGGGCACCCAATGCCGTGGAGGCGTTGCCCTGCGGATCCATATCAATAAGCAGGACCTTGCATCCGAAACGGGCCAAGGCCGCGGACAGGTTCACCGCGGATGTGGTTTTGCCGACGCCACCTTTCTGGTTGGCGACTGCGATCAGGCGTGTTTGGGCCGGCTTCGGGCAGACCGCATGCTCCAATGCCTTGTATCGCGTCGATTCATCAGCGATTTGCGCGCCTACGGGGGATGTCGAGCCTTCGAAGATTCGCTTGATGGTTTCCGTGGCGGATTCCATCGACGTCAAATTGTCTGGTTCTTCAGGTCCAGTCATGAACTAGCCTTCCTATACATATTCAACAATCAAGTTTCATCATTTGGGTGGACAGATTTTCACCTGTTCACGGCCATGTGCACCATTGTGAACAACGGTGGATAGTTGGTGGATAACTCATCCGACCACCCAAAAGTTATCCACAGAACAATCGTTGCAATTCCAAGCTTCTTCAAGATGCTTCGTAACACATTTCCGCGATTGTGGATACTGTGGATAACTCACGCGATTTTGTGGATAACTTATCGCTTGTCCACCATCAGCACATGCGTCGGTTCCAGACCCGGACCGACCTCGGCCTCCACCACGCGGGGATGGATACCGCCGTTTTTGGAGATCTCTTTGGTGGCCTTGACGATTTCCTCCTGCGCGGATCGTCCTTTCAGGGCAACCAGCCGTCCGCCTTTGTCCAGCAACGGCAGCGTCCATCCGGATAGTTTGGCCATCGGCGCGACCGCACGGCAGGTCACCACGGCAAACGGATGCTTGACCGGGATGGGATTCCCGTCAAGATCGACGGCATCCTCTCCCCTGCCCTTCCGGCCACCGTTCGAACCACGGACGGCTTCGATTACGGCGTTGGCTCGGGAGCGCACTATCGAGACATTGTCCAATCCCATTTCGTCAACGCACTCATGAAGCCATTCGATACGGCGTTCCATCGGTTCCACCAAGGTGAACTGGTGGTCCGGCAGGCAGGCGGCCGCCACGATACCGGGGAATCCTCCACCACTGCCGATATCCGCCACCGTCTTGAATTGCCTCTTGGCCGTTGCTTCACGGATGAACGGTACGATGGCCGCGGAGTTCAGAATATGCCGTTCCCAAATAATACCGACATCGCGTGGCCCTATCAGCCCGCGCGGCTCTCCTTCCGCAGCAAGTTTCACGTGAAACACCTTCAACTTGCCCAATGCATCGCCAAGCACTTCCTCAAGAATCGGCGACCCATCCAATTCGTCATTCACATCACTCATGCACACCATCCTAATCTACAGGCATCAAAAAAGCGCCGCGAGAAACTCGCGACGCTTCATGTTTCACGTGAAACTATTTCAGGCTTCGTCGATCTCGTCGGCGTCATCGACTGCGGAAGCCTTGACGTACACCGTGACGTAACGATGCGGTTCTTCGCCATGGGACCGAGACTTCATGCCTTCCTCGCGCACCACATCATGGATGATCTTGCGTTCGAAGGAGTTCATCGGCTTCAGGTCCACCGGCTCGCCAGTCTCGCGCGCCTCGTCGATGGCATCCAGCGCAAGGTCGTGCAGGCGCTGGCGCTTGCGCTTCAGATAGCCGTCCACGTCCACGATGAGGTGGGACCGCTCGCCGGTCTTCTGCTGTACGGCGAGTCGGGTGAGCTGCTGCAGGGCGTCCACGACTTCGCCGTTGCGTCCGATCAGATGTTTGATGTCGGTGTCGTCGTCGGCAACGATCTGCACGGTCGGACGGTTGTTGCGCACGCCCATTTCGATATCGCCCTCGTAGTCGACGATGTCAAGCAATCCTTCAAGGTAATCGGCAGCGATGTCAGCTTCGTCATTGAGCTGATCGATGGTTTTCTCAGCATCCTGCGCCATGGTGTTTTACTCCTTTGAGCGGGGTTCGTATTATTTCAAGTCTACTGAAAGTCTACTGATTGGGTTGTATCATATGGGCGATTCGCCCGATACAAAAGCGGTGTGTCCTGCGTTTCACGTGAAACACAGGACACACACTTGATGTTATTTCTTCTTCTTTTTGCGGCTTGGCTGCTGACGCTGGAAGCCGTTCTTTTCCTTCGCCTCCGCGGCCTTCTTGGCTTTCTGCAGCTCCTCCTCTTCGAGGGACGGCAGACCGGCCTTGGCGCGGCGGGCGTTCTCGTGGGCGTGGTCGCGCTTTTCCTTCGCTTCGGCGGCCGGGGATCCCGGAGTCGGGAAGACGTGGATCTGCCAGACGGAACGCAGCAGGTTGCAGATGTTGTTGGTCAGCCAGTACACCAGCACTGCGAACGGCATGGCGACGCCGGAGAAGATGTACATGATCGGGAACATCCACAGCATCATCTTCTGCATCATTTCAGTCTGCTTGTTCGCAGCGCTCTGGGCCATGTTGCGCTTCATGCTGTTGTACTGCATGAGCCACAGGCAGAAGCACATCAACGCCACGAAGATGCCGATGATGATCTTGCCGTGGATGTCGGCGGTGGTGAAGTTCTCGGCCACGTTCACGCCGAACACGTTGGTGGAGGTGAACTGCTTGGCGGTGGCGATGTCGAAGGCGCCGAGGCCGGAACCGTTCCTGAACTTGCCACGGGCGATGTATGGAATGGCCGACAGGGTGTAGAACATGCACATGAACACAGGACCCTGCACGAACATAGGCAGCATCGATGTGCAGCCGCCCATCGGGTTCGCGTCGTTGTCCTGGTAGAGCTTCATCATCTCGCGTTGCAAAGCCTCTTTGCTGGCGGGATCGTTCTTGCCCTTGTACTTGTTTTGGATGCGCTGCATCTTGGGCTGCAAAACGGCCATCTGGGCCTGCATCTTGCGCATGCCCTTCATGGACTTGTAGAACAGCGGGAACACGCACGCCTGGACCACAATCACCAGGAACACGATGGACATGACCCACGAGAAACCGATCTCGTTCATGCCCAGCATCACCATGAATCGGTGGAATCCGGCCATAATCTGCGTCATGAGCCACTCGACGGGGTACAGGAGCTTGTACAGCCAGCCCCAGAAACCACTATCGAGGAGGAATTGATCTTGATTCATTACAGGCCATTCTCCTTATCGCCTATAGGTTCATCTACATCCAGAGGCGTGAGACGAGGCTCCTCGTGTGCCTTCGACCACGAACATCTGTAAAACAAGGAATAGAGCTGTGGAACGTCGTCGATTCCTCCACGGTTCCACTGGTTGCAACGAAGAAGGCGTAATAACGCAAGAAGACCACCTTTAAGGCAGCCAAATCGTTCAATCGCCTGAATCGCATAATTGGAGCAGCTGGGATAATACCGGCACCGAGGTGCGGTATGGGCGGAAATATGTTTCTGATACCAGCGGATGAGCCGCACCATCCAATTGCGATGATGCCCCTTGCTCATTGCCGGGAAGCGGTTTTACGTTTCACCGCTTCGAAACACGATGCCATCTGCTGCTCAAGCGACAGGAAATCGGCACGTGCGGCACTTGGCTTGGCACGCAACACGATATCGCAGGATTCAGGTAATAGTGATTCGTACTTTCGTGCAAGCACACGGAAACGCCTTTTCACGGCGTTGCGCGTGACCGCGTTGCCAACAGCTTTGGAAACGGCCAAGCCGACACGGCGGCCTTGCACCGTCGCTGTATCGCCCGTTACGACATCGTCGTGCATCAGATAATGCACGACGATGTCTTCTCGCGATACCCTACGACGGCGTTTGAGCACCGCAACAAAATCGCGATGGCTTTTCAGCCGTTCCACCGCTCTATGCCACTAAAAAATCAGGCAGCGAGGGACTTGCGGCCCTTGGCGCGGCGACGGTTGATCAGAGCGCGGCCTGCGCGAGTGCGCATGCGCTGACGGAAACCGTGCTTCATGTGGCGACGGCGGTTGTTCGGCTGGAATGTCCTCTTCATAATTAATGCTCCCGGTGTTTTTAGCCATGCCAAGGCACGGCTCCTCATGAGTCAAGCTCTACTAAATTACTCTGACCCCTGAACAGATTGTCGCGTCGTCCATTTTTCTTCACATTTTCATGGGGATTCCCCGCATAAAACAATCCACATAATCGTTGCGATTCCGCCGAATTCCCCACAAAAGTTATCCACAAACTACAACAATGTTATTCACATTTCAATCTTTTCAACACGCACGCCGGTGGATAACTCGGGGAAAAGAGAGTACAAATATACAGTTGCACATCAGTGGTACGTCTGTCGAGAAAGGATTATCCGTGGCTGATAACACGACAACAGATCCTCTCGAGCAGGCTCGTGGGGTGTGGTCCGACGCTTTGGCCCTGCTGCACCAGAATCCGTCGCTGTCCGTACGCGACAAAAGCTGGCTGGAGAACGTCTATCCCGAAGGCATGTGGGGTCCGACCATCATGCTGTGCGTGCCCAGTGAGGCGGCTCAGCAGGCTTTGCAGACCGAATTGAACAAGCCGTTGATGGAGGCGTTGCGCGAATCCGCCGAACAGGACATCTTCCCCGCCTTCAAAATCGTTGAAATGAAGCCGAAAACGGAGGAACAGCCGGAGGAAACCTATCCGCGCTTCTCCCCCGCGAAATCGCCGGCGAAATCCTCTGCGAACGAGACGATGCAAGGCCAGTTGCCGATTCCCGCGACGATGCCGCCGGAACAGGACCATTTCCAGAGCGGCCAGAACAGGCCGCTGCTCGACCCCGAAACGCATTTGAACAAGAACGCCACCTTCGACACCTTCGTGCCCGGCGATTCCAACCGTTTCGCACGTACCGTGGCGCTGGCCGTGGCGGAGGGCTCCGGCCATGATTTCAATCCGTTGTGTATCTACGGCGGCTCCGGCCTGGGCAAAACCCATTTGCTGAACGCCATCGGCAACTACGCGCTGGTCAAGGACCCCAATCTGAAGGTCCGCTACGTCACCAGTGAGGAATTCACCAACGAATTCATCGAGGCTCTGGCCGATACGAACCAAAGTTCCGGCCAGATCAAGGAATTCAACCGCCGCTACCGCGAGGTCGACGTGCTGCTCATCGACGATATCCAGTTCCTGAGCGGCAAGGACGCGACCCTTGAGCAGTTCTTCCACACGTTCAACACCCTGCATCAGGCCAACAAGCGCATCGTGATCGCCTCCGATGTGCCGCCGAAGGACCTGCAGGGCTTCAACGAACGTCTGATCTCCCGCTTCGAATCGGGCCTGACCGTGGACGTCAAACCGCCGGATCTGGAGACGCGAATCGCCATTCTGCGCATGATCGCCACCATGAACGGCTCCAATATTCCCAACGACGTGTTCAACCTGATCGCGGAACGGTTCACCGAGAACATCCGCGAGCTGGAAGGCGCGCTGAACCGTGTGACCGCCATGGCGTCGCTGAGCAACCAGCCGGTCACCAAAGCCCTTGCGGAGCAGACTTTGCAGGACTTCTTCACCACCGACGTGGAGATCAAGCCCGCGGACATCATCACGCAGGTGGCCAAGTACTTCTATTTGACGTTCGACGACATCGTCGGCCGTTCGCGTACCAAGAAGATCGCGCTGGCACGCCAGATCGCCATGTATCTGGTACGCGAGCTGACCAGCATGAGCCTCAACGACATCGGCCTGGTCTTCGGTGGCAAGGACCACACCACCGTGATGCACGCGTATACGCGCATCAACGACGAGATGCAGGAGAAGCAGGAGATCTACAACTACGTGACCGAGTTGACTCTGCAGCTCAAGCAGCGTTCCAACGACAAGTAACGGAAGCAACCGCAGCAAACGGCGTATTTCCAACGGTTTTCCTTAGGCTGGTAAATTATTTACCAGCCTTTTTACTATCCGCGTGACACGCCCGGACAGAATTTCTTGTACATCGAGTTTTCCACATACATATCCACATTTCGGGGAAAGGTCTGTGGAAAAGCCGTTGGAAACACGGAAAACGGCAGTGGATGGCTCGTGGATTATTCACAGTGAATTGTGGATAAGTTTTGCGCGGCCATGAGCCTGTGGATAACCCATGCTCTTATCCACATTCGACTCAGAAGTTATCCACAGGTGACGTCTCGTACTGAAGCGTTGCTGCACTTGGGCTACGCGAGCTTATCCACACTATCCACAGGGCTTATTATTACGAAAGTACGTTTTTCTTACTTTCCTCGTCATTCTCGTAATGCGGGGAATTCCCCACGCTTTCGTCGTCGCTGCTCTTATCGCTAGAATGGCATGTGAATCGAACGAAACGAGGAATACCCCATGAAAGTCGAAGTCAATTCCCAAGCTCTTGCCGATGCCGTAGCATGGACTACACGTGTCATCGACGCACGTCCCGCAACCCCGATTCTGGCGGGCATCCGTCTGGAAGCCATTGACGGCACACTCCAGCTTTCCGCCTTCAACTACGCCATTTCCGCACGCCACCACATCGAAGCCGGCGTGGACGAGGCCGGTAGCGTTCTGGTGCTGGGCAAACTGCTTGCCGACATCACCAAGTCGCTGCCCGCTGCGAAAACCTATCTTTCCACCGATGGTTCCACGATGACCATCACGTCGGGCAAGTCGACCTTCACCATGCAGCTCATGCCGGAAAGCGAATATCCGGATCTGCCCGTGGTGCCGACGAAACTGGGCCAGGTGGACTCCCCCACCTTCGCTCAGGCCGTCAACCAGGCGTCCGTCGCGGTCTCCCGTGAGGAGAACCGTCCGGTGCTCACCGGCATCCGCGTCCAGTTCCAGGGCGACAAGGTCATCATGAGCTCCACCGACCGTTTCCGTCTGGCCCGTTCCAGCTTCACCTGGACGCCGGAGGATGCGACCATCAGCACCACCGCTTTGGTCCGTGGCTCGCTGCTGCGCGACATGGCGCGTTCGCTGGACGAGCATCAGAACGTCACCATCGATTTCGATGCGGACAACCCGTCCCTGCTGGGCTTCGAGAACGCCGGCCGCGTGTCCACCTCCCAGCTCATCGACGGCGAATTCCCGGCCGTTGACCGCCTGTATGCCGATGAATACCCGATTCATGCCGTCATCAACAAGCAGGCCCTCATCGACGCCATCAAGCGCGTTTCGCTGGTCGCCGAACGCAACGCCCCGATCCGTATGGTCTTCTCCGGCCAGGAGCTGACGCTGTCGGCCGGCACCGCCGACGAAGCACAGGCGAAGGAGATTCTCGACATCGACATGGACGGCGAGGACATCACCGTGGCGTTCAACCCCTCCTATCTGGTCGACGGCCTGAGCGCCATCAGCGAGCCGTTCGTGCGCATGAAGATGACCACCGCGGTCAAGCCCGTGGAATTCAACGGCCAGCAGGAAGCGGATTCCGACGAATCCATGGACTACCGTTACCTGCTCGTTCCGATGCGCTTCAACAACTGATTTCGTTCCACCTGTGGCCCGGACGGCAAGTTCCCGTCCGGGCCACCATGCCATCGCCTTCAAGGAATCCCGGTTTTCATGCATATCTCCCGTCTCGCGCTCGACCATTACCGGTCATGGGACCATTGCGTGCTTGATTTCGAACCGGGAATCAACATTCTCCAAGGCTCGAACGGCCTAGGGAAAACCAATATCGTGGAAGCCGTGGAAGTGCTGTCCACCGGCTCCAGCCACCGCACCTCGTCATCGCTGCCGCTGGTCGAAAAAGGCCACCCTTCCGCCACTGTCCGGGCCAACGTCGAAGATGCGGGCGAACAGCGCACATATGAGATCACCATCGCCGCGCGAGGCGCCAACAGGGCGCGCGTGGACGGCGGAAAATCGCAATATATGAGGGATATCGTGGGTTTGGTCCCCTCCGTGTCCTTTACCCCCGAAGACCAGCGGTTGGTGTCTGGCGATCCGGCCACCCGAAGGAACTTCCTCAACCAGGCGGCTTCGCTGCTGTTGCCCCGTTATGCGCAGTCGTTGCAACAGTTCACGCACGTTGCCAAACAGCGTGCCGCATTGCTCAAACAGCTGTCCGACGGCTCCGGCATCGACCCCGAATACGGGCGTCAGGCCGTGCTGAGCGGTCTGGAAGTGTGGACCGGCCAATTCATCGCCCTCGGCGTGCAATTGACCAAGGACCGGAACGATGTGATCGGACTGCTGCGCGAGCCGTTCACCCGCATCTATGCTTCGTTGGCGGGCGAAGAGGAACAGGCCGACCTGGTGTATGAGCCGTCCTTCGACGAGGTGCTTCTGTTCGACGAGCCGGCCGCGGAAATCAGCCGTCATTTCCAACGCATCTACCCCGGCGAAGTGGCCCGTGGGCAGAATCTGATCGGACCGCAGCGCGATGATCTGACATTGCGGCTCAACGACATGCCAGCCCGCGAATTCGCTTCGAACGGCGAGATGTGGACAATGGCGTTGGCCTTGAAAATGGCGCTGTACGAAGTGGTTTCGGCGCAGCGCGACGTCAAGCCGATCGTGATACTCGACGATGTGTTCGCCCAGCTCGACGAGTCCCGTCGCGGGCAGATCCTCGACTTCGCGCGACGGCAGGACCAGGTGCTGATCACCGTCGCCGCGGCAAGCGATATTCCGCAAGGCGAGGCGCATGTCATCGACGTTGCCGCGCTGCGTGCGCAATCGCAGGAGACGGACGGCGATATCGCGGCGATGGCGGCCATGCTTGCCGCCGGACGTGGCGCGCAATCGCAAGGAATCGAGGCCGAATCCTAATGCCGAAACCACCAATCTGCGAACTGCTGAACCTCGACCAACGCAAACTGCCGGCCGAAGTGTTCGACCGCATCAGCGACCGTGCCGGGCGGCTCAAGGAACGCGAGGAACGCGCGCGCAAGGCGTGGGAAAGCTTCGGCGAACCTGGACGCGATCCGGAAACCGTCGGCAGCCTGTTCAATCTGCTGGCATCGAACGGCGCATGGATACCCCACCTCAAAATGGCGCAGATGCGCGACCATTGGGACCAGGTGGTGGGCGTGGAGAACGCGAAGCACTCCTACCCCGCCAGCCTGCGAGACGGCGTGCTGACGATACGTTGCGACAGCCCGGCCTGGACCACCACCCTGTCGTATATGACGCCGTTGCTGACGGACACCATCCGCAGGAAACTCGAAGGTCTGACCATCAATGAGGTGAGGGTCACCGGCCCGCAGAGCCAAGGGTTCAGCCGTGGGCGTATCTCAAGGAAGATTCGCTACTGAGGGCTATTGCGAAGTCGACTTACAATCGACCTCTCTGACAGGAGAGATCGATTGTGGCGCGCGTGAAACAGGCCGTTGCGACGGGGTTTACGGAGGTTTTCCGGCTCGTCGGACGCGTTCGGAACCATGCCGAAGCCGTTGAAAACCGTTGAATTCCAAGGACAAATGTCTATAGCGCGCTGTCCCCCTCCATGAGTAGAATATCCAGCAGTGTATGTAAACGCCTAGAAGGGGCCTTTATTTGCGTTCTAGGTGGTATCACCTGCGTGAATGACCCTCATTGGCGGGAAAAATGCAGGAAGGAATCTCTGTGGCAGACCTTGATGCGGATTCGCTGAACGAATCAGCTGAAAACACGCAGGAAGATCAGATTCAGGATCAGATCCAGAACGACCAGCTCGAAGATGCGCAACTTGACGATTCGCTGTCTCCGGAACACTACGACGCGTCCGATCTGAGGGTGCTGGAAGGCCTTGAGGCGGTGCGTATCCGCCCGGGCATGTATATCGGCTCCACCGGCCCTCGCGGCCTGCACCATCTGGTGTATGAGATCGTCGACAACTCCGTCGACGAGGCGCTTGCCGGCTACGCGTCGCACATCGAAGTGACGATTCTGCCGGACGGCGGCGTGCGCGTGGTGGACGACGGCCGAGGCATCCCGGTCGACGAAGTGCCGGGCGAAGGCATCTCCGGTGTCGAAACCGTGATGACCAAGCTGCACGCTGGCGGCAAGTTCGGTGGCGGCGGCTACGCGGTTTCCGGCGGCCTGCACGGCGTGGGCATCTCCGTGGTGAACGCGCTGTCCACCCGCGTGGACATCGAAGTGCGCCGTCAGGGCTTCCACTGGACCCAGACCTACATCGACCAGAAGCCGACCGCGCGTCTGCTCAAGGGCAAGCCGATGGAGGAAGGCGAATCCACCGGCACTTCCGTGACCTTCTGGGCCGACGGCAAGATCTTCGAAACCACCACCTACGATTTCGAGATACTGCGCAACCGCTTCCAGCAGATGGCGTTCCTGAACAAGGGCCTGAAGATCTCCCTGACCGACCTGCGCGAGCCCGACCAGGCCGGCGACGAGGTTTCCGGCGAGGAATCCGAAACCGAAGACAAGTTCCAGACCGTCACCTACCAGTACAACGACGGCATCAAGGACTACGTCGACTACCTGGTGAAGTCCCGCAAGGCCACCCCGGTCGAACCGGACGTCATCGACTTCGAGGCCGAGGACCTGAAGATCGGCATCTCCGCGGAAATCGCCATGCAGTGGACCACCGCGTATTCCGAAGCCGTGCACACCTTCGCCAACACCATCTCCACCACCGAAGGCGGCACCCATGAGGAAGGCTTCCGCGCCGCGCTGACCTCGCTGGTCAACCGTTACGCCCGCGAGAAGAACATCCTCAAGGACAAGGACGAGAACCTGTCCGGCGACGACGTGCGCGAAGGCCTGACCGCCGTCGTGTCCGTCAAACTCACCAACCCGCAGTTCGAAGGCCAGACCAAGACCAAGCTCGGCAACTCCGAAGCGAAGACCTTCGTGCAGCGCGTCATGACCGACAAGCTCGGCGACTGGTTCGACGCCCACCCGAACGAGGCCAAGAACATCATCCAGAAGGCCATCGAGGCCTCCCGTGCGCGTCTGGCCGCCAAGAAGGCACGTGAGAACACCCGCCGCAAGTCGATCTTCGAATCGGCCGGCATGCCGGACAAGCTCAAGGACTGCCAGTCCAACAACCCCGAAGAATGCGAGCTGTTCATCGTGGAGGGTGATTCCGCAGGCGGCTCCGCCATCCAGGGACGCAACCCGATCACGCAGGCCATCCTGCCTCTGCGAGGCAAGATCCTCAACACCGAGCGCGCAAGCCTGGACCGCATGATGAAGTCGGACACCATCGAATCGCTGATCACCGCCGTCGGCGGCGGCTACGGCGAGGACTTCGACCTCAACAAGGTGCGCTACCACAAGGTCATCATCATGGCCGATGCAGATGTGGACGGCGCGCATATCGCAACCCTGAACCTGACGCTGTTCTTCCGCTACATGCGTCCGATGATCACCGCCGGCTACGTGTACGTGGCCATGCCGCCGCTGTACCGCCTCAAGTGGACCAAGGGCCCGCACGACTTCGTGTACACCGACGCCGAACGCGACCGCGTGCTCGCCGAAGGCAAGGCCGCGGGCCGCCAGCTGCCGAAGGGCGAAGGCATCCAGCGCTACAAGGGTCTGGGCGAGATGAGCTACCAGGAACTGTGGGAGACCACCATGGATCCTGACCATCGCATTCTGAAGCAGGTGCAGATCGAAGACGCGGCCGCGGCCGACGAGACCTTCTCCATGCTCATGGGCGACGAAGTCGAACCACGTCGTCTGTTCATCCAGCGCAACGCACGCAACGTCAGCTGGATCGACGCGTAAACGCGTAGGGTTTCGCAGGACTTCAAAGCAAGGATTAGAAATTGGCAGACGAAAACAACAGCAACGAAGACGGCCAGTTCGTGCCTGACGGCTCCATGGAACCGTTGAGCCCGCAGGAGGCCGACAACACCGATTATGGCCTGATGGTCGGCGAACGCGTCCAGAAGAAGGATCTGCAGCAGGAAATGCGCGAATCCTATCTGGCGTACGCCATGTCCGTCATCGTCGATCGTGCCCTTCCGGACGTGCGAGACGGCATGAAGCCGGTGCACCGCCGTGTGATCTACGCGATGTACGACGGCGGCTACCGCCCCGACCGCGGCTACTCCAAGTGCGCACGCGTCGTCGGCGAAGTCATGGGCAAGTACCATCCGCACGGCGATTCCGCCATCTACGACACGTTGGTGCGTATGGCGCAGTCGTGGTCGATGCGATACACGCTCGTCGACGGCCAGGGCAACTTCGGCTCCCCCGGCGACGACCCGGCAGCCGCAATGCGTTACACGGAATGCCGTATGGCGCCGCTCGCCATGGAAATGGTGCGTGACATCGACAAGGACACCGTCGATTTCCTGCCGAACTACGATGGCAAGACGCAGGAGCCGACCGTGCTGCCGGCCCGCTTCCCGAACCTGCTGTGCAACGGCTCGTCCGGCATCGCCGTCGGCATGGCGACCAACATTCCTCCGCACAACATGCGCGAGGTGGCAGAAGGCGTGCATTGGGCGCTCGACCATCCGGACGCGAGCCGTGAGGAACTGCTCGACAACCTGATCCGCATCATCAAGGGACCGGACTTCCCTACCGGCGCCACGATTCTCGGCCATAAGGGCATCGAACAGGCGTACCGTACCGGCCGTGGCCTCATCACCATGCGAGCCGTGGTGAACACCGAGGAGATCAAGGGCCGCATGTGCCTCGTGATCACCGAACTGCCGTACCAGGTCAACCCGGATCGTCTGGTCGTGTCCATCCGCGAAGCGGTGCGCGACGGCAAGATCCAAGGCATCGCCGACATGCGCGACGAAACCTCCGGCCGTACTGGCCAGCGCCTCGTGCTCGTGCTCAAGCGCGACGCCGTGCCGAAGGTCGTGCTCAACAACCTGTACAAGCACTCCCAGCTGCAGCAGACCTTCGGCGCCAACATGCTGGCGCTGGTCGACGGTGTGCCGCGCACGCTGTCTTTGGATGCCTTCATCCGCCATTGGGTGGGCCACCAGCTGGAAGTCATCGCACGCCGTACCGCATACCTCAAGCGTGAGGCGGAGGAACGCGACCACATTCTGCAGGGCTATCTGAAGGCCCTCGACATGATCGACGAGGTCATCGCGCTCATTCGTGCTTCCGAATCCGCGGAAACCGCGCGCACGGGCCTTATGGACCTGCTGGACGTGGATGAAGTGCAGGCCGACGCCATTCTGGCCATGCAGCTGCGCCGACTGGCCGCATTGGAACGTCAGAAGATCCTCGACGAGCACAACGAACTGATGCGTCGCATCGCCGACTACAACGACATTCTCGCCAAGCCAGAGCGCCAGCGCAAGATCGTGGGCGACGAGCTTGACGAAATCGTGTCCAAGTATGGCGACGAACGTCGAACCAAGATCCTGCCGTACTCCGGCGAAATGAACGTCGAAGATCTGATCGCGGAAGAAAACGTGGTCGTAACCGTTACACACTCCGGTTTCATCAAGCGCACCAAGGCCGACGAATACCGTGCGCAGCATCGCGGCGGCAAGGGCATCAAGGGCGCCAAGCTGCGCGAGGACGACGTGGTGGACCACTTCTTCCTCACCAGCACGCACAACTGGCTGCTGTTCTTCACCAACAAGGGACGCGTGTACCGCCTGAAGGCGTACGAGCTGCCGGAGGGATCGCGCGATTCCAAGGGACAGCATGTGGCCAATCTGCTGCAGTTCGGGCCGGACGAGACGATCCAGACCGTGCTGTCGATTCCGAACTACGAAGTGGCCAAGTATCTGGTGCTCGCCACCCGTTCCGGCAAGGTCAAGAAGACCGCGCTCGCCGAATACGATTCCCCGCGTCAGGGCGGCCTGATCGCAGTGCGCCTTATGGCCGGCGAGAACGGCGAGAACGCCGACGAGCTGATCGGTGCCGCACTGTGCAACGCCGAGGATGACATCATTCTTGTGTCGAAGCTGGGCATGAGCCTGAAGTTCCAGGCCAACGACGAGCAGCTGCGCCCGATGGGCCGTCAGACCGCAGGCGTGCAGGGCATGAAGTTCCGCGAAGGCGACGAGCTGCTGGCCATGGACGTGGTCTGGGGCGATTCCGACAAGGATCTGTTCGTGGTCACCAACGAGGGCTTCGCCAAGCGCACCGCCATCAGCGAATACCGTCTGCAGGGCCGTAACGGCTACGGCGTCAAGGCCGTGCAGCTCGCCGAAGGCCGTGGCTCCCTGGTGGGTGCCGTGATCGTGGAGGAATCCGACCAGATCATGGCCATCATGAAGTCCGGCAAGGTCATCCGCTCCAACGTCGCCGAAGTCAAGCGCACCGGACGTACCACCCAGGGTGTGACGCTCGCCAAGCCTGACAAGAACGACGAAATCATCTCCATCGCACGCAACGAGGAGACCGACGAGGATGACGCCGAGCAGGCCGCCGCGGAAAACGGAGCAGTCCAGAACGACGCAGCCACGCAATCGCAAGCCGAAATCACTACTGAAAACTCCGCTGAAACCGGTACGGAAGCCACTTCCGATGCCGGCGATGGCGAGAATGTAGAGGCCTGAGACACAGGCGGGGAATCGTCTGCGAAAACTGGTAGCCTCGGCTAGAAGTAGGCAAGATTCTGCAAGGAGCAACGATGAGCGAGAACAATGAAAGCCATCAGGCGCAGGCAGGGGCGCAGGCCCCACGCGTGGCCCGTTCCGCATCCAGCCAGCCGTTGAGCGGTACGGAACAGTTTCAGGCGCATGAGAACATGGCCGCCGCGTCCGGCGGTGTGAAGGTTCGTGAAAAAGCGCGTCGTGGCGCGCCTCGCGCCCGCCGCATGAGCCTGTCCCTGACCCGCATCGACGCATGGTCCGCGGCCAAGGTGGCGTTCATGCTTTCCATCGCGGGAGGCATCATCCAGATCGTCGCGGTGACGCTGCTGTGGCTGCTGCTGAACGTGGTCGGCGTGTTCGATCAGGTGACGCAGATCGTGTCCTCCACCGGTCTTGACGCCGGCGGATTCGACCTTGCCAACGTGCTTTCGCTGAGCACCGTGCTGAGCGCGGCCACCATCTTCTCCATCATCGAAGTGGTGCTGTTCACCGTGCTGGTGGTGATTCTCACGCTGCTGTACAACGTGGTGAGCACGCTGGTCGGCGGCATCCACGTGACGCTCGGCGACGACTGATCGATTCGTCATACGGCGTTCGTACGGCGCTTGCGCAACGTAAGCCGTTCGTGCAACATAAGAAGACGGCGCTTCCCTACTTCGGGAGGCGCCGTCTTTTCTTATGCAATCGCGATTATGCGGTCGCTTTTATGCAATCGTCATACTGCGTTGCGTGTTATGCCGTAAACGCATATGAAAACGGTCCGTGCGAACGAATCGCACGGACCGTTGAAACGGATTGTGAAAGACGATCAGAGCACGCCCTGGGCGACCATGGCGTTGGCGACCTTGACGAAGCCGGCGGCGTTGGCGCCGAGCATCAGATCGCCCTCATGGCCGTACTCCTTGGCGGCGGCCAGGGAATTGGCGACGATGTTCTCCATGATGGACTTGAGCTTGTTGTCCACCTCTTCGAACGTCCAGGAAAGGCGGTAGGAGTTCTGGCTCATCTCAAGGCCGGACACAGCCACGCCACCCGCGTTGGCGGCCTTAGCCGGGCCGTACAGCAGGCCGTTGTCCTGATAGACGGCGATTGCCTCCGGGGTGGACGGCATGTTGGCGCCTTCGCACACGACCTTGCAGCCGTTGGCGACGAGGGCCTTGGCGGACTCCTCATCGATTTCGTTCTGGGTGGCGCACGGCAGCGCGATGTCGCACGGCACGGTCCACACGCCCTTGCAGCCCTCGTGGTATTCGGCACCCGGAACACGCTCCGCGTACTCCTTGATGCGGCCGCGGTGGCCGAGCTTGATGTCCTTGACGATGTCGAGCTTGATGCCGTCCGGATCGTAGACGTAGCCGTTGGAATCGGAGGCGGTGACGACCTTCGCGCCGAGGGCCTGGGCCTTCTCGGTGGCGAAGATGGCCACGTTGCCGGAGCCGGAGATGACGACGGTCTTGCCTTCGAAGGAATCGTTCTTCAGGACGCGCAGGGCTTCCTGGGTGTAGTAGCACAGGCCGTAGCCGGTAGCCTCGGTGCGAGCCAGGGAGCCGCCGAATTCGAGGCCCTTGCCGGTGAGCACGCCGGAGTATTCGTCGCGGATACGCTTGTACTGGCCGAACAGGTAGCCGATCTCACGGGCGCCGACGTTGATGTCGCCGGCCGGAACGTCGGTGAACTGGCCGATGTGACGGCACAGCTCGGTCATGAACGCCTGGCAGAAACGCATGACTTCGGCATCGGACTTGCCCTTCGGATCGAAGTCGGAGCCGCCCTTGCCGCCGCCCATCGGCAGGCTGGTCAGGGAGTTCTTGAGAATCTGCTCGAAGCCAAGGAACTTGATGACGCCCTCGTTCACGCTCGGGTGGAAACGCAGACCGCCCTTGTACGGGCCGATCGCGGAGTTGAACTGGATGCGGTAACCGCGGTTGACCTGCACCTTGCCCTCATCGTCCGTCCAGGCGACGCGGAACTTCACCACGCGCTCCGGCTCGACGAGGCGCTCGAGCACGCCCGCCTTCTCATATTCCGGGTGCTTCTCAACAACCGGCTCGAGGCTTTCGAAGACCTCGCGAACGGCCTGCAGGAACTCCGGCTGGTCGCCATCGCGCTTCTCGACCTGCGCGTACACGCGCTTGACGTACTCATCAGTGAGCATATTTTTCCCCTTCGGGATAGTTGGGTTATCAATACGGCGGTTTCATTCTATGTGCTTGATTGTGAGACGCACAAGATATTGCTCAAGATTTGGCTGGAGCGTGCGGATATAGGATGGATTCGGGCATGCAAGAGAGACACGTCCAAAGAGAGACTTGTCCATTGACGCGATTCACGGAATCGCGAATGCAGAACAGGAGCAAAAATGTTCGAAGGATTCAAGAAATTCATCGCACGCGGCAATATGATCGACATGGCCGTCGGTGTCGTCATGGGCGGTGCCGTCACCACCGTGGTCAACGCGATCGTCAACAGCGTCATCAATCCGTTCATCGCCATGATCTTCGGCAAGCCGAACATGGATGGTCTGCTGGCGATCACATTCAACGGCGCGACCGTTTCGTTCGGCGCAGTGCTGGGCGCTATTCTGAATTTCCTCATCATCGCCGTCGCCGTCTATTTCTGCATTCTGGTGCCGATCAACAAATTCCGCGACATGACCGAGGCGCTGCTTGCCAAGACCAAGCTTGCCGAGCAGAAGGAAGCCGAGGAAAAGGCCGCTGAAGAGCCGTCTGCCGAAGAGCAGACCGTCCAGCTGCTGCAGCAGATTCGTGACGAGCTGGCCAAGCAGAACGCGGCCCGCAACTAGTTGCGATTCGTGGTGCCACTCCCCTACTGATTTGATGATTCCGGCCGCTTGCGGGTATGCAGGCGGCCGTTTTATTTGGTTTGCGGGCGATCGCGTCCGTTGGATGGTCGGCAAGAGACTGAATACGAAAAAGGCTTCCGATTACTCGGAAGCCTTCAATTCTGTGGAGCTAAGGGGATTCGAACCCCTGACCCTCTCCATGCCATGGAGATGCGCTACCAGCTGCGCCATAGCCCCGTGGAGCTAGCCGGGTTCGAACCGGCGACCCTCTGCTTGCAAAGCAGATGCGCTACCAGCTGCGCTATAGCCCCATAGGTGAAAAAAGCGGCTGTGCCGCTTCCTTACCATCTACGTGGGCCCGGGAGGACTTGAACCTCCGACCTCATCCTTATCAGGGATGCGCTCTAACCACCTGAGCTACGGGCCCAACTTGCTGTGTCTTGAACACAACGAATTGAAATAATACTTGAATCACAGGGAAAGTCAAGTGCTGCCGTGTCATCGGCGTGTCGTGGCATAATGCAGGCATGACATATGGGCAGCGCAACGGCGGTAACGGCCGCAACGGCAGGGGAGTGGGGCATCGCAACCGCAATCGCGTGATTTCCGAAACGACGGCGAGCATCGCCGGCATGCGGGTGGCCATCGTGCGCAAACCCATCAAAAACATGTACCTGCGCATCAAACCGCCGAACGCGGATATCGTCATCTCCGCGCCGCAACGAATGTCGCAAAACGCTATCGAACGGTTTGTAACGGAACGCAAGCCGTGGATCGAACGGGCGCAATGCAGCATGCGACAGGCCAGAGACGTGCAAATCGACGCGCAACTCAACGCGCAGCGTGCGCAAAACGGCAATATTGGCGATACTGGCGCTTCCGCCAACCCGCCCGCTTTCGTATGGACGGACGAGGCCAAGGCGCGGGCGCAACGCAACATCGAATCGCAATTGCCTGTGTTGCTTGCCAAATGGGGCCCGATCGTTGGCCGTACGCCGACGCATATCACGTTGCGTCTGATGAGTTCGCGTTGGGGATCGTGCACGCCGAAGACCGGACGTATCCGACTTAACCTGCAGCTTGGTTTAATGGCCCCTAGATTCCTCGAATACGTGCTGGTGCATGAGATGACCCACCTGTGGGAGAACGGCCACGGAGAGGGCTTTCAAAGGCGTATGAGCGCCTATCTGCCGCAATGGAGGCAGTTGCGCCGCGACATCAACCGGCAGGTGGTGCTGTAAAAGGCCGCTCGGGTTACTTGCCGTCCGCCGCGGAATCGCCAGCCGCGGAACTGTCCTCATCGGCGGTGTGCCGACGCACTTCCAGCGTTTCGATACGACGGCCGTCCACTTCGGTGACGACCATGTCATAACCGTCATCGGATGACAGCACGTCGCCGACCTCGCCCATTTTGCCGGTGTGCGCCAGGAAATAGCCGGCAACCGTCTCGTACGGGCCGTCTTCCAGCTCGATGCCGGTCAAATCCGCGAAATCCTCGATCGTCATGCCACCTTCGATGGTGGCCACGCCATTGACGAAAGCGGCGCGTTCTGTGCGTTCGCCGCCCTTTTCCTCCGGCAGGTCGTATTCGTCGCGGATGTCGCCGACCAATTCCTCGGTCATGTCTTCCAACGTGACGATGCCGTCGGTGCCGCCGTATTCGTCGATCACCACGGCCAGGTGAATGCCTCGTTTGCGCAGCAGCTCAAGGCTTGGCAGCAGCTTCGACGTGCCCGGCAGGGAAATGCCCTCACGCGTCACGTCGGCAACGGTTCTCGCCTTCGGATCGCGGATGTCAAGCAGGTCGCGCACGTGTACGAAGCCGAGCACGTCATCGAAATCCTTGCCGGTGACGGGGTAACGCGAATACGGCATTTCACGCACGTACGCGGCGGCTTCCGCAATCGGCATGGAGCCGTCCAGGAACGCGACGTCGGCACGAGGACGCATGACCTCCGCCACGATGGTTTCGGATGCGTCGAACACGTCGTCGAGGATGGTGCGCTCGTCCTTGCTGAGGTTGGTGTTGGTGTTGACGAGCACGCGCAGTTCGTCGTCGGACACCTCGCTGTCGGTTTCGTTCGGATCGAAGCCGAGCAGCCGCACGATGCCGTTCGTGTTCTTGCCGATCAGCCAGATGATCGGCTTGCACACTTTGGCGAACACATGGATGGCCGGCACCACGGCACGCGCGATCTGCTCGTTGCGTTGCATGGCGATACGCTTCGGCACCAGTTCGGAAATGACGATCGAGCAATACGAGATGATCAGTGTCAACGCGATGGTGGTCAGGGGAGCGGCGACGTTATGCGGCACACCCCAGTCTTCGATGACCGGCACGATATACGGGGCGATTGAGGATTCGCCGAACGACGCGGACAGGAAGCCGCACAGCGTCACGCCGATCTGCACGGTGGACAGGAACGTGTTCGGGTCGCGTGCGATCTGCGCCACACGCTTGCCGCGCGCATCCTCCTGTTCCATCTGGTCGATCTGCGATCCGCGCAGGCTGACCAGCGCCAGTTCGGTGCCGGCGAACACGGAACCGAGCAGCAGGAAAATGAAAATCAGAAGGATGTTCAAACCAAGCGACATGATTCCAATCTAAAGCAACGGCATGTCAAAACAGCGCGACGCAACGGATCCGGAAGCCGTCTTTTTCCGGAAAATCGTCAGAAGCTCAGCACTTCCACCTTGCCGGTGTCGAGCTGGTAGCGTGCTCCGGTGATCATCAGCCGATCCTCGGCCAGCGCGCGCTGGATCACTTCGGAACGTTCCACCAGCTGTTCGATGGTGCGTGCGATGTGCACGCGCTCGAAATCCTCCGCCGATTCCAGTTCCGATTCGTGCGCCTGCCAAATCGAAAAACCGACCGTGCGCAGCATCAGCGATTCCGCGTTCATAATGCGTTCGTCGATGTCGGCGATGCTGTCGGCGGCCATCAGCGAATCCTCCGCGTCGGCGGTCAGCTCGTGCAGCAGCGCCTCGTATTCCTTGCATGCCTGCTTGATCGCGCCGCAATTCTGATGGCCGAGTACCACCAAAAGGCGCACGCCGAGCACGTCCACCGCGTATTCCAAAGAGGCGATCACAGCATCGTCTATGACCTGCCCTGCCGTGCGCACGGTGAACAGATCGCCGATGCCTGCGTCGAAAATAATATCGGGGCTGACACGCGCATCAGAGCAGCTCAGTATGGCCGCTTCCGGTGCGTGTGTGTCCACAAGTGCCTCGCGTGCTTCAGCGCCACGATTCGGATGTTCCGGTTTGCCCTCCGCAAACCTGCGATTACCTGCCAGCATGCGGCTCCAAACGCCGCTTGCCGTGCCTTCGACCTCGTCTTGGTCTACAAACAGTTCGTCTGCCATTGACTCCACCCCTCATTGTTCAGGCTAGCCAACATCATACGTTTTGGTCTGACCGTTCGCTGGGAAATAAAGCGATATCTCGCTTATGTATGGCAGATTTCGTGTTCTGTCCGGTGATATTTCGCTTATGTATGGCAGTCCCAAAGGTGAAAAACCGGAAAAATGTACCCCCGAAGTGGGTTTTTCGCATGATGGTCTGCCATATATAAGCGAGAAGGCTCATGACAAGGCTCCGATTCTGCCATATATAAGGCAGATATAGGTATGAAAAAGGGTCCCCGATCGGCAGTGCGAACGGGGACCCTGAAAGAAACTGGCTACAATCAGCCGGTGTTCTGCAGGCCTGCTGCGACACCCGACACGGTGCACAGGATCAGGTAGGTGTTACTGCAGTCTGCAGAAGATGAAAAGAATAAGAGCTAAAACAAGAAAGGCGGCACCGCTTATTCTCATTAAGGATGTGTATAGATTGCTCGGATCTCCTTTTTGAGTCCAGAGGAAATTGCTTATTTTCCAGAGTTGCCTTGGAAAAATAAGCATACATAATCCTAGTAGGGCAAGTGCTGTGAGATATATGTACTGCACTGTTCTCCTTCTGGTTTGTCCCTACTGTTTTATTGATAACCCTTTTGCCTGAGGTTGTGGACAAGGCTAGAACTATATTGGCTCCAAAATCGACGGGGTTAGCTCTATGCGCGTGCATTTCGAAACTGGTCACACGGCTGGAGACTTGAGGGCGCATATAGAATTCGCCCCCCATTGGTGCCATTGTTGAAAACAATGGAAGGTGAAACCATATAGGTGGAATATTGATCATTTGAACTTTGCCCATCGAGATTGACTACCCGGTCGATGACGTTATTGGCGACAATCCATCCAACCTGCCACCAATTTACGCAAAGGCTGGAGTGGTCATAACTGTGCATAGGCAAACTGAGATAATTGTGGAGAATAAAAAACTCTTCTGGATTTCATAATTTCCTCCATGTGAAAATTTAATCTCAATCGACAATGATTAAGATATTAAGAGTATTCTAATGGAAAATGAGTAGGGGTGCACTCTAGGGTGTGATTTTCTAGTGAAAATAGCAAAGGTTCTCTCTCGTGGAAGTTGCAAACGAGGGCTTCGCTATGTGTCTGTGTTTCAGGAGTCATGCAGTTGTTACTGAATCATGAGTGGATTGAGGATAAGTATGCTAGTGCTGCATGTTAGGCGCTGAACAAAAACCTTCGAGTGCGGCGTCTTCCGTCAACAACACAACTCGTTCAGAAATACACCCAATATGGTCAAACAGTAAGACAGCGCTATGATGCGAACAATCTTCTTCCAAGACAGTTTGTCATGAAGGAAAGCCGTAACCAAAAGGGTTGTCATTGGGGTTATAAGCAGGACGAGGAAGAAATAGAGAAATGTGGACTAGGCTCAATCTGCCGAGAATATAAGTCTGACCGAACCAGTTGTATAAGCCCACGATGGCTGTCGGTGTCGCGGCGTGGGTAAACGCGGACAGGCGCCGGGTTACGTCGGATGATTGGGAGTCTGTCGTTCGGCCTGCGTGCCTGTTTTGTGCGCTGTCGCCGGCCAGGCTAGGGCCGCGCGACGCGAACGGGGATGCCCGCGCCGTTTATCGGCACGGAACCTCCCCGCTCGCTTTTGTCAGGCGGTCAGCCGAAGATCAGCCCGTGTTCTGCAGGCCTGCTGCGACACCGGACACGGTGCACAGGATCAGGTAGGTGTAGTTCTCCTTCTGTCCGTGCGTGAGCTCTTCTTTGTCCACGCGCTTGCGTAGCGAGCCGAGGGCGAGCACCTGGGTGGCGGACAGCGCATCCACGTACGGCGAGCGGATGCGGATGGCCTGGCCGAGCACGTGGCGGTGCTGCAGAGGCCACTTGTCGCCTACGATCTCGAGCACCCACTTGCGGGTGAGCTCCATCTCGTCGAGGACCTTCTTGTTGAGGTCTTCACGGTCTCCGAGGGCAAGGTACATCTTGGCGATGCGCTCGTCAGTCTTGGCCAGCGACATTTCGATGTTGTCGATGAACGTGGAGAACAGAGGCCATTCCTCATACGCTTGACGCAAGGTGTTCAAATCGCCGAACTGTTCGCACGCGGTGCCCAGGCCGTACCATGCGGCCAGATTGATGCGTGCCTGCGCCCAGGAGAAGATCCACGGAATGGTACGCAGATCGTCGAGGGACTTGGCTCCAAGGCCACGTTTGGCCGGACGGGAGCCGATCGGCAGCAGGCCGATTTCGGTCAGCGGCGTGACGGTGGAGAACCACGGTGCGAAGCCGTCGGTGTTCAGCAGGTCGAGGAAGCGGTTGTGCGCGGCCTCGTCGAGCTGAGCGGCCATATCGGCGTACTTCTCGGTCATCTCGGTGTTGCGCTTCTCCACGCTCGGCGCGGACTGCAGCAAGGTCGCCGCAGCCACGGACTCGACGTGGCGGATGGCCAGCACCGGGTTGCCGTAGCGGGCGAAGATGACCTCGCCCTGCTCGGTGAGCTTGAAGCGGCACTTGACGGAACCGACCGGCTGGGCGAGCACCGCGCGGTTGGCGGGGCCGCCGCCACGACCGACGGCGCCGCCGCGGCCATGGAACAGGGTCAGGTCGATGTCGTGCGATTCGGCCCACTTGGCGATGCGCTCCTGCGCGGAGTGCAGGGCAAGGGTGGCGGAGGTCGGGCCGGCGTCCTTCGAGGAGTCGGAGTAGCCGAGCATGACTTCCATCTTGCCGCCGGTGGCCTTCAGACGAGCCTGGACCTCCGGGATCTTGATCATTTCCTCAAGCACGTCCACCGAGTTCTGCAGATCCTCAAGCTGCTCGAACAGCGGGATCACGTCGATGGTCGGAACATCCTCGGGGTGGGAGAACGCCAGACGGTTCAGTTCGTACACGTCCTTGATGTTCTGGGCGCTCTTGGTGAAGGAGATGATGTAACGGCGGGCGGCCTTGATGCCATTGCGCTTCTGGATGGAACCGAGCGCGCGGAAGGTGTCGAGCACCTCGTGGGTCATCGGCTGCAGCTCGCCACGCTCACCGTGCAGGCCATGCTCGCGGATGTCCTCCAGAGCGCGGGAATGCACGACGGAATGCTGACGGAACTCCATCTCGACCATGTGGAAGCCGAAGGTCTCGGCCTGCCAGATGAGGTCCTGCAGCGGGCCGTAGGCGGAACGCTTGGCGTTGGCTTCGGCGAGGGAGCGCTGCACGGTCTTCAGATCGGCGATGTAGTCCTCGCAGGAGTGGTACATGAGGTCGGCGTCGCGGTCGATGGTGGCCTTCAGACGGTCTGCCATGACCAGCATGACGGCGCGGTGCAGCTCCTTGGTGGAGATCAGCGCGGCCTTGTCGGTCAGACGCTCGCTCATTTCCTTCTGGTGGTTCCACAGGGACTTGAGCTCGGCGCTCGGCGGGGTGGTCTCGGCCTCCATCGTCAGGTTCTTGCCGACGCGGCGGGTCTCGATCTCCAGCGCGCCCAGCACGTGGTCGCTGAACTTGCGGGCCACCTGACGGCTCACCTTGGCGGTGACGTTCGGGTTGCCGTCACGGTCGGAACCGATCCAGCTTCCCGGATGGAAGAACGCCGGGCACACCGGCGGCACGAGGCCGGCCTTGTCTCCGAGGACCCAGTCGTCGAAACGACGGTAGACCTGCGGAATGGTGTAGAACAGCGTGTTGTCGAAGATATCAAGAATGGTGTCGGCTTCCTCAACCGGAGTCGGCTTCTTCAGCGCGATCGGGGAGGTGCGGAACAGCGCGTCGATCTCGTTGAAGAGTCGACGGGAGTTTTCCTTCTTGTCCGAGCCGCCGAGCAGCTTATGCGCTTCGAGCAGCTGGGAGATGCGGCGGATCTTGCCTTCCACGGCCTTACGGCGGGCTTCGGTCGGATGCGCGGTGAACACCGGATGGAACTCGAGCTGGTCGAGCAGCTCCTTGGCTCTGGCCGGACCCATCTCGTTGATGAGCTGGTGGTAGGCGCAGGTCATTTCGTTCACCGGATCGACGGCCTGGGTGTCGTCAACGGCGTTCTCACGGCTGTGCAGCACGGAGACACGGTAGTTCTCCTCGCACAGATTGGCCAGATGGAAGTAAGTGGTGAAGGCACGAGCCAACAGCTGGGCCTCATGCACGTCCGTCTTGTCGATGATGTCGACAACCTTCTGCAGGTCGTCCTGATCGGGATTCGTGTCGGTCAGAATGCCGGAGAAACGTTCGTCACTGGCCTTCAGTGCATGTTCGCGCACTTCATCGAACTTGGCCAGCAGGTTTTCATCGAACTCACCGAGCACCTCGCGAAGAATCTGCAGACACAGATCCATTTCCTCTTTGAGGGATGCGGGAAGATCACGCTCCTCAGGGCCCTTGGTGCCGGTGCCGGACGAGACGATAGCCGCGTCCGCAGGCGTGATCTGTTCGTTTTCAGTTGTCATCAGACCTCCTTCTCCAAACCATCGGGTTGCTCGGTCTGTCGGTCCTTCGCGGCACCTCCGCGATTGTTTTGGCCGTCTGTTGCGAGCCCACAGCCCTAAGCTTGGTGGGTAAATGCTTGACCATTGTAGGCGCGGCAAATCGACAGTTTGGTTACGGAAACGACGGAATGGTTCGCATCGTGGACATTGCGCGTCCGGAAAATGGGCATGTGGGAATGTTCGGAAAATATCCGACCAGCCCACACGTTAGACCTGAATAGTGTGAGCGCACTACATGAACATGATGAGAAAGCCGAACGCGTTGACAGCAGCGCGAAGGCGGTCAGCAAATTCCACACCCACTCCATTCCGCTTGATATGGAAGACATCGAACGCGATTGGGACAAGCCGGTAACCGAATCCGGCATCGCGGCGAAAGCCAGCGTGATCGTCCGCGTCGGCATGCTTGACCTCGGCGCCGGAACAGGCAGTTTCCGCGTACGTGAAATGATGCATCGCATCGCCTATCCATTGGGCGTGCACGTGCGCGCCGATGTGAACCTCACCGACATCGAGGCCTCCTGCACGGACGGCAAGGACCGCATCACCGAAGTCGTCGACCTGCCGACCACCGGCGTCAACACCGAACGCATCTGGCTGCTCGAGCACTTCGCCGACTGGTTCAACGTCAACCTCGGCAAAGGCTCTATGTACCACAGCCAATCCGACGTTTCCGAAGGGCTGATGCAGCATCTCGACAAGCGCGACGCCTCGCAGGTGTCGGCCGAACTGTCCAAGCAGCTCAAGGAACGGCAGAAGGCCGAGCAGAACCAGGAAGGTTCCGACGATCCCGTGCTCGACGCGCTGGAAATGGTCACGGAACGCGCGCAGGAGGGCGATTCCACCGCACGTCCGCTGCACATGCGCGATATCGAGGCGGCGGCCGCGGCCGGACGTAGCAATGGCGATTCGGTCGCGGAAAAGCCGCGTAAGAACCGCAACTGCAAACCGCCGAAGGAATATGCCGAGCATTTCGACCATATCGGGAAAGCCGCGGGCGAATCGCAAGGCGTCACCGTACGGCAGGCGCACGAGCGACTCGACATGATCGAACGTCGCAAACCGCTGTATTCGCCGGCCTTCGCGGGACTCGCGTCCGCCTGCGCCTGCGCATCCTTCGTGTTCCTGCTCGGCGGCGGCCCGTACGACATGATCGGCGCGTTCGTCGGCGCCGGCCTCGGCCACTGGCTGCGTCGCCGCCTGTTCGCCCACCATCTCAACCAATTCTTCGTGACGTTCGTCTGCGTGGCCGTCGCCGCGCTGGCATGCACCGGCATGCTGCGACTGATTGGCCTGTTCGATCCGATCGCCTTGCAGCACGACACCGCGTATATCGGCGCGATGCTGTTCGTCATCCCCGGATTCCCGCTGATAACCGGCGGACTTGACATGGCGAAAATCGACTTCCCATCAGGCGTGCAACGACTCACCTACGTGCTGTGCATCATTCTGATGGCCACGTTGGCAGGCTGGATGGTCGCTTCGATCGTGCACCTGAATCCGCAAGGATTCGAGCCGCTTGGACTGAACCCCGTCATCAACTGCCTGCTGCGCATGCTGTTCGCGTTCATCGGTGTGTGGGGCTTCTCCGTGATGTTCAATTCCCCGCAGCGCATGTGCCTCGTCGCCGCCACCATCGGCGCCATCACTGATACTTTGCGATTGGAAATCGTCGACTTGGGCGTGCCCGCGGAAGCCGGCGCGTTCATCGGCGCGTTCCTTGCCGGCCTGCTCGCCTCCGCATGGCGTTCGGCGGTGCGTCACGGCCTGCTTGCTCCGCATTTGGGATATCCGCGCATCTGCCTGACGGTTCCGTCTATTGTGATCATGGTGCCCGGTTTGTATATGTACCAGGCCATGTTCCACCTCGGCCAGTTCGATACGCTGAACGCGCTCGATTGGGCGTTCCGTGCGTTCATGGTGATCATCTGCCTGCCGATCGGCCTGGCGATGGCACGAGTAGTGACCGATAAATCCTGGCGCTACGACATTTAATAACCTGCAGAAGGGTAAAAACACTTGGTAACCAAAGATTTCTGGGTGCTGCTGGCCATGGTCTTGTACTTCGCGGCCATGCTGACCATCGGCTTCGTCTACTCCAAGAGGTCCAATTCCTCCACCAAACAGTATTTCGCGGGTGGGCGTGGCGTCGGACCGTGGCTGACGGCATTGAGCGCGGAAGCCTCCGACATGAGCGGCTGGCTGCTTATGGGCCTGCCGGGCGTCGCCTACTTCACCGGCGCGGCCGACCCGATGTGGACGGCCATCGGTCTGGCGCTTGGTACTTACCTCAACTGGAAACTCGTCGCACGCCGTCTGCGCCGCTACTCCGTGGTGGCCGGCGACGCGATCACCATTCCCGACTTCTTCTCCAAGCGCTTCCATGACGATCGCAATATCGTATCCACCATCGCTGCGCTCATCATCCTCGTATTCTTCTGCGTGTACGTCGGCAGCTGCTTCGTGACCGTCGGCAAACTCTTCTCCACGCTGTTCGGCTGGGACTACCACCTGACCATGGTGATCGGCGCCGCCATCGTGTTCGCGTACACCATCATCGGCGGCTATCTGTCCGTGGTCGTGACCGACTTCATCCAGGGCCTGCTCATGTTCTTCGCGCTGGCCGTGGTGTTCATCGGCTCCGTGGCGTCCGCCGGCGGCATCGACAACACCGTCGCCTTCCTCAAGGGCATTCCGGGATTCCTCGACGGCACGCATGTGGCCACGCCGATCCTCAACGACGCCGGCGAGCAGATCGTCAAGGCCGGGCAGGCCATGTTCGGCGCGCCCGCCGACTACGGCATCATCACCATCATCTCCATGCTCGCGTGGGGTCTGGGCTACTTCGGCATGCCGCAGGTGCTTGTGCGGTTCCTGTCCATCCGCAGTTCCGAGGAAATCAAGAAATCCCGCATCATCGCCACCACGTGGTGCGTGATCTCGCTGGCGTGCGGCGTGTGCATCGGCCTGGTCGGCCGTGCCATGATGCCGACGCAGTTCGCCACGCAGGCGGCCGCGGAGAACATCTTCATCGTGGTGTCGCAGGCGCTGCTGCCGAGCTTCATGTGCGGCATCGTCGTGTCCGGCATCTTCGCCGCGTCCATGAGCTCCTCGTCCTCGTACATGATCATCGGCGCCTCGGCCGTCGGCGAGAACATCTTCCGCGGACTGCTGCACCGCAAGGCCACCGACCGCCAGGTGATGATGGTGGCGCGCATCACGCTGCTCGTCATGTTCATCTTCGGCATCGTGGTGGCGTTCGACCAGAACTCCTCGATCTTCCAAGTGGTCTCGTACGCGTGGGCCGGCCTCGGCGCATCCTTCGGGCCGCTGATGCTCACCTCGCTGTACTGGAGGCGCACCAACAAGTACGGCGCGATCGCGGGCATGCTGTCCGGCACGGCCACCGTGCTCATCTGGCACAACCTCGTCAAGCCGCTCGGTGGCATCTTCGCCATCTACGAGCTGCTGCCGGCGTTCATCGTCTCGCTGCTGTTCATCGTGGTGGTCTCGCTGCTTACGCCCGCGCCAAGCGCGGAAGTGCTGCACGAATTCGACCACTATCTCGACGATCCGGACGACCGCCACGTGGACGACGACCTCGTGGCCGCCGAAATCGCCGCAGGGGAGAAGCGCTCGCAGATCTGAATCGCCCCGCGGTGGGTGTTGCACCTCCTGCAACGCCGAAGGTCGGCCTTTGGTACCATGTCGCTTGTTTATGGCAGATTCCGACAACAGGGAAATGTCAAGTGGCTTGTTTGTGGCACCTGATTCAGGAAACCCCGTGTATGTCCATTGGAATTCCGACGGACATACACGGGGTTTCCCGTTTTCCATGCCACAAACAAGCCACTTAGCGGAACGGCATCCTCCGAACCTGCCATAAATAAGCGGATTGGCCGTGCTCCCGGAGGAACACGGCCAATCCGCTAACGCGTCAGGATGCCGATTGCAGACTTAGTAGCGCATGCCCATGGCTTCGCGCACCTGCTCCAGCGTCTCGTTGGCGATCTCGTTCGCGCGCTTGTTGCCGTCATGCAGCACGTCGCGGATGTAATCCATGTCCTTGGCCAGTTCGGCACGGCGCTCGCGGTGCGGTGCCAGGAACTCGTTCACGGATTCGATCACGTACTTCTTCAGCGCGCCTGCACCGGAGTCGCCGATTTCCTCGGCGATGTCCTTCGGATCGCGGCCGGTCACCAGACCGGCGGTGGTCAGTAGCGCGGAGACCTGCGGGCGGGCAATCGGGTCGAAGGTGATGCGGCGCTCGGAATCGGTCGGGCTCTTCTTGATGAGCTTGGCGGTCTCCTCCGCGGTGGCGCCCAGCATGATGGAGTTGCCGTAGGACTTGCTCATCTTGCGGCCGTCAAGACCCGGGATCTCCGGCGCTTCGGACAGGATGGCGCTCGGCTCCGGGAACACCGGGTTCTTCTTCGCGTAGCGCTCGTTGAAGCGGCGTGCGATGGTGCGGGTGATTTCGACGTGCGGCAGGTTGTCCTTGCCGATCGGCACCACGTTGGCCTTGCAGAACAGGATGTCGCAAGCCTGATGCACCGGGTAGGTGAGCAGCAGGCCGGTCAGCGCATGGCCGGAAGCCTCCATTTCGGACTTCACGGTCGGGTTGCGGTGCAGCTCGGCCTCCGTGACCAGGGATAGGAACGGCAGCATGAGCTGGTTCTCGGCCGGAACGGCGGAATGGGTAAAGATCATGGTCTTGTTCGGGTCGATGCCGGCGGCCATGTAGTCGAGCACCAGGTTGAGCACATTGTCCTCGATGTGCTCGGTGGTGTCGCGGTCGGTGATCACCTGGTAGTCGGCGATGATGATGTTCGAGTTCACGCCACGGTTCTGCATGGCCACGCGCTCGCGGATGGAGCCGAAGTAGTGGCCGAGGTGCAGACGGCCGGTCGGACGGTCGCCGGTGAGCATGGTGAACTTGCCCGGATTCTTTTCGATTGCGGCGAGGATTTCATCGGAACGCTTCTTTGCGGCGAGGAAGCTCGCGCTCATTTCATTGCCGACAGCAGTGATCTGCTGCTCCTGGGTTTCGTCCGTCATACGTGTCCTTTTCTTAAGAAAATCAGCGATTTTATCGTAAAAGTCTGAGCCGACAACGAAATATGGCACAGCAAGTGGTACTCTCTTGTTTGATGAATTGATAGCACAGTAATCCTCAGGGGGTCAGATGGGCCGCGGACGTCAGAAAGCCAAACAGCAGAAAATAGCCCGAAAGCTCAAGTACCTGACCACCGACACCGATTACGATGAGCTTGCCAAGGAGCTCAGTGCGCAGGAGCCCGGTTCTGGTTCCTTCGACCCGTTTGCCGATATCGAAGCCAAGTATTCTCACGATGTGGACGCCGAAGATGAGACCGTTGGGGACGGTCAAACGTCTTCCGATTCCGCCGATGACCTTGACGAATACGCCAAGTGGGCCGCGGAAGCCGCGGCGAAGGCCACGAGTGGCGAGTTTCCGGCGGCAAAGGCCGCGCCGAAGCCTCACAAGCCCATCCCGATGCCGGTGCCCAGCGCGCTGAAGCCGAAGAAGCAGGACTGACTGCACAGATTTTTTCAACGAATGGCTCGTGGTTTCAACCACGAGCCATTTTTTATTATTTCGATTTCGATTGTCGGGCGATTGTCGTGCTCGTCCCGCCAACCATCGCAGGTCGCGCCGCGCCGCGACCTATTCCTATGCCAGCGGCAGCAACCCGCTCAGATCGTCGCGTTCGCCGACGGCGGTGATGCGCCCGGCGTCCTTTTCCTCGTCCCAGCTGGTGATGCCGGTGGCGAGCCTCATCCACACGTCGGGGTCCAGTTCGATGACGTCCGGCGGCGTGAGATTGTGCGGATCGGACGCCGGCCCGTCGAGGATCTTGATGGCGCCCCACGGTGCCACGCGCACCTCCACGCCTTCGCCCGGCGCCTTCTTTTCCAGCAGGTATAGCGAGTAGCGCACCGCCATCGCCCACAGCTGGCGCGGCAGACGCGGCGAGAAGTTGAGCCGGAAATCGAAAGCGGCGTCGTCATCGGCCGGCAGCTGCTCGCTGAAAATGTTGTGCGCCGCGTCCTGCCACTGTTCGAAGGCGGCGCGTCCTTTGCCCAAGTCTTGTTCTCGTATGACAGCCATACCGGTATTGTGCAGCCCGCAAACGACTATGATGGAACTTTGCAAACGATGTAGTCGTAACTAAATAGGGGTTTGAGGGGCGATTTTCCTGCGATTGTGGTGCCCTCGCTTAATGGGCGCCATACGTTGCGTTTGCAGTTTTTGCAATGTTTTTTGCAAACGATGCCGGCTTACGATTGCTGGGAATTTCGTCTTTTTATGATTGCGTAGTATGCTGTACATGAGAACGTATGCATGATGTTACTTAGTGTTCATGCGGCCGCAAATGCAAGGACGCTGAAGTAAGGCATAATGTTCCTGGAGAGTATCCGTCAAAGGGAGTCAATCAATGACTGAAATTACCGCACCGAAGTCCGCGGTCACCGCGGAACAGTTCGCTGACGAAATCCGTGAGCAGCTGAAGTACACCCAGGGCGTCACCGTCGAGCAGGCCAAGCCGGCCGACGTGTACGTCGCCGCGTCCGCCGCAGTGCGCCGCCACCTCATGGATTCCTGGTTCAAGACCCAGTCCGACATGGTCAACGGCAACACCAAGGCAGTCGGCTACCTGTCCGCAGAATTCCTGATGGGCAAGCAGCTGCGCAACGCGCTGCTCAACGCCGGTCTGACCGAGCAGTTCGACGCCGCGGTCAAGGAACTCGGCTTCTCCGTGCAGGACGTCGTCGACGCCGAGCACGAGCCGGGCCTCGGCAACGGTGGCCTCGGCCGTCTGGCTGCCTGCTTCATTGATTCGCTCGCCTCGCTGGGCGTGCCGGCATTCGGTTATGGCATTCAGTACAAGTACGGCATCTTCGAGCAGAAGTTCGATGAAAACGGCAAGCAGATCGAAACCCCGGACTACTGGCTGACCAATGAAGAGCCGTGGGGACACATCGATTACAACCGCGACCAGAAGGTTTCCTTCGGCGGCGAAGTCGTTGAGGAAGATGGCAAGAAGGTATGGAAGCCGGCTTGGTCCGTGCGTGCGGTGCCGGTCGACTACATGGTTCCGGGCTACGCCTCCGGCCGTGTGAACACCCTGCGTCTGTGGACCGCCAAGAGCTACGACGAGTTCGACCTGCTCACCTTCAACAAGTCCGAGTACCTTGACGCCGTCAAGCCGCAGGTTGAAGCTGAGAACATCTCCAAGATCCTGTATCCGGAAGATTCCACCCCGCAGGGCAAGGCACTGCGTCTCGAGCAGCAGTACTTCTTCGTGTCCGCCTCCATCCACGACGCCATCCGCGTCTTCTACCCGGGCCAGGACAAGCCGGATCTGACCACCTTCCCGGACAAGATCAACTTCCAGCTCAACGACACCCACCCGGTCATCGGCATTCCGGAGCTCATGCGCGTGCTCATGGACGAGTATGGCTACGATTGGGACACCGCCTGGACGATTACCAACAAGACCTTCAACTACACCTGCCACACCCTGCTTCCGGAAGCTCTGGAAGTGTGGCCGTCCAAGCTCATCGGCGAACTGCTGCCGCGTCATCTCGAGATCATCGAGAAGATCAACGACCAGTTCGAGGCCGAGCTCAAGGCCAAGGGCGTTGCCGAGGAGACCATCAAGGACATGGCCATCTACACCGGCGACTCCGTGCGCATGGCCTACCTGGCCACCTACGGCGGCTCCCACGTCAACGGCGTTGCCGAGCTGCACTCCCAGCTGCTCAAGGACGTCACCCTGAAGAACTTCTCCGACGTGTATCCGGACAAGTTCACCAACGTGACCAACGGCGTGACCCCTCGCCGCTTCGTCAAGCTCGCCAACCCGCGTCTGTCCGACCTCATCACCGAAGGCCTCGGCACCGACAAGTGGGTGAGCGACCTCGAACTGCTCAAGGGCCTCGAACCGCTCGCAGCCGATGACGAATTCGTCAAGAAGTTCGCCGCCGTCAAGCAGGCCAACAAGGTTGACTTCTCCAATTACGCCAAGCGCGAATACGGCTTCGACATCGACCCGAACACCATGATCAACACCATGGTCAAGCGTCTGCACGAATACAAGCGTCAGGCACTGAAGATCCTCGCCGTGATCGCACGCTACGCCGACATCAAGTCCGGCAGGATCGCCGCCGACGATGTCATGCCGCGCACCATCGTGTTCGGCGCCAAGGCCGCTCCGGGCTACTACCTCGCCAAGCAGACCATCCAGCTGATCAACAACGTCGCCCGCGTCATCAACAACGACCCGGACGTCAAGGGCAAGCTGAACGTCTACTTCCCGTGGAACTACAACATCGAGCTGGCCATGAACCTCATCCCGGCCACCGACCTCGACGAGCAGATCTCCCAGGCCGGCAAGGAAGCCTCCGGCACCGGCAACATGAAGTTCGCCCTCAACGGCGCTCTGACCGTCGGCACCCTCGATGGCGCCAACGTCGAGATCCGTGAGCGCGTGGGCGCCGAGAACTTCTTCCTGTTCGGCATGACCGAGCCGGAAGTCTCCGCGCTGTACGCCAAGGGCTACGACACCAAGGGTCTGTCCCGCGAGTACTACGAGAAGGACCCGCAGCTCAAAGCCGCCATCGATATGGTTGCCGACGGCACCTTCTCCGACGGCGACAAGGACACCTACAAGGACCTCGTCAACGATTGGCTGAACAAGGATTACTTCATGACGCTCGCCGACTTCCGCGCGTACATGGACATCCAGGCCCAGATCGAGGAAACCTACCGCGATCCGATGAAGTGGAGCCGCATGGCCGTGCTCAACGTGGCCAACTCCGGCTACTTCAGCTCCGACCGCTCCATCGAGGATTACCTCGAGCGCATCTGGCACACCGGTCCGCTCAAGTGATTATGAAGCGGTCATGAAACGTCGCCGGCATCGCCGACGCACGCATGATCGCTTCCGTTCCGTCCGTTTCGCAATGGGCGGATAGTGATGACGACGAAGGCCCTTGGGATTTTCCAAGGGCCTTTTCGTATGTTTTTCGCATGTCCGATTGCGTATGCCGGTAGTGCCCGAACGTACGTGCCGGACGTACGTGGCAATACAGCGACAGTACGACGGAAGGCCGCAAGCCAATCGCAATCGCAAAAGCAAAAGAAAAACCCTGTATCGCAAGATACAGGGCGAAGCAACAAACCCAACGCGGCATAGGTGTGCCGGGAAAGGCAGAATCAGGCGGCTTCCGGCTCAGCGGCAGGAGCGGCGGCAGTGGCGTCGGCCTCCGGCTCGGCGTCCTTGGTCAGGCCCAGGTCGACCGGCGAGGAGCTGTTCTCCCACGGTTCCTCCCACGGGTCATAGTCGGGATTCTGCTGCTTGTAGATGTACAGACCGACGACGCCAGCAAGCAAAGCTCCGAAGAGCAGTGCGAAGAACTTCCAACCGTTAGAAGACTTGTTCTCCATGACGGCTCCTTTCAAGGTTTCCAAACACTGGCTGACCTGCTCGTTCAAGCCAGCTCTGTTCCCTATCTTAATTCGTGGAATGTGTCGATTGGGTGGATTTACGCGCCGGAAAATACCGCATGTGCCGGTAGTGTTGAGCTATGGCATACCAACGATTCAGTCTGTTTCCCGATTCCCCATCGTTCAAGGATCTGTTCTCCGCCCGATCGCTGCGATACCGGTGGCGCAACGGCGACCCGGTCATCACCACCGCCATCATGGCGATCTGCATCGTGGTGTGGGCCATCGAAGCGGTTCTCTTCCTCGTCTGGCCCGAAGGCGGCAACGCGTTCGTGAACGCCGGCATGCTGCTGCCCGCCACGGCCGTCCGGTACCCGTGGACCTTCATCACCTCGATGTTCCTGCACCAGCCGACCTCGCTGTGGCACATCCTGTTCAACATGCTTACTTTGTGGTGCGTGGGGCCCGTGCTGGAACGCATGATGGGGCATTGGCCGTATCTTGCGCTGTACCTGCTGTCCGGATTGGGCGGCGGCGCCGGACTGATGGTGTGGGCCGTGTGCTCGCCGTCGGGATGGATGACCGCCGCATATGGCGCGTCCGGCGCGCTGTTCGGCCTGTTCGCCGCGATTCTGGTGGTGTACAGGAGAATAGGCATCGATATTCGTTCGATGCTGATTTGGATGCTGATCAACTTCCTGATGCCGGTGATCACGCCGGGCATTGCATGGCAGGCGCATGTCGGCGGATTCATCGTCGGCGGCGTGCTTGCGTGGCTGCTGGTCACCGGCCTGCATGCGTTCCGCGGCAAAAGCCTGACGTGGCGCACCACGGTGTACGGCATCACGGTGTTCGTGGTGGTCGTGGCGATCATCGTGGGATGCAACGCCGGCAATCCGCTGATGCATATGTCACTTCTGTACCAGTAATGCGGGAACTACACACATGTAGTTTTCCACATCCGTGGATAACTTTGTGGATAAGTGAGGTCAGACCTGTGGGTAAGTCGGGGATAACGTGGTGGATTATCCACAAGGATATTCACAAAATGGCGGAACATAAGGAATTTCCTATGTGAAAATTGTGGATAACCGATATCCACACCCCATAAAATGGGGAAAATCGCCGCCGATATTTCGTGGTGCGACGTTGACTCAGGCACAAAATATGGGCGTTATCCACATTCATCCACATTTGTCCACTTGTTATCCACAGGAAAGATAAGATGACGAAGGCAATCGACAAGGACGCAATACCGATGCGCCACGGACGCAGGATACGCGTGCGACGATATGCGTGCGACATGGCAGATACTTGCGAAGAAGGGGAGAGGAACCATGAGTGACGGACCACTGCTCAACGACGTGACGCGCGCCTTCGCCGAGGCGCATCGCAATGAAGACGTGCGTGACCTGGCGCTCAAAACCAAACGGACGGCGGACCTCGACCTGCCGGCCGCGCTCGACCAGATCGCGGGCTGGCAAATCGCCCGCAACAAACTGCCGCAATGGGCCGCCTGCGCGGATATCGTCTATCCCGCGCATATTTCCATGGAACAGTGCTCATCGCAGTTCACAGCGCAATACAAGGCCGAAATCGCCCGGCGTCTGTTGCGATCTCTGCCGCAATCGGCGGGACAGACGGCCAACGACGCGACCATGACGGACCTGACAGGCGGATTCGGCGTCGATTTCTCATATCTCGCCCGCGGATTCGGTCACGCCACGTACGTGGAACGCCAATCGCATCTATGCGAACTGGCCGCGCACAATATGGCGGCGCTGGGCCTCACGCAAGCACAGGTGGTGTGCGGCGACGGCGTCGAATACCTACGTGCGATGGAGCCGGTACAACTGATCTACATCGACCCGGCCCGCCGCGACGAGCACGGTGCCCGCACCTACGCGATCGAGGACTGCACGCCCGACGTGCTGGCGCTGCGCGATCTGCTGCTGGCTAAGGCACGATATGTGATGATCAAACTGTCGCCGATGCTCGACTGGCGCAAGGCGGTCGACGATTTCGCGGGCACTGTGGCCGAAGTGCACATCGTCTCCACCGGCAACGAATGCAAGGAACTGCTGCTGGTGCTGGACGGCAAGGTTGCCGGGATAACGTCCGATGCCGCAGCGGCAGACACGCGCGCGCCGCACGTGTACTGCGTGAACGACGATCAGCGGCTCGACTACGATGCGGCCGCCTATACGCGCGGCCTGCGCATCGGGGACGCGCCGCTGCCGCACGAGCTGCGTTACCTGTACGAGCCGAACGCGTCGATCATGAAGGCCGGCTGCTTCGACGTGGTGGAAGCGCGATTCGGGGCGGTGCAAATCGGCCCGAGCAGCCACCTGTTCGTATCGGACGAGCCGGTCGATGGTTTTCCGGGGCGCGGTTTTGCGATTGAAACGATCGGCGGTATGGGTAAGAAGGAGTTGAAGCGATTGCTGTCCGGCTTGGACCGTGCCAACATCGCCGTGCGTAATTTCCCACTCACCGCGCCGCAATTGCGCAAGAAACTCAAGCTCGCCGACGGCGGCGACGCCTACCTGTTCGGCACCACCATGCAAGGCGGCGACCACGTGCTGATTCGGACGGCAAAAATCAGCAGATAATCGGCGGGTAAGCGGCGGCTTTCCACTCGACAGGAAACCGCTTTTCCTAAAGCTGAAGCGGGACGATGCAGACGCGGTAAGTAAAGTGGTTGAAGCGGATAAAAGAGACGCCGGATCGCAATGGACCCGGCGTCTCTTACATAAGCTTCGATGGGATAGGTGAAACGGAGAAAACCGACTCAGCGCCACCACATGGTCATAATGAAACCGACCATGATGATTGCGAACGCGATGGCCAGGTTCCAAGCGCCGATGTGCGGAATCGGATAATCGGTGGTCAGGTAGTAGACCACGGCCCACACCAGACCGATGATCATCAGCGCGCAGAACAGCGGCACGAACCAGCGCGGGTTGGACTTGGTGCCCTTGATGCTTTCCTCCACACGGCGGGTGTTCTCCGCCTGACGGTTCATCATGCGTTGCATCTGCGGTGACAGCGAATCCTTATCAACGGTGGCGTTCAGCACCGCTTCGACACGGTCCATAGGAATATCGAGATCGTCATCGTCGGACTGGTCCTCGTCAACGGAAGTCTTGTCGACGACATCTTCGGTGATTTCCTCGACGGCAGCGGTGTCGTCGGCGGACTGCAGATCCTTCTGGTCATCCGCGGTGGTTTCGTGCAGCTCTTCGTCAGCCATCAGCATAGTCTCCTTTAATAGGCTAAAAGTCATAATAGTGGGTAGACTCGAAAGCGGCGAACTCACGGCGTAAAACTGTTCAAAATCAGGACAATTGTTCAGTGAAACCCGGCGGATTCAGGCAGGTTTGGAAAGGCGCGTATGGCGAAGCATACCGGAAAGCACAGCGCGAAACGGTCGAAGGCGGCCGGCGTCGCGGCGTTCCTCGTGCTGCTGTTCTCCGGATTCCTGCTGTCCACCAACCTGCGCGTCAACCGTTCCGTGGTGGTGAGCAACGATACCGCCGAACTCGTGGAACAGCGCGTGAAAAAAGTGAACTCGCTACGGTCCGAAATCGATGCGCTGAGCACCAGAGTCAACGATCTGAGCAAAACACTCGACAGCCAGAACGCCGACGGATCGCAAGACAGCGAAAGCGCCGGCAACGGCACCATGCTCCCCGCCGTGGAAGGCCCGGGACTGGTGGTGACGCTCGACGATTCGCCGCTATGGGAGAACATGGTCGACGCCAACGGATCCAGCGCCAACATCAACGATTACGTGGTGCACCAGCAGGACATCGAAGCCGTGGTCAACGCGCTGTGGGCGGGAGGCGCCGAATCCATGCAGATCATGGACCAGCGCGTATTGTTCAACTCCGCCGTGCGCTGCTCCGGCAACGTGCTGCTGCTGCAAGGCAAGAAGTATTCGCCGCCGTTCAAAATCTCGGCGATCGGATCAGTGGAGGGCATGAGAAAAGCGCTCGACGATTCCGAGGAAGTGTCCATTTACAAGCAGTACGTGAGCGCGTTCGGCCTGGGATGGCAGGTCGACGAGAAAACGAAACTGCATTTCGACGCGACCGACGCGTTGCAGCAGCCGTTGCAGTATGCGAAAGCGCTCGAAAACGACAAGAACGGCGACTCGCAAGAGGGGAAATAACAATCGATGAAACATGTGGCAAGCCGTGGCGGACGCACCAAAAGCGCGCTGTGGACGATACTCGGCATCCTCGCCGAACTCATGCTGACCGCCGCCGCCATCTGCGCGCTGTACATCGCATGGCAGATGTGGTGGACGGGCGTGCAGTCGGAGCATAACCAGATCGAAACCCGCCAATCCGTATCCTGGTCCGATCCAGGAAAGTCCGGCAACGTCACCGTGGCGAAGGCACAGCAGGGTGACCCGCCTGTACAGCCGCAAAGCGCCACGGAAGGCGAACTCATCGCCCAAATCTACATACCGCGATTCGGCAGCCAATGGCAGCGCAACCTGGTGGAAGGCACGGACCTGACACAGCTCAACAAGCACGGCCTCGGCCACTACACGGATTCGCAGATGCCCGGCCAGGTCGGCAACTTCGCATTCGCCGGCCACCGCAACGGCTACGGGCAGCCGCTCGGCGACGTCGACAAACTGCAGGAAGGCGACCCGATCATCGTCCGCACGCAGGATTACTGGTACGTGTACCACTACACCAGCTACAAAATCGTGCTGCCGACACAGACCGAAGTGGTGGCGGCCAACCCCGAAAACCCCGGCGCAACACCGACCAAACGCATGCTGACCATGACCACCTGCGAACCGAAATACTCCACGCCGACGCACCGCTGGATCAGCTACGCCGAATTCTCCTACTGGGCGAAGGTCTCCGACGGCATCCCACAGGAACTGGCCTCCCAAAACGCCAACGGCACAGTCAAATTCGTCAACAACGAACAGTCGTCGTTCCTGTCGTCGATCGATACGCTGAAACCGTGGATCTTCGGCGCGCTCGCCGCATACGTGATCATATTTATTTCCGCCGCCGTCGCCTGGCGATGGCCGTATCTTGCCGACGTGCGCGCAGGAAGACGAAAGAAGGCCGATTTCAGCATCTACGGCGGTTTGCTGCGCGTGCAGCCCGGCGTGCTGCCTATTCGGATCGTATTGCTGTTGCTGCTGGTGTTCGCGGCCTGCGCATCCTGCTTTGAATGGCTGTTCCCGTGGGCTGCGACGAATATCCCGGCATTGCAGGAGATGTCGAATTACACGGCCATCTAACGGGCTGTGCAGGGCGTTTGCTGGTGCCTTGTCGTCTGCTGGTGCCGCATCGCCGCACGATGGCTGCAGCGTGAGACGCGCGCGGTGTCATGAGACATTTCGCACGTACACTGCTGTTCAAACGTTGATTGGAGCATGATGACCGATTCCGCACGTATTCTGGTCGTGGACAACTACGATTCGTTCGTTTACACGATTGTCGGCTATGTGAAGACGCTTGGTGCCACAGTGACCGTGGTACGTAACGATGCGATCGACCCGTCCACCCCGGGCGTGATCGACGACTACGACGGTGTGCTGATTTCCCCCGGTCCTGGCGCTCCATCGGAATCCGGCGCTAGTGAGGACATGATTCGCCTGTGCGCGGCACAGAACAAGCCGATGTTCGGCGTGTGCCTCGGCATGCAGGCATTGGCCGAAGTGTTCGGTGCCACAGTGAGCCACGCGCCGACCATCATGCACGGCAAGACCAGTTTGGTGGAGCATATCGACGATGAGATTTTCGAAGGCGTCGCCAACCCGATGGTCGCCACACGGTACCATTCCCTGGCTGTCGAACCGGATTCCGTGCCGGACGAGCTGGTGGTGACCGCGTGGACGCAGGACGATCATATCGTGCAGGGCATCAAGCATCGCAGCAAGCCGATGTACGCGGTGCAGTTCCATCCGGAGTCCGTGATGACGCAGGACGGGTATCGGCTGTTGGCGAACTGGCTTAAGGTGTGCGGGCAGGAGTCGGCGGTAGAGAAGTCGGCTGGATTGCAGCCTAAGGTGAGCGAGTAGTTTTCTTTTTTTGAGCTTGCTGAATTGCGATTTTTTGCGATGAATGAGTGATGGGTGATGGCTGCTGTTTGGCTCGCAGCGTTGCTTGCTTGCGGCGCCGCTTTGCTTCCCGCAGGTCCTGTTCACGACACACTCAAGGCCGTTCGGCCAAGCTTACGGTCGTGAACAGGACCTGCGGGAAGCAAAGCTCCTTTGGCTTTTTGTGCTGCCTTTGGCTGCTTTTGGTTTTTTGAGGGAAAGAGGGGGGGGGGGCGGCGTCGAGCCGCTTCCTCCCCTGAATTATTAGTTGCCTTGCTGGTTGTTGGTGTTGCCGTTGTTGTTCGTGTCGGTGTTGTTCGTGTCGCTGGACGATTTCTTGGTGGTCAGCGTGATGGTCGATCCGCTGTCGGCCTGGCTGCCGCCATTCGGCGACATCGACACGACGGTCGCGTCATCATCCTGTGGCCCGTTGACACTTACCTGGAATCCGGCGGCCTCCAAAATGCTCTTTGCTTCGGCAAGTGTGGAGTTGGTAACAAACGGCACGCTCACCTGCTGCTTGCCGGTGGACACCCAAATGGTCACCGCGGTGCCCATTTCGACGGTGCTGCCGGAACCCGGATCGATGCGGGTGACTGCACCGGACTGCACCGAATCGGAATACTCGCTTTCGATGGTGATCTGCGTCAGACCAGCCTGCTTGAGCTGCGCGATGACCGAATCCTTGGCCTGGCCCACCAGACCATCCGGAATCTTGGTCATGCCGGACGAAATGTACAGCGTGATGATGGTGCCCTTGGTCTGCTTCGAATTCGCGGCCGGATTGGTGTTCACCACCTTGTCTTTCTCGATGGAGGCACTGTCCACGGTCATGACATTGCCGATCTTGAAGCCTGCCGCCTCAAGAATGCCCTTCGCTTCCTCCTGCGTCTTGCCGGACACGTCAGGCACGCTGACCGCCTGCGGGCCGGTGGAGAACCATATGGAGACGGTGGAGCCCTTCGCCACCTTCTTACCGCCCTTCGGGTTCTGCTTGGTGATGGTGCCCTTCGGTTGGCTGGACGTGGCATCGTCACGGGCGTCAAGCTTCAGACCAAGGGTCTTAAGCTGTTCTTCCACACGCGCCTGGGAGATGTTCGACGTGTCGGTGAAGTCCGGCACGGACACCAGATCCGCAGTGTTCTTATGCCCGTTCAACGCGAAGAAAATACCGATGACGGCCAGCAAAACAACGATGCTGCCGATTACGGAAGCAATGATGATCTGCTTCTTCTTGCGCTCCTGCGCGGCCTTGGCACGCTGTTCCGCACGGGTCTTCGTTTCGACTCCGACATTCGGATTCGGCACGGCCTCGAACTGGCCGGTGACCGGATTGAACGCCTGCGTCGGCGCATCCGTCGCCGGCGCCATGGGCACGGTGGCGGCATCCATTTCGGCCTGCTTGCGGGCCTTCATGTTGGTCAGGTCGGTCAACGGGTTGAACGCGGCAGCCATCGGCACACCGCCGTTCATGAACGTCAGCAGATCGTTCTTGAACTCGGAAGCGGTGGCGTAACGGTTCTGCCGATCCTTGGCCATCGCCTTCGCGCAGATCGAATCCCACATCTTCGGCAGGCCCGGCACGATCGTGCTTGGGGGAGTGGCGACTTCCGACACATGCTGGTAGGCGATCGCCACCGCCGAATCGCCGGTGAACGGCGGCCGGCCGGTGAGCATTTCGTACAGCACGCAGCCGGCGGAATACAGGTCGGAACGCATGTCGACGCTTTCGCCGCGCGCCTGCTCCGGAGACAGGTATTGCGCGGTGCCGACGACGCCCTGCGACTGCGTCATCGTGGCCGCGGAATCGTCGATCGCGCGGGCGATGCCGAAGTCCATGACCTTGACCACGCCCTGCTCGGAAATCATGATGTTGCCGGGCTTGATGTCGCGGTGGATGATGCCCATGCGGTGCGAGTATTCGAGCGCGTTGAGCACGCCCATCATCACCTGCTCGGCGTCGCGCTGGCTCAGCGCGCCATTCACCTTGAGGATGTCACGCAGGGTCTGGCCCTTGACGTACTCCATCACCAGATACGGCAGATGCTCGATCTCGCCGGTTTCCGTGGTGACGGTTTCCTCGCCCGAATCGTAGATGTTCACGATGTTCGGGTTGTTCATCTGCGCGACGGAATGGGCTTCACGGCGGAAACGCTCAAGGAAGATGCTGTCAGTGGCGAAATCGGCGCGCATGATCTTGACGGCGACGGTACGCCCCAGACGCGTGTCGGTCGCCACATGCACTTCGGCCATGCCGCCACGGCCGACGAGTTGGCCGAGCTGATAACGGCCCCCGGCCAGAGAGGTAGGCATGTTGATGTTCATCCCTGTTCCTTCCAATCATTGCTCACGGAGATATGGGGTTTGCTGACCACACGTCGGGGAAGCCTTCCTCCCGAAGAGACGACCATCGTGTCGGCCAGCTGCGTCTGCTGGTCGAGCAGACGGCGTTCGATGCGGGACAGGGTGCGTGACACCACCAGCGCGTCCTTCGGACGGTCCAGCGGGTCCTTGGCCAACATCGACATGACGAATTCACGCAACTGCACATCGACGGTGTCGGGCAGCGGCGGAACCGGATTATTGACATGTGCTGCGGCGATGTCGACCGGTGTGGCGCCCGTGAACGGACGGTGTCCGCACAGGCCCTCATAGGCGACGACGCCAAGCGAATAGATATCGGATTGCGGCGTGGCATGCTTGCCCTGCGCCTGCTCCGGGGAAATGTACTGCGCGGTGCCCACGACCATGCCGTCCTGCGTGATCTGCTCCTGATTGGTGGAGTAGGAGACGCCGAAGTCGGTGATCTTCACCTCGCCGGAATCGGACACCATGATATTCGCCGGCTTCACGTCACGGTGGATCACGCCATGGGAATGCGCGACGAACAGGCCGCGTGCGGTCTGAATGAGGATCGGCAGCAGCTTGATCGGGTCCATCGGGCCGTTCTGCTCGTGGTACAGGTCTGCAAGCGACTTGCTCGGCACGTATTCCATGATGAGGAATCCGATGCCGTCATGCTCGTAATATTCGAACAGCGCAGCGATGTTCGGATGCGCAAGATTGGCGGAATTATGGGCTTCCGCGCGCAGACGAAGCAGTTTGGCCTCCTGGGTGACGCCCAAATCGCCACGTAGCGCCTTGATGGCCACCGGACGTCCAAGTTGGATGTCATAGCCTTTCCACACTTCACCCATACCACCTTGGGCCAGGCGGGAATCCAACCTGTAGCGTCGGTGGATGAGCTGTCCTTCAACCAGTTTCATTCTGCCAGCGCCTCCTGCATCATTGCTTTCATAATCGGTCCTGCCGCGAACGAGCCGTACAGGTCCACGTTATGCACCACGACCGCCACCGCGATCTTCGGATCGTCCGCCGGTGCGAATCCGATCACCCAGCCGTCGATGGACGTATTGCCGTTTCCAATCTGCGCGGTACCCGTCTTGACGGCCACCTGCACGCCGTTGATGGCCAGATTCGTGTTCTCCTTGGTGACCACGGCCTCCATCATCTGGGTGAGCTTGTTGGCCGTATCCGCACTGAACGCATGGGACATGACCGTGGGCTTGGTCTGCGAAATGACCGACAAGTCGGCGGAACGCACGCGGTCGACCAGCGTGGGCTGCATAAGCTTGCCATCATTGGCTATGGCGGCGGCCACCATAGCATTCTGCAACGGTGTCACCACGGTGTCTCCCTGGCCGATAGACGCCAATGCGAGCTTGTCGTCGTTGATGTCGGTGGGGAACTTCGACGTGACCGACACCCACGGGGTTCCGGTGTAATCGGAACCGTCCACGGTAATCGGGCTGTCAAAACCAAGTTTCTTGGCCATGGACGAGACGGCGTTGTCGCCCAACGACACGCCCAACTGGGCGAACGCGGTGTTCGACGAATATGCCAGCGCGTCCTCCATGGAGATCTTGCCGTCAGCGCCGTCGGCCTGCGGTACGGCGTTGGTCAGTTGCGTGACGGTGCCGGGGAGCGTGTAGCTTGCTCCTGCCGGAATCTGCGTATCCGGCTGGTATTGGCCGGTTTCCAAAGCCGCGGCGGCCACCACCGTTTTGAACGTGGACCCCGGAGGATACAGCTGCGAAGTGGCTCGGTTGAGCATCGGATTGGTGGCGTCCTGGGACAGCACGCCGTAGTTGCTGTTCGCCTGGCTCATGTCATGGCTGGCCAGCTGGTTCGGGTCGTAGCTGGGCGTACTGACCATGGCGAGGATACGGCCGGTTTTCGGCTCGATGGCCACTGCGGCGCCATCCGTGCTGCCGAGGCTGTTGTATGCGGCCTGCTGAATCTTCGGATCGATGGACGTTTCGATATTGGCGCCCTTGTTCTCCTGCCCGGTGAACAGTGACTTGAACCGCTGCCAGAGCAGCTGCTCCGACTGGCCCGACAGCAGCGAGCTGCGGGACGCTTCGACACCGCTCCAGCCACGCTGGCTGATGGAGAAGAATCCGGTGACCGGCGCATACAGTTCGCCGGCGGAATAGGAACGCTGGTACGAGAACGAATCGTTGGAAGGATCGGATTTTGCGATGACCGATCCGTCCGCGGCGAGAATGGACCCGCGCGGTGCGCCGTATTCGTGGTACAGCGCGCGGACGTTACGTGCGTCGTTGGTGAGCTGGTTGGCTCGGATGGCCATGATGATGGTGGTGGACATGCCCAGAATGACGAACAAGGCCACCACGATGGTGAACAGCTGGCGGAGCGACTTATTCATGCGATGCTCCTTGCTGGTCGATCGTCGGCAGGACTCCGGTTATCGGAATCGTCGGATTGGATTGATCGGTCTGGCCGGCTTGGCTGGTTTGATTGGCGGGCACGGCATGACCTGCTTGTCCGGCTGCGCCCGCATGGCTTGCCCGCACGGCCGGGATGGCCGAAGCCTTCGCCGCACCCGAACGCGTATTGCCGGCGATTTCGGTACGACGGTTCCGCTCGCGTTCGCGCAACACCCTGACGGCTTCCTGCTGGAATGTGTCGCTGTCGATCTCGGATTCCGGCCTGTTCGCGGAATTGGAGATGACGATCAGCAGCGCGGCCAGCATGTAGTTTGCGATCAGCGACGAACCGCCGGCCGCCATGTAGGGAAGCGTCAGACCGGTCAGCGGAATGACCAGCGTGATACCGCCGACCACGGTGAACACCTGGAATGCCATGGTGAACACCAAGCCGGACGCAAGCAGCTTGCCGAAGCCGTCCTTGATTTTCATCGCGGTGATCATGCCGGCTGCGATGATCAGCAGATACAGCATGAGAATGGCCATCAGGCCGGTCAATCCCAGCTCCTCGCCCAATGCCGCGTAAATGTAGTCGGAATTTGCGATCGGGGTGATCGACGGGTGGCCCTGACCGAGGCCGGTGCCCATCAGACCGCCGGAAGCCAAGCCGAAAATGCCGGTGACGAGCTGGTATGAGCCGCCGTATTCCTTGTTGTATTGAGCCGCGGAGAACGGGTGGAGCCAGGCGTCCACACGCGAGCCGACGTGGCTGAAGATGCTTGCCGCCGCCACCGCGCCGGCGGCGAAGGCGATGAATCCGATGACGATCCAGCTTTTACGCCCGGTGGCCACGTACAGCATGGACACGAACATGGCGAAGAACATCAGTGACGTGCCCAGATCATGCTGCAGGACCAGAACGCCCATGGAGACGATCCACACCACGATGATCGGTCCCATATCCTTGATGCGTGGCAGTTGGATGCCGAGAATCTTCTTTCCGCCGACGGCAAGCTGGTCGCGATGGTCGAACAGATACGAAGCGAAGAAGAACGCCAGGAACAGTTTGGCGAATTCGCTCGGCTGGAACGATCCCAAGCCGGGAATCTTCACCCAGATGCGCGCGCCGTACTGTTCGGAACCGACCACCGGCAGCATTGGCGACAGCAACAGCACGATGCCGATCACCATGCTGACGTATGAGAATCGCCGCAATACGCGGTAATCCCTCATGAACACCACCAGCAGGTTGGCAAACACCAGTGCGATCGCCAACCAAAGCAACTGTCGGAACGCCACTGTGGTTTTGGTGTCTTGGTCGAGGCGCGCGATCATCGTGACGCCGATGCCCGTCAATACCAGCACGCAGCACATGACCGATTGGTCGGCGTGCGGCTGGAATCGCAGCAGCAGACCCCAGGCGGTCAGGAACAGCGCGCCCACAAACGCGAGCATCCACACATAATTCTGCGGGAAGCCGTTCGTGGTGCGTTCAAACATCTGGAAGAACGCCACCGCGCACAGCAGCATGCTGAACAGCAGCATGCCAAGCTGTCTCAAGCGTGTTGCGATCATGACTTGTCACCGCCCGACTTGTTGGTCTGCGCGGCCTGATCGGCGGCCTTTTTCGCCGCTTCGTCCTTCGCCTTCTGCTCGGCTTCGGCCTTCTCCTGCTGCCTCGCCTCTTGCTTGCGCTTCGCATCGTTCAGCTGCTTTTTAATCAGACGGGTATGGCTTTTCGCTTCGCCGTACGTGTCGAAGGAGATGCCCTGGTCAAGCTGTTCGCGCCAGCTTGGCGGCAGATCGCTGGTCTTCATATTGGTGTCGGTGACGGCATGTGACAGTTTGGCACCGAAGATGCTCGTCGGCACGCCTTGGAAAATCGCCACTTTGCCGTTGTTGTCGCCGATGTAGTACTTGGTTTGGCTCCAACGGTAGGTGCCCACGCCCACGCCGGCAACGCCAAGCAGCACCAGAATGATGATGAGTATGGTGATGATGCGGTTGCGGAATTTGCGCGACCGTTTCGTCTTACGTTCCTCGATATGTTCGTTGCGAATCGCCTTGGCGACTTCCGGATCGTTCGGATCGGCGGAAATACGCCCGTTGCGCTTCTGCACAATCGGAATTTCCCCGGTATCGGTATTGACACGGTCGCCATTGTCTTCGCGGACCGACGACGGCTGCGCGACGCGCTGTTCCGGCTGTTTCGGCTCCTCGTTGGGATCCTTGCCGCTGCGCAGGGCCGCGGCACGCGCCGCCGGCGACTGTTTGCCTTCGCGCAGAGGCGGGGCGGAAGCGACCGGTTCGTTGACGATGTCCGCGATGGTTTCCAAGCTTGCGCTGGCCGCGCCGCCGACCAGCGGCGTCTGATGCGGCAGGTCGAACGCGTCCGCGTCGAGCGCGAGCGTCGCGTCGGCGATCACCGCGGTGACGTTGTCGGTGCTGCCCGCACGCAACGCCATCGATACGAGCCGCTGCGCGCACTCCTCCTGATCGGCGCAGGTGGACAGCACTTCTTCAAGCGTGGAATCTTCCAGCACGCCGCACAGGCCGTCGGAGCACAGCAGCCAACGGTCGCCCGGATGCGCCTTGCGGATGGCGATGTCAGGGCGCGAATCGATGTCGAAATCGCCCAGCACGCGCATCACCACATTGCGTTGCGGATGGTTGCGCGCCTCGGCCTCGCTGATACGGCCGGTGTCGATGAGATGCTGCACGTAGCTGTGGTCGCTGGTCATGCGGACCAGATGGCCGTCGTGGAGCAGATACGCGCGGGAATCGCCGATATGCGCCAATACCCAGCAGCCGGCGACCAGCGCCACGGACGTGACGGTGGTGCCCATGCCGGCAAGACGACGCTCACGCTTGGCTTTGCCGACGATCGCGTCGTGCGCGGCCATGACGGAAGTCGCCATCATATGGGAGACGACCTGCACATCGCCGTCAACATTGTCCTGTTCGATGTGCGCCAGCGACCGGATGGCGATGGTGGAGGCGGTGTCGCCGCCGGCATGCCCGCCCATGCCGTCGCAGATGGCGATGAGATGCTCGCCGGCGAACGCGGAATCCTGGTTGTTGGAACGCACGGTGCCCACGTCGGAGACGACGGTGGAATACATGAACAATTGTTGCGAAGCGGTGGAAGTCGGCAAAAACGTCACCTCAATTCGAAGGTGGTCGCACCGATGCGCACAGGCACGCGCGCGCCAAGAATCATCGGCGCGTTCAGACGCTGATGATTGACGACGGTGCCGTTGGTGGATCCCAGATCCTCGATGGCCCAACGGCCGGTGGCGGGATCGGTGTAGACGCGCGCATGGTGGGAGGAAACGAATTCATCATCCAGCACCACGGTGTTCGAAGCGGAACGGCCAAGTGTGATGGTGTTGCCGGCCAGAGGGACGGAACTGCCGGCAAGGGGGCCATCGATAATGACCAGCAGGGTTGGTTTGGCATTGGTTGCGGCGCTTGCCGAAGGGGCTGCGGCGGCTACGGGCGCAGGCGATTCGACGGCCTTGCGCGCGGCACGCTCCTTACGACGATGAGCCCGCGACTTGCGCGGGCTGAGCGTTTCGATATCCCTGTACAGCGAACGTACCGTACAGGCCACGAAGATCCAGAGCAGTACGAGAAACCCGTACTTGAGGATCGCAAACGTTAATTCAGTGAGCATAAAAGGCGGCTCTCCGGTTTGGGGCTGATTACTCCTGCTCCTGCGAGGAGGCCCAGTACAGGATGCGGGTTCGGCCGATGGTGATCGTGTTGCCGTCGAGCAGCGTTGCCGCCTCAACATGATGGCCTTCGACGTACATGCCGTTGGTGGAGTTCAGGTCGCGGGCGATGACGGTGTTGCCATTGTCGGTGACGTCGATCTCCATGTGACGACGGGAGATGCCGGGGTCGTCGATGACGATGTCGCAATCGGAACCGCGGCCGATGATGGTCTTTTCCTCGGTGAGCAGATACTGGTGCTCGCCGATCTCCAGCATCGGGCAATCCTCGGTCTGCGCGTCGGTCGTGACCGGCACGGTGTTGCCCTGCACGGATTCGCTGGAAAGCCGGTAATCGCCCTTGGAAAGTTCAAGATCCTCTTCGAAGATCACCACGACCGGGCCGACGAACGCGTAGTTCTGGCTCTTCGCATACTGGGTGAGGTTGTCGGCAAGTTCATTGGCGAGCGTTTCGGCGCCCCACTCGACGATGTTGTTGAAATCCGGAGTGCTGAGCTTGAAACGGTACTCGTTCGGGGCTACGGTGCGATCGCGCGTGACGGGCATGGCTTCTTTGTCGATCTCGCGTTCCAGAGCGCTGGAAAGATCGACGGGCTTCAGGTCTTTAGACCCGAACTTCGCGAAAACCCCGTTGACGGCGCCTTCCACGCTCTTCTCAAATCGGTCGAGAACACTCATACTTGTCCCTTTCTGTCTTTGACTATCCTACGCTGTAGCCTGCCGAGCGCCAATTCGAAGGCTACTTGCTTGCAAAAATTTCATGTGAAGGGGGTTGCGTCCGGGGTATTGGCGGCGAGTGGTGCGTGATGGTCGGTAGATTGGAAGGTATGAATGATGCGATTGATGAGTTTCCTGGGCTGAAGGCCCGTACCTTGCGATTCACCTGCGGCGCGCCACGTTCCGCCCGCGCGATCGGCGACGGTTCGCGTGCGCTGTTCCTGCGTTCGGACGGTCCGGAGGACACCGTCACCTCCCTGTGGATGAGCGTGATCGGCAGCGATGGCGATACCGACGAGATTCTGCTTGCCGATCCGCGTACGCTGCTGGCTGACGCCGACGCCGAGGATGTGCCGGCTGAGGAAAAGACGCGCCGCGAACGTGCGCGTGAAGGTGGTTCCGGCATCGTCGGCTATTCGGTCGATGCGGCCGGCAACCGCGTGGCGTTCACCATCAACGGCCAGCTGTTCCTGACGGATATCGCGGCCGGCGTGACGCGCGGCATCGCCATCGACGAACCGGAATTCAAGCCGGTGCTGAACCCGCGCATCAGCCCCGACGGACGACACATCATGTATACGACCGGCACGTATTTGGTGGACGTCGATCTTGCGGACGTATCGGACACGACGGACGCAGGCGAAGACGCGGGCGATGCGGTGTCCATCGTCGCGTCCGTTCCGCAAGACGACGCTGACGACGTTGCCGATACGCAGGACGGCACGCAAGATGACGCGCAAAGCGACGCGGCCGAATCGCAAGCAGGCGAATGGAAAATCGGTCTCGCCGAATTCGCCGCAGGTGAGGAAATGGACCGTTACGACGGCTTCTGGTGGTCGCCCGATTCCAAGTATGTGCTCTTCGAAACCTTCGACGCATCCCACGAACAGACCTGGTACATCGCCGACCCGGCCGATCCGACGAAACCCGCGCAGGCCCGCCGCTATCCGCAGGCGATGACGGCCAACGCCGACGTGCATCTGACGCTGCTGGAACTCGGCTACGATACGGACGGCTGCTACTACGGCGGCATCGCACACAACGTGGAATGGGACCGCGAATCGTACGAATACCTGGCCGCCGTCAGCTGGACCGAAGGCCACGAGCCGCTGCTACTTGTGCAGGACCGGCTTCAGCAGCACGACCAGGTGCTCGCCGTCCACGTGGGCGAGCCTATCGTGACCATGAGCGCGCCGGAAAACGGCTTCACCGACGAGGACGGCAGCGAAGTGGAGACCTTCTCCATCGCCATCCCCGAATACGCGCCCGGCGAAGAACCCGGCACCACGCGCGTGCTTGAGGAACATAGCAACGACTGCTGGCTCGACCTGATCGCCGGCACCCCCGCATACACGCCTGACGGCCGTCTCGTGTGCGCGATGAACGACATGGACGCCGACACGAACCGTCTGACCGTGGACGGCACGCCATTCACACCCAAGGGCCTGCAGGTGCGCGAAGTGCTCGACGTGACCGACAACGACGTGCTGTGCGTGGTGCAGCGCACGCCGGAACTGCTGCCGGCCGCCGATCTGCCGTTCCTGTGGCAGTCCAACGCGGACGATCACGACGCCCGCAGCTTCGACGTGGTCTCGATCCGTTACGACGGCGACTGGGAGCCGCTCACCTGCACGCCCGGCCAATGGACGATGTCCCGTTCCGGCGACGGTTGCGTGGTGACCGGGCGCGGCATGGACGACGCGCGGTCGCAGATGCAGCATTGCATGAACGTGCGCACGACGGAAGGCGACGTTGCGGACGGTGTTGCGGACGGCGCGGAAATGATGTCGATGGTGGTCTCGCCAATCGAAAACCACTCTGAAATCCCCGGTTTCACACCGAACGTGCGATTCACCCGACTCGGCGAACGTGGCCTGTACGCGGCTGTCATCCTGCCGTCGGCCGACAGCGCATACGCGCATGCCGACCAGTTGCCGGTCCTTATGAAGCCTTACGGCGGCCCCGGTTTCCAGCAGGTCGTGGAAAGCCAGTCGTTCTACTGGGACGCGCAGTGGTGGGCCGACCAAGGCTACATCGTGGTCACCGCCGACGGTCGCGGCACCACCGGCCGCGGACCGAAGTGGGATCGCGCGATCTACGAAAACATGAAAGCCGTGACGCTTGAGGACCAAGTCGACGCCGTGCATGCGCTGCCGGACGCGATCGCCTCGCTCGCCGCCGAAACCGGTGTCTCCATGCCGAAACCCGACCTGGACAAGGTGGCGATGATCGGCTGGTCGTACGGCGGCTTCCTATCCGCGCTCGCCGTGCTGGACGCGCCCGACGCATTCGCCGCGGCCTGCGCCGGCGCCCCGCCGACCGACTGGACGCTGTACGACACGCATTACACCGAGCGCTACCTGGGACTCGACCCGGCCACGTACGAACGTAACAGCATCGTCGCGGACGCGCCGAAACTCAGTCGCCCGCTTATGCTCATCCACGGTTTCGCCGACGACAATGTGACGATCGCCAATAGCCTGCGATTGAGCCAGGCGCTGATGGCGGCCGGCAGGAAGCACACGTTCCTGCCGCTCAACGGCATCACGCACATGACCAACGACGAGACGGTGGCGCGCAACCTGTTGCTGTTGCAACGCGATTTCCTCGCCGACGCGCTGGTCTGACGGTGTTCCGGCGGAACTGACGTTCCGATACAACCGAAGAAAAAAGAACGCGTCCCCCTGTGATTCGACGGACTGCCAAGTATCCGTCGGGTCACAGGGAGACGCGTAACCCTTCTCAATAGGGAAGATAGGATGGCGTGAACACCCCCGCAAGTAAGGGTGTACCACATCTGTGTAGCACCTTTTGTAGCACCCTTTCGTTTCTCGCGACCGTCGGAGCCAGTCACGATTCGGGGTGTCCGGCAAGGGGTGGCAGGGTTTCGGGCACCGGAATCGGCAGATAGGCGAACAGCGTCCATTCGCCGCCGCGCAGCGTTGTCTCGAGTTTGCCGCCATGCGATTCGAGCTGTTTGCTGAAATACGCGAGGCCGTGGCCTCCCGGCTGCGTGCGATCCGTTTCGGTGGTCCTCGCCTGGTTGATCTGCGTGATTTCGACGGCGTTCGGCTTGAGTATCACCGACAGGTCGGCTTTGCTGCCGGACTGGGCGTGACGCGCGATGTTGGCGTAGGTCTCGCGAAGCAGATCATTGGCGATTCCGGCCAGGCTCGGGGAGGCGCTTGGCGCACCGCCCGCCACATGGAGGATCGAGGTGATGTCGAAGCCGAGCGCGCGTAGACGCCGGTCGCCGCCGGCCATCGTGGCTTTGAGCAGGTCGGAGAAGGCCTTGCCGTCCGCATCCTCCTCAAGGACGGTGACGTCCATATCCAGTTCGTCGATGACGCGATGCACGTTGTTCAGGGCGGACAGGATGTAATCGTTGACCTGCGTCCATTTGTCGAGCTCATCGCGTCTTTCGTCCGCGTTCTTGCCGTCGTCACCATCCGTCGAGGCGCTGCCATCGCCATCGTCTCCGCCGGACAATGCATCGATGCGACGTTGCGCGACGAAAGCCGCGGCGGACAGATCTCCCGTCACGGCGTCGTGTATGGCTTCCGCGATGTGACTGCGGCTTTCCATCTCCCGTAATCGCGCTTTCGCCTGCTCCGCCTCGGCGCGGCTGCCGGCTACGGCCTGGTTCCATCGCAAACCGCATCCGAGCATCAGTACCAGGCTGACCATGGCGATGATGGCCACGGGATTGCTGCGGCTCGTATCAAGGACCAGTTGACGGAACAGCTGGTCGCCTATGGAATAAGCGAGCAGCAGCAGCGCCACGAGATTGTTGGTTTCGTAGGCGAGCATGCCGAACGTGTAAAGGATTCCCGGCAGCGAGTTGACGTCGGCTCCGGGTATGAGCCAAGGTCCCGACTGGCTCATGATCAGAAACAGCAGCGACATCGATTTCGGAAAGAACGGTGACAGCAGCAGCACCGCGATTTCGATGATGGTCCAGACGATCGCCGCGGGATTGTCGGTCGGGGCGAGCACCAGGCAGAACAGGATCCACCATACGGTGATGACCACGATGGTTATGCGGATCGGATGCCAGAGTTTCGGATGGTCGGCACGCATATGGTTGTGCCAGGAGCGGAAGGCGCTTACGGGTCTGGGTTTTGTGGGTTCAGCGTGCATGCGATCTCACCCACAATGCCACCGCCTGGCGTGCCGTCTTGCAGTTCAGCTTCTTGAGAATGCCCTGCATATGCTTGCGCACGGTGCTTTCGGAGATGTCCAGTCGTTCGGCGATCTCCCTGTCCAGCATGCCGTCGGCGCACAGGGAGATGATTTGCTCCTCGCGCACGGTGAGCCGCGGTGATGTCTCCTCCTCGCGTCTGATGCGCACGTTGGCCAGGGCGGGAGGTTCGAATCCCTCCATAACGTTGCCTCCACAGAGCCGCTCGATGGCCTTCGCCAGCTGATCGGAATCCTCCTTGCCGATCAGTCCCTGCGCTCCGGCTTCCATCAGCCTGCTACGGTAGCTGTTGATGGAGAAGCTGGTGATGCCCAGAATCGGCAAATGCCTGTCCATGAGACGGATCCGATGGCAGATGGCCGGCCCCTGCAAGCCCTCCATGGACATGTCCAATACAAGCAGGTTGAGATTGTCGTCGTTCCTCTGGCAACGTTCGATCGCTTCGTCGCCGGAAGTGGCCGTCCACACCACGTAGGCCGTGGGGACCTTCGCTTCGATGAGAAGGCTCAGCGATTCCAACGCGCGCGGATCGTTGTCGACCAGCGCCACACGGTGGACTTTGGGTATGGGAGCTGCGGATTTCGTGGGATTCATCGCATGGCTCACTTTCCACACAGCCAGTAAAGCGGCGGCGGGCAGTCGATGATGGCGGATGCGGTTCCTCTCGCCGCGTCGGCGAAGATGGCAGCCTTCCCGTTGGAAGGGGCCATCGTTCCGGCTGGCTGCATGGTGCAGAGCATGACGAATGACACACACAATGACATGATTTTCATACCGACATTGTACGGGGGAGCGCGTCCACGAGTGAGGAGGCGCGTTCGATCCGTGGAGCCGAAGCGTGGGGCTCTGAAGGCTGTTCATGTGGGATTCGTATGATGAAAGCATGACTCTTAGGCTGCTCGACGAGGTGAATTACGACGCCGAAATGGAAAGCAAGGTGCTGCCCGCGCTGGACGCCTGCATGACGGAAGGATGGATGGATCCAGCCACCGTTGACTGGAACGGCGACGCGCTGCCCAAACTGGACGAACCCGGCCGGTTGCACTATTGCTGTTACGACGCGGCCAAATTCGACGTGCTGCGTGAGGACGGCGCTTCGGGCGTGTTCCGCGGTGCGATCGTCATTTCGCACGGATTCACCGAATTCGCGCGAAAATACAGCGAGATGGCATGGTACTTTCTGCTGTCCGGCTATTCCGTATGCATCCTCGAACACCGCGGGCACGGCCATTCCGCACACGACGTGAGCAATCCCAGCCTGGTGTGGATCGACGATTGGCGTCGGTACGTGGCCGATTTCGCAGCCTTCGCCGACACTGTGGGCCGCGAATACGCGTGCGGCGAGCCACTGAACCTGTACTGCCATTCGATGGGCGGCGGCATCGGCGCGGCCGTGATGGAACACTATCCGAGCCTGTTCGACAAGGCCGTGCTGTCCGCACCCATGATCGCCCCCGTCGTCGGTATGCCGACATGGATCGCACGCATCGCTACAGGCGCGTTGTGCGGCTTGGGATTCGGCAAAGCGCGCGTATTCGGTCACACCGATTTTTCCCCCGAACTCGATCTCGACGAGCATAAGGGCGCGTCCGAGGCGCGCGTTCGCTGGTTCCACAAGCAGCGCGTCGACGACGTGGCATGCCAGACCAACGCGGCCACCTTCGAATGGGCGCATCAGGCGATGGCGCTGTCCCGCGCCATACTCAAACCGGACATGTGCGGTGCGATCGAAACCCCGATGCTGCTGTTCCAAGCGGGCCGTGACGTCTGGGTCCTGAACGGTCCGCAGGACGATTTCGTGGAACGCGTGCGCGAAGGCGGCGGATCAATCGAAAAAATACGGTACGGCAAGTCGTTGCACGAGATCTTCTCCATGCCGAACACGGTGGTCGGACCGTATGTGAACAAGATTCTCGACTTCCTCAGCGCGCCCGCGGACAGTCTGTGAGCGGCTGCCACTGCAAGACACATGCGGCGTGTACGGTGTGCGATGAGCGAACAGTGAAGGGGAAGGAGCCGCAGTGGCGGAAAAAACGTTCGAACGCACGCCGAAAGACTTGATTATCGGCATTGCGATGACCCTGTGCGGCGGCGTGCTGTGGGGCGTCAACGCCACCGTCTCCAAAATCCTCATGGGCACGTATCATGCCTCGCCGCTGTGGATCGCATGCGTGCGCGAACTGGCAGCCGGCGTGCTTTTCCTCACCTGCTCGGCCATCATGACGCCGAAACTGCTTACCGGCGCGCTACGCGATCGCAAATCATATCCGCGGCTGCTGGCCACCGCCATCATATGCGTGCTGCTGGTGCAGGTCGCCTACCTCGAATCGATCAACTGGACCAACTCCGGCACCGCGACCGTGCTGCAAAGCCTGAACCTGCTGTTCGTCTTGGGGGTCGTATGCCTGCGCGGGCGGCGACTGCCCGGCGTACGGGAAGGCATCGGCGTGGCGCTCGCCTTCGCGGGAACCGTGCTGATTGCGACCGGCGGCGACTTCACCACGCTGAAACTGCCGTTGGTCGGCCTGATTTGGGGCGCTATCAACGCGGCGTCCACGGCGGCCATGGTGTTTCTTCCGGTCAAGCTCATCGAACGTTGGGGCAACTTCACCGTCAACGGCATCGCATTTCTGATTTCCGGGCTTGTGCTGCTGCCGTTCGTGCGGCCGTGGGCTACGGCGCCGCAGTTGGATTGGCTGGGTGTGGGGCTGATGGCGTTCACCGTGATCGGCGGCACATTCGGCGCGTTCTGGCTGTACATGGCCGGCGTGGTGCGCGTCGGTTCGATGCGTGCCACCATGCTCGGCACCAGCGAACCGGTGATGGCCACGATTTCCGCGGTGGCATGGACGGACGCGGTGTTCGAACCGACCGATTTGGTTGGATTCGTGATGATTCTCATCATGGTGTTTTTGGTGCGTTAAGTGCCGTGACGGGCGTTGCTTTTCGGGCGGCGGCGTGCGGACAAACAAAAAAGCCGGACATCCACTTACGGGCGTCCGGCTTCGCTTTGCTTAGCGATTACCGTGACTTACGACGTGCGAATATGACGTACGGCAGCTGGAAAATCAGCCTTCAATCGCAATCTGATGCTTGGTCTCAACCTGCTGCTGCGCTTCGGGCTTCGGCATTTCCAGGCACAGGGTGCCGTCCTTGTAGCTGGCGTGAATGTCGGAATCCTTCACGTCCTCGCCAACGTAGAAGCTACGAGAGCAAGAGCCGGCGTAGCGTTCGCGACGCAGCCAGCGGCCGTTGTCGTCCTTGTCCTCGTGCGAGCTGTTGCGATGCGCGGAAACGGTCAGATAGCCGTTCTGCAGGTCCAGCGAAATGTCGTCCTTCTTGAAGCCAGGCATGTCGATGTCGACCATGTAGCCCTTGTCGGTCTCACGCACATCGGTGCTCATCATGCCTGCGGACATGTTCGGATCGCATGCGGCTGCGCGGTCCATGTTGCGCCAACCCTCGAAGAACGGATCGTCGAACAGATCGGAGAACATCGTGTCATTCATCAAAGCCGGAAACATTGCCATAATCGGTACTCCTTAAGCAAATGCGCGTTCTGTGCGCGGAGTAATGCGGCTTGGCAGCCGGCCGTGCGATTATCGCTGCGGCGTCACCATCCAGCGAGATCGGCGACCGGGTTCGTTGCCGCATCCGGAACCCTCCCGGGCTCCTGACCTTGACCTTTCACTTCACCCAACTCTTCCGTGTCCTGCTCATTCCGCGATTATGCTCACAGTGAAATACCGGGAAATGCTTGCGATTGCGTGCGCGGAAAAGTCGTACGGCGAATTTCGTTTTTCTTCAGAATCGGACGCATGGGATTGGTCTGCAATGCGTTACGTATCTGTTTTTCCAACCGGTCACGTGAAGTGTGGTTTTGGGTGGCTATGTGTTCGATTCTGCCGAATTGGTTATTCGGATTGTGTTTTCTGGAATCGGACATTTGTGGTGCTGGTTTTGGGTTTGGATGTCCGTTTGTCTGTTTCTGCTGAGATAGCTGGGCTTTCGGCGCATTTTTAGTACTTTTTTGTCACATTTCATACGTTTTGGATAAAGCAAAAGGGCTGGAATCGTTGGATTCCAGCCCTTTTCGGCCCGTGCGAGCGGGGGGAGTTGAACCCCCACGAGCATACACTCACTGCCACCTGAAGACAGCGCGTCTACCATTCCGCCACGCTCGCAGACAATCGACTAATTTACACCTTTACTATCTGTGGCACAAATCGGCGTGTCGCACCGCCGTATTCGCAAAGCGAATGCACAAAGCGGTGCGACGCGAGGAGGGAGGAGGCCCTGTGGGCCTCCAGACGATGGAGCCATCCTTTGTTCAAAAAGCCGCGTTTGCGTAGCAAATGCTCAAGCCCCGCGACTTCCATCCAGCTCCTCTGGCTCAGCCCTTCGAACCGTTCTCGTAGAACTTGGCGAGTGTCTCGTCGCGGAATTCGTTGAAATAGCCGCCGTCGATCGATGCGCGGATATCGTCGAGCAGTTTTACGAAGAAGTGCTCGTTGTGAATCGTCGCCAGCGTGAAACCGTTGAATTCGCGGGCACGCAGCGCATGGTCCACGTATGCGCGCGAATAGTGCGTGCAGGTGTAGCAGTCGCAGTCCTCCTCAAGTGGGCCGAAATCGTGCTTGAACTGCGCGCGCTTGATGTTGTAGCGGCCGTGGCGCGTGAAGATCGCGCCGTTTCGGCCGCAACGGGCGGGCGCCACGCAGTCGAAGGTGTCGCCGCCGTTCTCCACGCAGGCGAAAATGTCGTCGACCGCCGCGATGCCGAGCACGTGGCGCGGGCGGCTTTCCGGCATCGCATCGCAGATCCAGGCGCACGTGTCGCCGATGATGCGCTTTTCGATCGCGCCGCCGATGCCGACGCCGTCGAAATCGAGCGACGCGATCTGTTCGGCCGCATGCCGGCGCAGATCCTCATAATTCGCGCCCTGCACCACGCCATACAGCGCCTGGTACGGCTTGCCAAGACGCTCTTCGGTGAGCCTCTTGTGCTCGGCTACGCAGCGTTGCGCCCAACGGTAGGTGCGTTCTACGGAACGTTCCTGGTAGCCGCGGGTGTTCATCAGCGTGGTCAGCTCGTCGAAAGCGAACATGATGTCGGCGCCGATCTTGTGCTGGATGCCCATGGAGATTTCGGCGGAGAACCGGTGCAGCGAGCCGTTGAGCGGCGACTTGAACGTCACACCGTCCTCGTCCACGAACGCGAGCCGCTCCTTGCCTTCCGCGATCACGTCGTCCGATTTCATGCCGGTGACGTCCATGGCGAGCGTCTTCTTGAAGCCCGCGCCGAGCGAAAGCACTTGGAAACCGCCGGAATCGGTGAAGGTCGGACCGTTCCAATTCATGAATTTGGCAAGGCCGCCGGCTTCGTCGAGCACTTGTTCACCGGGACGTTCATACAGGTGAAACGCGTTGGACAGCAAGCATTGTGCGCCGAGATCCTTCATGGTTTCAGGCAGCACGGCTTTCATCGCGGCCTGCGTGGCCACCGGCACGAACGCCGGGGTGTGGATGTCGCCGTGGGGGGTGTGGATGATGCCGGTGCGTCCGTATCGCGCGCCGCCGCGGCCCTTGCCGTCGGCCGCGTCGGTCAGACGGTTTTTCTGCTCAAAATAAAATGCGTCGCGGCGGCCGGGCTTGCCGGGTTCCGCGCCGCGGGGATGTTCGATAAGGTTTTCGGTCGATGCCGCGCTGGTCGTGTTGCCTGCTGCGTCGTGCGTTGCGCCGGCTGCCGCGTTGGCCGCTGAGGTCTCGTGCGCCACCGCGCCGGTCTGTGGTTCGTTCAAGCTTGTCATGCTCTCAACTGTATGCGATAGCGCCGATTGCCGCGGTGGCGCCATCGGCGGTCGACGGTGGCATCGTATGGAGCAAACTGCCAAGCGATTCGATTGCTACTTTCAACAAACATTCAGGAAACTTCCAGAGCAGGTATCTTTACTCTTAGATAGCAGTTCGAGCGGCACGATTGCTGACCATGTTGAATGCCGCGAGACGAATAAGGAGCAACAATGGCTGAAGATAATAGCGATCAGAACATCGCCCAGCCGCAGGATGGCACGCAGCAGACCGCGCCGCAGACGCCGAGCGAGAACGTCGCCGACGAAGCACAGACTTCCGTTACCGAACCGATTGCAGTGCCGAACGCGGGCGAGCAGCCCACCACCGCCCTTCCTGCCGTGGACGCGGCGGATGGCACGGCAGGCAATACCGCTGACGATACGCCGGATTATGCTTCCGCTGCCGGTGAACGCACGGTGATCAACAACGCGACGCAGGATGCGCCGACCGAACAGTACCGTTCGGCGCCCGAATACGGCGCGTACGGTCCGGTGCCGACGCCGCCGGCTGGCGATGCCAGCGGCCAGACCGCCCAGCAACCGCAGTACGGCGCGCGGCAGCAGGGCCAGCCGCAGGACAACCGTCCGTCGTTCTTCGGCGCTTTCGGCAACCCGTATACGACCGGCAATCAGCGGAACAATGGCAATCCGTTCGGCAATCCGTTTGGCGGCTCGTCCGCGCAGAACGGCGCGCAGCAGAACAATCAGCAGCAGCCGCAGTACGGCGCGAACATGCCCCCTGCGGGACCGGGCAACCGCAATCCGTTCGGCGCTCCGGGGCAGGGCTTCCCGAACCAGCCGAACCAGACGCCGGTCGTCACCAAGCAGAAGTCCGGCATGACCAGCCATGTGGTCACCGCCGTTGTGGCCGCACTGGTGTCTGGCGCGCTGTGCCTCGGCATCGGCTTCACCGCGATCACCAACGGCTGGGTGCATGTGCCGTCCTCCAGCTCGCTGTCTGACGTCAAGTCCAACACATCCGGTTCTGGTTCCGCTAAGGTGAAGTCCGGTCAGGCGGTCGATTGGAGCGCGGTGGCCAAGGAAGTGTCCGATTCCGTGGTGGCCATCGATGTATCGACCGGCGACGGTGAAGCCAAGGGGTCTGGCGTGGTAATCAGCGACAAGGGCTACATCGCCACCAATAACCACGTGATTTCCGGTGCGCAGCAGATCCAGGTGACGCTTGCCAACGGCGCTATGTATTCCGCGCAGGTGGTCGGCACCGATACCACCACCGATTTGGCTGTGCTCAAGCTTGACAATCCGCCGAGCGATTTGAAAGTCGCGGAATTCGCCGATTCTGACGATTTGGCCGTGGGCGAGTCCGTCATGGCCATCGGCAACCCGCTCGGCTACGACGACACCGTCACCACTGGCATCGTGTCCGCGCTCAACCGCCCGGTGACCGTGACCGATGATGACAACAACGCCATCGTCACCAATGCCGTGCAGATCGACGCGGCCATCAACCCGGGCAACTCCGGCGGCCCGACCTTTAATGCGGCCGGCCAGGTGATCGGCATCAACTCGTCCATCGCCTCCACTGCGAGCTCGTCCGGTACTGCCGGTTCGATTGGTATTGGCTTCGCCATCCCGTCGAACCTTGTCAAGCGCGTGACCAACGAGATCATCGACAATGGTTCCGTGAAGCATGTGGCGCTCGGCATCACCATCAAGAGCTCCTCGGTGGAAGCGGACGGTGTGACCCGCGGCTGCGCCCAGGTGCAGGCCGTGACCGACGGTGGCCCGGCGTCCAAGGCCGGCGTGAAGGCCGGCGACTCCATCGTGGCGTTCAACGGAAAGGCAGTGAACAACAACTACTCGCTGCTCGGTTACGTGCGCGCCTCCGCCATGGGAGACAAGGTGAAGCTGACCGTTGTGCGCGGCGGCAACACCATGGATCTCGAAGTGACGCTCGACCAGGAAGAGACTAAGACGAACTCCTCCAACAAGCAGGAACAGCGTCAGCAGAACAACGGCAACGACGATAACGGCAACGGCCAGAATGGCGGCAGCCAGAACGGCCAGAATGGCGGTAACGGCAACAACGGCGACGGCGGTGGCCTGTTCGATCCGTTCGGTCTGTGGTAAAGCCGGATGCGCGGCATCGTACGGCAACGTACGGTGTGCGGCGTTCATGCCGACAGCGATACGGGTGGCTGCCACCCGATAGGCTGACGGCGAAGCCGCAACCGCAATCCGCGTAATCGCGGAAAACGCTGAACAAGCCGAAAAACGGCGGAAAACAAGGGCTATGCGAGCAATCGCACGGCCCTTTTCGTATGCGCGGAACGCGCGCGACGAACGGAAGCACACGCAAACGGCCGCGGCAATCGCAATGCTCTGTTATGCTGGAAATATCTTTTTACGCCGTGTATCGATGGTCCGCGCAGGCGGGGCGCCGGTGGGTTAACAAGGCGTCCGAACCGAGCGTAAGGAGATTCTCATGCGTAGAATCATTTCCATTTGCAAAGAAGTTCCGCTGCTGCCGATCGCCATCATTGCCGCGATTCCGTTGGCATTGCTGGGTTCGTGGCGTCCGTGGGAGGCTGCGGGCGTCTCGCTGACTTTCGGACCGTTCAATCCGGGTGTCGGGCAGTGGATCGTGATCGCGCTGGTCGTGTACACGATTGTGGTGACTGTGATCGGCATGATTGACGATTTGCGGCACGGTCACGTCGGTGTGGATTTGCTTGCGGTTATTGCGATCGCGTCGACGGTGGCGGTGCAGGAATACTGGGCTGCGTGGGCCGTGGTGCTGATGATTTCCTCCGGCGAGGCGATTGAGGAATTCGCACAGTCGAAGGCGGAAGGCAACCTGACGGCGCTGGTTGATGCGGCGCCGCGGACCGCGCACGTGGTGACGTTGCCGGGCGTGGGTGCACGTGCGGCGGCTGCCGGGGCCGACGGTACTGCCGGTGATGCTGAGGGCGACATGACGGCGGACGGCTTTCGCAAGGTCGCCAGTGTGGATGTGCCTAACGCTGCGGAAACGAATAAGTCCACCACCCAAACCAAGCCTTACGACGCGGCCGGCGAGCATTTCGAAACCGTTCCGGTCGACCAGGTCAAGCTTGGCGACGTGATCCTCGTGCTGCCGGGCGAAACGGTGCCGGTCGACGGCGAACTGCTGTCGGGCGTCGCCACGTTGGATCTGAGCAATATCAACGGCGAGCCGGTGCCGCGCGAAGTGTATGCGGGCGCGCGCGTGCTGTCGGGTGCGGTCAACGGATCGACCGCGCTGACGATGCGTGCCACGCAATTGGCGCAGGATTCGCAGTATCAGAAGATCCTCGAACTGGTGTCTTCGGCGCAGGAATCGCGCCCGACCGTCGTCAAAACCGCCGATGTGCTGGCGGTGCCGTTCACCATTCTTTCGCTGGCGATCGCCGGCATCGCGTGGGCCGTCGCAGGCACGCCATTGCGATTCGCGCAGGTGCTGGTTTTGGCCACGCCCTGCCCGCTGCTGATCGCCGCGCCCGTCGCGTACGTGGCCGGCACCGGTCGCCTTGCCAAGGCGGGCATTCTTATCAAAGCGCAGGATGTGCTGGAAAACCTGGGCCGCGTATCGCATATCTTCTTCGACAAAACCGGCACGCTTACCGTCAAGCAGCCGCAGGTCGTGCGCGTCGAGAAGCCGTTCGAAAACAGCTCGCCGTACGACGAGAACCACATTCTGATGATGGCCGGCGTGGTGGAAGGCTACTCGGTGCACATTCTGTCGAAGGGCATCGCGGCGGCCGGGCAGAAGGCCATGCAGGAACTGTACGCGCGCTATGAGAACGGGCAGCGGCTGTGCGCCGAACGCGATTTGCCGGGGCATGGACGCGATTACCCCGTGGTGAAGAACATCGAGGAACAGTCGGGCAAGGGTGTGTCCGGCGAGGTGAACGGGCATGCCGTGCGCGTGGGTCGTTTCGCGTACGTGACGGCCGACGAGGCCGGCTTCACGCATGTGCTGGGCGCAGGGGTGGCGGCCGGTACTGCGGCTGGTGCTGTGGCCGATAGCGCGGTTGGCGATTCGGCGACCGGGACCGCTGCCGGCGCTTCCAAGAAGCCGGAGGTGAATTCGCTGTTCGCACCTCTCGAACCGGACGAAATGGCCGCATACGTGGCGATCGACGGCAAGCTCGCCGCACGTATTGTGCTGCGTGACGTGCCGCGCGAAAACGCCAAGGCGTCCCTCGAAAAACTGCACCGGCTCGGCGTGAAGAAACTGTCCATGCTCACCGGCGACAAGGAGGCTTCCGCACGCATCATCGCGGGCGAGGTCGGCATCGACGACGTGCAATCCGAACTCTTCCCCGAAGGCAAGGTCGCGGCCGTCAAGAACGCCACGGAAGACGCGCACCAAAACCAGCCGGCGTGGGACAAGGTCGTACAGCGCGTGGTCGGCGAATCCATGACCCGACAGGTGACGATGATGGTCGGCGACGGCGTGAACGATGCCCCTGTACTGGCGGTTGCGGACATCGGTATGGCCATGACCGACGGCACGTCCACCGCCGCGTCCGAATCGGCGCAGGTGGTCATCATGAACGACGACATCGCCTCTGTGCCGCGCGCCATCGCCATCGCCCGCCGCACGAAGAAAGTGATGCTGCAGGCGGTGCTGGTCGGCCTTGGATTGGCGATTATCGGCATGGTCGCGGCCGCGTTCAACCTCATTCCGGTGGTCGTCGGCGCGTTCATGCAGGAAGCGATCGACGTGGTCAGCATCCTGTGGGCGCTCACCGCCCTGCTCGACCGCGAGTAGCGCCGGTTGCGGCGACGAGCCGTGCGGAGGCTGAACCGCGTTGCGCCGTGCTACATCGAGCTGGGCGAGATTTCGCCAGCGATGTTCCGGCGCATCCACATGCCGAAATCGGCCGCGTCCACGCCCTGCGACAGCAGGAACATGATCTTCGCGTATGCGGCTTCCAGCGTCATGTCGCCCGATCCGATCGCACCGGCGCGGGCAATCGCGTCGCCCGTCTCGTAATGGCCGAGCAGCACTTCCGCCTGCTGGCATTGCGATGCGATGACGACAGGCACGCCGTCATGCAGCACGTCGGCGATCACGTCGGTCAGTCCTGGTTCGTCGCTCGGCACATTGCCAACGCCGTACGCGCGCAACAGCACCGCTTCCGGACGAGGGTCGAGCATCGCGGCCAATCGCGCGGCGGAAATGCCGGGAGCCATGTCGATCACGGCCACATCGTGACGGGAGTAGGGCAGCGGCGACGTCCAACCGCAACCGGAGCCGGCCGAATCGCCCGCATACCAATGCCACGGCGTGCCGGTACGTGCCAGCGGGCCGGTGGACGGCGCCGAAAACCCTTCGAACGCCCAGCTTGACGATTTGCTCACACGGTTGCCGGCGAACAGATGATGGCCGAAGAACAGGCCGACGCCATGAAAACGTCCGCTCATCGCGGCGTTCAGCGCACCCGTGACGTTCGCGGTGGCGTCCGATTCGATTTTGCCGAGCGGATGCTGCGACCCCGTGAAAATCACAGGCTTGCCGAAACCGGTCAGCGCGTAAGACAGCGCGGCGCTCGAATAACTCATCGTATCGGTGCCGTGCAACACCACAAATGCATCGGCGTCATCGCGGTGCGCGCGCAGGTCGTCCGCCATCGTCTGCCAATTGTCGGGCGTCGCGTTCGACGAATCGATCAGCGGGTCCAGCTCGGTGAACGAGAACAAGCTCGGGGCCAGATGCGCGTCCTCAATCAGCCGGCGCAGCCAGCCGCGCATATCGGCGCCCGGAACCAGACCGTTCGGTGACTCGACCATACCGATGGTGCCGCCGGTATACGTGATGTGAATGCGCATATGCCCACCCTCTTACGATAAGGACCTTCTTTAGTGAGGGACCGATTGTGATCTTCTGCGATTGTACGTTCTCCTGCGCCGGCACATGGGCCGGGCTGCGCGTTGCGAGGCAAGTAAGGGAATCGCAAGAAAGTGCCGTATGCCCCCTGTTGGAAATGCAGGGAATATATTAGGCTGGAACATATGAGCGAAACCAACGAACTTCGTATTGCTGTAATCGGCGCCGGCCCCGCAGGCGTCTACTCTTCCGATATTTTCCTGCGCCAGCTGGGCAAGCTCGGCGAAGAGCTGGGACTGGGCACCAAGGCCCGCATCGACCTGTTCGAAAAGCTGCCGGTGCCGTTCGGCCTGGTGCGCTACGGCGTGGCCCCCGACCACCCTTCCATCAAATTCATCGCATCCGCTCTCGAGAAGACGCTCGACAACCCAGACATCCACCTGTACTGCGACGTGGAATTCGGCAAGGACGTGACGCTTGACGAGCTGCTGGAACGTTACGACGCGGTGCTGTTCGCTACTGGCGCGGTGGAGGACAAGCCGCTCGGCCTGCCGGGATCGGATCTGGACGGCGTGTACGGCGCCGCGAAATTCGTGGAATGGTATGACGGCTATCCGACCGGCGCCCGCGAATGGCCGCTCGATGCCGAAGAGGTCGCCGTGATCGGCGGCGGCAACGTGGCCATGGACGTGGCGCGCGAGCTCATGCGCAACGCCGACGATCTCAAGGCCAAAACCGACATTCCGGACAACGTGTACGAGGGCATCAAGGCCAACAAGGCGAAGACCCTGCACCTGTTCATCCGCCGTGGCGTGGCCCAGGCCAAGTTCTCCGTGCAGGAGCTGCGCGAAATGGAGAAGCTGCCGGGCGTGCAGCTGATCATCAACGAAGACGACTTCGATCTGGACGACGACACTATCGAGGAGGCCGGCAAGGACAAGCTGACCCGTCAGATGGTCGAGGAGCTGTTCACCATCCGCGAGATGGCCGAGGACATGGAAGACGACGGCGACACCGATTTCGAAGGCAACCCGGCGGATCGCAAGTACTACATCCACTTCAATTTCGCTCCGGTCGAAGTGCTGGGCGAGGATGGCAAGGTCGTCGGCATCCGCGTCGAGAAGACCGAGACCTCCGCGGACGGCAAGATGACTCGCACCGGCGAATTCGAAGAGTACCCGGTGCAGGCCGTGTACCATGCGATCGGCTACAAGCCGGCCACCGCGCCGGGCATCGCGTACGACGAGCGTCGCGCGCACCTGGCCAACGCGAACGGCGACGGCCGCATCACCACGGAGGCCTCCGGCGAGGGCGCGCAGGTGCGTGAGCGTCTGTACGCCACCGGTTGGGCCAAGCGTGGTCCGGTCGGCCTGATCGGATCCACCAAGTCCGACGCGCTGCTCATCGTCACCAACATGCTCGAGGACCTGTCCAAGGCCGCCGAAGGCGGTCGCGTGGCCGCTGACCGCGATCCGGAATCCATCGACCGTCTGCTGGCTTCCCGCGGTGTCAAGCCGATCGACTTCGCCGGCTGGAAGAAGGTCGACGCGTTCGAACGTGCCGAAGGCGCGAAGGAAGGCCGCGAGCACAAGAAGGTCATCGACCCGGAGCAGATGCGCGCGCTGGCGCATGCCTGAATCGGGCCGGCTGGAATTAGGGTGGGAGTGCTGACTTCCTGACACCCTAACTCCAAGCCTTTTAACGCAATCTAGTAACGCCCTGCACGTCCGATTCCTCTGAATCGGACGTGCAGGGCGTTAGTTTTTGCCGCTTTAGTGGTCGATTTTCGGCGGACTGGTCGCGTAGCGTGCGTTTTCGATCGCACAACCGCCCGTTTCTCCAGAATCGGACGTACGCGGTCGTTTTGACCTATTACCCCCGAAGTTCGGGTCCATGCGCTAGGCTGACCCCAGTGAAACGCGGTGCGCAATATCATCGCAAACGGATGTGGGCATTGAAATCTAAGGTTGTGAAGTCGGCATGAACTTTGGAAAACACGTCAAGCGCAAGGCACTGTACTGCTGTTCCGTGTCCGTCGTGGGCCTGTTGATCGCCTGCCTGATCGGCTTCGCCATGGGCGTGGGTCTTGTCGATGTGCATCTCGAAGAGGAAGCCCACGCAGCGGCGTCCTCGGGAACGTCTTCGGAAACGTCCTCCACGTCGGGCGCGCTTAAGCAAAACAGCGCGCCGCAATCGCAGACACAAGCCGTCTCGTCGCCGACGCAGGTCGCGCTGGACGGCATTTCCGCAGTCGAGGGCAGCGCCACGATCACAACGCAGGGCTTCACGCTAAGCGCCGATTCGCAGGCCGCCGTGCAGTCTCAAATCGCCACTTTCGAAGCCGACGGATATACCGCATCATTCGTGCTCGCCGACATCACGACCGGCCGCACGATCGCATACAACGCCGATGCACAGATCTATTCGGCCTCGTCGGCGGAGGCGCCATACCTGATATCGCTGTTCTCAACGGGCACCGTCGACCTGAACAGCGTGGCCCAATCCGCTGACGCGCAGTCCGCCACCGTCCACCAAAAGGTCGACGCCGTCCTGCGCAATTCCGACAACGCGTCTTACGACTGGCTGTACAAAACGTATGGCCTCGACTGCTTCAACACGTGGGCCGAACAGGCAGGCGCGGCTTCCAGAATGGGTGATCGCGGCGGGTACCTGTTCACCTCCGCGCGCGACATGGCCAAACTGTGGACCGCCGGATACGGTTTCCTGTTCGCCGGGCAAACGGCGGGGGTGCAGAACATCACGCCCGAATCGCTGCAATGGCTGTCCGGAGACATGACGAATTCGCTGAACTCCTGCATCCACGCGGCCCTTGGCGATGCGGACACCGTGTACACGAAGGCCGGATGGATCAACGGCGAAGGCGGTTTGTACGCGCTGAACGATGCCGGACTGGTGATGTCGCAGTCGGGCACGTACGTGCTGGCGGTGCTGACGAACGCGTGCGGCCGCAACGATTTGCTGACCAGCCTGATCGGCACGCTCGACGCAGTGCATTCGGGGGATATGCGGGGGTAATACGTTTCAAGTTGGGGTGACTCTCGCCGTGCCGCAGATAGGTCTATGGCCGATGCTGTAGCGTCGTTGCGTGGCATGTTTCTAGATGTTGCAAATCCACCCTTCAGCTTGTATACAGCAAAATCCCAGCCTGAATTCCTAGGCTGGTGGCCATGAACGGCAAATTGCAGGTGCACGGCCATTGCAATGGCTTGAAAACAACGCTTTTGTTCGCGTTGATGTGGGGCGTCATCATGCTCATCTGGTGGGCGACCGGCGCCAGTCAAAGCACGCTCGGCTACTACATTCTCATCGGCCTGGGCTCCACGTTCGTCTCCTACTGGTTTTCCGACAAACTGGCGATCGCCAGCATGCACGCTCGACAGGTGAGCGAGCAGGAAGCCCCCGTACTATACAAGATCGTCCGCGAGCTATCGGCGAAGGCAGGCAAGCCGATGCCGCGCATCTACATCGCCCCCACCATGAGCCCCAACGCGTTCGCGACGGGGCGCAACGAACGACACGCGGCGGTCTGCTGCACGCAAGGCATCCTACAGACGCTTAACGAACGTGAGATTCGCGGCGTGCTCGGACACGAACTCATGCACGTCTACAACCACGACATTCTGACGTCCGCAATCGCCTCCGCCATGGCCACCGTCATCTCGTACCTCGGCTACTCGCTCATGTATTTCGGCGGCGGCCGTTCGCGTGACGACCGCGACGATTCGGCGTCCGGCGGCTTGGGATTGCTGGGTGTGCTGTTGAGCACGATTCTGGCGCCGATCGCAGCGTCGCTGATACAGATGGCAATCTCCCGCACACGCGAATACGACGCCGACGAAGACGGTTCCAAGTTGACGGAGGATCCGGAAGCGCTCGCTTCCGCGTTGAGCAAGATTTCCGGCGGCGCAGCCGCGATGCCGATGGAGAAGACCGCCGGCACGCAGTCGGTGGCTGCGATGATGATCGCCAGTCCGTTTTCGGCGGAAGGTTTCTCCAAGCTGTTTTCTACGCACCCGCCGACCTCGGATCGCATTGCGCGGCTGATGCAGATGGGGCAGGAGATGCGTCAGCAGGGCGTGCAGTCCGGATATTTGGCCGGTGGCTATGCCACGAGCGGCGTTGTGGCGGCGGATATTCGGCAAGACGGACGTTCTGCGATGGCTGGTGCCGGTGGGCCGCAATTTGGAACGCAGTATGGATCCGCGCATGATTCGGGCGGCTCGGCTGGCAGATATTCTCGCGACTATTCGCAGCGGCCGCGTGGTTGAGTCATCCGTGATATTGCGGAAAATTGGTATCGCATGTCGGTCTGTGTCCGCATACGCATCCGTTGCGTGCTAGACTAATGGCTCGTGCCCAAAAGGCACACCTTGCGGATGTAGTTCATCGGTAGAACGAAAGCTTCCCAAGCTTTAAAGGCGGGTTCGACTCCCGTCATCCGCTCCATTCGAAACCCTTGGAATCGTTGGAATTTCAAGGGTTTTTCTATTGTCGTAAAAGACCCGTGAAGCCAACTTCGCGTCGCGCAACTGTCGGTTGCGTCGCAAAATTTGGTTGCGAATCGCAATGCAACCGCAAGATGGTGGCGTGGAACGCGACGTTTGTGACAAGCTGCTGATGCTTTGCGACATGTTCGGTGTGACGTTGGATGATTTGGTCATGGGCGACGTGTGCGCGTCGGCGGGCCGTGGAGGTGCGGGACGCGTGGGCTGTGTGGATGCGGGACGCATGGACTTGGCTGCCGATACGGCTGGTGTGGCAGCGTCGGATGGGGTGGTTGACTCTGCTGTTGGTGCGGTTCCGGGGGTAATCGGGTTCGCGGCATCGCAGGTTGCAGGAGTGTCCGATTCTGCAGAATCGGACACTCGTGGAGGGCGATGGGTAGGCTGGAGCCCGTGAACACGAACCAGAAGTCCCCCTCCGATTCCGGCGCAAACCACCCCACCGGCAACTCCTGCAATCCGCTACTCGGCCATGCCACATCACACGCGGCGACACTCATCGGCCTGTTCGCAATCGTCCTGTGGGGCTTCATGGCCGGCCTCGTGCGACTGGTCTCCGAATCGTTCGGCGCCACGCTCGGTTCGGCGCTCATCTACACCGTCGGTGGTGTCATGCTGTTCATTGTGCGCCGTCCGAAACCAATCCGCGAAGCGCCATGCAAGTACCTCATCGCAGGCGGACTCATGTTCATCGCATACGAGGCGTCAATCTCGCTGTCGATCGGCCTGGCCACAACGAACGCGCAATCCGTGGAAGTCAGCCTTGTCAACTACTTGTGGCCGACGCTGCTGGTGCTGATGACCGCAGCGGTATCGCACAAACGTGGTGCGGTCGCCAAAGCGATTCCTGGCGCGGTGATCGCAACCATCGGTGTGGCGATGGCGGTTGGCGGAGAAAGCCTTGATATGCAGGAAGCGGTCCACAATATCGCCAGTAACCCCCTACCGTATGTGCTCGCGTTTGTTGGCGCCTTTATTTGGGCGATTTATGCGACTTTTACGCCGTCGTTGTCCGGCGGTTACGACGGCACGACGATTTTCTTCTGCTGTGTGGCCGTTGTACTGTGGACCATCCATTTCGTTTCGGGAGACGGTTTGCCGGACACGGCGCCCGGCATCGGTGGATATGCTGCGCTGATTGCGTGCGCCGCTTCGATTTCGGGCGGCTACGCGTGCTGGGGATACGGCATGTTGCACGGCAGTATGGAAACGCTTGCGATTGGTTCGTACGCGACTCCGCTGTTTTCCACGGCTTCTAGCACGCTTCTGTTGGGCGTGGCGCTGGGCATGCCGTTCTGGATCGGTGTTGTGCTGGTGGTTGCCGGTTCTCTGATCAACGTGTGGTTTGCACGGTGCCCCTGAGTGTCCGTTTCTCCCGAATCGGACAACCTGGGGTGACCGGATGACGCGTGGGTGGCTGATTCGGGGGGGGGGATCGGACACTTGTTGGTGCGTGAGGAGGCGACATGTGGGGTAGTGGCGGCGCAGAGGAGCGCCGGGATGGCGCAGCGGTACGTAAGGGAAGTGACTGGGCAGGACAATACCCTACGCCTCCACGCTAGCTTAGGTTTTTGCCGGCTGGTCGATGGTGACGAATTCGTGGCTTTGGGTTTTCAGGTCGTCGATGATGGCGGGCAGCGCGTTCACGTGTACCAGCCGAAACCGATCTAAACCGGCTCAAACCAGCCCGTTCAAATCCGCCTCGTCACATCACCTTGGTGGACTCCAGATTGCGGCTCACCCAGTTGTTCAACCGGATCACCGGCTTGCGCAACACCAATCCCAGCAGCAGCGAAGGAATCAGGAACAAGGCGAGATACACCATGTCAAGCAGGTACTCATTGCCGTACGATCCGGCCATCGCGGCGTGCATGGCATCGATGGCGTGCGGGAACGGTAGGAACGGGTAGAGCATTTGGAAGAACTTCGGCAGTGTCTCGATAGGGAACGTACCGCCCGAACCTGCGACCTGCATCACCAGCAGCACCACGGCCACGGCCTTGCCGATATCGCCGAACGACACGGTCAGCGTATACACGATATTCGAGAACACGAGTGCGGCAAGCCACCCCACGGCAAGGAACTGCAGCGCATGATTCGCCTGCACGCCAAGGAAATACATGTCACCCAGGCAAACCAGTGTGCCCTGCAGCAACGCGAGCAGTGCGAAGATCGCGTACCGTCCGAAATACTCGTGGTCGAGGCGCAGTCCCCAACGTGAGGCGTTCCCCGGGCCGGACGGGCCGGCGACGCGCGGCAGCGTGTCGCCCAAGCCCAGCACATGCGCCTTCTCGCGGTCCGAAATTGTCACTTTCAGCATGGCGCACAGGATGATCGCACCCACCCAGATTGACAGGATCGTATAGAACGGCGCCATGGCCGAACCGTAGTTCGCGATCGGGTACACTGAGACGCGATGCAGTGCGACGGGCGCGGAAATCAGCGTGGACAGTGTGGACGCGTTGGCGGTGGCCAGTGCACGTAGTTCGTCCGATTCACCCGAATCGGACGAACTGGCGTCGTTGTCACCGTCGCCACCATCGCTGTTGCCGTCACCGGCGTTCCCGCCCGTCTCCAGCTTCGTGATCAGCTCCTTCACCGTCGCTGCCGACGAGTCGAGTTTCTTCGCGATCGCGCCGAGCGTGGAACGGATGGATGTCACATTCGTCCCCACATCGCCCGTCACATCGTCCAGATCGTCGGCGGTGCCGCTCAGCTGGGTGATCATGCTGTCGGTTTGGGAGATCAGCGTGCTGACTGTGGAGGCGAGCGCGTCGATTTTCGGCTTGACGTTCGTGGCGTAATCGTCGCGCACATTGCTGATCGACTGCTTCGCGGAGGTGATGCGGTTCAGGATCTCCTTGCGGGAGCGTTCCGCGGCTGCGGTATCCTGCGTGACCTGCGTGGAAGCGTCTTTCAGCTGCTGCGCGAGCTTCTGCGAATCGCCTTTGGCGGCTTCCAGCAGCGTGATCTCCCGGTCGATGGCTTCCAGCAGCGCCTGTTTCGCGGAATCACTGTCCGGTAGTTGTTCCACCGATTCGTGCATGTGGTTGAGGCTTGTGATGTACGTGTCGTACAGCGATTCGCTGCTGGAGACTTGTTCGCTCAACGTTGTCAACTGGCTGGCTGCGGTGTCTGAGTCCTTGCCGATCGCGTCGAACGCCTTGTTCACCTTGGCAGCTACTTGGTCGAACGCGCCTGACACCTGGTCGAGCGCGGTGTTCACTGAGGAGGTGACGTTTGCACCTGCCGAAGTGAACGACGTGGCACCTGATTTGCCTTGCTTCAACGCGTTCCGGGCCTGTTTGCCCGCCTTGGTCGCCGAGGCGAGCAGTTTGCCCGTGGAATCCACGATGTCGTTCGCCGAGCCGAGCAGCTGCGAATACGACGTTACCTGCTGCGATGCGCCGCTCAGCGTATCCGCCATGGTGGTGAGATTGCCGTTGAGGTTGCGCATGTATTCGGCCATTTGCGGGCTTTGCGAATAGTGTAGGATGCTTGAGGCCAGGTCGAGTCCGACTTGCGCGATCGTTTTGGCGAAGGTTTTGTCGATTGTGTTGACCACGGTTGTCGCGCCCTGATCGGTGATATGCGGGGCGATCGGGTTGATTTTCTCGTTCAGATAGTACTTGAGCTGCGCGTGTTTGATGTCGGGGGAGAACAGCGTCATCATGTCGGCGCTGAAACCTTTCGGAATTACGATCGCCGCATAGTATTCGCCGGATTTCACCCCGTCGATTGCCTTGTCGCTTTTCACGAATTGCCAGTCCAGCTGGTCGTTGGCGTGCAGTGTGCTGATGATGGTTTCGCCCACGTTGACGCGCACCGGTATGAGATCCGACTTGTAACCCTTGTCGTTATTGGCCACGGCGACCTTCAATGCCTTGGTGTTGCCGTAGGGATCCCAGCTGGCCGCGATGTTGAACCAGGCGTACAGCGCCGGCACCACCACCAGGCCCATCGAGACGATCACGGCGATCACGTTGCGGGTGGCGTGGCACATGTCCCGCTTGAAGATGCCCCAGATCATTTTCACTGTTCGTTCCCCTCCTCACGCAGACTCCTGCCAGCATTTCCGTCCGTGTTTCCAGCCGCATGTTCAGCCGCATGTTCAGGCGCATGTCCGGCCGAACCACCATGCGCAGCCTCATACAGCCTCGTGCGTACGGCATGCATCGGCTTGTAATGCATGCCCGGCCGGAATAGCAGGTTCTCGTGCAGGATCGCGCTGCGGAATTCTTCCGCACTCATCGCTTCCTCGCCTAGATAATTCGCATACCGTTCGCGCAGATACTCCACCACGATGAGATACGTGTCGATGGCGATGATCGAAATGATCCAACCGAGCAGCATGGCGAGCTTCATGCGCGTGATGAATAGCAACAGCAGGAACACGAACGGCAGTACCGCCAGCGCGAGGAATCCCCAGCGCACCAGGCGCGGGTACAGGCGGAAGAAATGAATCGCCCGTCTGCGGGCGAGTTCGGGGAACTCCTCGGCGATCTGCTGCGCGGTCTCGGTGAGCCGCAACGGTTCCACCGTGCCTTCGTTATATTCGGTGATCATCAGATCAGTGTCCGCCAGACGGTTGTCGAACAGGCGGTTGAGGTTCAACGCCAGCTTGCGGACGACCAAGCCGATGAACAGCGCCACAGGCAGATACCAGAACAGCGAGAGCATGTCGATCCAATAATGGTTGGCATACATGCCGCCGATCGGCCCGCGCATCGCGTTGATGCCGTAAGTGAACGGTAGGAACGGTTTCAGACGGCGGAAGAATTCCGGCATCATCTCGATGGGGTAGAGGCCTGCCGCGCCCGGAATCTGGATGATCACCAGAATCACGGCGACGGCCTTGCCGATATGCCGGAACGCCACGGCGAGCGCGTAAATGATGTTCACGTAGACGAACGAGGCGAAAATGCCGGCGAGGATGAACAGGAACGGATGCTCGCATTGGATGCCCAGCGCGAGATCGCCGATCGTGGCGATGATCGCCTGCAGGAATCCGACCGTGACGAACAGCAGCCAACGGCCCATATAGCCTTGGCGTGGCGTGTACATGCGGATCTTCTCATCGCGGTCCACTTCAAGCTTGTAGATCGCGACGAGCACGAATCCGCCGACCCATAGCGCAAGATTCGTGTAGAACGGCGTGACCGCGGAACCATAGTTTTTGACCGGGTAGAGGACCTGTTCGTCCAAATGCACCGGCTCGCCCACGAACGAGCCGACCTCGCTCGCGTCAAGTCCGAGCGCTTGGGAAAGCTGCTGGAACATCGCCGAACTGCTCAACGCGGCCACATCGGTGCGCGTGGTGTTGAGCTGTTTGGCGAGATTGGCGAGCTGCGTCTGCGTGCCAGCAATGGTGGTGTTCGTTTGGGTCACGGTGCGCGACAACTGGTCGAGCAGCCCGTTACCCTGTTCCAGCGTGCTTTGCAGCGTGGTAAGCGTGCCGGACAGCGACCCATTGGCCAGGCTGAGTGTATCGAGCCCGGTGTTGAGATTCGGCATGACCGTGCCGGTGATGGTCGTGCGTGCGCTCGCCATCGACGCCGTGCCGTTCTTCGCCAGCGTGGTGACATCGTCGTTGAACCCGTTCGCGGTGTTCTTCCCCGCGTTGATCGCAGCCGTGGTGTCCTGATCGAAGGCGTCGATGCGCTGCTGCTGGAACGTCAGCTGTTTGCGGGCTTCGGCGAGTTGCGCGGAAAGATCCTTATACGTTTGGCTGTTCGGATCCAGCTGGCTGGCCTGCAACGCCTTCTCCACGCCGTCGAGCACATTGCCGGTGGTGGCGTTGACGTGATGCATGGTGCTGGACACTTGGTCGAGCGCGTCCTGCGTGGTGTTCAGTCCGCTGAGCACGGTGCCGGTGGCATTGCTCACGTTGACCTGCAGACCGGACAGTTGCGTGCTGCCGTTGTCGAGCGCTCCGACCAGCGTGTTCGAGAATCGTTCGGTTTGTGTGCGCGTCTCGCTCAGCAAGTCGGACGCCTTGCCGACGGTGTCAAGCGAGTTGGTGATTCCCGAGGCGAGCGCGATGTTGGACTGTTTGGCCGAATCGATGGTGGTGAGGGCCTTGTCGAGCGTGGAACGCGTGCCGCGCAGCTGCTGTTGGACGGTTTCGAGCTGGTTGATGGTGTCGGTCAGATCGTTGATGACGTCGCTTTGCGCGCTTTTCATGCTGCCGGTGGTTTCTCCCGCTGCCTCCTTCACTTCCTTCGCCACGGCGTCGGCCACGCTGGAAACGAAAGTGGTGTTGATCTGCTCGTCGATCGTGGTCGCACCCGTATCGGTGATTTTCGGCGCGATCGCGTTCAGCTTTTCGTTGATGTAGTACGTGATCGACGGTCGGTCGCCTTTACCAGTGACGGTGCCGATTAGTCTGGAGCTGAAGTCTTCCGGCAGTACGATCGCCGCATAGTATTTGCCGGATTCCACGCCTTCGATGGCTTGCTGCTCGGGAACGAAACGCCAGCCGAGCTGATGGTTCTTCTTAAGCTGGTTGACGGTTTGCTGGCCAGCGTCGAGATGACCGACCAGCGTGGAGGTTGTGCCCTTGTCCTCGTTCGCCACAGCGACCTGGATGTTGCCCGTGTTCGCGTACGGGTCCCAGTTGGCGAGGATGTTGCACCATGCGTACAGTGATGGGATGATGGCCACACCCAGCGTGACGACGAGCGCCACTGGGTTCTTCAGAATGCGTTTCACGTCTCGAAGGAAGATGGCGAAAACCTGGTGCATCAAGCCTCCTCGCGGGTATTGGTCGCAACATCTACGTGCGGCGGCATGCCCGTGCGGGAACACCCGGTTGGGCTCTTCGTCGCGCGATCCGGTGGATATTCTATGACTTCCGATGGAACGATCGCAATGGTTTCGCCCTGTTTAATGGTCGGTCCCGCAAATGTCGGGATATGAGACGAAAACGCTCGGCATATGGCCCTAGTGGGGCGGGCGACCTGGATATGGAGCGGACGGTCGGGAAAACGGAAAGGAAAGATGGCGAATGTTGTCACATGATAAGTGGGATAGGGTCGGGCGATAATGGAGGCATGACTATTGCAACGCCGGAACGTTATGCGCAAATGCTGGACGCCGCACGCCGCGGCGGTTACGCCTATCCCGCGATCAATGTGACCAGCACACAGACCCTGAACGCCGCACTCCAGGGTTTCGCCGAGGCGGAATCCGATGGCATCATCCAGGTCTCCGTAGGCGGCGCCGCCTACTTCTCCGGGCAACGCGTCAACGACCGCGTCACCGGCTCGCTTGCCTTCGCAGCCTTCGCGCACGAAGTCGCGGCGAAATACCCCAACATCACCATCGCCCTGCACACCGACCACTGCGCCAAACAGTATCTGGACGAATGGGTGCGCCCCCTGCTCGACCATGAAGCCGAACAGGTGAAGCACGGTCAGGAACCGACCTTCCAGTCACACATGTGGGACGGTTCCACAGTGCCGCTGGGTGAAAACCTCGACATCGCAGAAGAACTGCTCGACAAATCCCAAGCCGCGCACACCGTGCTGGAAATCGAAATCGGCGCGGTCGGCGGCGAAGAAGACGGGCACAGCGCCGAAATCAACGACAAACTGTATTCCACGCCCGCGCAAGGCATCGCCGTCGCGCAACGACTCGGCCTTGGCGAGCGCGGACGCTACATGGCCGCCTTCACCTTCGGCAACGTGCACGGCGCATACAAACCGGGCGTGGTGAAACTGCGCCCCGAACTGCTCGACGAAATCCAGACCACGGTCGCGCTCGCGATTAAGGCCGGCGAAATGCCCGACCCCGCGCACTCGCTGGATGTCGCTCCCGGTAAGCCGTTCGCCCTGGTGTTCCACGGTGGTTCCGGCTCCGCGCCGGAGGAGATCGCGCAGGCCGTGAGCTACGGCGTGGTGAAGATGAACATCGACACCGATACGCAGTACGCATTCAGCCGTGCGGTGGCCGGTCACATGTTCTCCAACTATGATTCGGTGCTCAAAATCGATGGCGAGGTGGGCAACAAGAAGATGTACGACCCGCGTTCGTGGGGGCGCGAAGCGGAAAGCGCCATGGCCGCACGCGTGGTGGAGGCTTGCAGGCAGCTTGGCAGCGCGGGCAAGGCGTTGAAGTAGTGTGATGCCGCACGCGCCGCGTAATGCATGCGGCGTGTGGCGGCACGGTGGGTGTGTCGCGTTGTATGAGACGAAAACGATGGAACTGACTAGTTTCAACGGCCGATCGGTGCATATCCGGCAGATATCCGGTAGAGGGCGCAGGATAGTCTTTGTAAGGCCTTGGTAAGGCTTTGAGGCGAAATCGCATACGCGCGGAGGTGCAACAACATGCCTGGAATTGTTTTGATCGGTGCCCAGTGGGGAGACGAGGGCAAAGGCAAGGCAACGGATCTGATCGGCACGAAGGTCGACTACGTCGCCCGCTTCAACGGCGGCAATAACGCTGGCCATACTGTGGTGGTCGGCGACGAATCGTACGCACTGCACCTGCTGCCGTCCGGCATCATCAGCCCCAACACCACCCCTGTCATCGGCAACGGCGTCGTCGTCGATCCGGAAGTGCTGTTCCAGGAGATCGACGGCCTTGAAAGCCGTGGCGTGGACTGCTCCCGACTGCTGGTGAGCGAAAGCGCGCACATCATCGCCCCGTATCACCGCGTGCTCGACAAGGTGACCGAACGCTTCCTCGGCAAGCACAAGATCGGCACCACCGGCCGTGGCATCGGCCCGGCATACGCCGACAAGATCAACCGCGTGGGCATCCGCGTGCACGACCTGTTCAACGCGGAGCACCTGCATGACAAGGTCGAGGCCAGCCTGCATCAGAAGAACCAGATGCTCGTCAAGCTGTACAACCGTCGCCCGATCGACGTGGACGAGACCACCGACGAGCTGCTCAAGCTCGGCGAACGCCTGAAGCCGTACGTTGCCAACACCTCCCTGGTGCTCAACAAGGCGCTCGACGAGGGTAAGACCGTGCTGTTCGAAGGCGGCCAGGCCACCATGCTCGACGTGGACCACGGCACCTACCCGTTCGTGACTTCCTCCAACCCGACCGCCGGCGGCGCCTGCACCGGCACCGGCGTTGGCCCGACCAAGATCACCCGCGTGATCGGCGTCTCCAAGGCGTATGTGACCCGCGTGGGCGAAGGCCCGTTCCCGACCGAACTGTTCGGCGAGGAAGGCGATTGGCTGCGCGCCCAAGGCCACGAGTACGGCGTGACCACCGGTCGCCCGCGTCGCTGCGGTTGGTTCGACGCGGTCGTCAACCGTTACGCGGCCCAGGTCAACGGCCTGACCGACATCGTGCTTACCAAGCTCGACGTGCTCACCGGCCTCAAGGAAATCCCGCTGTGCGTGGCGTACGACGTCAACGGCGAGCGTCGCGACGATATGCCGACCGACCAGGCCGAGTTCGCCGCCGCGAAGCCGATTTACGAGTCCATGCCGGGTTGGGACGAGGACATTTCCCAGGTCCATGACTTCAACGATCTGCCGAAGACCTGCCAGGATTACGTCAAGCGTCTTGAGGAACTGTCCGGCTGCCGCATTTCCGTGATCGGCACCGGCCCGCAGCGCGACCACATCATCCAGATCAACTCGCTGATCGACTGAAGCTGATTCGGCTGATTCGTCGATATGAACGTCGGCAACGAACGTCAATGACAAGTGCCGGTGGGCCTGTGCCTGCCGGCACTTTGCGTATGGTGCGTGCGATGGCGTTCGCGTATGACGCACACCGCATACACACCGACGGGGTGCGCGGCGGAGGAACGGAAAAGGGGAGTGCGATGACTGCAATGCCGCCTAACGACAGGTTCGACAGGTTTGACAGGTTCAGCAAACTGGTCCCGCGATTCGACCACCTGAAATGGAAGATGGCCGCTGCCGGCATTCTCGTCGGCCTGATTTCCGGCTTCCTCGTCGTCCTCTACCGTCTCGGCATCGAATACGGCACCGACACCGCGCGCTGGATCTACGCGCGCATCCGCGAAACCCCGTGGCTGGTCGCACCGTGGGCGGTCGCCGCAATCGCAGCCGCGCTCGCCATCGCATGGATGGTCAAAAAAGAGCCGATGGCCGGCGGCAGCGGCATTCCGCAAACCAACGGCGTGGTGATCTGCGGCCTGAAAATGCGATGGCAGACGATTCTGCCGGTTCGCTTCATCGGAGGCCTGCTCGGATCGCTCTTCGGCCTCTCGCTCGGCCGCGAAGGACCGTCCATCCAAATCGGCGCATCGGGCGCGCAGTTCCTATCGCACCGGCTGCGCGGCAAGAAACGTGAGGACGTGCAGGAGCATTATCTGGTCACCGCCGGTGCCGCGGCCGGCCTGTCCGCCGCGTTCAGCGCACCGCTGTCCGGCATGATGTTCGCTTTGGAAGGGGTGCATCGCAGTTTTTCGCCCGCGATTCTGATGGGCGCCACCGCCGCGTCCCTGACCGCCGATTTCGTATCGAAATACTGTTTCGGCCTGCGTCCGGTGCTTGACTTCGGCACCATCGGCCAACTGCCGCTCGGCGAATACGGGTGGCTGATTCCGCTGGGATTGGTGGCCGGTTTGGTTGGTTCGCTGATGAACCGTTCGCTGCTCGGCTTCCAAACGCTGTACGGCAAGCTTCCAGCATGGAGCCGCCCTTTGATCGCGATCGCACTCGCGCTGCCAATCGGCATTTGGCTGCCTGACGTGCTCGGCGGCGGCTCGAACCTGATCGCCATGGCCGAGCATGCGCGCGTCGGCTTGGGCATGCTGTGCGTGCTGTTCGTGGCGAAAGTGCTGTTCACCTCCACCAGCTTCGGTTCAGGCGCTCCCGGCGGCATTTTCATGCCGATTCTCGCGGTTGGCTCACTCGCCGGCGGTATCTGCGGCGAGACGTTGCACCAGTTCGGCAACCTGCCGTCCGATTCCGTGGCGATTTTCTCGGTATGCGTGATGACGGGCACGCTGGCCGCGTCCGTGAAAACACCGATCACGTCGATTCTGCTGGCCGTGGAAATGTCCGGCACATTGACGCACATGCTGCCGGTCGCCGCCGTCGCGTTCATCGCATTGCTCGTCTCCGACCTGCTGCGTACGAAACCGATCTACGGCGAGCTGCTGGAACGGTACATGCGCGCGCAAGGCGGCACGACGGCAATCGCCAATCGCATCGACAACGGCATCATGGAACTGCCTGTGGAAATGGGCGCGACCGCGGACGGCAAGCTGATGCGTGACGTGCGCTGGCCGTACGGCTGTCTGGTGATTGGCCTGCGTCGCGGCGAACGGCAGACCGTGCCGCATGGCGATACGCGGCTGCGTGCCGGCGACTATCTGGTCGTGCTGTTCAGCGGCGAGGACGAAAGCGACGCACGGCATGCGATGCGGCGGCTGTGCGACGTGTCCGTCTGACGCGGCCTTACTGTCTTCCATAACCATTCGTAGACGTCTAGGGCCACCCGAAGTTATCCACAGTTATCCACCGAATCGGACATGTTCGATGTTTGGTTGCAATGCACGTGTAGACTCGTACAAGGTTAGGAAGACGGCACCTGCGGCCAGCTCGTTGCCGTATGGCTGGGGCGGAACGACGCTGTCCGCGGAAAGCCAAGTACAAGGGGAACGTGATGGAATCGCAAGAACAACGGGCGGCAGACTCGCCAAACGCGGGTGATGAGCCGAATCCCGCCACACAGTCGATCGACGTCGCCGAAGTGGCGCGCGCGGATGTGCGCCCGTCCGGTGCCGCCGCATCCAAGCATCCGCCGCAGATTCCGCTCGCGCCGATGAAACGCATGCAGGCGCGATTCAACCCTCTTGCCGATGGTCTGATGTATCTCGTGGTGTTCGTCGGCGGTTTCGTCGGCGTCGGTTTCCGTCGCGCCACGAACCTGCTGCTGCCGTCGGTGAACGGTTCGCCGTTCGTGGTGGGCACGTTCGTGTCGAATATGCTCGCCTGCTTCCTGTTTGCGATGCTGACCGAATACATGGCGACCGCGTCGTGGCTGCGCCGCAGGGTGCGGCAGGTCGTCAGCCGTGGCGTCGGGCTTGGTTTGCTTGGCGGACTGTCGACGATGTCCGGCGTGATGTTGGAAACCATGGAAGGCATGCGCGAGCAGCGTTTCGGCAGCGCGCTCGGCTATCTTGCGGGAAGTTTCGCCGGCGGTCTGATCGCGGCCGCGGTTGGTGTGGCGCTGATGCAGGCGTTGCTGGCGCGCGGCACACGCAAGCGGGTCCGTAACGCGATCGCCGATGCTTCCACGGCTTCCGTATCCTCAATGTCCGATTCGGGTGAATCGGACGCGTACGATACTGTGCAGAACGTCCAGATGACCGACACTGCAGTATCGGCTACGCAGAGTGTTACGCAGACGGTCCCCATGGCCGATTCGGGCGAATCGGACGTGCCGGCCGCGCAAAATGTGCAGAACAACGTGCCGGACGCGCAGGGCGTGCGCCACGTGAAGGTGGCGGATGCGGCGCATTCGGCCGCGCAGGCCGCGTTGGAGGCCGCGCAGGCGGCACAGCAGGCGGCCCAGGTCGCCCAGCAGGTCGCGCAGACCGGGCAGGTGCCGAAAATCGAATCGCAGCCGCAGTCATCGCAACCCGTCGCACCTCTGCCCAGCTTCGAACCCAAGCCGGTCACCGCGGAAATCCCGCTCGTCGCCGACCCGACCACAGGGGAGGTGCGCTGATGACCTGGATGATCTGCCTGTTCGGCGGCATCGGCGCCATGGCCCGTTATGTGCTTGACGTGTCGATCCAACGCAGCTGGAACCGTGACGGCAACCACAGCTTCCCCCTGGCCACGCTCGTCATCAACGGCGTCGCCTCCCTGTGCGCCGGCATCGCCATGATGTCGTACTATGCGCAGTCGGTTGATATGGGCACGGTAATGACGTTCGTTGTGGGGTTCCTCGGCGGATTCTCAACATTCTCGTCGGCGATCAACGAGGTGCTGTCGCTGATTCGCAAACGCCGTTTCGCCATGGCCCTGGGCTATGGCGCTGCCACGGTCGCGGTGCCGCTCGCCTGCGTGGCGCTCGGATTCGGCATCGCCATGCTGGGCGGCCACGCATAGCTGTCACCGGCTCAGCCGCGCGTAATTTTCACGTTACACGGGCGGTCATCGGGTAACGTTCAGGAAATCTGAGCGCAACCGCGCGAGCTGTTTCCTCTCCTACGTTGTGAAAGCAACAAGAGAGGAAAAACCTATGACAGCCGTAACGTATCTCACACGGCATCGTCGACCGGGAATCGTCATACTCTGTTCGATTGTCGCCGTTCTCTCGATGCTTTTCGTACTCCCTCCCGCCATCGCGTCCGCCGCCGATTCCGGCGCGCAGGCCGTCGATGAATGCAATCCGACCGCCAGCAACGGCTGCGTCAACGGCATCCTGCAGGACGCCGACAAGAAGCCGATCGCCGACGTCACCATCACGCTGTCCGGCAAGGCAACCGCGGAAACCAAAACCGCGGCGGACGGCAAATGGGCCTTCTCCGTTGCCGATGACGGCGATTACACCGTCACCATCGACGCGTCCGTTGCGAAAGAGCACGGCCTGAAGGCAAGCAGCGCGACGGTGACGATCAGGAAAGCCAGCTTCGACAAGCAGCGCGGCGTTGTCCGATTCGACCAGGCGGGCGATTCCGCCGGCAGCGGCACGTCCGGCACATCCGGATCGTCCGGCTCGGCAAACGGCACGAAAGGCGCGACCGGCACATCCGGATCGACGGCGGCCACGCAATCGCCAGTCAAAAAAGACGGCTCCAATGTCGGCAAACGCATCTGGCAGCAACTGTATTCCGGCATTATCTTCGGCCTGATGCTGGGCCTCATGTCCGTCGGCATGAACCTCGTCTACGGCACCACCGGCCTGCAGTCGTTCTCACACGGCGAACAGGTGACGCTCGGCGGCCTCATGGCATACGTCGGAACGCAGATGCTGCACATGCCGCTCATCGCCTCCGCCATCTTCGCCATCGTCATCGGCGCGCTGACCGGCTTCATCCAAAACGAAATCGTCTGGGGGCCGCTACGCAGACGCCGCGTCGGCACCATGCAGCAGATGATCGTCACCATCGGCCTGTCCATGGCGTTGCAGTACACGTTCCAGTTCTTCTTCGGTGGCGACATCAAAGGCATCGTCAAATCGGTGCCGGACAGCTTCCAGCTCGGACCGATCACCACCGACATGCCGACGCTGGTCTCCGCGCTGATCGCCATCTGCGTGATCGTCGGCGTCACCCTGTTCCTCTACAAGACGCGACTCGGCCGCGCCACACGAGCCGTGTCCGACAACGCGGCGCTCGCCGCGGCATCCGGTATCAACGTGGATCAGGTGGTCCGCGTGGTCTGGATCCTCTCGTGCGCGATGGCAGCCCTGTCCGGCGTGCTGCTCGGCGTCTACCTGAACGGCATCTCCTGGAACACCGGCGCGACCCTGATCCTGCTGATGTTCGCCGCGGTGACGCTCGGCGGCCTCGGCACCGCCAACGGCGCGTTGATCGGCTCGCTGGTCATCGGCATCGTGGCGGACATGAGCTCGCTCGTCATCCCCAACGATATGCGTTACGCCAGCGCGCTGGCAATCCTCATCATCGTTCTGCTGGTGCGCCCGCAGGGCATCTTCGGCAAGCAGCAAAGGGTGGGCTGATCCATGGACATCATGACAATCATCTCCAACGCGGCGGGCGAGCTGATCGCCCCGACCACGGCGGCATACGTACTCGCCGCCATCGGTTTGAACATTCACTTCGGCATGACGGGCCTTATGAACATGGGCCAGGCCGGTTTCATGCTCCTCGGCGCGTACGGATTCGCCATCACGCAGTCGATGGGCTGCAACCTGTTCGCCTCCGTATGCGCGGCGCTCGCGCTCGCGGTCATCTACGCGCTGCTGCTGGGCATTCCGACGCTGAAGCTCGGACCCGACTATCTGGCCATGGTCACATTGGCCGCCGCGGAAATCATCCGCATCATCGGCAGATCGACGGCCATGACGAACTTCACCGGCGGTTCCGCGGGCATCTCACCGCAGGACTTCACCGAGAAATTCGAATCGCTTTCGCCGCTGCCGGACGGTTCGACCACGTTCCTGCTGTGGACGTACAGCAACAACATCGCCAACTCCTGGTGGCTGCGCATCGTGGCATGGGTTTTGGTGGTGATCGCGGCGCTGCTGTGCTGGCGCTGGTTCCACTCGCCGTGGGGCCGCATGCTCAAGGGCATCCGCGAGGACGAGAACGCGATCCGTTCGCTCGGCAAGCCGGTGACGCGATACAAGATGGAATCGCTGATTCTGGGCGGCCTGTTCGGCGCGATCGCCGGCATCATCTTCGTCCTGCCGCGTTCCGTACAGCCCGATTCGCTCGGCCGCACCGTCACCTTCTACGTGTGGACGATTCTGCTGCTGGGCGGCGCGGCCACGATTCTCGGCCCGGTGCTTGGCTCCTGCGTGCTGTGGGTGCTGCTCACCTTCGTCAAGGAGGTCATGCGCAACACCGTTCCCGAAACCCTCATCTCTTCCAACCAGATCGAAGCCCTCGGCTGGGTGATCGTCGGCGTCGCGCTGATGTGCCTGGTGATCTTCAGACCACAAGGCCTGTTGGGCGATCGAAAGGAGTTGGCTTTCCATGCCTGATACAACGAATTCTCCGACCACTGGCGTGCAGCCGGCCACGCAACCCGCAACCGGCGTGCAACCCGTATCCGGTGTGCAGCCCGGCGTACCATTCCAGGACCTCACCAAATGGGCCACCAAAGCTCCGGAAGGCGAGACCCTCATCTCCACCGCCTATCGCGACAAAGTCACCGACGATCTGAAATTCGTCGAAAACAAGCCGGGCGTGCACAAGCCCGACCCGATCCTCGTGGCCGACAACGTGACCCGCAAATTCGGCGGCATGACCGCCGTGGACGTGAGCCACTTCGAAATCGAACGGCACGGCATCACCGCGCTGATCGGACCGAACGGCGCCGGCAAAACCACGTTCTTCAACCTGATGACCGGCTTCGATACGCCGAACACCGGCACCTGGCAGTTCGACGGCAAAGACATGGCCCACGTGCAGCCCGAAAAAGTGGCGCGCATGGGCATGGTCCGCACCTTCCAGCTGACCAAGGTCATGAGCCGTCTGACCGTGCTCGACAACATGTTGCTCGGCGCCCCCGTACAGCCGGGCGAAGGCATGTTCCGTGCACTGTTCCCTGGCATGTGGAAAAAGCAGGAGCAGGCGAACATCGAAAAAGCGGAAGCGCTGCTGGAACGCTTCCTGCTGATCAAAAAGAAGGACGATTACGCCGGCGCGCTTTCCGGCGGCCAACGCAAGCTGCTGGAAATGGCACGAGCGCTGATGTCCGACCCGAAACTGGTCATGCTGGACGAGCCGATGGCCGGCGTGAACCCCGCGCTGAAACAATCGCTGCTCGACCACATCATGGCGTTGCGCGAGGAAGGCACCACAGTGCTGTTCGTCGAACACGACATCAACATGGTGAGACACATCGCCGACTGGGTCACCGTGATGGCGGAAGGCAAGATCGTGGCCGAAGGCCAACCGAAGAGCGTGATGAACGATCCGGCCGTGATCGACGCATACCTGGGCGCCCACGCGAACGTGGACCTGGGCGACGATTCCGTGCTGGAAGACCTGAAGGAGGCCTGAAATGAGCGACATCGCAAGCGTGGCCGACGAGCCGCTGACCCGCGCGCAGATCCACATGGGCGAGCCCGAAGGCGAACCGTTGCTCGACGCGGTCGATTTGGTGGCCGGATACATTCCCGGCGTGAACATCCTGAACGGCGCATCCCTGACCCTGCATGAAGGCGAGATCGTCGGCATCATCGGCCCGAACGGCGCAGGCAAATCCACCCTGCTCAAATCATTGTTCGGCCTGGTGCACATCCACTCCGGCAAGCTGCTGCTGAAAGGCGAGGACATCACCAACCTGCGCGCCGACAAACTCGTCTCCCGTGGCGTCGGCTTCGTGCCGCAGACCGAAAACGTCTTCCCCAGCCTGACCATCGCGGAAAACCTGCACATGGGCGCGTTCCAAGCACCGAAACTGTTCAACGAACGCTTCGACTACGTGTGCTCCATCTTCCCCAAACTCGGCCAGCGCAAAAACCAGCTCGCCGGCCAGCTTTCCGGCGGTGAACGTCAGATGGTGGCCATGGCCCGCGCTCTCATGATGAAACCATCCGTCCTCCTGCTCGATGAGCCCTCCGCAGGCCTGTCCCCAATGCTTCAGGACGAAACCTTTATCCGCGTGCGCCAGGTCAACAAAGCCGGAGTCTCCGTGGTCATCGTCGAACAAAACGCCCGCCGCTGTCTGCAGATCTGCGATCGCGGCTACGTCCTCGACCAAGGACGCAACGCCTACTCCGGCAAGGGCCGCGACCTGATGAACGATCCGAAAGTCGTCTCCCTCTACCTGGGCAACCTGGAAGAAGAGGTTCAAGAGGAAGGAAGGTAGGACCCAGGAAATCGCGGAACGGAGCGTATACCGCCTTTCCTTGCCGCTCGACGTACGTTCGTACGCCTTCGGGCTCGGACGGCGGTCTCCGCACGCGTTCCGTGATTTCCCCCTATGATTCAAAATTCTCAATTCCGATTACCGCTGTTGGGACACTGCCCGACAGCGGCTTCGGCATGCCTGAAAACAAGCTCAAAACCTTGTGTTTCCAACAGTTTTCGGGCTTCACCTTCGGTTAACTTCACGCATACACATTCGGTTTCCTCGGCACTTATAGTGCGATTCAAGATGGTCGAGCAACACATCTCGATAATCGTCACCAAGGGTTCGGCAATCAGCGGAGCCAAGAGAGGAAACGGTGATTCAAATGAAGAAGATCAACATGAAGGGCATGAGGAAACTGTCCATCACAGCCACCGCCATGGTGGCCGCCGCAGTCATGGCGCTCGCCGGCTGCGGTTCGTCCGGCACGGCCGATTCGGCTGCGTCCGGCTCGTCCGGCAGCGCGAAATCCGATACGTTCATGGCGGCCGGCCTGTTCCCGCTGACCGGTTCCATGGCGTACTTCGGCCCCGCCAACATCGCCACCATGAAGCTCGCGCAGAAAGACATCAACGCGGCTGGCGGCGTGCTCGGCAAAGACATCGAAATCACGTCCGCCGACACGTCCGACGCGGACCATGCCGACCAGAACACGTCTTCCGCGCAGTCGGTGCTTGCCAAGAACCCGTCCGTCGTGGTCGGTCCGCCGTCCAGCTCCGTGGTCAAGAACACCTACAAGCAGGTCACGTCCGCCAAAGTGCCGATGATTTCTTCGGGCGCCACGTCCACGGCCTTCTCCGGCCTTAGCGACTACTTCTTCCGCACCATTCCGCCGGACACGGTGCAGGGTGCGGTCCTGGGCCAGATCATCGCACAGGATGGCGTGAAGAACCTCGCCATCGCGGTCTTCAACGACGAATACGGCACGTCCCTGCGTGACGTGGTCGTCAAAACCGTCGAAGACGCGGGCGTGAACGTCGTCTACGGCGAAAAGGACACGTTCGATCCGACCGAAACGAACTTCTCATCGATGGTCACGGCCATCAAGGCCACCAACCCCGACGCGACGCTCGTCATCGCCTTCGACCAGACCGTGCCGCTCGTCAAGGAGCTCGCCGCCCAAGGCCTCGACACCCATAAGCTGTACATGACCGACGGCAACACCGTCGACCATTCCGCCGACTTCGACGCGGGCCTGCTCAAGGGCTCCACCGGCACCATTCCAGGTGCCCACCCGACCGAGGAATTCCAGAAGAACGTCAAGTCCTTCAACGCCAAGATCACCGATTTCACGTACACCGCCGAAACGTATGACGCGATCGTGCTGGCCGCGCTCGCCGCGCAGAAGGGCGGCGCCACGGACGGTACGACCGTGCAGAAGAACCTTATGGCCGTCTCCGGCTCCACCAAGGGCAAGGAATGCGATTCCTACAAGGCTTGCCTCGCCCTGCTGAAGGACGGCAAGGAGATTCAGTACAAGGGCCAGACCTCCATCGGCGCGTTCAACGACGCGCATGATCCGAGCTCGGCTTCCATCGGCGTCTATAAGTACGACGCCGACAACAAGCCGGTCTTCGACCACTCCCAGGAAGGTTCCGTACCGAAGGCATGACGGTCGGTTCGTCCGTGGTGCGGACTGACGTGATGGCCGGACGTGACGACTGACGGCCAGGCCACGCAACGCAAGGGGCGGTGCGACGCAAGCGAGATGATCGCAAGTGTCGCACCGCCCCTTTTGCGGGCGGAACGCGTGTGGAGTACATGCGGAGCGTGCGTGGAAGATGCGTGGAACGCGTCGTGAAACATACGTCGTTCACGGGTGAAAAAGTGGATTTTTCGGGGGAATTGAAGAGGGGGAGGGCGTCTTTCGTCAATTGATAGTTCATATTGTGCGGACGATTGCAAAGAAACGTTACAGATGCATGTAAAATAACACATAATATCGCGATTTGTAAGGAAACATCCCGACGATGCGGGGGAGAGGTGTTGGGCAATGGTCGGCATGCGTGACGTGGCGAAAGAGGCCGGGGTCTCGCTGAGCACGGTTTCGCTAGTGGTCAACAAGACGGGCTACGTGTCCGACGACATGCGCGCGCGCGTCAAAGCCGCCATGAAAGAGCTCAATTACGTGCCCAACGAGCTGGCACGCAACCTGTACAAGAACCGCACGAACCTGGTCGGCGTGATCGTGCCGACCATCCGCCACCCCTTCTTTGCCACCCTTACCGCGCATCTGCAACGCGAGCTGGCCGCGCAAGGACTGCGCACCATGCTGTGCTCCACCGCCGACGCGGAAAACGGCGAGGTCGAATACGTGGACATGCTGCGCCGTCACATGATGGACGGCATCATCGTCTGCTCGCACACCACCCATCCGAACGATTACTGGACGTCCATCCACCGCCCCATCGTCGCCTTCGACCGTGTGCTGGGCGGCGGCATCGCGTCGATCGGCTCCGACCATGAGCAGGGCGGCCGGCTCATGGCGCACATGCTGGTCAACACCGGCGCGCACCACGTGGTGATGATCGGCGGCCCGCGCGACCAGTTCTTCGATTTGGCGGCGCGCAATGGAGACAGCCCGGACGATTTCGACCTGCACAAGACAACGTTCCCGGCCGTCCGCTACTACCTTACGTTGGAGCAGGAGCTGAAAGCGGCCGGCGTGCGGTACGAGTACGTCGAAGCCGGCAATGTGGAGGATTTCCAAGGGTATAAGAACGCGGTGAATGCTGTGCTCAACAGTATGCCGGTGGACGGCGTCGATGCCGTGGTCAGCTCCGATATCGGTGCCGCGCTTTGCGTGCGCGAAGCGATGCGGAGGCATATTTCGATTCCGCGCGACCTGCAGATCATCGCCTACGACGGCACGTATCTGACCGACCTGGCCGGTATGAAAATGACCGCGGTGGCGCAGAATTTCGACAAAATCGCGCAGGTCGCGGTCGGCAATATCGTTCGTGCGATCGCCAAGGAAGGGGATGCCAAGGCAGATACGACAAGCGCCACGGGACGCAAGCCGTACGAGCCGGACGTGCTGATTCCCGTGACGCGCAAACTGGGCGATACCACGCGCTAAGCGGGCCGTATCGCCCATCATTGGACGGGCCGTTTTACCTGCTAAGCGGGTCGTTTCGCCTTATTCGTAATCGCCGGTCGGACCGATCTTCAACGCGTCCTCGTGCGTGCGGCCCGAATGGATCGCATCGTTGATCGCCTGGATCTCCGCCGCATCCACGGCAAGTGCGCGCCCGTCGATCGCGCTGATCGGAATCGACCATCCGCCGTGCGTCATGTACAGGCTGTCCGCTTCGCGCAGCTCGGCGATCGGCAGCTTCCTGTACTCCGCCTTCTTGCCCTCTTCGAGCGCCCAGGCGAACATTTCGCGCTGTGATGTGCCGTTCAGAATACCGATGCGCGGGTCGGGCGTGACGAACGTATCGCCATAGCGTGCCACAATCGACGAATTCGGGCATTCCATCGTGTAGCCGTCCTCCGTGAACAGAATCGCGTCGCCGACGCCACGGCGGGCGCATTCGCGGTGCACGGCGCAGTTGAACGCGTAGCTCAGCGTCTTCGCGCCGTTGAGCAGCCACGGGGCGCGTGCGGTGATGTCCGACGGGTAGCCGCGCGTCATCGAAGCCATGGTGATCGGCTCCAGCGAATGCAGCGTGCCCTTCGCGTCAAGGAAGATGTAGACGGTCGGCGTGCGGTCGGCCGCCTTGCCCACGCCGGTGTCCGGATCGAGACCACGGGAGACGATGATGCGCAGCATCGGACCGGGTTCCGGATCGTCATACTGGTCGATGACCAGCTGGACCGCGCGGGTGAGCGCGGGAATGTTCGGCTCGGGCATGTCCACCAGGCGGGCGGAATTGGCGAGACGCTTCAGATGGTTCTCCAACGAAACCGGGAAACCCTTCCATACCGTGGTCGCTTCGAAAATGCCGTCGCCACGCAGTGCGCACAAATCGAACGCGTTGATGATGGGGCTTTCCGGATCGACGAAACGAACCAGATCCGCGTCGGGCGCCACGCCTGCGCCTCCGAATAGCGTCTTGCCGTTACCGACTGCCAGAACGATCGAACTCATGGGAACCTCTCTTCCGCGCTCCGCGTCTTTTGATTGCCGCTTTATTGCTGTTGCGCTGTTGTGTTGCGTCAGCGTTCGCGTGCGTCTTCGGCGTCCAACCTAACCATGGTTTGTTTCCACTTGGCACCGCCAATTTGCAATGCGGAAACATACGCGTCATGAATCGCGCGGCTTCCGTAACGTTCGGCGACCAAGGTGAGGGAAAGCGACTCTGAACGTCCGTTTCTGCGGAATCTGATTTCGGGGTTCGTCGGCAGTTCGTTCGGAAAAGGCCGGACGGCGGCCGACGGGAAAGGTGAGCGCAATGGTGGATGGGATGTCCGATATGGGAACAACCGAACTTGGCGCGGCGAGCACGCCCGAACAGGCGCGCGCCGCGTTCCGTGACGGCCTGGTCCGCCCGACCTGCGGCATCGCGCAAGGCTACGCGCAGGCGAATCTGATGATTCTGCCCAAGGAGCAGGCATTCGATTTTCTGCTGTTTGCGCAGCGCAATCCCAAACCCTGCCCGCTGCTGGAAGTGATGGAGCCGGGCGTCACCGCACCCGTCACCGCGCCGGGCGCCGACATCCGTACCGACGTGCCGTTGTACCGCGTGTGGAAGCGTGGCGAACTGGTAGCCGAAGTGCCCGATATTCGTGAGTATTGGCGATCCGATTTGGTCACGTTCGTGATCGGCTGCAGTTTCACATTCGAGTTTCCGCTGATGGAGGCGGGCGTGCCGGTGCGGCACATCACGGCAGGCCGCAACGTGCCGATGTACGACACGTCGATCGAGTGCCGTTCGGCCGGCACGTTCCATTCGACGATGGTCGTGTCGATGCGTGGCATTCCGTCTACGCAGGTGGCCGACGCATGCCGGATTTCCGGCTATTACCCGTCCGTGCACGGTGCCCCCGTATGTGTGGGCGAGCCGTCCGCGATCGGCGTCGACGACATCATGCATCCCGACTATGGCGATGCCCCCGTGTTGGAGCCGGGCGATGTGCCGGTGTTCTGGGCGTGCGGCGTGACCCCGCAGGCCGCGGTGATGGTGTCCAAACCGGAATTCGCGATCACGCACGCGCCGGGGCACATGTTCATCACCAGCAAACGCGATTTGGAATACATGGTGTGAGGGGGAGTGCGATGAGTGCTGTCGTGGCCGGCTCTGTTACCGGAATCGATATGAACAGCGATATGGGCGAAAGCTTCGGACGCTGGAAATTGGGCGACGACGAGGCGCTGCTCGACGTGGTTTCCAGCGCGAACGTGGCGTGCGGCTTCCATGCGGGCGACCCGTCCGTCATGCTGAGAACGTTGTCATACGCGGCGTCGCGGGAGGTAATGGTCGGGGCGCATGTGGCGTACCGCGACCTGGCCGGATTCGGGCGCCGCTATGTGGACGAGTCCCCCGACGAGCTCAAGGCGGACGTGATGTACCAGATCGCCGCGTTGGAAGGCATGGCGCGGTCGGTCGGCGCGCAGGTGCGGTACGTGAAACCTCATGGCGCGCTGTACAACCGGATCGTCCGCGACGAATCGCAGGCCGCCGCCGTGGTCGACGCGATCCGCGCCGTGGACGCATCGCTGGCGATACTGACGCAGCCGGGCGCCGTGGTCGGCCGCCTGGCCGCGCAGGCCGGGCTTCGTGTGTTCCACGAGGCGTTCGCCGACCGCGCGTACAACGCGGACGGCACGCTGGTGTCGCGCCGCTTGCCGGATGCAGTGATCGCCGATCCGGCCGAAGTGGCGGCGCGCGTGCTGCGCATGGTGCGCGAGCATGAGGTGGTGGCGATCGATGGCACCGTGGTGCCGCTCAACGCCGATTCCGTCTGTGTGCATGGCGATTCGCCCTCGGCTGTGGCGATGGCGCGTGCCGTCCGCGCCCGCTTGGAGTCGGAAGGCGTTGCGATACGCGCGTTCGCAGGCGACGCAGCCGCATCGGCCGCGCGGGATTAAGGCGGTGGCGACATGCGATTCCTGACTTGCGGTGCGGACGGCATACTCGTGGAGCTCACCGATTTGGACGAGACCCTGCGGGTGTTCGCCGTGTTGCAGAGCGCCGTGAAACATGCCATGGAACAAACTGCGGAATCGCCCGAGCGGGCCGCACAGCCGAGCGCGACCTCCGTTTTCGCCGGCGTGAAACAACTCATTCCCGCTGCGCGCACCGTCTACGTCGCCTTCGATCCGCTGCTTTCGTCGCGTGTCGAACTGACCGCCGCGATTCGCGCGCTGAACGTTGCCGCCGACATGGAACGGCATTCCCGAATCGTTGAAATTCCGGTGATTTACGATGGCGAGGATATGGCGGGCGTAGCCGACCTGCTGGGCATCTCCGTTGACGAGGTTGTGCGCCGGCATTGCGATACCGCCTGGTCCGTGGCGTTCGTCGGCTTCGCGCCCGGTTTCGCATACCTGACCGGCGGCGACCCGATATTCGATGTGCCACGCCGCAAAGTGCCACGGCTGAGCGTGCCCGCGGGCGCGGTGGGGCTTGCCGGCACGTTTTCCGGCGTGTATCCGCGCGTCAGCTCGGGCGGCTGGCAGTTGCTGGGCCACACGGAAACGCCGATGTGGGACGAGCGGGCCGACCCGCCCGCGCTGTTGCAGCCCGGCGACACCGTGCGTTTTACGCCCGTGCGTGACGCCGTTTCCGGCGGTTCGGCTTCTGTTTCTGCCTCTGTGTCCGATTCCGTTCAAGTTTCGCAGGCGCCAGATTCCATGTCCGTCTCGGCCTCGACTCCGGCTCTCGAAGTCCTCCGCTCGGGCCTGCTCACCACCTTCCAAGATGATGGCCGTGTCGCCGCGAACATGGGTGTGACCGGTTCCGGCGCCGCCGATCGCACGTCTTCCCACTTGGCCAACGCACTGGTCGGCAACCCCGCTAATACCCCCGTGTTGGAAATCACCGGTGGTGGCGTGCGCATGCGTGCCATCGGCAGTGTGGTCGTGGCGGTGACGGGCGCTTCGGCGGATGTGACGATTACCGGAAGCCGGCAATCGCAAGATAGTCAAGGCGGCTCAAACGGCACGTTCACCCCAAATTCCCCCGGTGGATGCAGTGGCCGGACCGTCTTGAACGCATCGAACGATGCCGCCGACCGCACCACAATCGCCATGCAACAACCGGTTCTGCTGCGTGACGGGGACGTGCTGTCAATCGCCCCGCCGACCAGCGGCCTGCGCGATTATGTGGCCGTACGCGGCGGTTTCGGCGTCGCGACAACCCTCGGTTCGGCTGCAACGGACACGATGAGCGGCATCGGCCCGCGCCCGATCGCAGCCAAACAGCGGCTCGCCATACGTACCGCGTCCACGGCGTGCGATGCCGGCGTCGGCCTGCCGCAGCCATGGCCGACCGACCTGCCGAAACCCGGCAGACCTACGGATTTATACGTGCGATTGGGACCGCGCGACGACTGGTTCACCGCAGCCGGCCTGTCCGCATTCCTGACGCAAACGTGGACAGTGACCGCGCAGTCGAACCGTGTTGGCCTGCGACTTTCGGGAGCGGCACCCGTGGAACGCACCGACACGCGCGAACTGGCCAGCGAGGCCACGCCATCCGGCGCAATCGAAGTGCCGACCAGCGGACAACCGGTCATTTTTCTGCGCGACCAGCCTGTAACCGGCGGATATCCGGTAATCGCCGTGCTTGAACCGGAATCGTTGGACGTGGCCGGGCAGTTGCCACCAGGCGCATGCGTCCGCTTCCACGTCGTTTCCGCCCATGTCACGTCTACTCCGCAACCTGCGTACCCCACCAAGGAGGTTCGATAATGCCATCCGCATCGACTGCACCATCCTCAACGGCGCTCCCATCCCCGTCGCCATCATTGTCGTCGCCATCGTCCGCAACCCCGAAACTACGGCGCATCCTCATCGCCAACCGTGGCGAAATCGCCATGCGCGTCATCCACGCCTGCCATGACACCGGCCGCATCGCCATCGCCGCCTATGCCGACCCCGACGCGGACGCGCTGTTCGTGCACGCCGCCGACGAGGCCTACGCACTGGGCGGATCCGACGCGCAAAGCACGTATCTCAACATCGCGGCCATCGTGGAAACCGCGCACAAGGCGCATGTCGACGCCGTCCACCCCGGGTACGGTTTCCTTGCCGAAAACGCGGAATTCGCGCAGGCGGTCATCGACGCCGGCATGACGTGGATCGGTCCGCAGCCCGCCACCATCCGCGCGCTCGGCTCGAAAGTCGAAGCGCGCCGCATCGCGGCCGAAGTCGGCGCGCCCATGGCCCCCGGCACCACGGAACCGGTGCACGACCCCGCCGAAGTCATCAAGTTCGCCAAGGAACACGGCCTGCCACTGGCCATCAAAGCCGTCTACGGGGGTGGCGGTCGAGGTCTGAAAGTGGTGCACCGGCTGGAAGACGTGCGCGAGGCGTTCGTATCCGCCACGCACGAGGCCGAGCTGGCGTTCGGCAACGGCGACTGCTTCATCGAACGATTCCTCGCCCGCCCGCGCCACGTCGAAGTGCAGATCCTCGGCGACGGCGCGGGCAACGTTGTGGCCGTCGGCACGCGCGACTGCTCGCTGCAGCGCCGCAATCAGAAACTCATCGAAGAGGCACCAGCGCCGTTCCTACCCCCTGAAACCACCCGGGCGCTGGAAGACGCGGCCGTCGCCATCTGCTCCCGTGCGCACTACGAAAGCGCCGGAACCGTTGAGTTTCTGGTCGATCCGGACGGCACGATGTCGTTCATGGAAGTCAACACGCGCATTCAGGTCGAACACCCCGTCACAGAAGAGGTGACGGGCGTCGATCTGGTGGCCGCTCAGCTGGCGATCGCCGAAGGCGCGCATGTCACCGACATTCCCGGCTTGGAATACGGCACCCCCGTTCCGCATGGGCATGCGATCGAGTTCCGCATCAACGCGGAGGGTCCATCCCTTGGTTTCGTACCGTTCCCCGGCATCGTCGAGCGGCTGAACGTGCCGACCGGACCGGGCATCCGCTTCGATTCCGGCGTTGCGCAAGGCGGCGCGATTCCGGGGCAGTTCGATTCGATGATCGCCAAACTGATCGTCTCCGCGCCGTCGCGTTCGGCCTGTCTGACGCGCGCCCGTCACGCATTGGATGAGCTGGCGATTGCCGGCGTGCCAACGGTCCGCAAATTCGACCAGGCCGTGCTCGAACAGCCAGCTTTCGTGGCGACGGACGGCGATTTCGGCGTCTACACGCGCTGGATCGAAGAGGAATTCCTGCCTTCCGTGGACGTGCGCACGCTGGCCGACGGCAAACCGGGTCGCCGGGCCGCAGCGCCCGAACCGGTGGAAAGCTGGGTCGAGGTCGATGGCAAACGCGTGCGATTGGGCCTGCCCGCTTCGCTCGCCTCCGTCGCCGCGCTGGGCGCGGGGCTGGCCGGATTGGCTGGAGCCGGCGCAACGGGGGACCCTGCCCTCACGTCCGATTCTGGCGAATCGGTCATCCAAGCCCTGCTGAACGCCTATCAAAAGTCCGTTCCAGCAGGATCGGGCACGCAGACCGCCGCAAACTCGGATATCGCAAGCACCCAAGACACCCCTATCGAATCGACCATCACCGGCACGGTCGTCCGCTGGCTCGCCGATGACGGCGCGCACGTTGAGGAAAACGAGCCGATCGTCGTACTCGAGGCGATGAAGATGGAAACCGAAATCACCGCCCCCGTTGCCGGCATACTGCACCGATCGGCGCAGGTCGGCGACACCGCGCAATACGGCGACCCCCTCGGCGCCATCGGTTAACGCGGCGGCCGGCTGACACGGCTGCCGGCCGTCGGATGAACCGCACGCCCCTTACGCGCAACGCATCGCAATCGCAAAAACAAAACCCAGACCACGGAAGGAACGCAACATGAGCATGCTGGATTGGCGGTATTATCCGAAAATCGCGCGTATCGCACGCATGGCGGGAGCCGACGTCGGACGCGGTTCCGAAACGTTGATGACGTATTCGCGCGGCGATTTGTTCCGAGCCGCACGCCACTTGTCGGGCAGCAAGGAAGGTCGGCCCGCCCGCGCGCTGGTGGTCACCGGCTTCTACATTCCGAAGGCCGCGCAACCCGCTGCGGAAACGGACGGCCCGTTGGGTGCGCTGGAAGTATGCATGGCATTGCGTGCGATTGGCGGCGACGCATGGCTGGTCAGCGACGAATGCTGCGCGCCGGTGATTCGCCCGTCCGCATTGGGTTTCCTGCCGGACGACCACGTGCTGATCGCGCCGAACGCCAATCCCAAGGGCGGTTTCGACGCCTGGCTCAACGGCGCCATCGACCTTGCCAAAACCGAACATATCGACACGCTCGTCTACATAGAACGCGTCGGCCCGGCGCGCGACGGCAGCCCGCACAACATGCGCGGCATCGACATCACCGAATGGACCGCGCCGCTGAGCCAGCTCACGCTGCTCGGCCTGCACACGATCGGCGTGGGCGACGGCGGCAACGAGATCGGCATGGGCCGTGTGGAGGACTACGCCATCGAAGGGGTGGTCGACCACGGCGAGAACATCGCCTGCACGGTGCCGACCGACCAGCTGGTGGTGGCCGGCACGTCGAATTGGGGCGCGCATGCGCTTGTCTGTGCGATGCGCGCGTTGGGCAGCAACGCCGTCGACCCGTATCTTGAACCGACGTGGCAGGAGCGCGTGCTGGACGTGATCGTCGAATACGGCGGCCTCGACGGCGTGCATATGACGAACGTGGCGACCGTCGACGGCCTCGAACCCGACCGTTACTTTAAGCAGGTCGGCCAGCTTACGGACTGCGCCCGCAGCTGAAGTCCTGTGCCCAAGGCTGAGGGCCCTGCGCTCGCGGCTGCCCCCGCATGTCCGTCGCTTCCGAATCGGGCGCCGGAGACATGCGCCGCGATTCGGCCGAAAGCCGGTTCGACACGCCCGAACACCGGTTGCGGTTTTGGTGTCGAGCCCCATTTTGCGGTAATATCGAACCGGTTCGACACAACCGTGGGAATGGCCGTAAGGACTCCCGCAAAGAATCTCGCAACGACTTTTTGGAACCGAAGGAGGCTCCATGAAAAACAAGGTGCAGCTCATCACTTACGCCGACCGCCTTGGCGACGGCACCATCAAGTCGATGACCGACATTCTGCGCACCCGCTTCGACGGTGTGTACGACGGCGTTCACATCCTGCCGTTCTTCACCCCGTTCGACGGCGCCGACGCAGGCTTCGACCCGATCGACCACACCAAGGTCGACGAACGTCTCGGCAGCTGGGACGACGTCGCCGAACTCTCCAAGACCCACAACATCATGGTCGACGCCATCGTCAACCACATGAGCTGGGAATCCAAGCAGTTCCAAGACGTGCTGGCCAAGGGCGAGGAGTCCGAATACTATCCGATGTTCCTCACCATGAGCTCCGTCTTCCCGAACGGCGCCACCGAAGAGGACCTGGCCGGCATCTACCGTCCGCGCCCGGGCCTGCCGTTCACCCACTACAAGTTCGCCGGCAAGACGCGCTTGGTCTGGGTGAGCTTCACCCCGCAGCAGGTGGACATCGACACCGATTCCGACAAGGGTTGGGAATACCTCATGTCGATCTTCGACCAGATGGCCGCCTCTCACGTCAGCTACATCCGCCTCGACGCCGTCGGCTACGGCGCCAAGGAAGCCGGCACCAGCTGCTTCATGACCCCGAAGACCTTCAAGCTGATCTCCCGTCTGCGTGAGGAAGGCGTCAAGCGCGGTCTGGAAATCCTCATCGAAGTGCACTCCTACTACAAGAAGCAGGTCGAAATCGCATCCAAGGTGGACCGCGTCTACGACTTCGCCCTGCCTCCGCTGCTGCTGCATGCGCTGAGCACCGGCCACGTCGAGCCCGTCGCCCACTGGACCGACATCCGCCCGAACAACGCCGTCACCGTGCTCGACACGCACGACGGCATCGGCGTGATCGACATCGGCTCCGACCAGCTCGACCGCTCGCTCAAGGGCCTGGTGCCGGATGAGGACGTCGACAACCTCGTCAACACCATCCACGCCAACACCCACGGCGAATCCCAGGCAGCCACTGGCGCCGCCGCATCCAATCTCGACCTCTACCAGGTCAACAGCACCTACTATTCGGCGCTCGGGTGCAACGACCAGCACTACATCGCCGCCCGCGCGGTGCAGTTCTTCCTGCCGGGCGTGCCGCAGGTCTACTATGTCGGCGCGCTTGCCGGCAGGAACGACATGGAGCTGTTGCGCAAGACGAACAACGGCCGCGACATCAACCGCCATTACTATTCCACCGCGGAAATCGACGAGAATCTCAAGCGTCCGGTGGTCAAGGCGCTGAACGCGCTCGCGAAGTTCCGCAACGAGCTCGACGCGTTCGACGGCACGTTCTCGTACACCACCGATGACGACACGTCCATCAGCTTCACCTGGCGCGGCGAAACCAGCCAGGCCACGCTGACGTTCGAGCCGAAGCGCGGTCTCGGTGTGGACAACACTACGCCGGTCGCCATGTTGGAATGGGAGGATTCCGCGGGAGACCACCGTTCGGATGATCTGATCGCCAATCCGCCTGTCGTCGCCTGACGGAAAATTTCTTGCGATTACGTATTTTCTTGCGATTACGTACGGCCTTGCGATTGCGTTCCACCTTGCGGTCGCGCACCCGGTCCGTCGCACCCGGTCCGTCGGGCGGACGGCAGTGGCCGCACGTGTTGGTATTGTAAGTTGCGTTGAAGAATCGCCCGAATGCGCTGAAGCAATGCGTCCGGGCGATTTTCGTATGTGTCGCTCGTAGCGGGCGGGCGCATGCGTGGAGTATCGAAGCACATGAAACGCGACAAGCAGAAAACGCGATAAGCCAAGAAAACAGCAGATATGACCGAAGACAATCAGAATAACGAATTCAAACCGCAGCCGCTGCCCGGCCAGGTGTTCATCCGCCCGGGCATCGACGATCGCCCCGATTATGAGAAGACCCTGACTCCCGAAGCGAAGGCGGCCATGCGCCGGCTGTCGGTGCAGCAGCATCCGCGTATTCCGGAAGCGTCCAACGAGCGTCCGGAAACCCAGGCCGCGCGCATCGCCTCGGAAGGTGGAGCGCCCCTAACCGCGGCCGCGCATCTTGACGTGGCTGTGCCGAACCTCGAATCGTCCTTCCTCGACCTGCGCGACCCGATGACCGCTCCGGACGGCACCAAGCCGACCGCAATGCAGGCCAACCGGCTCGTTGCGGGTTTTGCGCTTGGCTCAATGCTGCTGTCCGCTCCGATGGCGGCGTTCAACACGGTGCTCATTCCGCAAACCGTCAGCCGTTTGTCGGGAATCAACCGCGTCACGGATTTGGCGATGCTCGTCATCGCAGGTGCCATCATGACGTTCCTGCTGAACGCATGCATCGCCGTCGGTTCCGACCATTCCTACTGCCGGTTCGGGCGCCGTACGCCATGGATCGTCAGCGGCAGCGTATTGGCGGCTATCTGCATGGCGATTCTTTCCGCATGCGATTTTCTCCCGTGGGCCGTGTTCTTCTGGCTGGCCACGCAGGCCGCGTATGCGATGGCGGCCATACCGTTCGCCGCCGCGTTCGGCGAACGTGTGCCTGACAAGTTCCGCGACCGCGCCGATTCCTGGCACGGCAAGGGGCTGGCGCTTGGCCAGCTGGTCGGCGTCGCCGTGGCTGTTGCGCTGACGCCGCATGCTGGTGGCGAAGGTTGGGATGGCACTACGGGTTTCGCGATGCTGGTATTCGCGGGTTGGCTTGTCGTCGCGGCCGTCGTTACGCTGTTGGTACTGCCGTTCGAAGGGGCCAGCAGCTACCTGCCGCGTAGGGATGTTGAGAAAGGCGATTTCTTCTCGCAATACCGTCCGCCGCAGAACGCGCCGAAGTTTTCTGTGGCATTCGCGGCCCGCATGTTCGCCGTTGCGGCCACAGCCGGAATCGCCGTATATCAGTGGTATCTGGCGCCGAATATCGTCGGCAATACCGATGAGGCCGGTTTGTTCGGCATTGCCGGTGCCGGATCGGTGGTTGTGGTCATGGCCATCTGTACGTTTGTCGGTGCTTTGATTGCGGCGTTGCTGCTTGGCCGCATCGTCAGCCTGTTCGGCGATCTGCGTATTCCGGCCGTCGCGTCCGCCGTGTTGTTCATGGTCGCTGCGCTGCTGCCGTTGCTGATGGACGACGGTTTCCTGGCGGTTGCGCTGTACGCCCTGCTTGCCGGCTTCGCATACGTGGTGTTCGATGGCGCCAGCCAAAGCTTGGATCTTGCGATGCTGCCGGATGTGCGTTCCGTGGGCCGATCGCTTGCCGCTTATAGTCTGGCCAATACGTTCGGCACGATACTGGGCGTCGCTGCCTGCGCCGCGGTGATTGTGGCGACCGGTGCCACCGTGCTGATCTTCGCTGTCGCCACTGTTTCGATGCTGTTGGCGGGTCTGCTGACATTGCGGTTGAAATCGCAACAATGACGGCGACTATGACGGTGCTAGATCGCCAATGATTGGAAAATAAAGCGAAACGGCGCGTCCACATAGTGAACCTTTAGTGGATAGGGGAGATGGACGCGCCTATGTTTACGGCTTAGTTCGAGCGGAAATCCCGCCCGGGGAAATGACTTTGCGAAAGGAGGTTCGCCAAGATGAACGGAATGGTCGCACACGTACTGCTGTCCGCACGAATTATTATTCCGCTTTCGTTGGCGGACTGATTCGAGCATTGCGGCTTCAATCCCTCGCCAACGAAGGCAGGGTTTGAGGCGCGCATGGAATACACGTTGATGGCCCTGCATAATGCGGGGCCATTTTTGTTGCAGCCCACAAGGCAGACGCAGCGAAAACCTTTTGAAGCCGGCCGGCATAGCGCACAACAGAAAACAGAAAAACTACAAACAACATCGTTATCGGCGGAAGTTGGGAACCGGTAACAGGACGTACAGGGAGTACATCAATGAGTACAGTCGAAGCGGCCGCTGGCAAAGCGCAGGCGATGGTCCGCGATTCGGTCAAAACCGTGATCGCAGCATCCATGGTCGGCACCGCCATCGAGTTCTACGACTTTTACGCATACGGCACCGCCGCTGCGAATTATTTCCCGAAGGTGTTCTTCGGAGACACCACCAATCCGACCGTCGCGCTGCTGGCCAGCCTGCTGACCTTCGCCATCGCGTTCATCGCCCGTCCGCTGGGCTCGTTGGTGTTCGGCCACTTCGGCGACCGTATGGGCCGCAAGACCACGCTGGTGGTCTCCCTGCTCACCATGGGCATTGCCACCTTCCTGATCGGCTGCCTGCCGACCTACAACCAATGGGGTGTCGCGGCCGTCGCCGTGCTGTGCCTGTGCCGTTTCGTGCAGGGCATCGGCCTGGGCGGCGAATGGTCTGGTGCTGCTCTGGTGGCTACCGAGAACGCTCCGGAAGACAAGCGCGCGCTGTACGGCTCCTTCCCGGAACTGGGCGCCCCGATCGGCTTCTTCCTCTCGAACGGCACCTACTTCCTGCTGGAAACCTTCAACGACAATGACGCGATGCTCGCTTGGGGTTGGCGTGTGCCGTTCCTGTTGTCCTCGATTCTCGTAATCGTCGGTCTCGTCGTGCGAGTGCAGATGGAGGAGACCCCAATCTTCCGTATGGCCCAGGAGCAGAAGAAGGTTGTCAAGTCTCCGCTTACTGAAGTGTTCAAGAAGAGCTGGAAGGAAGTCATCCAGGCAACGTTCCTGGTGGCTGTTACCTACACGCTGTTCTACACGCTGGCAACCTGGTCCCTCGCTTGGGGCACCAAGACCGTCGAGCAGGGTGGCGGCAACCTGGGCTTCACCAACCAGGAGTATCTGCTCATGCTGATGATCGCCGTCTGCGTATTCGCCGCGTTCATCGTGATCTCCTGCGTGAACGCCGACAAGTTCGGCCGCAAGCGCGTGATCATCATCTCCTCCTGCTGCCTCATCGCCTTCGCCCTGCTGTTCCCGTTCCTGCTTGATCCGGCGGTCGTCGGTCAGCGCAACTTCGCCACCAACCTGCTGTTCCTGTGCATCGGCTTCGCTCTGATGGGTACCGCGTTCGGTCCGATCGGCGCCTTCCTGCCGGAACTGTTCGACGCGAACGTGCGTTACTCCGGCTCCGGCATCGGCTACAACCTGGCTGCCATCGTCGGCGCGGCCTTCGTGCCGACCATCGCCACTTGGCTGTCCCATCATTGGGGCGTGCATTCCGTGGGCCTGTACCTCGGTGTGATGGCCCTGTGCTGCCTCATCGCGGTGTTGAGCTGCAAGGAAACGAAGAACGTCGACTTCACCAAGTGACGCCGACCGGCTTGCCGGGCTGCTTCGCTTGGGGTGGCTCGGAGCCTTAGAAAAAACGTTTGACGTGAATATAGCCACTATGTGAACGTCAACAGACATCATAAAGAAAGCGGTACTAGAACAGTTCCGCAGGAGAGGCGGAGTGGTTCCTCGGACACAATCCGGGGGGAGCAACATCCTAGGAATCACTCGCCGTGATAACAACCGAAAAAAGAATAGAAAATAGCGAGTTTGTTCGGAAAAAGCAAGTTCCGAATCGCAAAAAACAATAAAGGAGCGCCAATTATGGCAGCAACTATCTGGTACGAAAAGGACGCCGATCTGTCCGTGTTCGATGGCAAGAAGGTGGCTATCCTCGGTTACGGTTCCCAGGGCCACGCTCATGCGCTGAACCTGCGCGATTCCGGTGTCGACGTCGTCGTCGGCCTGCGTCCTACCTCCAAGTCCGTGGAGTATGCCAAGGAGCAGGGCCTTGAGGTCAAGCCTGTTGCCGAGGCCGTTGCCGAAGCCGACGTGGTGATGATCCTGCTGCCTGACCAGTACCAGGCCGCCGTGTACAAGAAGGACGTCGAGCCGAACCTGAAGCCGGGCGCTGCTCTGGCCTTCGCTCATGGCTTCAACATCCACTATGGCTACATCAAGCCGTCCGAGGACCATCCGGTCTTCATGGTCGCCCCGAAGGGCCCGGGCCACATCGTGCGTCGTGAGTACGCCAACGGCCGTGGCGTTCCGGTCGTCGTGGCCGTGGAGCAGGATCCGCGCGGCGACGCTTGGGACATCACCCTGGCTTACGCCAAGGCTCTGGGCGCTCTGCGTGCAGGCGCCATCAAGACCACCTTCACCGAGGAGACCGAGACCGATCTGTTCGGCGAGCAGGACGTCCTCATGGGTGGCATCAACCACCTGTGCGATATGGGCTTCGATGTGCTGACCGAGGCTGGCTACCAGCCGGAGATCGCCTACTTCGAGGTGTTCCACGAGCTGAAGATGCTGGTCGACCTGGCCAACGAGGGTGGCCTGAACAAGGCCCGTTGGTCCTGCTCCGACACCGCCCAGTACGGCGACTACACCTCCACGGTCATCACCGAGGAGACCAAGAAGCGCATGCAGTACCAGCTCAAGCGCATCCAGGACGGCTCCTTCGCCAAGGAGTTCATGGATGACCAGGCCGCAGGCGCTCCGAAGTTCAAGAAGCTGCAGGAAGAGTACAGCCACCCGCACCTGGAGACCGTTGGCCCGAAGCTGCGCGCCATGTTCTCCTGGAACAACCAGGTGGACGCCGATGCCGATATGGCCGAGTCCTTCAACGGCAAGATCGCTCGTACCCAGGTTCAGTGAGATTGCTTCGCTAGCTGCATAAGCTATTTAGCGAATTAGAAAGCGTCGCCCGCTTCATGCGGACGGCGCTTTTTGCATATCGTCGTGCGTGCGACGGTTGCGTACGTTCCGGCATAACGAAAGGCCGCCACCCAACTTGGGCGGCGGCCTTCAATCGCAGTTAATGCGATTAATCGCAATGAATGCGAGACGTTACTCAGCCACGGGCGATCTTGCCGGTGAAAGTGGCCATGTCAGCGTCGTCATCCTTGCCGTTGTTCCAAGAGAACATGGCGCGCAGCTTCGGGCCAACGCTCTCGATACGCACGTTGCCGTATTCTTCCTGCAGCTGCTTGAACTTCGGAGCGCCAGCGTCCTGATCGTCGATGAACTCCTTGGCGAAGGAGCCGTCCTGGATGCGGCTCAGATGGTACTGCATGCGCTTGCGGCAGTCTTCGTTGATGACGGTGTTGGTGTAGTCGCCGTACTGGGCGGTGTCGGAGCAGGACCAACGGGCCTTGTTCAGGCCACCCTCGTTCATGAGGTCGACGAGCATCTTCAGCTCGTGGCAGACCTCGAAGTAAGCGATCTCCGGCTGGTAGCCAGCGTCAGTGAGGACCTCGAAGCCCATTTCAACGAGCTTGTTCACGCCGCCCATGAGCACGTTCTGCTCGCCGAACAGATCGGTCTCGGTCTCCTCGGTGAAGGTGGTCTTGATGGCGCCTGCACGCAGAGCGCCCAGAGCCTTGGCGTAAGCCAGGGTGATGTCCCAAGCGTCGCCGCGCGGATCCTGCTCCACGGCCACGACGACCGGAACGCCACGGCCGTTGGCGTACTCACGACGCACGATGTGGCCCGGGCCCTTCGGGGCGACCATGAAGACCGGGTGGTCCTCGGTCGGCTTGATGTAGCCGTAGTGGATGTTGAAGCCATGAGCGAAGGCGACGGCGGCGCCCGGCTTGATGTTCGGCTCAATATCGTTGGCCCAGATGGTGCGCTGATACTGATCCGGAGCCAGAATCATGATGATGTCGGCCTCGGCGGCGGCTTCCGGAACGGACTTGACTTCCAGACCCTGCTCCTTGGCGTGCTCGACAGACTTGGAGGTCGGGCGCAGGCCGACGACGACGTCGACGCCGGAATCGCGCAGGTTCAGCGCATGGGCGTGGCCCTGGGAACCGTAACCGATGATGGCAACCTTCTTGCCTTCGAGGACCGAGAGATCGCCGTCGTTCTCATACCAAATTTGTGCAGCCATTGTACTTGGCACTCCTTTTGTGTAGTGGGGTGAACGCTTGAAAAGCGTTCGGGTTTCTACCATTCGCAGATGAAATTCGTGGTTTCGTGCATGGATTTTGTCCTGCAAACTGGGGTCCATCCTACCGGAGCGGCTGTTTTGGTACGTATCCAGTCCACAAAGTGAGCCGCGAAATCGTAAAAAATTCGTCGCGGCGCAATCGTGATACCTTTCCTGCGAAACCCCTACGGAAGCGACGTTTCGGGCCGTTGGAATGTTGTTTCCGTTGGGAATTGCGATTAAGCCCCTACCGAAGCGACGTTTCGATCGCTGAAAATGACGTTTGTGTGGGCAAGCATGTGCTTATTTAGGTGACGCTTCATGCATTTTGGTAGGAAAGTGGCTTAGGATAGGCACGTAGGATTGTTTGATGAGGAAGCTGAAGCAATGGTCACTGCGACGGGGATTGCGCCTGGTTCCGAAATGACGGCGCAGATGGAGCAGGTGGAGGAGCGTAATGTCTCGGGCGTGCTGCATGTCGCCGCGATTTTCGGCTCGCACATGGTATTGCAACGCAACAAGCCCATCGCGGTGTTCGGCGCATTGGCTGCCGATTGCGCCGGTATGGAGGTTGTGGCGGAAATACACGACTTTGACGGCTCCCTGATCGCGCAGGAACATGCTTATTCTTCGCAGAACGTGGTCAACGGCTTTTCGCAGTGGCGCGTGATGCTGCCCGCGCAACCGGAAGGCGGTCCGTACACGCTTCGTATCGTCGCGGGCAATGATGCCATCGAATTCGACGACGTGCTTATCGGCGAAGTGTGGCTCGCCGGCGGCCAAAGCAATATGGAACTTGAGTTGCGTAACAGCGAGCATGCCGACGAAGCACTTGAGGATTGCGCCGATCCGCTGCTGCGTTTCTACAATGTGCCCAAAACCGGTGTAATCAATCGCAATGCGGAAAATACGTCGAGCTGGCAGGAATCGTCGCCGGAAAACAGTGGCGTGATGAGCGCCGTCGCCTACTATTTCGTACGCAAGCTGCGCTCCGAACTCGACCCCGATCTGCCGGTCGGCATTGTCGACTGCTATATCGGCGGCACGTCGATCAGCTGCTGGATGAGCGAGGACGCACTCAATTCCAGCGATGCCGGCCGCGACTATCTGACGCGTTACCAGCGGGCGATCGCCGGCAAGACGCAACAGCAGTTCGAACTGGAAACCAGCGAATGGCAGTCGCAGATGGACGCATGGAACGCGGCTGTGGAAACGGTGCGTCAGACCAATCCGAACGCAACGAGCAGTGAGTTGAGCGAACAGTGCGGCACCTGCCCGTGGCCGCCGCCGCTCACCCCTACATCGCAATGGCGTCCGTGTGGCCCCTTCCACGCCATGCTGGAACGTATCATGCCCTACTCGCTGGCCGGTTTTCTGTGGTATCAGGGCGAGGAAGACGAGCAATACTGCGGTTTCTACCGCGAGCTGCTCGGCATGATGATCGGCGAATGGCGTGCGCTGTGGAGCGAGAATCTACCGTTCCTCATCGTGCAGTTGCCGCAATGGATCGACGGCAAGACGGCTGCGGACGGCGACGATCCGATGCGCTGGCCGGTGCTGCGTGAGGCGCAATGGGACGCCGCGCAGTCCATAGACAACGTGTACGCCATCTGCACGATCGACTGCGGCGAATACGACAACATCCACCCGCTGGACAAGCGCACGCCCGGCGAACGTCTTGCCAATTGCGCGCTGCGGCAAATCTACGGCATGGATCGCGTTCCGGTGCACGGCCCGACGGTGTTGGGCTTCCGATGCGACCCGAACGGCCGCGTACGCCTGTTCTTCCGCTATGCGCACGGCCTGCATTTCGAAGGCACCACGCCCGGCGGCGGCGACGATGATTTCGATGGCCAGCTGCCGACTTTGGTGCGCGTGCCGGAACGTTCCGGCTTCGAACTGGCCGGTTCCGACGGTATGTTCCACCCGGCGACCGCCGCGATTTTCGTGGATTGCGACATCGATGATCTCGTCAATTCCAGAGTGAACGTGGTCGATTACAACGCTACGGAATTCGGCATTCCGATTAACAGCCGCAGCATCGGCACGATTACGCTGGCGACTCCGGATGTGCCGGAGCCGGTGGCGATGCGATACGCCTGGCGCAGTTGGGGTCCGGCTCCGCTGTTCAACGACGACGGCCTGCCCGCGCAGCCGTTCCGTCTGGACCTGACCGACCATACCTCCCCCGTCGAGTCCGCCGAGCCCGTCACCCCCGACGGCACCGCTGACTGAGGCCGTCGGTCTGGTCGCGCCGGTCTAATCGCCCCGTCTAATCGCAAAAACGGCATTCCCATCCGGCTTTTGTTACCGTAACCAGCCGATTCGGGTAACAAAAGCCGGAAGAGGAGGCCGTTTTGTGTTTTGTGCGATTACTCAGCGGTTGCGGCAGCCGCGTCGACAATCACCGCCGCGTCCTCGCCACGCTCGCTGCCGGACTTGCCAAGCGCAAGCTGGTACGCGGCGAACAGCACCGCCAGCCAGATGACGCCGGCGATCACGGCGATGCGGTAGCTTGCGGAGAAGCACATGAGCACCACGACCAGCAGCATGAACGCGATCACCACGTACGGCGTCACATTGGCGAACGGCAGCTTGAACGCGATCTTGTCGAGCGCTTCCTTGCCCTTCAGCCCCTTAAGTTCGGCCGGGCCATCGCCAGCCGCAACCATGCGACGGAACTTGATCTCCGTAATCATGATCATGATCCAGTTGATCGCAGCCGCGATCGTGGCGATCGACATCAGATAATTGAACGCGAATTCCGGCCATACGAACACGACGACAACGGCAATCGCAATAATTATCGCGGAAGTGATAACGCCCCCGACCGGCACGCCTTTCTTGCTGAGCTTGCCCAGGTAAGCCGGCGCGTTGCCCTGCTTTGCCAGCGAATACAGCATGCGGGAGTTGGCGTACAGGCCGGAATTGTAGACGCTCATCACGGCGGTCAGGCATACGAAATTGAGGATGCCGGCGGCCGCGTGCACGCCGACGGAATCGAAGATCTGCACGAACGGGCTGGAATCGCCGTCGATTTTGCTCCACGGAATCACCGCCATGATCACGCCGAGCGCGCAGATGTAGAAGACGAGGATACGCCAGATGATGCCGTTCGTGGCCTTCGGAATGGTGGTGCGCGGATTCTCGGTTTCGCCGGCGGTGATGCCGATGAGTTCGGTGCCGCCGAAGCTGAACATCACCACGACGAGCGCCATCAGCAGGCCGGTCCACGTGCCGTCGGCGTTGCGGGTCATCAGGCCGTGCGGCAGGAATCCGCCGTCCACGGTGAACCAGTTGGCGAAGCTCGCGCGAATGCCCGAAGCGGTCGGCACATTGGCGATGATCACATACAGGCCGCCGAGAATCATGGCCAGCACGGCCACGATCTTGATGATGGCGAACCAGAATTCGAATTCGCCGAACTTGTTCACGCCCATGAGATTCAGCGCCGCGATGGCCACGAGGAACACCGCCGCCGACACCCACTTCGGAATGTTCGGGAACCAGTAGTTCACGAACGAGCCGACCACGGCAAGCTCCACCATGGCCACCAGCACGTAGTTGAACCAGTAGTTCCAGCCGGAAATGAAGCCCGCTCGCCGTGACCAGTAGCGCGTCGCGTAGTAGCTGAACGCGCCAGCCTTCGGATCCTCGACCGCCATCTCGCTCAGAGCGCGCACGATCATGAAGATCGCGAGACCGCCGACGAGGTAGGCGAGCAGAATGGACGGGCCGGCCAGCTGGATGGATTCGCTGGAGCCGTAGAACAGGCCGGTGCCGATGGCGCCACCCAGCGCGATGAGCTGGATATGGCGGTTTTTCAACGATTTACGGAGCGTCGGCGGAACCGGTACATCGTCGGTTCCACGCGGCTTCTTTGCGGCGGTGACGTCGCTCATGGAGATTTCCTCTTCTCTGTTTCCTTGCGATTGCGCGTTGTGCGTTGCGCTCGCTGCTTGCGTTGCGTGCTGTTGCACGCTTGCATGTGCTTGTTTTGCTTGCTTTTTTGCGATTCGCCCTTTGTGAGGGAACGTTCCCGATTGTAGCGGGAAGCGGCGGGCAAAGTGTTGGTTTGTTCGTTCCGGAATGTCTGGTTTGCTTAACGGGTTGTTTGGTTTAGAAGTTCGATTCGCGCGATTGCTGTGCGATTCGAACGCGCGATTTGGACACGTGTTGCGGATGTGCGGTTTGGCGCGTCTTTCCAAGCTTCATGGTGTTCAATGGAATGAGGGGCTACGAACGGAGGTCGACATGGCATTCGTCAAGGACATGCTGCGAATGTGGGCGCATTCGTGGAAAAGATTCATTTCCATCGCCATGATCACGTTGCTCGGTGTGGCCGTGCTCACCGGCATTTACGCGGGCTGCCGTGACGCGTTCCGCAGCACCGATCGCTTTTTCGACGCGCAGGGCCTGCACGACGTCCAGGTGCTGTCCACTGCGGGCCTGTCGAACGGCGATATCGCCGCGTTGCGCAAGGTGAACGGTGTTGCGAAAGTGCAGGCGGAACGGTCGCAGGAAGTGACGTTCGATTTGGACGGCCGCAAGTCGGCGACCATGCAGGAAATCGGCACGGACGGCATTGACCAGCCATACTTGCAGGAAGGGCGCATGCCGAAGAAAGCCGGCGAAATCGCGGTAACCAGGAAATTTATTCGCGATTCGGGCAAGCGTATCGGCAGCCGCCTCACCGTAACCCCCGAATCGGCTTCCTCCGATACTTCCGATACGAACGATACGAACGGTGCGGACGGCACGAATGAAACGAACGGCACGGACGAGGCGCCGAGCTTCCCGACCAAGCTCACCATCGTGGGCGTGGTGCTCGATCCGCAGAACCTGAGCAACCCGGACGGCTACTCCGCCATGACCTCGTTCCGTTCCACCGCCACCACCGACTACACGTTCTTCGCGCCGTCCGATGGCGTGACCGGCACCCTCTACACGTCCGCCACGCTGCTCGTCAAGGGTGCGGCCGCCGAAAGCACGTTCGACGAATCGTACGAAAACACTGTCAAGCAGGTGACCGACCGCATCGACGGCACCGTGAAAACCGACCGCCAGAAGGCCCGTCGGCAGGAACTGCTCGACGCGGGCAACAAGAAGATCGCCGACGCGCGTGCGGAAGCCGACAAGAAGTTCGCGGACGCGCAGTCGCAAATCGACGCGAATCGGCAGCAATTCAACCAGCAGGTCGACCAGATTGTCAGCATGCAGGCGGGCGCGGCAGCTGCGGCAAACGGCGCGAACGCAGGTGCGGCGGCGGCCGCAGGTGCAACTACCCCCCAACTTGACGAAACCACGCGTGAAACAATGCGTGAAACCATCATCGCCGCTAGTCCCGAACTGACGCAAGCCAAGCAGCAGCTCGACCAGGCGCAATCGCAATTGAACGAGCAGAAGGCAAGTACCGAACAAACGCTGAAAACCAAGGAAAACGAGCTGAAAACCAGCATTCCGCAAGTACGCTGGTATGTGCAGGACCGGCAGTCGCTCGGCGGGTTCAGCGCGCTCAAATCCGACCTCGACTCCATCCAGTCGCTCGGCAACGCGTTCCCGATTGTGTTCCTGCTGGTGGCCGTGATGATGAGCCTGACCGCCATGGCGCGCATGGTCGAAGAGGACCGCTCGCTCATCGGCACGTACGTGGGGCTCGGCTACGGGCGGCTGGCGGTCGCGTCGCGCTACCTGCTGTTCGCGTTGCTCGCCTGCCTCATCGGCGGCGGCCTCGGCCTGATCGCCGGCTTCCTTGGCATTCCTGCGTTCCTGCTGGTCGTATTGCAAGGCATGTATGTGATGCCCGGTCTGCGGCTGGAATACGACTGGCTGTACGGCTCGCTCGGCATCGCGCTGTTCGTGGTCGGCGTGCTCGCCGCCACCATCTACGCGTGCGTGCAGGAAATGCGGCAGACGCCCGCCTCGCTGCTGCGTCCGAAAGCGCCGCGCGCCGGCTCGCGCATTCTGCTGGAACGGATTCGGCCGGTCTGGAATCGCATGGGCTTCCTCAGCAAAGTGACCGCGCGCAACATTTTCCGCTTCAAGTCGCGCCTCATCATGACGGTCGGCGGCGTCGCCGGCTGCACCGCGCTGATCGTCTGCGGCCTGGCCATCAACGACACCGTCGCCGACCTCGGCATCAAGCAATACCGCGACATCTACCAGTACGACCTGATGGTGGTTTCCGACGATTCGGACGCGTCGGCGATGCGCACGAAAGTCGCGTCAGACGGGCGCGTCACGTCATCGCTTGACGTGCGCATAGAGTCGGGCGATTTGACGGTTGCGGGCAGTGGCGACGGTGACAGCGGCAAGGCCGGCAGCAGCGGCAGCGAAAGCATCCAGCTGGTCGCGGTGCCGGAAAAGCATCTGTCCGATTTGGGCGAAATGGTCACGTTGCAGCCGGTCTCGTCCGGCATACTGGGCACGTCCGGCATCGGCAAAACCGGTTCGCTGAAACTCGATGACGATGGCGTGATCGTCGCGCAGTCGGCGGCAAGCGCGCTGGGCGTCAAGGCCGGTTCCAAGGTGCGACTGACCAACGGCGACGGCGTGCAGGCGACGGCGAAGGTGAGCGCGGTGAATCGCAACCTCATCGGCTCGGATGTGTATGTAAGCGAAACCTACTACGCCAAGCTTTTCGACTCGAAAGACGCGAAGAACACCAAGAATTCCAAGAGTTCCGAGGATTCCGAGGCTCTGACGTGGAACGCCATGCTCGCCAAGCTTTCCGGCTCCGACACTTCGCAAACCGACTATGCGGAATCGCTCGAAGAGGACAGTTCGGTGATGAAGGCCGTAAGCTGCGCGCACATGGCCGACAGCTTCAAATTCGACCTCATGGGCGCGGTGGTGGCGCTGATTGTGGCGCTTGCCGGCGGTCTGGCACTGGTGGTGCTGTTCACGCTCGCCAATACGAACGTGTCGGAACGCGTGCGCGAGATGGCCACGCTCAAGGTGCTTGGCTTCTTCGACCGCGAAGTGCACCATTACGTGAACCGCGAGATGATGATCCTCACCGTCATGGGTGTGATACTGGGCCTGCCGCTCGGCCGGCTCGTCGGCGGCATGCTGACGATGGCGCTCAACATGCCCTCGTTGTATTTCGAGGTGGAGGTCAAGCCGCTGAGCTACGTGATCGCGGCCGTGGCGACCATGGCCTTCGCGCTGCTCGTGCAGCTGTTCGTCAACCCCGTCCTCGACCGCATCGACCCCATCAGCTCCCTCAAGTCCGTGGAGTAGCGCCCCTCCGAAGCCCTCTCAGTTCTTCGGGTAGCGGTAGTTGTGGGGGAGTTGGGTGGTGAGCTGCGGGTCCAGGCCGAGTTCCTTGAGTTGGCGGTCGATTTCGAGGCGCGCACGTTCCACAAGTTCGGCGCGACGGCTGTCCAAACCGTTCAGCCCCTCCTGCTTTTCCAGCGATTCCAACGTCTCCGCCATACGCTTGAGCCGGTCCTGATGGTGCAGCAGCGCACGTACCTGCGCATGTTCGCGTACAATCGTCCGCCAATCGGATGGCGTGTGCGCAATCTCCCGAACCGCGGTGACCGGATGCACGTCGGCCACCTGATATGTGATCGAGCCGAGCAGCGGCATCAGGAACACCGTAATCGCGCCGGCTGCGACCAGTGTTGACGCGGTGTCGCTTTGCATGGTGCCGACCTTCACCGCCAGCGACGTGACGGCGACGATGATCGGCAGCGCGGTCGTGCAATACAGGGCTACGGTGACGCGGTGATGCGATGACAGCGGATTCTTGCGTTTGTCGAGCGACAACGCAACATATACGGGCACCGCGCGAATCAGCATGAGCATGACGATGAACGCGACGAGCAGCGCGGGTCGGCCTGCCACGGCGCGCACGTTGATCGCGGCTCCTGACACCACGAAAAACACAGGAATAAGGAATCCGTAGCCGACGCCTTCCAGTTTCATTTCCAGCGACTTGCTGCCGTCGGGGATGATGTAACGCAGGATGAAGCCTGCGGCGAACGCGCCGAGCACCGCGTCAAGTTCGAACAGTGCAGAAATGGTGACAAGGAAGATGAGCAGGAATGTGGTCAGTCGCATGAGCGTTTGCGATGACGTGTTCGCGTTTTCCGTAAGGAAACGGTACAGGCGATGGCCGGTTTTCAGTGCTTTCGTGGGTAGCATTGCGCACAGTAGACAGATGGTAAGGAACGCGCCGAGCACGAGCATGGTCTGCCAGCCGGTTCGGGTGGATAGCAGGATGGCCATGGCAAGGATTGGGCCGAGTTCGCCCCACGTTCCGTACGAGATGATGGCGTCGCCGATGGGGGTGCCTTCGAGGTTACGTTCCTTGAGAATCGGCATAAGCGTGCCGAGCGCGGTGGTGGTGAGTGCGATTACCGTGGCGATGCCGTTGATGCCTTGCTTTGCGAAGAACGGAAGGAATGTCACAACCAGCCAGGCGAGGCCTAGTGTGATTCCCCATGTAAGCAGTCCGACTTTGCCTTGATGTCCGGCGAGTCGTTTGGGGTCGATTTCGTAGCCGGCGAGCAGGAACAGGAACGCCATGCCGAGCTCGTTCAAGAGTTTCACGGCGTCGTTCACTTCGATCACGCCTAGTCCGTACGGGCCGAGCGCGGTTCCGGCGGCGAGCAGCAGCACGGTTTGCGGAATGAACTTGCCCGGGATCAGCTGCGCCACGATTGGGCTGACGGCCGCCACCGCCATGATGATGGTTAATGAAACGAGCTCTTGCGTCATGTTTCCAGCCTAGTGAGTCTGCGTGACGGTGCTCGGATACGCGGTGACCCCCATGACGCGCTGGGGGTGAGGTTAAGTTTTTGTTAATTTTATGGGGGGGGGGTCTATGAGCTTTTATTATCCGTGGAAAATGGCGGGACTGTTTTGTTTGAAGGTTGGTTCCCTCTTTTCGTTGAAGGGGATGGGTTTTTCGTTCGAGGGTTTTAACGAGGGTGTTAATGGAAAGAGCCCGATATGATGCTGAATCGAGCTGTTTAGGCGATTTAGGGGGTGTAAAAAAATGATTGATGGCAAATTCACAGCAAAGGAGCGTGCGTATCTGGCCAGCCTGCCAGCGGTCAAAAGCGTGAGCCCATCCCATATCCGGTATACCGATCGCTTTAAGGTCGAGGTCATGTGCCGGTACAACGCGGGCGAATCGCCGTCGGCCATCTTTCGGGAGGCGGGTCTCGACCCCAAGCTGATCGGCTACAAGCGCGTGGAACGGTGCATCGCGCGCTGGAAGCAGCAGGAGGAGCGGAACAAGCGCAGGAACGAACATACGAACCATTACATGCAGGATTGTGATGACGAGCTGGAAGCCATCGAACTGCGCGGAGACGATGTGGATCAGTCCGTGGTGGATCTTTATGGCGCTGGCGCGGCAGGGACGTCGGGAAGCGACGTCGCGACGAGAAACGTTGGCGCGTCGGGAAGCAACGTCGTGCAATCGCAAGGCTCGGACAAGTCGCAGGAATCGCGCGCATCGCAGGATATGCTGTCGAAACTTGCACAGGCACAGCTGACCATCAACAAATGCGACATGCTGATAGCCAAGCAGGCGTTGCGTATCGACGAGCTGGAACGCGTGCTGCGGAAGTTCATCCAGTGATGCGTGCGAAACGTATGAAAAACATGGAACGTACGGAAGGCGCGGAACCGTCTTTCAACGAGATAATCGACGTTTCCGACGATATGCGCAGACGGCGTGGCCGCCGCAGGAAAACCGTCGCCATGCGTGTCTCCGCTGCGCTGTTGATCGTCATTTCCATTTGCATCGGCGGTTTTCCGGCGATGCTGCAATACCGGTCGGCGCACGAACTGTCGAATACGTCGGACCAGTCCGCACGTGCGGTTGCGGGTTGGCCGTATCCGCAGGCCGACGACGCGATCGCCGCGGCCAAGGAATACAACAAACGGCTCGCCGCATCGGGCCAGCCGATCCTCGGCGAGGCGAAGGATCCGTTCTCCCAGGCGCAGGGCAGTTCGCGGTCCAGTGAATCCGGTTCCAACGAATCAGACAGCGCCAGCGCCAAAGATACGGAATATCAAAGCCTGCTGGATTCCGGCAGCGGGGTGATGGGCACTATCCGCATTCCGAAAATTTCTGTGAAACTGCCGATCTACCATGGCACGTCGCAGTCGGCACTCGCGTCCGGTGCGGGGCATTTGTATGGCAGTAGTCTGCCGGTGGGCGGCAAGAACACGCATGCCGTAATCACCGGGCATCGCGGGCTTGTGGACGCGATGATGTTCACCCGATTGGATGAGATGCGCGTCGGCGACTACTTCTACATCGAAGTGATGGGCCGCACGCTCGGCTACCGGGTGGACCGTATTTCCGTGATCGAGCCGAACGATACGTCGAAGCTGAAGATCGTTCCCGGCGAAGACCGGGTGACGTTGATGACGTGCACCCCGTACGGCGTTAATACGCATCGACTGTTGGTTTCTGCGGTGCGCTCGCCGATTCCCGACGTGGTACCGGCGGAGCATGATGCGGCGAAGGATGCGCGAACGATTGCGACCACGGCCGCGGTGGTCACGTTGCTGCTCGGTCTGCTGCTGGCATGGTTGCGCGGGCGACCGTGGCATATCCGTAGGCATGCGGCTTGGTGGCCGAAGCGCGGCTAACGATCGCTGTTTGCCGATGCCCCCTGCCGGCTTTTTTATTCGGGTATCACCCATATTGTGAAACGTTGCGATTGCAACGGTTGACGATGGTATAATACCTCGACTTTCCCGCACTTAGGGTGTGCATCTCCCGACGTCTTTTCTCCTACATTCAAGATTGGAGCGCCGGAAGTGTATCCGTACTGGACATAGCATGTGCCGGTGCGTGATGCGCGGACGGTGTTAGAGACGGAAACCGCGTTGAAGCGCGGTATTAAGGGGACAATGCACATGAGGCATGTACATGAATCTGAGGCAAAGCCAAGAGGGAACTTTGCCAAGCGAATCGTAGCTGCGGTAGCCGCGGTCGCCATGCTTGGTGGCATGGGCTACGCCACCACTTCTACTGCACTAGCCAATGACGTCAATGCCACTGTTGAGCAGCAGAATGGTATCAGCATTGGTCTGCATGATTACAATCGCAACTCCATCAACAATAATCATGCGTTGCATTTTAAGAACGGAAGAGACGAAACCGGCTATAACCGCTATGTTCAAGATGGCAAAGGTGCGTACACGGGCATTGTGAAGCCTCTGCTGACTAACGGTTACCCGACCATGGCGGATGGCAACGGATCGCTGGATTATCTCTTCGGCGGTGCGTCTGATAATACCGTTGTGACTAATCACACGCCGGAAGGTGGTTTGCTGACTTCGGATGGTCAAGGGAATTACAGTTTCGATGCGGCGTCGAAATATGCGAAATATGACCACAATAGCAATCGATTCGAATTGACCAATCAGACCCAGAGCGGGAATCGTGACCCGCTGTTCACGCCGTTTGGCAATGACAGCGACGACAATAGGTATTCGTTCGGCATGAACCTTGGGGCCGATTTCTATATGCCTAAAGATGGCAAAGTCAACAATCAGAACATGGTGTTCGACTTTACCGGTGACGACGATGTGTGGGTGTTCATCGATGATGTGCTGGTGCTTGATTTGGGTGGTATCCATCAGGCGTTGGGTGGCAGCATCGATTTTGCCGCCGACAAGATCAAGTACGACAAGGTTCAGAGTCATGGAGACACTCCTGCCGCAACAATCACCGAGGCATTTAGAAAAGCGGGAAAGAAGTGGGATTCCAAGGCGTATGCGACACATCATCTGAGCTTCTTCTATCTGGAACGCGGCGACGGCGGATCCAACTGCAAGATCAGTTTCAATCTGCCGGTGAAGCCGTCCAAGGCCATCGATATCGAGAAGGAAACCCTGGGCACCATCGACGCGAACAAACAGTTCCAATTCCAGCTGTTCGTCGACGGTTCCAAAGATCCGTACCAAGGCGAATACAGCGTGTACAATGCGCACACCAATCAGGTCGTTAACCCCGATGCGTCGACCGAAAACAACGGTGTGATAAAGCTGGCCGGGGGTCAATTTGCCCGCGTGCAAGCCGACAATTTCACTGATGACACCAAGTATACGGTGCGGGAGTTGAATTCCAGCGACTACACCGTGTCCGCGAACGGTTCCCCAATGACGCAGCAGGGTAGCGACAATAATGCATACGCCGAAACCGGCTCGTTCACCGTGGGAAAGACGAGCCACGTGACCATCGTGAATTCCAATGTGAAACCATCGAACAACAAAAGCATCGTGAAAACCAATGGCGGCGAAGGCGATGAGTACACGCTGCATCTGACCGCATCCGGTGATAGCACCTCCTCCACGGTCACCACTGCCACTCCGGCTGACATTGTGCTGGTCATGGACAAGTCCGACAGTATGAATAGTGACAACCGCGACACCAATGCGCGGAATGCGGCCATAGCGCTCGCCAATAAGCTGCTGACGGCGCAGAATTCGGCTTTGCCGGAAGCCCAGCGGGTGCGTATGGCGGTCGTCACCTTCAGCAAGAGCGCTTTGCTGAAACAGGAGTTCACCACGTCTTCGAGCAAGATTGGTGATGCCGTTTCCCAAAAGCCGGGTGGCGGCACCAACTGGGAGGCCGCGCTCGAGCAGGCAAACAATCTGCGAGGTCGCCCTGGTGTGAAGAAGCACATCATCTTCCTCTCGGATGGCAATCCGACGTACCGAACGTCCTCATATAGCGGATGCTATTCCTATTCATTTCTCTGGGGCAATACCGCACATCCGGAATATACGACCAAAGCGGATTGCGAGACGAACGGATACAGTTGGGGGAAGAACCCTGACGGCAGTTCCGGTGGCGTATATGGCGCAGGAGGCAGCGACGAGTATGGCTTTAATTACGCGGCCGCGTTGGCTGAAGCCAAAAATCGCGGCGACGCCGCCCTGTACGTGGTGAAGACCGCTGCCGACGCCAATAAGATGGATGATCTTGCGAGTGAGGCCAATGCGGTGAATGGCGTGGAATTCGACGGCACGAATCCGGCGAATCTGACGAAAGCATTCGATCAGATCTATTCCAGCATTACTTCTTCTGCGAAGATCAAGGTCTTCTCCATCACCGACACCTTGTCCCAGTGGGTGGATCCGGTCGAGTTCGCAGGTGCCGCCAACGGTGCCGACATCACACAATATGTGACGGTGAAGAACGGCAATACCACGCTGAAGAGCGGATATACGGCCACATACAATTCCGACAGTCGTACGGTGACGGTGACGTTCAACGGTACTGATGGCATCGTCGTAGAAAAGACTGATGTCATCGACGTTTCCTTTAAAGTCAAGCCAAGCGATGCTGCATATGCCGACTATGCGAGCGGCAACAACTATCCGGATACGGGAGACGCGAATACCGGAGACGTATCCGCTGGGCAGCGAGGCTACTATTCCAACGCGGATGCGAAGCTGAACTATTGCGTGCTCACCGAGGTCAACAACGTGACATCCTGCGAACCGACCGAAGCTGTATATCCGCATCCTGTGGTGCAGGTGAAGCTTGGCAAGATCAACATCACCAAGCAATGGTCGGACGGCAACGACAAGCATGCCAACGATTTCGTGACGGTGCAATTGCAGCGCAAGGCAATTGGTGCTACTAATGCGGAGAACGTTGGTAATCCGATCACGCTGAACGCCGCCAACAATTGGACCAAAACGGTCGATAATCTGGTGCCCGGCTACACGTATTCCGTGGTGGAAACCCCCGGCGATGACCAATATGACGTCACCTACAAAGTCAACAATACAGCGAATAACAATGCCGAGTTGACCAAGCGGATGGTGTGGTCTTCCGCCGATAAGGGCACATTGAATGCGACCATCACCAACACGCGGAAGACGGTGTCACTAAGCAACGCAATCTCGGTGAAGAAGAATCTGACCGGTCGTGAGTGGAAGGATACCGACCAGTTCAGCTTCACGTTGGAGGCGAAAAACAATGCTCCGTTGCCGGCTTCGTGCAACGGACAGAAAACGTGCACGGTGGTTGTGAAAGCTGATTCCAAGGACCATTCCGCGGCGTTTAGCGACATTACCTACAACGCTGGTGGCGCCACCTACACGTACTACGTGACGGAAGACAGCGGCTTGATTAGCGCATTGCACTATTCGCAGGCGAAATACAAAGTCGTGGTGACCGTCGCCAAGAACGATGCCGGTGCGTGGACGGCTTCCATGACGTCCGTGATCAAGATGCTGGACGACAACGGCGACCCGGCCGAATCGCAGAGCGACAGTACGCAACCGGTCGCCTTCACCAACTACTACATCGCGGTATCGGCGCTGCCGTTGACGGGCGGGATGACGGATCGTCAATGGCTGCTGGTCGGCGGTGTGGTCGGCGGGCTTGCGGTGCTGCTCATCGGCGCGGCCGGTGTGTGGAACGGCAAGAAGCGACTCGTCTGAATCGCTGTGCATGGTCGGAACGTCTGCCAACTCGAGGGCGTTCCGGCCGATAATCCAAGATTTGCGGATCGCGGGAGCAAGTTGGATCCCTGCCTCCCGCGATTGCAGAAACAAGTAATCAAACAATAAGGAAGAGAGGATTCTCATGAAGATGAGGAAACTTTTCGCCGGTATCGCCGCCGCTGCGACGCTGCTCGGTGGCATGGCATTGGGCGCAGCCAGCGCACAGGCTGATGACACTCCTACAACGGTGACGAGGGACGCGACGTTCACGTTCACTGCTGAAACCGCTGAACAGTTGACCAACGCCAAACTGAAAGCATACAAGATTGGCGATTATGTTCAGTATGGTTCCGGCGAGAACGTTGCTTACGGTGTGGTGACGAATTCTAACAATAAGACTGCCGTTGACTCCGCGTTGAAGGCTGCCGGTGTGGATACTACGGATTCTGAGGTGGACCATCTGGCCGCAGCCCTGAATGCCGGCACTCTGGATGTTTCTGCTGCTCGTCCGTGGGCTTCTCCTGAGAAGACCCGTAAGTTTGCTAATGCTCTGGAGAGTGAAGGCAAACTAACTGCTGTGACGTCGTTCACTCTGGGCAAGCCAGTTCCTGCTACGAATGGTAGTGCGGATGCTAAATACACTGCTACCGCGACCCTGCCTGCAGGTATCTATGTGTTCATTGACTCTGCGGTTGCCACTGGTTCTGTGACCAAGGCAATCCCGATGATTGTCGCTTCCGGCACCGTTAACGCTGAGAAGAAGGTTCTAACCAATCCGACTGCCGCTGCCACCGTGAACATGAAGAACACCAACAACCCCGGAAAGACCAAGGAGGTCAATAAGACTTCTGCTGCCATCGGCGACACCCTGACCTACACCCTGACTGGTTCCATCGCGAACCCGGCTCCGACCGAGTTCAAGTTCGCCGATAAGCCGGGCAAGGGTCTGACCATCAAGGCTAACAGCTTCCAGTTCTTTACGGAGGATGCTAATAAGACTCGCCATCCTGAGTCCGCGGACAACTTCCATGTTGCTCTGACTGATGATTTCAAGGGCAATGGTAACGCAACTTTCGATGTCAAGGTGAATGACCCGTCCACTTATGCAGGCAAGAAGATTGTGGTCACCTTCGAAGCAGTGATTAATGACGAAGCTGACGTCGAGAATGGTGTCGTCAACGAGCTTGACAACTACGGCACCCCGGTTCAGGCCCCGACTACGTTTGGCAAATTCGACTTCACCAAGGTTGATCCGGACGGCAAGGGTATCAAGGACGTCACCTTCCAGGTGAAGGACGGTGACACCACGCTGTACTTCGTGAGGCAGAAGGACGGTTCCTACAAGAAGGCTGCTTCTGCTACCACTTCGGGCGCAACTGCTGATGTCAAGACTGGTGCTGATGGCAAGCTGTCTTTCACCGGTCTTGATAAGAACAAGATCTACACCGTCACGGAAACTGTGCGCGCCAGCGATGCCTACCTCAACATCATGCCGAGCTTTACTGTGTCTTTCAGCAAGGAGGACGGTTCAGCTGTTCTGACCGCCACTTCCGATCCGTGGGGCCTGGTCAACACGTCTGAAAAGACCGTGAAGAACATCAAGTCCATCACCCAGCTGCCGCTCACCGGCGCTGCGGGAACCATGCTGTTCACCGTTGTGGCTCTGCTCGTGGCTGGCGCTGGCGTGACCATCGCCATCAAGTCTCGTCAGAACGCCGAGGCCTGATCGCCCATCTCTGACGGTATTCGATAAGAACACCAATTCGGAGTGATTTAAGGTCGACCCATTATGGGTCGGCCTTTTTGTATTGCTCTGTATTTCATGTGGGATTGCTTGGATTGCGCCATATTACGTTGCTTTGGACGTGCCACCCGATGTGGGTGGGCATTGCATTTTTCGAGGGTATAAGGAGTTTCGGTGGGATGTGTTGCAACAAACGGAATCTGGAAACGTGAACCGTTATGGGGGCTGTTAGTCAGGGGAGTGAAGTGGGGGTATTGCACGGAAGGAGGGCCATAGAATCGCAGGCACATCCGCAAAAGAAAGCAACGAAGCATCAATGGGAGGTATTGCGATGCGCAGTGGGGGAGCATTCAGTGACGAGGAGATTCAGCTGTTGCGTGGATTGCCGGCTGTTTCCAATGTGACTCGTGATCGTATCACCTATTCCGACACATTCAGGCAAGTGTGCACCATCCGATATCTTGCGGGGGAGTCGCCCACCAAGATCTTCCGCGAAGCGGGTCTGCCGCCGGAATTGGTTGGTTACAAGCGTATCGAGCGCAGTGTGGCGCGGTGGAAGGATGCGGCCATCAAGTCGGTGAGCGGCAGCGACACCATGACCGATGGTGAGATCATAGCGCAGCTTGCGGCGCGGTATAAGCGTGCGTTGGCGACGAGGCGGAGTCTTGAAGACATCGCCAATACGGCCACTGAGCCGAAGCCTGCCGCAACGGCTGCGTCGAATGACGTTCATCCGTTGTCTCTCGGACTGTTCGACGGTGATACGGCCGGCATTATTATCAGGCAGCAGGCTCGTCGTATCGACGAGCTCGAGCGCGATGTGGTGAGGTTGCGCAACAAGCTGGACAAGGAAGTCGGGCCCAATCCTGCCTCCGCTGAGGCCTGACTTATGCTATCTAGCTTATAGATGGCGGATGGTTCGCCCCATTTGCCAGTTCGGGGGTATAAATCATACCCCCGAACCGCCTATTCTCGTCTAGCACCCGCCATCTATAAGCGAGATACCTTTCCGCAAAGCCCCAAATCCGCCATCTATAAGCCAGATAGACCCATCAGTTTGACCATGGATAGACTCGGTTAGAGATGCTCTTGGCAAAAATGCCAATTTCGGCCTCCTGCAAAGGGTTTTGATGGGTCTAACCCATGATTTACATAAAACCTAACCCACGATTTGCATAAAACGTGGTTCGCTCAGAGCTGTGGCCGGAAAGACCGCCTAGGTCCGACCGATGCTATCGGAATCGTCGGGGAAGAAGGCACGCGGGCGGAGTGCAATATAATGTTCCCTATGGCTGGCAGTTCAAGGGGGTAAGACTGATGGCAGTTTTTCCGCATGGGAGCGCGCGCGGCGGGTCGAGAAGCGACGGTCCGCAGCAAATTAAGGACTTACGCGCCGACGATTTTTATGGCGATTCGCACGATGGCAACGACGGCTCGCGCGGTTCGCACGACACCACGCGCAACACGCGCACCTACGTTCCGCCGACGTTCGCCGAGGCGACCGATGTGTCCGAAGAAATTCGCGAGCGTCGCGCCGACGTGGGTAGATCCATTGCCCTGCGTGTGCTTGCGGCGGTGCTGATTTTCTCCGCAATCGGCATTGGTCTTTTCCCGAAAGTGCTGCAATACCAGTCCGCGCAAAAGCTGGCGAGCACGTCCGCCCGTTCCGAACAGAGCGTCGCGGGTTGGCCGTATCCGCAGGCCGACGAGGCATTCGCCGCGGCTGGGGCGTACAACAAGCGTCTCGCCAAGTCGGGGCAGCCGGTGATTGGCGAGGCTGAGGATCCGCTCGCCGAGTTGTACAACAACAATCAGTCTGGCTCCAGCGACGGTTCTGGTTCCAGCTCGACGGGCGCAGACGCCACTGGCGATGGTAACAAGGATTCCGCTAGCTCCAAAGACGCGGAATACCAGCGTTTGCTGGATACTGGCGATGGCGTGATGGGTTCCATCCGCATTCCAAAGATTTCTGTGGATTTGCCGATCTACCATGGCACGTCGGAGCAAACGCTTGCGTCCGGTGCGGGGCATTTGTATGGCAGTAGTCTGCCGGTGGGTGGCAAGGATACGCATGCGGTGATTACCGGACATCGGGGTTTGGTTGAAGCCTCAATGTTTACGCGTTTGGATGAGATACGGGTTGGTGATTACTTCTATATCGATGTGATGGGCCATACGCTTGGCTATATGGTGGATCGTATTACCGAAATCGAACCTAACGACACATCGCAATTGAAGATTACCTCTGGCGAGGATCGGGTCACGTTGATGACATGCACTCCGTACGGTGTGAATACGCATCGTCTGTTGGTTTCGGCATTACGTTCCGCCATTCCCGAAGAGATTCCCGCGGAGGATGATGCGGCAAAAGATGTGCGTGTGATTGCGGGCGTGGTGTCAGCTGCCACGTTGCTGGTCGGTTTGTTGTTGGTTTGGCTGCTCCGCTGTCCGTGGCATGTCCGTAGGCATGCCGCTTGGTGGCCAAAGCGCAACTAGGGGTTGATGGCGTTAATGTTGCACTTGACAGATGCTTTTTTGTCGGGGAAAATTCTGAAAGAGACATGACAACGTTTGCTTATAGTTTTTGCATCGCGATTTACGGGGGCAAGAATACTCTAGAATCGCGATGATATGTGCGATTTCAAGGAAAGTATATCCCCTTGATTACCTCGTTAGGAGGGTATGTATCCCTCTGTTTTTCTCCTTAAGGTTTAGGCAACGAAGCGATTGTCGGACGGTATGTGAAGCGAAGACGCATCAAATATACCGGTCGAAGGAGGAAGGTATTTCCCCGATCGCTTAACGGTACAAGGGGGTAGGCGTATGAGACACGTCTTTGAGCGAAACAGGGCGAGGGGCACAGGTCTGTTCACGCGTCGTGTCATTGCGGCCGTCGCGACGGTCGCAATGCTCGCCGGCGTGGGGTGCGTCACTGCTTCGTCAGCGGCGGCGGAAGATGCCACGGGAGCCTTGGAACAACAAATCGAGCAGCCGGTATTGCAAGAATCTGGGCAAGAGGATTCACAGCCGGTGGAACAAAATTTGATGGTGGGAGAAGAGCAGCCGTCAGAGCAAGAGCAGCCGTCAGATCAAGAGGCTTACCAGCAAGTCGAACAAGAAACGGAACAAGAAACGGAAGAAGAGACTGAGCAGTGGGTTGAGCAGGAGGTTGAACAACAATCTGAACAACAATCTGAACAACCTGATGAGCAGCCAGTTACGTTGTCCGCTCAACCGATTGCGCGAGCAAATCGGGCGCAGTCGGTTGCGCAGAACGAGACCGGTTCTCAGTTGGGCGCTCCGGAGAAGCATAAGCGCATCAAGAAGAACGATGATGGCAGTTACACCGTGAACGTGGATGTGAAGGGCGCCGTCAACAGCACCACGGTCACCACCACCCAGCCGATCGACTTCACGCTGGTGCTGGATGTGTCCGGTTCGATGGACGATCCGATGAGTAAGACGGATCGGACCAAGCGGTTAGACGCACTGAAAGAAGCGGTTAAAGCATTTCTTGATGAAGCTGCGAATACTAATACGGAGGCCGGTTCCGAACTGGTTCACGTTGGACTGGTGAAGTTCGCCGGCGATAAAACGGACAAAATCGGGGATGACATGTACCGAAGTGGTGGGTACACCTACAACTACTCCCAAATCGTTAGCAATCTGACTGCGGATATGAACGGTCTGAAGAACAAAGTCAGCAAACTCAAAGCCGCTGGCGCCACCCGCGCCGACAATGGATTCAATCGTGCGGTCAAGGTGATGGGCAGTGCTAGTGCTCGAACCGATGCGAAGAAGGTCGTTATCTTTTTCGCGGATGGTTCGCCTACATCGTCTAGTGGCTTCGAGGGTAAAGTGGCAAATAAGGCCGTCGAAGCTGCCAAGGAATTGAAAGATGGTGGCGCCGCGGTGTATTCCATCGGCATCTTCGCCAGTGCCAACCCGTCCTCGCTCTCCAGCAACGAGAACCAGTTCATGCATGCGGTGTCCAGCAATTTCCCAAAGGCAACGAAATACAACCAGCTCGGTGAAGGGAATATCGAAGCCGGCTATTATAAAAGCGCGACGAACGCTTCGGAGCTGAATACCATCTTCGACGAGATTGAGAAGAGCGAGACCACCACGTCCGCATACACCAAGGTGACCATGGAGGACACGCTCTCCGGCTATGTCGAGCTTGCGGATAGCACCTACAAGGTCGTTGCCAAGGATGCTTCCGGCAAGGTGGTCTCCTTGATTAAGAATGTCGATTACACCTTGACGTATGACGAGACCTCGAAGAAATTCAGGGTCGAATTCCTGAAGCCTCTGGCCGACAACGTGACGTACACGCTGGAATACAACGTGAAGCCGACACAGAAGGCGTATGACGAGTATGCCGCCAACCTGAATGCCGGCAAGGATGGATACGCCGATGTGAAGGGCGACGCGGACACCGATCTGTCAGAGAACATCACGTCTTCCGGTCGGCCGGGTTTTCATGCGAACGATTCCGCGTGCCTGGCGTACTCGGCCGATGGCGTGGATCATGCATGCGGCGGCAATCCGTATCCGCATCCGGTGATCCAGGTGGTTTCCTCGACGCTGCATATCGAAAAGCAGTGGAGTGGAGACGGTGACAAGCCGGAAAGCATCAGGGTGGATATCAAACAGGGCAACGATACCTATAAGACGGTCACGCTGAAGCGTGACGATAGCGGCAAATGGTCCACCGACGTGATTATTCCGGCAGGCGCCCAAAAGACGTACACGGTGACGGAAGTCGAACCGGACAGCCACTTGTGGAAGGCTTCCTACCAGCACAAGGTCGGCGATGGAAATCTTGCTGACGGCAATGCGGTGACGGTGCCGGAATCCACGGCATCGCAGGAAGCCACGGTGATCATCACCAACACGTTGAAGCAGACCATGCTGACGCATGCGATTGGCGTGCAGAAGGAGCTGAAGGGCCGCGATTGGAAGGATTCCGACGAGTTCACTTTCAAGCTGAAGGCAGACGATTCCAATCCAGACGCGCCGATGCCAGCTTCCTGCAAGAACCAGTCGGCGTGCACGGTGACGGTGAAACGCGATTCGTCTGACGATCACGTTGCTTACTTCGGCGACATCACGTATGACGCAGGTGAAGCCGAGTACACATATCTTGTGACGGAGAACGCTGGTAATGCTTCCGCAATGTATTACTCGCAGGCGGAATACCGGGTGGTCGTGTCCGTGATGAAAGACGGAACGTCCGGTGAATGGAAGGCCGTTGTCGAATCCGTGATCCAGCTGCAAACCGATTATGGTGCCGCTGGTTCGAATTGGGACAAGACCCGGCCAATGCTGTTCACCAACCAATACATTTCGGCATCGTCACTGCCATTGACGGGCCGCATGGGTGCGGAACGATGGTGGCAGATTGCGGCCGGCGGAGTTGGCGTGCTGGCATTGCTCGCCGTCGCTGCGGCCGACCAGTGGAGACGTAAGAAGCGGCTCAGCTGAATAACACAGGATTTGCGGATCGCGGGGGCGCGTTGGGTTCCCGCCTCCCGCGATTGCAGAACACAGTAACCAACAATCAAGGAAGAGGAGATTCTCATGAAGATGAGGAAGCTTTTCGCAGGGCTGGCCGCCGCGGCAACGTTGCTGAGCGGCATGGCCATCGGCGTCGCCGCCGCACAGGCTGATGATGCTCCATTGCTGCAAGTTAACCACGCACAGGAAGGCCATACGTACACGCCATACAAGTTTGCCATGTTTGAGAATCCTGGCGATGGCTCGGTCGAAGTGAAAACGGTTGACGCATGGAAGGGAGCTGTGACCACCGCTGCTGATGTGGCTGATGGAAGCCACAACGGCATCCCGACAGAGTACAAGGATAATCCAGCCGCCTATGTGGCGACGTTCACTGCGGATCAGCTCCGTGTCTTCGCCAAGACCTTGGCTGGGATTACTCCGCCGGCAGGACCTGATGGTACTGGCCTGACCGTAGCCAAGGATCAGGCAAATACGAGCCAGGCGGTCAATGTGAACGGAGAAGGCTGGTATCTGGTGAAGGATACGTTCACCAAGGCTGGCGAAACGACTGTGACGTCGGGGACTCCGGCTGTGGTGGCCACCACCGTCAATGGACTGTCCAATCTGAGGATTGCGGCCGATACGACGACCGGTCAGGGCAACATCACGACTGAAGGCCAGTTCAACGCGAAGAACGCGAATCCGACCGACGAGCCGCTCAAGTTCGCCCGGATGAATGACGTGGATGTGAACGGTAAGAGCGTAAAGGTGGGCGACACCGTGGACTTCACTGTGGCCGCGGACGTTCCTCATGCTGCGGCTGGCTGGGATGCGTACCCCTTTACCATTACCGATACTGCGTCCAAAGGTTTGCAGATTGCGGCAAAGAGTGCCTTCACGGTCCAGTTCGGAGATCATACTACTGTGGATCCCGATCTGTACATGATAACGCAGGAAGGCAATGCTCAATCCGGCACCACCACGACCATCTATTTTGCCGATGCCACAACGCTGGCCGGTAGGACGATCGTCGTGTCGTACCAGGGCACCGTCACCAAGGATGCGTTGGATGGCTTGAGCGGCAGTGTGGACAACAAGGCCACAATCACCACCAAGGATGGTACCAGCGGTGAAGGCAAGACTGTCCTTAAGACCTACGGTTTCCAGTTCACGAAGATTGGCAAGGAAGGGAATGAGGCCAAGCCTCTAGCCGGCGCCAAGTTCGTTGTCAAGAATGCGGAGGGCAAGTTCCTTAAGCAGGCTGAGGACGGTGCGTGGTCGTTTGTTTCCGATCAGAATGATGCCAAGACGTTCATTACTGAGAATGATGGTTTGGTGAAGGTCGCGGGTCTTGCGGCAGGAACCTACACGGTTGTGGAGACTCAGGCTCCGACCGGCTACGCCCAGAACTTCAGGGTCACTTTCAATGTGAAGATCACAGATGAAGGTCTCGTCACTTTCGAACAGGATGCCCTTCGTCAGGTCCAACCGGTCGATAACACCACTGCGAATGCCACCGCTACCGTGCTGAACGTGAAGAATGTCACTCAGCTGCCGCTGACTGGTGCTGCGGGAACCGTGCTGTTCACGGTCGTGGCGCTGCTGGTGGGTGGCGCTGGCGTGGCTGTGGCGGTCAAGAGTCGTCGCCGCACGTACTGAGCGCATGCGTTCGGTGTGAGTGAGTTGTGAATTGACTCACTCACAATAAAAGTCAATGCGGGCGGTTGTGGGTATTCCATAATCGCCCGCATTGATGTGTGACCGACCGGTTGAAGTGATATACGGTCAGCAATATTTGAAAAGCTGCTTGTGAGAAGTCGGATATACACTTGCTTCATCATGGGGTATAGCAAAGGGGGTAAAACGATGCGCGGTGGAGGATCATTCAGCATGGACGAGCTCCAAATGTTGCGGGATCTGCCGGCGGTGGCCAACGTATCGAAAGACCGCATCACGTACTCCAACGCCTTCAAACAGGTGTGTGTCATACGGTATCTTGCGGGGGAATCGCCGACCAAAATCTTCCGCGAGGCGGGATTGCCGCCGGAACTGATTGGGTATAAACGTATAGAACGAAGTGTGGCGCGTTGGAAGGCTGCCGTCCTCAAATCCGTGAGTGGTAGCAGTAACATGAGTAACGGCGAAATCATTACGGAGCTCGTCAACCTGTATGTTCATGCGGTGACGCGCAAGGAGAAACTCGACGGCATCGCAGGAATCGCCAATTCCGATAAGGCAAATATTGAAAATGCTCCGCATCCGCTGGACGGGGCGAACGTGTCGGGGGGGGGTGTATATCCGCTGACGTGCCCGTCCCATCCGATGCGGCTGCCATCGCCGTGCCGCCTGCACCTCTCAGCGCGAGCAGCGGCCTTGACAGCGAGACGGCGCTTGTCATCATCAAACAACAGGCTCGGCGTATCGACGAGCTGGAACGCGAAAACGAATCGCTCCGTGGCAAGCTGAAAACCTTGGCAAGCTGACTCCACCCGTCGCAAAGCGTTTTTTGGAAAAGATGCGAATCTGCCACATATAGCGCATTTCGCGGTGCGAACAACGGCAGAGATTGTGCGGCTCCCGCGGTAGGGTGTGAACATTATGACTTTTGGGAATACGAAAACCGGAAAAACTGGTACAAGCACGTCCGAAGCGACGGAAACCGCGCAAATCAAATCCATCGAAAGCCTCGACAAAGACAACGACATGGAACGCGGCCTGAAAAACCGCCACGTCCAGTTCATCGCCATCGGCGGCACCATCGGCACCGGTCTGTTCCTCGGCTCCGGCAAATCGATCGCGCTGACCGGACCGAGCATCATCCTCGTGTACATCGGCGTCGGCCTGATCATGTTCCTGCTGATGCGCGCCATCGGCGAAATGATGTACAGCGACCCCAGCCAGCACACGTTCATCAACTTCATCACGCGCTACCTCGGCCGCGGGTGGGGCAAGTTCGCCGGCTGGACGTATTGGATCGTGCTCATTCTGACCGGCATGACCGAAATCACAGCCGTCAGCACGTATTTCGTCACGTTCTTCGGTACGTTCGGCATAGACCTCAACGCGTGGAAATGGCTTATCGAACTGTGCTTCCTTGTGGCGCTCACCGGCATCAATCTCATTGCCGTGAAAGTGTTCGGCGAGGCGGAATTCTGGTTCTCCATGATCAAAATCACGCTGATTGTGGGTCTGATTGTCACCGCCGTGGTGATGCTGTTCCTCGGTTTCAGCTACCCGGCCACGCATATCGAAGGCGTGGACGGCACGGTTTCCGGTGCCACTGTGAGCCTTACGAACATTACCGACGGCTTCCAGCTTGCGCCGAACGGCTGGATGAACTTCTTCATGAGCTTCCAGATGGTGTTCTTCGCCTACCAGCTCATCGAATTCGTAGGTGTGACCGTATCCGAAACGCAGAACCCACGCAAGGTGTTACCGAAGGCCGTCAACGAGCTGATCATGCGCATCCTCATCTTCTACGTGGGCGCACTCGTGGCCATCATGGCCATCGTGCCGTGGCGCAACTTCCATCAGAACGCGGACGGCTCGTTCGGTTCGCCGTTTATCATGGTGTTCAAATACGCTGGGCTCGACTGGGCTGCCGCGCTCGTGTTCTTCGTGGTGATCACCGCAGCCGCGTCGGCACTCAATTCGCTGATCTACTCGGCGGGCCGCCACCTATACCAGCTTGCGCAGGATTCCGAATCGCCCGCTATGCAGCGCCTCGGTGAGGTGTCGGATCACAAGGTGCCGGCGAAAGCGATTATCGTGTCCGGCTGCATGATTCTGTTCTCCCCGCTGGTCAACGCGATTCCGGGCGTTTCCGGTGCGTTCGTGCTGTTCGCTTCGGCCGCCAGCGCCGTCGTGATCTTCATCTACATCCTGACGATGCTTGCGCACCGCCGCTACCGCCAGAGCGCCGACTTCCTGCCGGACGGCTTCGTCATGCCGGCCTGGCAGGTGTGCGACTGGATTGCGATTGCGTTCTACGTGTTCGTGTACGTCACGCTGTTCCTGTCCGCAGATACGCGCGGTTCCGCCATCGCCGGCCTGCTGTGGCTCGTCGTGTTCGGCGGCTACTGCCTGCTGCACGAGCGATTCCAGAACCGCGATTTGAAAGCGGCTCTAGGGAAGTAGACGTATTGCCTGTCGCTGCGGTATGCGTGGCATGCGCGTGTTGCGCTACGTGTCGCGCATTCGACGAAAGAGGGCCGGTGGAAACCTTGCGAAAATGTGCGTTTCCACCGACCCTCGTCGTGTAATCGCAATAAAACAGTGCGAAACGTTAGTGCACGAATCGTACGAAACCGACGCGAATCAGCCGATGTAGTCGGCCTCGTTCGTCGGGCTGGACGGGACGGCGTGATCTTCCGTCACCTTGCCCAGGCCGGACAGGTACGCTTCACGGCCGGCCTCGATCGCATTCTTGAAAGCGCGCGCCATCAGCGGAATGTTGCCGGCGGATGCGATCGCCGTGTATGCCATCACCGCATCCGCACCCATCTCCATGGCCTCAGCGGCCTGGCTCGGACGGCCGATACCCGCGTCGATGATCACCGGAACGTTGGCATTCTTGATGATCACCTCGATGAAGTCACGTGCGCGCAGGCCCTTGTTCGAGCCGATCATCGCGCCAAGCGGCATCACGCATGCCGCGCCCGCGTCCTCAAGACGCTTCGCCGCGATCGGGTCCGGGAACATGTACGGCATGACCACGAAGCCTTCCTTCGCCAGCTTTTCCGTGGCCTTGATGGTCTCCTCGTTGTCAGGCAGCAGGTACTTCGACTCGTGCTCGATCTCCACCTTCACGAAGTCCGTCTGGCACACCTCGCGCGCGAGACGTGCGATGCGCACCGCCTCCTCCGCGTTGCGCGCGCCCGACGTGTTCGGCAGCATGGTGATGCCCTTCGGAATGTAGTCGAGCAGGTTGTTTTCGGTGGTGCGGCAGCGGCGCAGCGCCATGGTGACGATCTGCGTGCCCGCGTTCTCGATGGTCGCCTTGATGAGGTTCAGGTCGTAACGGCCGGAACCGAGGATGAAACGGCTCGTGAACTTGTGCCCGCCGAGGATCAGCGGGTCGGCGTCGCCGGTGGCGATCTCGTCGTACGCATGAGCGTCCGGCTCCGGCAGAATCGCGGTGTTCGTGGTGGTGCCGACCAGCTCGTCAAGCGTGGCGTTCGGCGCGGCCGCGACGTCGGCGGCTGCGGTGGTGATGGTGTTTTCGGTGCTCATCGTCGGTTCCTTTCGTTGGGGTGTTTGGTGTTGCTGTTGTTGCGATTGCTGTGCTGCTGTTGTGTTGTGTGCAACGTGCGTTTGTAATCGCAATAAAAATTTCGATTACGGCAGTGGAGTAACGTAGCAGTGCGTCAGGCGTCTTCCTCGCCGAGGATCAGTCGCGTGATCATGTTCGCTTCGTGGCAGGCGACCACGCCCACGCGCGGCGCCATCAGGCCGGCACCCGGTACCGGAACCGTCTCGCCATCGCCACAGAAGTAGAAGTTCTTCGAAACGCGACGCGTGCTCACCAGGTTGGAGCTGCGGAAGCCGGCCATGCCGGACGCGCTGACGAGCTTCTTGCCCGGCAGATTCTCCAGCACCGCGTTGACGAGCATCGTCTTGTTTTCCGGCACGTCGAACGCCTCGCAGATGATGTCCTCGTTTTCGAACAGCGTCGGCACGTTCTCGTCGGTCACCTTGACGGTGTCGATGGTGATGTCCGTGAACGGGTTGATTTGGCGCAGATTGCTGCGCAGCGCCTCCGTCTTGTACTGGCCGAGGTCCTTCAGGAAATACTGCTGGCGATTCAGGTTCGTCATATCCACGCGGTCGAAGTCGATCAAGTGCAGATGGCCGACGCCGATGCGGGTCAGCGCCACCGCGATGGTGGAGCCAAGGCCGCCGCAGCCGCAAATGGCCACGTGCGCCGCGTCGAGCTTGTCCTGCGTGGCGGCCGTGTGACGGTCGAGCAGGGCCGCGCGGATCTCCTCGCGGCTGACCAGGGTGGCCGGGTCGGGCTGGTTGTCGAAAGCGTGCTGGCGGGCGTCGATCTGCGCCTGCGATGCGGATGGTTCAAAAGTCATGGTTGTTCTCGTATTCTCGTTTCCGTTCGTATGGTTTGTTTCGCTGCTGTGCTCAGCCGCCCTGCACGAACGTGACGATTTCCAACGTGTCGGTGCCCTTGAGCTGCGTCTGCGCACGCTGGGCGCGCGGCACGATCTCGCCGTTGAGCTCCACGGCCACGCGGTCGGCGCGCAGACCGCGCTGCTCCACTAGTTCGGCCACGGTGATCGGCGTGGCGACGTCCTCTTCCTTGCCGTTGATGATCATTTCGGTTCCCTTCTGTATGTCAGGCCCCACGAGTGCCGTTCCCGCCGAAACGGACGTTCAGAACTGCTTTGTGGGCTTCCGAGCGTCTGCTTCCGGTGAATCGGACATTCACGGTTGGTACGAAAAAAGGGTCGCCGAAGGAACCGTACCCTATGAGGTGGTGCGCCCCTCCGTGACCCTAATCACGCGATATTCGGTTATCGCGAACGGAAGATGAGATACGTCTTGCGGCGTGAACAACCCGTCTCCTTACGGCGGCATTACCCGCATCAAGTCCTCGGTCGAAGCTCGTCGAGCTCCCTCTCAGCCTTTCGGCTCCCGTTCGGTTGTGCCCTCATCTTCCCGCACCCGCCCGACAACCCGCTCCGCGCTGTTTTGTGCGAGAATGGGTGGCGGATTTTGTAGCGACGGATGTGGCGACGGAAGGGAGACGGTTATGACGACCGCACGAAACATGGGCGAATTGGCGGGATTTGCGATTCCACGGCTCGGCATGGGCACGATGGCGTTGGCGATTGAGGGCCGCCCGGACCGCGATACGGCGATCCGCACGATTCACGCCGGCTTGGACGCGGGCGTGCGATATCTGGACACCGCCTGGTCGTATTACCTGCCAAGCCAACCCGGCGCCGGCACCGCCGAAGACCTAGGCTACGGCGAAAAAATGGTGCGCGACGCGCTCGCCAGCTGGGACGGTCCGCGCGACGAAGTGCTGATTGCAACCAAAACCGGCTATCGCCGCACCATGGAGGCGCCGAACGTTGCCGAAAACGAGCCGGAACGCCAGCATTTGCAGGCTGTGGGCAGCCAGTACGGGTGGATGGCGGATTCGCGTCCGGAAACGATGATCTGCGACGCAAAGGAGTCGGCCGCGCACCTCGGCGTGGAGGCGCTGGACCTGCTGTACTCGCACGGACCGGACCCGGAAGTGGCTTATGAGGACCAGGTCGGCGCGCTGAAGCAGCTGCTTAACGAGGGCGTGATCCGGTACGCGGGCATTTCCCGCGTGGACAACGCGCAGATCGACATCGCCCGCGAGATTCTCGGCGACAAGCTGATCGCCGTGCAGAACCAGTTCTCGCCCTCGCACCCCGACCCTGAGCATACGATGGAGCACTGCGCGGAACTTGGACTCGCGTTCGTGTGCTGGAGCCCCCTCGGCGGCTTCCTCGACGCGTTCGACCAGCGCGCGTACGACCCGTTCCGCACGGTCGCCGGCAACCACGGCTGCTCCTACCAGCGCGTGGTGCTCGCCTGGGAACTGAGCCGCTACGAGCGGTTGTTCACCATCCCCAGCGCCCGCAATCCGCAGGAGATCAACGATTCCTTTGCCGCCGCCGAATTGACGCTTACGCAGGATGAGCTGGCGATGCTGAACGTCTCCGTCGACGCCCGTCGCGGCTGAATTCCGCGCAATACGTACGATTGGCCGCGCCCGATTCCGCACAATAATCGCGATTCGGGCCGCGGCCTTTTTCGTGCCTTCTGTAGCTTGCTCGCTGCAAAATCGCCCTAGGAATAACTTACACTGTAAAATGTTTACACTGTAAGATATTATGACGGCGATTGCGACGGAAGGAGGTGCCGCGTGGGCTTTGAAGAGGAACTGTTCCACGAATTGGCGACCAACACATGGGACAAACGCTCGCGCATGCAGCAGGAGATGGTGAAAGGCGCGAAGGGCGAACCCTTCGCCGTGCAGGAACTCTATAGGAAAGGCCCGCTGACGCCATCGCAGCTCGCCTCTTCAATGAAAACCACCACCGGACGCGTGTCCACACTGCTGTCCGCGTTGGAGAAAAAAGGCCAGATCACACGCGAATCCGACCCCGACGATCGCCGTGTGGTGCACGTGAACCTCACCGAAGCCGGCAGGGAACGCGCCGAACGGCAGCGCGAAAGCATGCGCGAGGCGGTCTGCTGGATCTTCTCGCAGATGGGGGAGCGCCGCGCGCGCGAATTCGTTGAGCTCACCGAGGAATTCACCACGTACATGTCGCTGTGCATGCCCGGCAAACCGCGCCCCACGGCGGACGAGGTCAAAGCCGCGTTCTCAGGAAACGCACAGGAAGACGCGTAGTATCTTACGCTGTAAATAATTCACAGTGTAAGTAATCGCAATCCAGTAATCGCAAAAACCGCGAAAAATCGCAAAAACTAATCGTAAGAAAACAAGCAAAATACAAAACGTAAGAGAAGGAACCAAGCATGCTTCGCATCGTACGATACCTCTCCAAAGCGGAGATAGGCCAGATGCTCGTCGCGCTGGTCAGCATCGTCGGGCAGATCTGGCTTGACCTGACCCTGCCGGACTACATGGCCGACATCACGCAGCTCGTCGAAACCCCCGGCAGCGAAATGCGCGACATCTGGGTGGCCGGCGGCAAAATGCTGCTCGTCTCGCTCGGCTCGGCGGCCTGCGCCATCGTCACCGGCTTCATCGCCGCGCGCGTGGGCGCCTCGTTCAGCCAGCGCCTGCGTTCGCTCGAATTCAACAAGGTGGAAAGCTTCGGACCGGCGGAAATGAACCGTTTCTCCACCGCGTCGCTCATCACCCGCTCCACGAACGACATCACGCAGATCCAGATGTTCATCACCATGGGCCTCATGATGATCGTCAAAGCGCCGATCATGGCCGTGTGGGCCGTGTGCAAGATCGCAGGAAAGGGCTTCGATTGGACGCTCGCAACCGGCATCGCCGTGGCCATCCTGCTGGTGGTCATCGCCGTGCTCATGCACTTCGTCATGCCGAAGTTCAAGGCCATGCAGCGCCTGACCGACAACATCAACCTCGTGGCGCGCGAGAACCTCACCGGCCTGCGCGTGGTGCGCGCGTACAACGCCGAGGACTACCAGGAAGCCAAGTTCACCGAAGCCAACAAGGAACTCACCGAGACCCAGCTGTTCACCAACCGTGCCATGGCCATCATGATGCCGTTGATGAACACCGTCATGAACGGCCTGATGCTCGCCGTCTACTGGATCGGCGCGTACCTCATCGACGCTGCCGACGCCGTCGACAAGCTCACCACCTTCTCCAACATGGTGGTGTTCTCCAGCTACTCCATCCAGGTCATCATGAGCTTCCTGCTGCTGAGCATGGTGTTCGTGCTCTGGCCGCGAGCCGACGTGTCCGCGCAGCGCGTGCTCGAAGTCATCGACACCGAGCCGATGGTCACCGACGGCACGCAGGACGCGGGCAAGCCGGGCGAGGAAGGCGAAATCGAATTCCGCAATGTGAGCTTCGCCTACCCCGACTCGCGTCAGGCCATGTTGGAAGGCGTCAATTTCAAAGCCAAGAAGGGTCAGACGGTGGCGTTCATCGGCTCGACCGGCTCCGGCAAATCGTCCCTCATCAACCTCGTGCCGCGTTTCTACGACGCCACGCAAGGCGAGGTGCTCGTCGACGGCGTCAACGTGCGCGACTACAAGCTGAAGGCGTTGCGCGACAAGATCGGCTACGTGCCGCAGCAGTCGTTCCTGTTCAAGGGAACGATCGCCAGCAACGTCGCGTACGGAGATACGGACCGCGACGACGACACCGTGCGCCGCGCATGCGACGTCGCGCAGGCGACGGAATTCATCGACAAAAAGCAGAAGAAGTATGATTCCGGCATTTCGCAGGGCGGTTCCAACGTTTCGGGCGGGCAGAAGCAGCGTCTGTCGATCGCACGCGCCGTCTACCGTCATCCGGAAATCCTGATCTTCGACGATTCCTTCTCCGCGCTCGACTTCAAAACCGACCGTGCCGTACGTGACGCGCTCGAAAAGGAAGCGAAGGATTCCACGAAACTCATCGTCGCGCAGCGCATCGGCACCATCATGAATGCCGACCGCATCATCGTGCTCGACGACGGCAAAGTGGTCGGCCAGGGCACGCACGAGGAACTGCTCGACACGTGCGAAGTGTATCGGCAGATCGCCGAATCGCAGTTGAGCGAAGACGAACTGAAGCGCTGAAAGGGGGAGACATGCCAAGAGGAATGGGACGCGGCCGTGGGGCCGTGGAAAAGCCGAAGGACTTCGGCGGAGTGATGAAGAAGCTCGTGAAATTCTGCAGCCGGTACATTCCGGTGATGATTTTCGCGCTGGTTCTGGGCGCTGCCGGCACGGTGTGCCAGATCATCGGCCCGGACAAGCTCAAGGACATGACCAACGAGATTACGAAGGGTCTGCCGGCCATGGTGCACGGCAAGCCCGTCATGAATTCGATCGATATGGACGCGGTGTCGCGCATCGCATGGCTGCTCGTCGCGCTGTACGTCGGGTACGCGCTGCTGAGCTACCTGCAAAGCTGGCTGATGGCCAACGTCACGCAACGCACCGCACAGCAGCTACGTGAGGCGATCAGCCAGAAAATCAATCGCCTGCCGCTGAAATATTTCGACAAAGTCAGCTACGGCGACGTGCTGAGCCGCATCACCAACGACGTCGACGCGATCGGACAGACGCTCGGCCAGTCGGTCGGCTCGCTCATCACATCGGTCACGCTGTTCTTCGGCGCGCTCATCATGATGTTCTACAACAACGTGACCATGACGCTGTGCGCCATCGGCTCCGCGCTGCTCGGCCTGATCATCATGGGCGTGATCATGAAGGTGTCGCAGAAGTACTTCACCCGCCAGCAGGTGGCGCTCGGCGACGTCAACGGCCACGTCGAGGAAATGTACACCGGCCACACCGTGGTCAAGGCATACTGCGGCGAGGAACGCTCCATCGAGCAGTTCGAGAAGTACAACAACGACCTGTACGTGTCCGGCTGGAAAAGCCAGTTCCTGTCCGGCCTGATGATGCCGATCATGAACTTCGTCGGCAACTTCGGATACGTGGTGGTGTGCGTGGTCGGCGCGGCGCTCGCCATGGACGGCAAGATCGAATTCGGCGTGATCGTGGCGTTCATGATGTACATCCGCCTGTTCACGCAGCCGCTGTCCCAGTTCGCGCAGGCCTTCCAGAACCTGCAGCGCTGCGCAGCCGCATCCGAACGCGTCTTCGGCTTCCTTGACGAACCGGAACTGGCCGACGAAACCGGCAAGCAGGCGCTGCTGGGCGTCGGTGCGGACGGCAAGCCGCAGCCGGTGCGCGGCGACGTGGAATTCAGCCACGTGCGCTTCGGCTACGACGCGGACAAGACCATCATCAACGACTTCTCCGCGTCCGTGAAGGCCGGCCAGAAGGTGGCTATCGTCGGCCCGACCGGCGCCGGCAAGACCACCATGGTCAACCTGCTGATGCGCTTCTACGAGATTTCCGGTGGCACGATTTCGATCGACGGCATCGACACCAAGTCCGTACCGCGTTGGAACGTGCACGACCAGTTCTCCATGGTGCTGCAGGACACGTGGGTGTTCCGTGGAACAGTGCGTGAAAACATCGCGTATTCGAAGAAGGACGTCACCGACGAGCAGATCGTGGCCGCATGCAAGGCCGTCGGCCTGCACCACTACATCATGTCGTTGCCGAACGGCTACGACACCGTGCTCGACGACAAGGCGTCGCTTTCCCAGGGCCAGCGCCAGCTGCTGACGATCGCCCGCGCGATGGTGGAGGACGCGCCGATCCTGATCCTCGACGAGGCCACCTCCTCGGTCGATACACGCACCGAGGAGCTGATCCAGAAGGCGATGGACGCGCTGACCGTGGGCCGCACGAGCTTCGTGATCGCGCACCGCCTGTCCACCATCCGCGACGCCGACATGATCCTGGTGATGAACGGCGGCGACATCGTGGAACGCGGCACGCACGAGGAACTGCTCGCCAAGGGCGGCTTCTACGCCGACATCTACAACAGCCAGTTCACGCTGGCCGAGTGAGGTTGGTGTGCTGACTCGCTAAAAAATCCGGAGGGACCACCCCTCCGGATTTTTGCGTTTTGGCTTCGGCATTTTTATTGTGTTGCGCTGACGGGACGGCGGATTTACCATTGAGGTGACTGACGTCAATCGATTGACGTATTTGAAAATCACAAAGAAAGTGGGCAGTCATGAAAAGCATCGAAATCGGCAAATCGGCAGTGGTCGCATCGCAGGCGGCGCTCGGCGTGATGCGCATGGACGCGCTGGATGCGGACGCTGCGGCAGAAGTCGTGCGTACGGCCGCCGAGCATGGAGTCAACTTCTTCGACACGGCGGACATCTACGGATTCAACGTCAACCACGACCATGCCAGCTCGCGTGTGCTCGGCCGCGCGTGGAAGGACGCCGGGCTCAAGCGCGAGGACATCTTCCTGCAGACGAAGTTCGGTATCAACATCGACTTCAGCGACCCGAACAACGTGCACGCCACCCGCTACGACTTCTCCGCGAAGCACCTCATCACGCGACTCGACGAGGAACTGGAAGCGCTCGGCACTGACTACGTGGACTTCGCGCTCCTGCACAGGCCCGACACCCTGATGGAGGCCGAGGAAATCGTCGAAGCGTTCACCACCCTGCACAAGGCGGGCAAAGTGCGCCACTTCGGTGTGAGCAACGTGAACCCGTGGCAGGCGGAACTGCTGCAGTCCTGGCTCGGCGACGACCCGGCCATGAGGCTTGAAGCGAGCCAGCTGCAGTTCGGCCTGATGCACGCGCAGATGATCAGCGACGAGCTGATGACCAACTCCGGCGCCGAAGGCATGGTCGTGGCCAACCATTCGGACGGCCTGCTGTCCTACTCGCGACTGCGCCACATGACCATCCAGGCGTGGAGCCCGTTCCAGTCCGGCACGGAATACGGCCCGTTCGTAGGCAACGAGCACTTCCCGGAGCTGAACAAGGCACTGGACGAAAAGGGCGCCAAGTACGGCGTGAGCGCCAACGCCATCGCCACCGCATGGGTGCTCAGGCATCCGGCGAAGATCCAGATCGTGCTCGGCTCGATGAACCCCACCCGGCTGGGCGAAATGCTCGACGGCGCGGACATCGACCTCGACAAGCAGGATTGGTGGGACCTGTACGTGGCCGCCGGCAACCTCATTCCGTGAGTTTTGCTTGCGATTGGCCGGTTTGCGGTCTGCGATTGGCGGGCCGCCAACCGGCCAACCTGGCAATCAGTGACCGGTCGGCAATCAGAAGAAGCGGCCGGGGAAACCGGCACTGATGGTGGCGTGACGGTCGACGTCCAACGTGGCGCAATCGAAAGCGAAAGTGCTGCTCAGCTCGTTCGGATCCGCAACGAACAGCGCCGTAGCCAACCCGTCCGCCACCGCAGTCGGATAGCCGCCAAACGACGCGGATCGCACCGCAACCCAGGTGGCCTCCGTCTGCTGCACGGGCAGGCCGTCGATGGCGTTGAGCAGGTGGTGAATCGCCAGATGCGTCTGTTCGTTCACCGCCACCTCCCAATGGCGACGGCTGGGCGCGCTCGCACAGAACGCGCCATCGCCGATCAGTGCGACGCCGACCGCGCAGGACGGATCATCCGGATCCTCAAGCGCCACACGGATCGGCTTGTTCGTGCGCGCCAGCAGATCGCCGCCCGCATCAATCACAAATTCCGGGGCAGCGCTTTCGCGTTTGCTGTCTGAGGTGGAAGATTGGCATGTCGGGTTGGTCGTTTCGGCTGACTTGACATGCGATGTGCGCGAAAGTTCTGAATCGGTGAGCAATCCGCCCAGCGAATCCACCAGATAACCCTTGCCGCACGCGCCGAAATCCACATGAACCGGACTGCGTGTAACCAATGTCGTACCACTCGAACGAACCACATCACGACCCCATACGGCCCGTCCGTGCAGCGCGCCCAGGCGCTCGCCGGCGTCGGCTTCAACGGTGAAACTCAGCGCGGGATCGTAACCGAGACGAATCAGGTCCTCGCCCACGCACGGGTCGATCGCACCGCGCGTGGCGGCGTGCAGCGCGTCGTACAAATCGAATAGCGGGCCGGCCCAATCGGGAAAATCGAAATGCCCGCCATGCTCCGCATTGCCGATGTGCGCAACCAGCGAATCAGCGCGAAACCGCGAAAGCGCATGCTCGTATTCATCGATGAACCGTTCCATCTCGCCGCGCAATTCCGCAGTGATCGGGTGAGGCGTCGAAATCAACAACCCCGTGCCGAGCGCCTTGGGGAACGCGGTGGTATACGGCATGCGCTGTGCGAGCGGTGCAATGGAGTCCATACCACGATGCTAGCGCGTGCCCGGCTTGGCGTAGTTCGTGCCTGGGGCTGGCGGGCGCGCGGGATTTTGCGTGCGGTCGAGGCGCGGGCGTCACCGAGGATGGTATACGCATTGTCAACGCCATTGATTGGCTGTTGGGTGATTGAGCCAATTGAGACGCGTATCTCGCTTATAGATGGCGGATTCCGGGGTTCGCCCGGTGCTATCTCGCTTATAGATGGCGGGTCTCGGCGGAGAAACGAACCTAGGGGGCATCTTTTCGCCCCTCTAACCCTTGTATTTTGCAAAGGGGCCGCCATCTATAAGCGAGATACCAACTGTCACCCCGCCAAATCCGCCACTCATAAGCGAGATGTTTTTTCGTGGGTGTGGCATGAGGCATCGCCTTATTTTGATACCCCCGTAGCTTTGTATGGTTACGATTATGCTAATCGTGATTATGCAAGTCGCGATTATACAAACTGACGCTTTGGCATGGAGTTCGCTTCACGTTTTCGGGCGGACGGGGGTGTTGCGGAACGGCGGTGAGCGTCACAATGTGAGACGACACGCGGAAAACGGGAAAAATAAAAACGGCGGAATTCCAACGTTTTTTCATGCGCGATACAACAAGACCAATTAAAAATCAAGACTGTTATTCAAAAAAGTTTCATTCTATCTTGGCTTCCGATGCGCGCTTCGTACGTCGGGTACGTCGGGGAAAGCGCGCCGAAAAGATCTGCGGAAGGAAGGTTCGACCCATGTCATCTCGCGTCGCGCAGCGCCACGCAGCCGGTTCCTACGATTCGTGCGATTCGCGCGTCTCGGCTTCCGGCCGTCTCGCCGCGCTCGTCGCCGCGCTGATGATCGCGCTCGCCACGCTGTTCGCCGGCACCGCGATGCCGCAGCAGGCGTCCGCCGCCGACGACAGCCAAACGAATTTCGATTCCTGGACCGCCGCTGCGCAGAACATCGCCAAGCAGCTCGCCACCGCCGAAAAAGACTACAACGACGGCGATTACGGCCAGGCCGGCACCGGCTTCCAGACCGCGCATTGGATCGGCTACGACGCCTCCAACTTCTCGAAGGCCGTCAACGACACCATTTCCGCCGACAAGCAGCAGGCGTTGCTCACGCAGTTCACCGACTTGGAAGGCCTCGCCTACCAGCAGGGCCAGGGCGGCGCGATCGCCGGCAAAATCGATGCGCTGAACGCGGACCTCAACGCCACCGCGCAGACGCTTGACGGCAACGCGAACCTCGCCGACCCCAAAACCTACGCGAAGCAGCGCGCCGAACAGACCGCCGCGGAACGTAAGAAGCTCGACGCGGCCAAAAAGAATTCCTCCAAAGGCAAAGGCGACCGCACGTGGAGCGAAGTCGCCAGCGAAATGAACGTCATCCTCGACAAGGCATACAAGGCCGCCATCTCCGGTAAGGGCGCGGAAGGCTCCAGCCTCGTCAACGACGCGTACTACCAGTACTACGAAAAGCTCGGCTTCGAAAAGAACGTCATGAACGCCATCTCCGGCGACCGCGTCTCGCAGGTGGAATACCAGTTCAAGATGACCCGCAAAACCATGCGCGACGGCGGTTCCGACAAGGAGATCAAAAAGCTTGTCGACGACCTGAAAAGCTGGCTCGTCGAAGACGCGGCCACCCTCGACGGTGGCGCGGCCGGCAACGTCAACGCCTTCACCAAAGCCATCACCAGCTCCGCCGGACAGGCGTTCCTCATCCTGATCCGCGAGGGTCTCGAAGCGCTGCTGGTGGTGGCCGCCGTGGTGGCCTACTTCGTCAAATCCGGCAACCAGCGTTTCACCAAGTGGATTTACCTCGGCGTGCTCGCGGGCCTTGCCGGCTCCGGCCTGATCGCCGTGCTCTTCACGTTCCTGTTCGGAGGCTCCGGTCCGGTCCAGGAAATCAGCGAAGGCGTGTGCGCGCTGATCGCCATGCTCATGCTGCTGTGGACCAGCAACTGGATGCTCAACAAAAGTTCCGTGGAAGCGTGGAACCGTTACATCCGCACCAAAACCGAGTCCGCCGTGGCCGACGCGCAAAACAAAGTCGCCGCCGGCGAAGGCGTGGGCCTGGGTATGGTCGTTTCGCTCGCCATGCTGAGCTTCCTAGCCGTGTTCCGTGAAGGCGCCGAAACCGTCATCTTCTACGAATCGATCTACTCGATGAGTCGCGACGCGCAAGGCATGTGGATCGGCGGCATCGCCTCGGGTGTGGTGCTGCTCGTCATCTTCCTCGTGCTGCGCTTCACCTCCGTAAAGATTCCGATTGGCCCGTTCTTCCTCGTTACGTCGATCCTGATGGCCGTGCTGGTCGTCATCTTCGCCGGCGGTGGCATCCACGCGCTCATCGAAGGTGACCTGATCGACGGCCACTATCTGTCCAGCGTGCCCACAAACGACTGGATCGGCCTGTATCCGTACGTCGAATGCCTTGCGGCACAAGCGATCGCGGCGATTGCCGTACTCGCGCTGTTCGCCGTCGGCTTCGCACGCAAACGCAAGTTGCGCACGCCTGACAATCGCAAGTAATACGCAAATTTTCCGAGATTTACCGATATTTTTTCCACATCCAACAACAAAGGAAAGAGAAATGAAGAACAAGAAGATCGCCGCTCTGCTCGGCATCCTGCTGGCCGGCTCCATGGCCTTCTCCCTGTCCGCATGCGGCAATTCCAACGATTCCGCCGCTTCGGACAAGTCCAGCGCCTCCGCGTCGGCTTCGAAGGCCGACGACTCCAGCAAGGACGATTCCAGCGATTCCGCCGGTTTCGAAGAGATCCAGGTCGATGAGAAGCACTCCGACCAGGAATGCGGCCCGCTGACCGTCAACGCCGTCTACTTCCAGCCGATCGACATGGAACCGTCCGGCATGGGCCTCAAGGCCGCCGATGCGAGCTTCCACCTCGAAGCCGACATCCATGCCAACCAGAAGGGCACCGAACTCGGCTACGGCAAGGGCGATTTCGTGCCGGACCTGACCGTCAACTACGACATCATCGACAAGACCTCCAACGCGTCCGTCGCCTCCGGAACCTTCATGCAGATGAACGCCTCCGACGGCCCGCACTACGGCGCCAACGTCAAGCTCGACAAGGCCGGCGCGTACAAGCTCGTGCTGAAGATCGAATCCCCGGAGAAGAAGGGCTGGATGCTGCACGTCGATCCGGAGACGGGTGTGAAGGGACGCTTCTGGACGGAACCGATCGAGGTCACCTTCCCGGACTGGAACTATACGCCGCAGGAGTGGTGATCTCCTAGCGTAGCCCGTTCGCGGTTTCGGTATGCATTACCCGACACACTCAAGGCCGTTCGGCCAAGCTTACGGTCGGGCAATGCATACCGAAACCGCTCTCTCGCGTTTAGGGGGATGGATTCACCTCTGCGATTGTGGAGGGGGTCCGGGAAATCCTCGCATTTTAGGGGAGGGATGAGAGGGGTGGGACTCTTTGGGATGGGGCGGAATGGGAATCGTTGGGCTCTTTGAGTTGGGTTTTTGGATGAAAGGATTTTGGGATGCTGCTGCAGTTTGTGACGGTGTTGCAGGGGGTGTTGGCGCCGGCGCTGCTCGTCATGGCGTTGAGCGTCATGCTCACCGTCGGTGAGGGGCGTGACAAGCCTCTGAGCGCGTACTGGCGGCTGGCCGGTTTCGTTGTTGGATTCGCCGGCGCAGTCGTATTCGCCGCGCTGCGCGCCACCGCCGTCATCACGCAACGCACGTTCGTCAACTATCCGACCCTGTGGTGCTGCGTGATCCTCGACGTGGCCGTGTTCGTCATCGTCCTGTTCGCCCGCCGCATCACCGCCGACTGGCACAACCACCGCGCGCTGCTCGACATCGCGAATCTCGTTGCGGCGCTTGCGATCGAGGCCACCACCTTTCGTGCGCTGCCCGACGTGATTCTGCGACTGACGATCTTCGTCGAGCCGGGCGATCCCATCTTCACTTCCGACATGCTGTTGCGCGCGCTCGGCTTCGCTTTGGGCGCGGCCGTCGCAATCATCGCCGCGCTTATCTTCCGCACGATGCGTTCCACCGCCGTCCGCTGGTCGTTCACGACGGCGGTGCTGCTGTTGGTCGCGCTGCTGTTCGCACAGCATTTCACCGACCTTGCGCAGATCCTCCAATCCAAACGCATCGTCAGCTTCCCGACCGCCGCCTTCCTCGCGCTCGTGTGGGGCATCAACCATCAGCGCAGCCTGACCATCGCAATGGCGCTCGTCTTCGCCATTCCGGCAATCGCCAGCATCGTCATGGGCTTCAAAGTCAAGCCGACCGGCGCCAACGAGGCGATCGCACGCACGCATATCGCGTTCCGCCGCCGCGCGAAAGCGGCCGGCGCGTTCAGCCTGGTCGCCATGATCTGCGTCACCGTGGCCCTGACGTACGGCGTCGCGCAAACGCAGAAAGTCGTCACGCTGTCGCCGCCGGAAGACTACTCGCTCGCCGACGGCGTGGCCACCATCAAATTCAGCCAGATTTCCGACGGCCACCTGCACCGCTTCGAATACCGCGCGAAGGACGGCACCTCCATGCGATTCATCATCATCAAGAAGAACGGCGGCGCGTACGGCGTCGGCCTCGACGCGTGCGACAACTGCGGCGACGCCGGCTACTACGAGAAGGACGGCAAAATCATCTGCAAGAAGTGCGATGTGGCCATCAACCTCGCCACCATCGGCTTCAAAGGCGGCTGCAACCCGATACCGTTCGACTACCAGGTCAAGCCGGGCAAAATCGTCATCCAAACGTCCACGCTCGACGCGCTGTCGAGCCATTTCCAGTGAGCGCCGAGAAAGGTAAGGGGGTGCCATGTTCTTCCTGAAAATGATCTCTCGCTCGTTCAGCCGGCAGTTCAAACGCCGTCTGCTCATCGCCGTCACCGTGTGCCTGTCCGCCACCGTCAGCGTGGCCATGCTCGGCGTGGTGTTCGACGTGGGCGACAAGCTCAACGCGGAGCTGAGCACGTACGGTTCGAATATCGTCGTGCAGCCGAAGTCCGATGCTGTGGTGAGCGATTTGTACAATACCGGCGATTCTGCTGGCTCGGCTTCGGGTAGTTCGTCCGGTTCGGACGGGGGTTCCACTTCCGACGGCTCGGCTGCGGCGGACAGCGCCGACCCGACCGCGTTTCTGAAGGAGTCGGACGCGCAGAAGATCAAGACCATCTTCTGGGCGTTCAACATCACCAATTTCGCGCCGGAATTGAACATCCACGCGGATGCGGGGTGTGTCGGTTCGGGGGCTGGTTCGGCTGGCTCTGCTGGAACGGCTGGTGCGTCAGGTGCGGCTGCTTCCGCGGCGAAATGCAAGGCGACCAACGTGCCGATCGTGGGCACGTGGTTCGCGAAAACCCTGCACATGGACTCCGGCGAGTCCACCGTGGCCGGCATGAACGGCATGCGCTCATGGTGGAAAATCAACGGAACCTGGCCGAAAGACGACAGCGAGCAGGCGATGGTCGGCAGCGCGCTCGCCGCGAAACTGGGCGTGAACGTCGGTGACAGCGTCACGCTCGACAAGACGATCGCCGTCGGTGCGGACGACAATACGAACGGAGGTACCGGGAAAACCGGCAAATCCTCCACCGAACGCAATCGCGTGAAAGTGAAAATCGTCGGCATCTTCGATTCGGGCGATTCCGACAACAGCGCCATTTATATGCCGTCCATCGCCGCGCAAACGCTTGCGAATCTGCCGAATTCCATCGACAAGATTGAAGTCAAGGCGCTCACCACGCCCGACAACGACCTCGCGCGCAAGGCGTCGAAGAATCCGAACGCGCTCACGCAGGACGAGTGGGAGACGTGGTATTGCACCGCGTATCCGTCGTCGATCGCGTACCAGATCGAAGAGGTGCTGCCGGGCGCGGTGGCCAAGCAGGTGCGCCAGGTGGCCGCGCTGCAGGGCGATGTGCTGAACAAGACGCAGGCGGTGATGGTGCTGATGACCGTGCTGTCGCTGGTTGCCACCGCGATCGCCGTGGCAAACCTGATGGCCGCGTCGATTGGCGAACGCGGTTCGGAATTGGCGCTGTTGAAGGCGATCGGCGCCACGGACGGTGCGGTTTCGCGCCTTATGCTCGCCGAAACGGCGGTGATTTCGCTGGTTGGTGCGATTGCCGGTGCGCTGCTTGGCTCGGGCGTTGCACAGATCGTGGGGCACGTGGTGTTCGGCTCGGGCATCACCATGCGTCCGATGGTGTTCGTGTTGGTTTTCGTGTTGCTGGCGGTCACTGTGCTCGTGGCCTCGCTTTCGTCGATTCGGGCGATTCTGGGCTTGCGTCCGGCGGAGGTGCTGCATGGTAGGTGAGTTGTGCTTGGCTTTCGTAGGGGGTGTGCGATGACGAATCGCAAGATGTTCTTCACCATGCTGTGGGGCGCGGTGTTCCGCCGTCGCTCCCGTGCGATGATGGCCGTGATCGCGTCGCTCGTCGGCGCGGCCACGCTGTTCTGCCTTGCATCCGTGTGCGTCGCGGTGCCGCAGCAGATGAACGAGGAAATGCGCGCGTACGGCGCGAACCTGATCGTCACGCCCGCGTCCGCAACGGGCAAATCGCAAGGCATCGATACTGCAACCGTACGCAACGTGACGGCGCTCATCGGCGCCGGACACAGCGTGAAATCAGCTGCGTACCGGTATGAGAGCGTGCGCATCAATTCCGCGCCGTACACCATCGCCGGCGTGGACGTGAAAGCCGTCCGCGCGCTCAATCGCCATTGGAACGTGACGGGCGATTGGCCCGGCTCGGACAACGTGATGGTCGGCCGCGACGTCGCCGACGCGCTCGGCGTGAAAGTCGGCAGCCGTGTCACCATCGGTTACCGCGCCGCCGACGCGTCTGCTTCAGCGTCTTCTTCCGCGTCCGCAAAATCCGATTCGGACGAATCAACTGAAACGGCAGAATCGTCCGCGCAGGGCACGCAGAGTACGCAAACTACGCAAGGCGAACAGACCACGCAAGCCACGGAAAACGGCCGCGTCTCGTCCGACATCATGGATAACAACGGCACCGAATTCCGTATCGCCGGCATCGTCGACACCGGCGGCAACGAGGATTCCATCATCTACGCCACCACCGCGGACGTGGCCAAACTCGCCGGTTCCAAGCGCGGCGCCGACGTGGTCGAATACTCCGTGAACGCCATGGGCGACGAGCTCAACGACATCGTCAACAACATCAATCGCAGTGCCGACAAAAACCCGAACAGCGCCGTCAAAGCGCAGACCGTCACCAGAATCACCTCGTCCGACACCCGCATCATCGCCATGCTGCAGACCCTGTTCTGGATTGTCTCGCTCGTCGTGCTCGTGCTGACGCTCGTCGGCGTGGGCACCACCATCAGCTCCATTGTGAGCCAGCGTCGCAACGAAATCGGCCTGCGCAAGGCCCTCGGCGCCGATTCACGCGCCATCGGCGTCGAATTCTACGTGGAATCCGGCATCTACGGCTTGATCGGCGGTCTGCTCGGCACTGCTATCGGCTATGTGCTGGCGCGTGTGCTGTGCTCCACCGTTTTCGGCCGTGCGCTCGGCCTCAACTGGCTGCTTTGCGTTGGATCGCTGTTGCTTTCCGTGGCGATCGCCGTCATCGCCTCCATTCCGCCGGTCCGCCGCGCCACCCGTATCGACCCCGCCATCGTTTTGAGGGAGGAATAATCATGGACAACGAACATATGCTGCTGGAACTCGACCACATTTCCAAGATTTACGGCGACCTGCACGCCGTCGACGACCTGAGTCTGACCGTTCCGCAAGGGCAATGGCTGGCGATTGTCGGCTCGTCCGGTTCCGGCAAAACCACGCTGATGAACATGATCGGCTGCATGGATACGCCGTCGAAGGGTTCCGTCATGCTTGAAGGCCGGCGATTGGAGGATTTGAACGCCCGCCAGCTCGCCGACGTGCGCAAGAACATGATAGGACTAGTGTTCCAAAAGTTTTACCTCGTGCCTCATCTGACGGCGGTGGAGAACGTGATGGTGGCGCAATACTACCATTCCGTGGTCGACGAGAAGCAGGCGATGGAAGCGCTGGAACGAGTGGGATTGAAGGAGCGTGCGCATCACCTGCCCGGCCAGCTGTCCGGCGGTGAGCAGCAGCGCGTGTGCATCGCCCGCGCGCTCATCAACTGCCCGAAGCTGATTCTCGCCGACGAGCCGACCGGCAACCTCGACGAGAAGAACGAGAAGATCGTGCTCGACCTGTTCCGCCAGCTGCACGAGCAGGGCACCACGATCATCGTCGTGACGCATGACGCGCTCGTCGCCTCCTGCGCACAACGCGAGATCATGCTCAACCATGGTGTGCTCGTCGGTGAACAGTGGAATGACGAGGAGGCGAAACGCGCGTACGAGGCGGCCGGCGGCAAGCCCGCATTCACCGGTTCCGCCGCGGAAGGCGCGCAGAACGGGGGTATTGCGATTTCGTTCGCCGACCCTACGAAGGCCGCAAAAACCGGCGATACGGACGCGGCCAACGTTGCCGTTGCGGCTGGCGTTGCCGACGATACGGACGTAGAGCCCGACGTCACGAAAGGGGAGCAGGCATGAGCACCGCACAATCGGACGCAGTCAAAGTCATCGCGCTATCCGCGGCGAGCATCGCGCTGCTGTCGGCATGCGGCGAGCCGAAAGCCACGCCGATGGACGACGAATACGCCGGCAATTCCGGCGAAAGCGTGCAATCGCAGGAAGAGAAGTCGAAAACTGACGGCAAGGCGTCCGGCGACACGGCAGACGACGGCGACGCCACCAAAAACCGTGCCGACGCGAATTCCGCAACATCCGACAAGCAGGACACCGGCAACTACGCGGATGGCGACTATTCGATCAACGGCCAGTACGGGCCGGTCGGCGAGGACACCATCGACGTGCATCTGACCGTTAAGGACCAGAACGTGACGGCCGTGAAGATCGTCGGCCATCCGTTCACGTCCATCTCCAAAAAGCATCAGAACGACTTCGCCAAAGCCGTGCCGGACGCGGTGGTCGGCAAGCCGTTGAAGGACCTTAAAGTAGACAAGCTCGCCGGCGCCAGCTGGACCTCCGAAGCCTTCAACAAGGCGTTGGAAGTGGCGCGTCAGGAAGCGTCAATCCAATAGCCCATTCCTTCTGAAACCGACACGGCATGCCCGTCTTGCGTCGGTGCGGACGGTTTTCCTGTGGTTACCGTGCGGATTCGGCGCATACGTTCGGCCAGAGCAACGTGGCCATGTTCTCGGCCCAGGAATCAGACTTGCGTTCCTTGCCGGATTGCCGTTCCCCTCCGGCTTCCTGTCCCGCCAACGCTTTGCAAGCCAGCATGGAACCCAGCACCGTGCTGAACAGGAACGTGTAGTCCAAACGGTTTTGAAACACTCCGTCGGCGATGCCACGTTCCATGAACCCCACGAACCGTTCTTCGGCCGGCGCCAGCACTTGTGCTGCGATCGCCTTCAGCGTGGCGTTGTCGGAAGACAGCACCACGCCCACGGCTTTCAATCCGAGTTCGCTGTCGAAGCAGTCCTGGATGCGTCGCAGCATGGTGGCCAGTCCGCTCCGCGACGGCTTCAAATCGTTGAAATTCGGTAGTCCGGCAACTTCCGGTTGGATGCGTTGCAATAAATCGTCGGCGTTTCGGTAGCGTCGGTAGATTGTGGTCTTTGCTACCCCTGAACGTCGTGCGACCTCTTCGATGGTCACCGCTCCGATACCATCGGAAATCACTATCCCCAATGTGGCTTTCATGATTTTGCGGTCGGTTTGCTCCCGTAATCGCTCACGTCGGCCACGTACTGTGCCGACGTCTTCCTGCGTGGTTTTTTGCACCGTCTTCCGCGTGCCCTCTTGCGTGGTTCCGCCCATCATGCCGCGATCACTTTCGTGCTTTCCAGCTTGCTTACGTACCAATGGTTGAACTTGACCAGTGGAATGCGCAGTAGCAGGCCTATCAGCAGCAGCGGCGGAATGAACAGCAGTAGCGCGCCAATCGCAAACCAGTAATCGTTACTGTAGATTCCGCCGATCGCCGCGCGCATTGCTGTGATTGAATGCGTCGCAGGCAGGAACGGGCTGATGCCGCTGATGATTTTCGGCAGCACGGCCAGCGGATATGCGCCGTTCGCTCCGGAGATCTGCATGACGAGAAACAGCACGCCGATGGCTTTGCCGACGTTGCCGAAGCTGGCCACGAGCGTGTAGGTGAAGAACGAGAACACTAGGCTGCTCACCCAGCCGGACAGCATGAACAGCAGCGGATGCACCGCCTGGACATGGAGGAACAGCAGACTGCCTCCCAAGGAGAACGTGCTCTGCAATAGTCCGATCACGCCGAACACACCGTAATGTCCGAGAAACAGTTGATGCGGTTTCGGGTCGCCGAGTTCCTTGCGCACCTTACGCGAGACGGTGGTCTTGAGCGTCACTGCCATGAGCAGCGAACCGACCCACAGTGGCAGGATCGTGTAGAACGGTGCCATCTGCGAACCGAAGTTCTTGACTGGGAACACCGCGTTGCGTTTCACTTTTACAGGGGCTGCAAGCGCGGCGGCCAACGAGTCGGTATTATCGCTGAGCACATCTTTGACGGCGCTCATATCGCCGCTGTTCAGCGCATCGGTCAATGTTCCTGTGAATGCGCCCAGTTTTTTGCCCGCGCCGGCCAGACTATCGGCGGTGGAATCCAACACGCTGCTGATGGCGGTCAGATTCTTATCCGCGGTCTTGGTGGTGCCGTTCAGATTGCCCAGCGCGCCTTTCAGATCGGCCGCTGTGGCATTGAGCGCGGTGGTGGTGCTGGTAATGGACGTGGCGATATCGTCAAGTTGCGGTTTCAGTTGGCTCTCATAGTCGGTTTTGATGCCACTGACGGACGTTGCCGCCTGCTGCGCCAGTTTCTTGATCTCCGCACGTTCGGTCGTGGTATCGCTTACTTTGGCGTCGATGTTGTCGGCGCTGCCATTCAGCGCCGATGCTAGGTCGTTGAGCTGTGTGATGGTGGTGCCGACGTTGGTTTTGAGATGGTCGATGGCGTTCCTCACCGCTTCCGGCAGCTTTTCGTTTGCGCTGAGCGCGTCGAGCGAATCATAGATCTGCTGGTAGCTTTGCGCCTGCTTGCTGATGTTCGTGGCCTGGTTGCGTAATGCGTTGGCGGTGTTGCCGGCCTGCGTGCCCGCATTGCCGAATAGGCTGTCCACATCTGCTTCCATGGCTGTGAAGCTGTTGGCGGAATCAGTCAGAGCCGTGCCCAGCGCGGTGGTGCCGGTCTTCAACGCGCCCGTCAGATCCTCCACGCCGCTGCCGGCTTGCTTGAGTGTTGTTCCTACGCTTTTCGCATTGCCGCTGACATTGGCGATCAGACCGTCGGAGGACTCAATCAGATGCCGTGCGCTTTGGGTCAGCGTGCTGAACGTGCGGAGCGTTCCGGAAGCGTCGGTGAGCGTTTCCGCGAAGTCGCTGATATTGCCGTTGAACTGCGTGAGTTGTTCCTGCGCGGCTGGCTTGTCGAGTTGGTTGGCGAGCTGCGATGCCACACTCAGCGCGGTGCTGGTCAGTGTTTCGGAGAACGTCTCGTTGACCTGCGCGCTGACCGTATCGGCGCCTTGGCCTGTGATCTTCGGAGCCAAGGCGTTCTTCTTTTCATTGTTGTAGTAGGCGATTTCGGCGTGGTCGCCATCGGATGCGAAGAACGTCATCATACGGGTGCTGAAGTTCTTTGGAATCACCACAGCTGCGTAATATTTGCCGGATTTGGTGCCGTTGATGGCTTCTTTTTTGGTGGTGAAGGTCCAGTCGAGCTGATCGTTGGAACGCAGCGTGTTAACCACTTGGTCGCCGATGTTGATCTTCACTGGAATGAGGTCGGACCGGTATCCGTCGTCCTCATTGGCTACGGCGAATTTCAGATTGCCGGTATTGGCGAACGGGTCCCAGCTGGCGGCCACGTTGAACCATGTGAAGATGCCGGGGATCACAACGAGTCCGATGACGATGATGATGGAGACGACGTTGCTGGTGATTCGCCGGATGTCGCCGACGAACAGTTTCCAGATGGTTTTCATGCGTTGCTCCTTTCCTCGTTGTTTTCGTTGTTTTCGGTTGTCTCGGTTGTCTCGGCGGTCTCGGCGGTCTCGGCGGTGTCCGTGGCGGCATCGTTCGCGGCGGCGCTTGGACCGGTCGTCTGCATTTTCTGCATTTTCTGCACCAGTATGGCGATTCCGTCATCTTCATTGTGGTTGACGCCCGTCACGTTTTCCGTCGTTTCTTTGATGACGCTGGTATTGCGATTATCGGATGTCGTGCGTTTGCCGCTGGTGCGTCTCCGCGTTTTGCGCAGCAGTCTGTTCCGCCGTTCCTGTTGCGCCCGCTTTTTGCGACGGATGCGTGCCGCTTGGCGCTCCACCAGCATGGATTGGATCGATTCATCGCTCAAATGGCCGAGCTCCACTTGACGGTTCAGATTATCGCGCATGTATTCGATGACCATGAGGAAGCCCATGATGAGCAGAATCCAGACGACCCACGTGGCCAGTACCACCACTTTCTCTCCGTTGGTGAACGAGAACACCGCCGCCAGAGTTACCGGAACTACGAATCCGATCACCAGAGCTCCGCGCTTGAGTTTCGGGTACAGTTCCGCGAACCGACTTGCGCGTTCCTCGATCACCTCGCGGTAGCCGCCTTTGTCGGCCAGCACCTGAATGGCTTGGGACATGTTGTATCCGCGTTCCGGAAGCTCCACTTCCTCGCCGATAATCATGTCGCTTTCCTTGATTTCGCGGGCGAAGAGTCGGTTGAGGTTGACCAACAGAGGACGGACCACCAGGCCGATGACGAACGCCATGCCGGCAAACAGCAGCAGCGTGCCGATCGCCTTGATCCAATGGCCGTCGTAGAAGCCGGCGATGGTCTCGCGGAATGCGTCTATCGAATAGCTGAATGGCACGAACGGATAGACCATGCGGAAGAACTTCGGCATCATCTCGATCGGATACAGGCCGGAAGCGCCTGGAATCTGCACGATCACCAACGCCACGCACAGGCCCTTGCCGATGTGCATGAACGTGGTGGACAGCGCGTACGTGATGCTCAGATATACCAGCGATGTGATCATGCCGGTCAGTATGAACAGTGGCGCGCAAGCCGTCTGCACGCCGAGTATCAGATCGCCAACGGTGCAGATCGCGCCTTGAATGACGCCCATCGTGCCGAGCAACAGGTATCGGGCCAGATACTTTTCGGTTGCGGTCGGATCGAGACCCTCAAGCCCCTCGTCGTCCACCTCCACTTTGTAGATCACCACAAAGGCGAACGCGCCCACCCACAGTGCCAGATTGGTCATCAGCGGAGCCATGCCGGAGCCGTAGGAGTTGACGGGATACACGTTCTTCGTGTCGATTACGGTCGGGGACTCCATGAACGAGGCGATCTTATCCGCGTCAAGCGAACCGCTGCCGGTCAACGATGCGAGCAGATCCGCAGTGCCCAGCGCCTTCAGGTCGGTGCTGACGGTGGTGAGCTTCGTCTCCATCTTCGCCAGCTGCTGGTCGGTTTGCTCAAGGCCGATGCGGGCGTCTGACGCCACTTGGTCGAGTTGGTCGAGCACGATGTTGGTTTGCCTGACCACGCTGTCCTGGCTGGTCACGGTGCCGGCAAGTGTTCCGGCCGTCCCAGCCAGCGAGCCCAGCGCGGAATTCAGTCGCGGCAGTGCGCCTGAATTGATGGCGTTGCGCGCCGTGCCTGCGCTTTTGAGCGAGTTCTGCGTGCCTATGTTGAAATCGGTGGACAGTTTGGATACGCTGCCGGCTGTGGCCTGTGTGTTCTCGCTCAGGGTTTTGAGGTCGACGAGTGTTCCGGCTGCCGTGTTGTTGGTATTCTCCAGTTTGCTGATGATTTGCTGGTATTGCGCGTTGTCGCTGGCGGATTTGAGCTTCTCGAGCAGTTTCGCATTGCTGTCGGTGATGTTTTGCATGCCGGTCACCGCCTGCTGCGCCGATCCACTTGCCGCGGATACCGCCGACGAAATCTGGTTGATGCTGGCTGTGGATTGCGCCGTCGCTTGGGAAACAAGTCCGGATCCGGTTTCCAGCGCGCTGTTGGCGTTGGACGAAAGCGTGTTGAGCTGGGTTTGCGCTGTGCCGATGGCGGTGGATGCGCCTGCTAGTCCTCTGCCTGCGCTCGCCGCGGCCAGCTGCACGTCGTTCAGGGCATTGCGTGCTGCTTTTGTCTGCTGTGGCACATTGGCTAACTGGGTGTCGAGATCCGCGATTGCGGAGCGGATCGTGCCTACGTTCCGCTTGGTGTTGTCGAGTTCGCCGATGGTTTCGTTGGCGATGGTGTTGGTGTTGCCGCTGATGGTGCCGTTGGCTGAGTTGACGGCTTTGACGAGCACGTCGCTGACGGTGGAGACGAAGGAGTTGTTGACGGTGCGGTCGACCACGGTCGCGCCTTGGTCGGTGATTTTCGGCGAAATCGGACTCGCCTTCTCGTTCACGTAATATTCGAGCGTGGGGCGATGCTTGCTGTTGGTGACGACGTTGGCCAGATCTTCGCTGAAGTCGGAAGGGATGACGATTGCGGCGTAGCAGTCGCCCGACTCCACCGCTTCCATCGCGTTGGCTTTGCCCATGAACTCCCAGCCGAGCTGGTCGTTGCTCTTCAGCGTGCCTTCGATTTGATCGCCGAGATTGACTTTGCCAAGCAGCGCGTTGTCTGTGCCTTCGTCCATGTTGGCCACGGCCACTTTGATGCTGTCCGTGTTGCCATAGGGATTCCAGAACCCGTAGATGTTGAACCATGCGTATAGCGGGGGAATGAGAATCAGGCCGATCATAATCACCCACGCGGCGGGTACGGTGACCAATCGTTTGAAGTCACGGCGCAGGATCTGCAGTACGTTGTGCATTGTCTCTCCGGTTTGGCGAATCAATTCCCTTATATGGCGATACGTGTTCCGTAGCGCTACGCGGTTCGTATCGTATACCGTGCTCTTGGACAATCGCCATCGCGTTTCATGGATGACGGAAATCGGGTCGAGTACTGCGGCAAAGCCTCGGCAAAACCATCGCCGGCTGACGTAGCCCCTTCCGCTCACGTCCGTGACAAATCGCCATTTCTGTATGTCCGTGAGCGAAAGGTGGTAATAAATCGCTATTTTCCGTCCGTATTTATACCCCCATTCGCTCACGATGCGCTATACATCGCCATTTCTTGCGGACGTGAGCGAAAGGTGGTGTGCGAATGGCGATTGCAGCCAGCTGACGTCCCCCTCTTTTGCTCGCGTCCGCCAATAATCGCACCTGAACCGCTTTTCTTGCGGCGGATATTGCCTACGTTTGGTAGCGTGGGCTGAAGGAAGGAGCGGCATATGAGCGAAACCGCACAATCTAAATCACGATCCGAGGATTCCGCCGCGGGCAAGACGGATGGAGAAATCAAGGCGATTGCCGCCGAAACCGAAATCGCGGCTATCGAAGAAGGTGGAAAGCAGGGCACTGGCGAAGTCGGCAATCCCGCTGACCGTCGTCTGCCGTTAATCGTTCGCATTTACGGCATCGTCATGCTTATTGAAGGCGTGGTGACGCTGCCGTTCATTGTGTTGGCGTGCCTGTACTCGATTCGCGCGGTGTTTTCCGGCAAAGTGGCGTTCGATGCGCTCAGCCTCACCGCGATTCTGTCGGTGGTTCACGCGGCCGTGCTGCTGGTCGCCACCGCGTGTCTGGCGGTGTTCGGCGTGATGCTCATTATGAACAAGCGTCGGCATATCGCGCAATGGACGTATCTGATGATTCCGCTCACCCTTGCCGAAGGCTTGCTGTCGCTGGCATTGCAGGGACTTGGTGTGAATTTGATCGGCCCGGCTATCCAGCTTGTCGTGCTCATAGCCCTGCATGTCACTGCCGATCCGTCGCTGCGTGAGGAGCGTCGTCTGCAGTTCGCGCTTCGACGTATGGATGCCCGTAGCGCGTACGAAAGTGCGGCTTCCCGAGGAATGGCCGGCCGCGACCTGACTGGCAGGGGCTATATTTCGCTGGATTTCTTCAATCTGTTCTGGCTGTTCACCATTGGTTGTGTGTTCGGTTTGGTGATCGAAACCATCTACCATTTCATCCTGTTTGGCGAATACCAGGACCGTGCGGGCTTCCTATGGGGGCCGTTCTCGCCCATCTATGGTTTCGGCGTGGTGATCGTCACCGTGTTGCTCAACCATTTGTGGCAGTCGAATTGGTTGCTGATTTTCTGCTCAAGCGCGGTGATCGGTGGCGCGTTCGAATATTTCACCAGCTGGTTCATGCAGGCCGCGTTCGGTATTCGCGCATGGGATTACACGGGGCAATGGCTTTCGATTGACGGGCGTACATCCGGCAAATACATGTTCTTCTGGGGCGTCCTCGGCTTGGTTTGGGTCAAGTTGATTCTGCCGCGATTATTGCGATTGATCCAGCGTATTCCGTGGAAGATTCGCTATTCGTTGACGCTGGTCTGTTTCATACTCATTTTCGTTGATGGCGTGATGACGCTGATGGCGCTTGACGCTTGGTATTCCCGCATGGCTGGGGTTGCGCAGAATTCTCCTGTTTCGCAGTTTTTCGCCACGTATTTCAATGATGATTTCATGGCGCATCGTTTTCAGACCATGACGATCGACCCTTCCACCGCAGGGCGTATGTAGGCGGTGGAAGGGTTTTCGGGCGGCTGGCTGGACGGCGTTCCGGCTGGCCGCTTTGCCTTAGATGGGTAATTGCCGCAGAAATAGGATTGCTGCTGTTTGGGTCCGCACGCCTATGCGGCGATGCTTTGCGCCAGCTGATGGATGAGATCGGGGCGGTGTCCGCTCCATGAGAAGTTTGGTGAGATGACCACCGGAATCTGCTTGAATCCGGCGTTCTTGATTTGTTCGAAGGTTGATGGGTTCTGCGTCAGGTCGACCGCCACATACCGCACGCCCAGTTTGGAAAGTTCCTGTTCGGTGGCCTTGCACTGAGGGTTGCTCGGATTGGTGAAGACGGTCACGGTCATTCTTTTCCTCCCTATGCAAATCGGCTTCCTTTGGTGTGGAAAGCCTTGTCGGCCACGTTTTTTGATTTTGCCTGGCTGAGCAGGCCGTTCATCAGTATACACTACCTGTAGTGGCGTTTCGTACGTTTGCCCACTGTATATAGTGGGGAATTTCCCGTAATACCGAATCTATACGAACAAATGTTCGATATATTCGAGTCTATCATTATCCTCGATTGCGCCACGCCGGTTGCATGCGTATGGTCCGTCCGCGAATCGCCCGCGGGCTGTTCGCTATTCATTTCGGAACACATATTGCGATTTCGCTCGTTTTCTTACGATTGTGAGCGAAAGGTGGTGCCGCATAGTGCGGTAGGGGTATAAATCGCCTTATTTTCCATACTTTTCGGCGCACGTCGCGAAATAATCGACCGAAATTGCGATTCGTGAGCGAAAGAGGGTGCGCGATATGGTGCGTTCCGTATTGAAGTGCTGAGACCTCATCCCGAAACAAATGAAAAAGTCCTGAGAACCATCGGCTTCCAGGACTTCGAACCTGTGCCCCCCGTGGGATTCGAACCCACAACCCACGACTTAAAAGGACGCTGCTCTAACCGTTGAGCTAGAGGGGCAACAGCAACACAGTATACAGCATATTCGGACCAATCGCCACCACGGGCGTCGGACGGGCGTCGAAATGGCCTTCGGAGTGTTGGTGTGCCTACAATCGAAACCATGTCATGTACCACAATTCTTGTAGGCAAAAAAGCAAGTTACGACGGTTCGACCATCATCGCCCGAGATGACGACTCTGGTTCGGGACGTTACGATCCCAAGAAATTCGTAGTCGTCGCACCGCAGGAGCAGCCGCGGCGCTACCGCAGTGTGCTGAGCCACGTTGAAATCGACCTTCCCGACAATCCATGCCGGTACAGCATCGTACCGAACGTGCTTCCAAATCGTGGAATCCTTGCGGAAGCTGGCGTCAACGAACGCAACGTGGCCATGAGCGCCACCGAAACCATCGCCGTCAACGAGCGCGTACTCGGCGCCGACCCGCTGGTCGCACTGCAGCCAGCCGACGAAATCGCAGGAAAGCCGGAAATCCCTGGCGGCATTGGCGAAGAGGACATCATCACCCTCGTGCTGCCGTACGTCAACACCGCGCGCGAAGGTGTGAAGCGCCTCGCTGAACTGCTCGAAACATACGGGACGTACGAATCGAACGGCATCATCATTTCTGATGTGGACGAAATCTGGTACGTCGAAACCATCGGTGGACACCATTGGATCGCCCGCCGTGTTCCGGACGACAAATGCGCGATTATTCCCAACCAGCTTGGCATCGACTATTTCGATTTTGATGACGCCTTCAGCGACGCACGTGAATTCATGTGTAGCGCCGATCTGCAGGAATTCATCGAAACGCACCATCTTGGGCGCGCGGCGGGTACGCAGGGCGGCATGAACGGCGGCCACTGCAACCCGCGCATCGTATTCGGCACCGCCACCGCGAAGGACCACATCTACAACACGCCGCGCGCTTGGTATATGTACCGCTATCTCGATCCGGCCGACGCGGAAAACCTTACCCCTGAATCGGACGACATTCCATGGTGTCTCGAACCGGAGAATGCCGTGACCGTCGAGGATGTCGACTTCCTGCTCGGTTCGCACTTCGAAGGCACCCCGTATGACCCGTACGGCACGCAGGGAACTGAGGAAAGCCGCCATCGCTACCGTCCGATCGGCATCAACCGCACCGGACACATGGTGGCCATGCAGATTCGCCCGTACGCGCCCGTCGAAAGCCGTTCGATCATGTGGATTTCGTACGGTTCCGGCGCGTTCACCACGTCCGCCCCGTTCTATGCGAACGTCGACGACACCCCCGCCTACCTGCGCGACACCACGCCGGAAGTCTCCACGGACTGCCTGTATTGGACGAACCGCCTGATTGCAACGCTCGCCGACGCGCACTTCTACGAGACCAGCAACGCGGTCGAGGGCTTCTCGGAAGATGTCCGTTCCTTCGGCCACCGTCTGGTGGAACGTACGGATGATGCGCTTGCGATTGGTGGGTCGGCGACTGGGGCTGGTGGCGCTGGTTCTGGTGCCGGTTCTGCGGTTGGCGGTTCTGGTTCTATGTCTGGTGCTGCGGTTGATTCCGGTTCCGATGGGCTTGCTAGTCCTACATCTGTTCCGGCCCGTCTTGCGGCGGCTAACGACGAAATGGCGGAATACCTGCGATCGCGCAATACGAAGCTGCTCGGCGACGTGCTGTACACGTCCAGCAATCTCATGCACAACAGTTTCGCCATGTCGGATCGCTGGAACTAAGCCCGCTGGTGCTTTCCGTGTCCGTTTCTCCCGAATCGGACACACAGGCATCAAAATGAAGCGCTCCTGTGTCCGAATCACCAGAAACGGACACAGGAGCGCCTAGCCGATCGCAATAATCGCAATACTCACGCAATATCGCGTAAACCCTCTATCGCGCGAAACCTGCGAAACCCGCGAAACCCGCGCGAAATCAGTTGAACCCGACCACATGTTCCGCCACGAAATATCCCTTTCGAATCACAAACCGGCCGAGCGAACCATGTAGGTTCAGCGCGCGCGACATCGCCTTCTTACGCACGTCCTTGTAAATCGTCGGCGAATACGCCTCGATATCCGCCCACATGGCCTTCTTCTTCTCGTAATTCTCCGGATCGCGCGACAAAATCATGAAAACGCTCGCGACGGAACTCTGAATCGCCAGAAAATGAATCATATAGCGGTACAGGCCGTCTGGCACCGTACCTCGTTCGGGGGTGGCGCGCACCATGCACTGGTTGACGAGCCGCAGCTGGTCCACGCGTCGGATCATCACGTCCGTCTGCACGCTCTGCCCGTCGCGGCCGATGAAATAGTGGTAGAACGGCGTATCCACGTATTGCAGCGACTTGACCCACGGGAACGGCTGGTACGCGTAGATGAAGTCCACGTAGAACGTGTGTTCCGGCAGCTGCATCTTCGATTCGCGCACCACGGCGGTACGGTAGATCAGCGCGTGCATGAGAATGTATTCGGTCAGGCCGAAATGTCCCAGATCGTCCCAAGTGAGCCGCTTGCCGGGCTCCATGGCGTGACGGAAGTTCACGACGTGCTTGTTGCGCTTGCCCACCTTGTCATACACATAGTTGGTGACGAGCATGTCGAGCGGCTCGTCCTTGCCGACCTCGCCGCGCAGCACGGCCATGACCTGTTCGAGCGATTCCGGGCCGACCCAATCGTCCGCGTCCACGACCTTCACGTACATGCCGCTCGCCGCCGCGATGCCGGTGTTGACCGCGCCGCCGTGGCCCTTGTTCTCCTGATGGATCGCGCGCACGATTCCCGGATTGCGCGCCTCGAACGTCTTCGCCATCTCCAGCGTGCCGTCGGACGAGCCGTCATCCACGATCAGCACTTCGATGTCGTCGTTGCGCTTCGACGCGATCAACGATTCGACGCACCGTTCCAGGTATTCCGTCATGTTGTACGCGGGCACCACGAAGGTGAGCGTCTTCTTCTCCTGCATATTCTTCCTCGGATCGGGCTCGTGTCGGGCCGTGCGGCTGGCCGACCGCTCCGGCCAAAAGCATAACGAAACTAACGTAGCACCATGTGCGGTTCCGGGGCGCGGTTTTGCGCACAAACGGCACCCTGAAATACGCAATCTGCACCTGAAATTTCCCCTAGGGTCATTTCGGGTGACGGTATGTCAGTTTTCGTCAATTGTTGATTGTTTTTGCGATTCGTGCGGGCTTTGCGGTTTTTGCGATTCGTTCGTCTCGTCTGATTCGTTTGATTCGTCTGCCGCTTGCGATTTGCCTACTGCTTGCGATCCGTCCGTCACGGTCGTCCCGTCCGTCGCGTCATCTCCCGCAGCAACCGCCTTCTCCTGCGATTTCGCGGCCTTCTTGCCCTGCTTCTCCTGCTTGGCGATCGCCTTCGCTTCCCGCGCGGCCTGCTTTTCCGCCTCGCGGGCGGCCTTTTCGCTTTCGTAGCGCAGTTCCGGCTTGGCTTCCATGCGGCTCAGCCCATACCATGCCAGGTTCACGATGTGCGCGGCGAGCTGCTCCTTGCTGAGCTTGCGCTGGTCGGCCCAGTATTGGCAGGTGTACACGGTCATGCCGATGAGCATCTGCGCGTAATACGGCACGCTTTTGGCCGGCAGATGCTGGCGTTTGAACGCGTCGGTGAGAATGTCCTCGACGCGTACGGCAATGTCTCCAAGCAGCGAATTGAACGAGTTGGACGGGTCGGTTTTCGGCGAATCGCGCGTGAGCACGCGGAAGCCTTCGGCGTTCTCCTCCACGTAGGTGAGCAGCGCAAGCGCGGTGCGTTCCACGATTTGGCGCGGATGCGCCTGCGGGTCGGACAGCGCGTTGATGAGAACGTCGGTGAGCGCGCGCATCTCGCGGTCCACCACCACGGCGTACAGGCCTTCCTTTCCTCCGAAATGTTCGTAGACGATGGGTTTCGACACTTTTGCGGTCGAGGCGATCTCTTCCACGCTCACTGCTTCGAATCCCTTGGCCGCGAACAGCGATCGACCGATTTCGATAAGCTGTTCGCGCCGCTGATACGACGTCATTCTGGATGTATTGGCCATACTGCCTAGTTTTTCACGCCCCGTGGATAGCTCCTTGACCGTCTGACCCCCACGTATCGTCCGATTCTGCGGAATCGGACACGTGTGTCGTATTGACAATGTTCCATTGCGGCTTTAATATATTTAATAAATAATAAATTTTATTAAAGGGGGTGATGTGGACCATCTGCCAGAATGGTTGGCCAACCTTGCGGAGGAGGATTTGGCCTTCATTAAGAACTTCGTGCTATCGTCAGGATCTCTGAAGCAAATGTCTCAGCTGTATCAAGTCTCCTACCCGACCATGAGGCTCCGGCTTGACAGGCTTATCGAAAAAATACGGTTGAACGACAACGAGACGGAGGATCCATTCATCCTTTTGGTGAAGAGTCTCGCCATCGACGATAGATACGACGTCGACACGGCTCGAATACTCATAGACGAGTACAGAAAGAGAAGGGATGAATCATGAGCTGGACATGGATCGCATTATTAATCGAGATCCTAGGCATAATCGCCGTATTCGTTCTGGTCTTCCTCATCGCGAGGAGCCTGATTCGCTACGCAAATTCCCTAAAGAAAGGAGACGGTTCTTCAAAGCAGGCAGCAGAAGACAAAAAAATCACTCTTCACGATTTGTAAAAACGTTACCAGATATATCGAAGTCAAAATCGCATTATCGATGCCTTGCATGGCAGAGCATCTTATTCCCCTGGCGGATCAGACATCCGTGGTGCGTCCGCGGGGCGGAGCCGGAGTGTCCGTTGCGCTTTTTAGGCTGGAGCCATGGATACGAATGTGATTATTGCGATTGTCGCGGTCGTCGTTATCGCGGCATTGCTTGCGATTGGCGGATGGTGGTTCGGTAAGAGCCGCAAGTCCGCCGTGGACAAGTCCACGGAAGCGGCGAAGGCGAAGGCCGATGCTCGTTTGGCTACGGAGAAGTCCGCCGCGCAATCTGCCGCCGCAAGTGCCGAAAACGCTGAGAAAACCAAGGAAACCGCGGAATCCGCGACTTCGTCTGCCACACCTGAATCGCCAGTGGCAACTGAACCAACTCCGGTCGGGTCAGCCGTAACTGAATCCGCGACCCCAGCCGTCGAAACCCCTGAAGCCGCCGGTACCCGCATGCAGCGCCTCAAGGCGCGCCTGTCCAAGTCCGGCAATCCGTTCGGCAAGGCCCTGTTCAACATTCTTGCGAAGGACCAGCTTTCCGAAGCTGACTGGGAGGACGTCGAAGACACCCTTCTGCTTGCCGATGTTGGCGCGGAAGCCAGCGAACAGCTTGTCGGGGAACTACGCAACGACGCCCGAATCGCGGGCCAGTCCGACCCGGCCGAAGTGCGTGCCGCGCTGAAAGACAAGCTGCTGAAGCTCGTAGGCACTGACACGGATCGCCGTCTCAATGCCGATAAGGAAGGCGCGAACAAACCGAGCGTCATCATCATGGTCGGTGTGAACGGCACTGGCAAAACCACCACCGCGGGCAAGCTGTCACGACTGCTCGTCTCCGAAGGCAAGCAGGTCATGCTGGGCGCTGCCGATACGTTCCGCGCCGCCGCGGCCGACCAGCTGGAGACTTGGGGCGCCAAGGTGGGCGTGCCGGTCGTGCGTTCCGACAAGGACGGCGCCGACCCGGCGTCCGTCGCGTTCGAAGCCAGCGCCAAAGCCAAGGAAGAGAACGCCGACGTGCTCATCATCGACACCGCCGGCCGCCTGCAGAACAAGTCCAACCTCATGGACGAGCTCGGCAAGATCCGCCGCGTCGCCGAAAAGAACCTGCCTGTGGACGAAGTGCTGCTCGTGCTCGACGCCACCACCGGCCAGAACGGCATGACGCAGGCCAAGGTGTTCGCCGAAGCGATCGGCATCACCGGCGTGGTCCTGTCCAAGCTCGACGGCTCCGCCAAGGGCGGCATCGTCATCTCCGTGCAGAAGGAGCTTGGCGTGCCCGTCAAGCTCGTCGGCCTCGGCGAAGGCCCGGACGACCTCGCCCCGTTCGATCCGGAAGGCTTCGTCGACGGCATCCTCGCCTGACGTTCCCATATTTTCCGGATTTGCGATTTCCGTAGCGAAAACCTCCCGTCACGTTCCGTACGTGGCGGGAGGTTTTCGTATTGCGATTACTGCTCAGCGCCAGCCCCCACTCCCGGCACCTTCCGGATCGTCAGCTTCAGCAGCAGCGGCGCGACCAGCGTCACCAGCGAAATGATGAAGATGATCGTCGAATAGTATTCGCTGCCGAGCACATGCTCGTTGAAGCCGATCTGCGCGGTAATCAACGCCATCTCGCCACGTGGCACCATGCCCGCGCCGATCATCAGCGCCGAAGCGCCGCCGAAACCGGCCATGCGGCCACCCAAACCGCAGCCGACGACCTTCGTGATCACGCCGAGAACCGTCATGATCGCAATGAACACAATCATCTTCGTATCATCCACGCCTGTGGTCTGCAGGCCGATGCCCACGAAGAACACCGGCACGAACAACGTGTCTCCAACCGGCTCGATATACCGGTCCGCGTCCTCCGCGTAATCGCTGTTGCTTACCGCGATGCCGGCGAAAAACGCGCCCACCGCGTAGCTCAACCCGGCCAGATTCGACGCCCACGCCATCGCCAGGCAGATGATCACGGCCATCACCGCGATGCCGGACGGCGCCTTCAGCACGCCAGCCAGCGTCATCAGCGCCGGCGCCACCCAAACCACCACCACGGCGGCCGCCACAAAGAACAGCACCTGCTTGAGCAGAATCAAACCCAGCCCTGCCACGTCCACGCTGCCGGTGTTGACGAGCGTGCACATCACGGACAGCAGGATCACGCCGATCACATCGTCAGCCACGGCCGCGCCGAGAATCGACACGCCTTCCTTCGAATCAAGCAGTCCGGCTTCCTTCAGCACCGCCACGGAAATCGACACGGACGTGGCGGAGAACACCACGCCGATGAACGCAGCCGGAATCGGCTTGAAGCCAAACAGCAGGCTCACTCCACCCATCACCGCCACGGGGAACACCACGCCCATGCACGCGATGATGACCGCCGCCTTCGAATACTTCTTCAGCAACTGCAGGTCGCAGCCGACACCGCCCAAAAACATGAGGATGATGATGCCGAGGTCGCTGAACAATGACAGCGAATCGCTCATGTGCATCACGCCCAGCAGCGAAGGGCCCACGAGAATGCCGACGAGAATCTGCCCGATCACTTCCGGCAGCTGCGCTTTGCGGCAGATCAGCCCGGAAACCGTGGTCAGTATCAAAATGGCGCACAGTGAAATGATGAACGTTGCCATGGTCCTCGCCGCTCTCTCGTTACGCGCGTCATACGTTCGCCGCACCGCGCGTTCGGTGTACATGCCACGCGCTCGCCGTACGCGGCGTTCTCCCGTCGCGTGCCACGCGTGTTCCGTAAGTTTCAGCTACCCAACTTACTCCGTCCGCAGCATTGCCCGCCGCTTCCGTCCACCGTCGCAATTTCATATTGCGATTGCCGGGCGATTATGCCTTCCGTATTTCCGTACCGCCGGTTTCGTTGGAATTCCGCCATTTTTCGGCGTAGGTTGACGTTTCGCGCGGATGGCGTTACGTTGGCGTAACACGTCGTAACGTTTTCAAAACGCGGCCGGCGTTCCATATCGTTCTGTCAGCCCCACACGATGGGGACGGAAATGTTGAACCAAATATAGAGAAAGAAAGAGGAGGGTGACATGGGCCAGCTTGATTCTGGAAATGCCGCGTGGATATTGACTTCCGCGTCCCTTGTGTTCCTCATGACGCCTGGTGTGGCGTTCTTCTATGGTGGCATGGTCCGCGCCAAGGCCGTGCTGAATATGATGATCATGGAGGCGGCCGCACTGTCCGTCACGATGATCATGTGGGTGCTGTGGGGTTGGTCGATCGCCTACGCCGGCACCTCGGTCGGCGGCATCTTCGGCGACCCGGCAACCGGCTTCCTGCTGAAGGACACCATGGTTTCCGATAAGGGCGTCTTCACATCGGCCGCACTGAACGGCAACAACTACCCGGTCAGCGTGGACGTGGCCTTCCAGTCCGCGTTCGCCATGATCACCGTCGCGTTGATCTGCGGCGCCATCGCCGAACGTGTGAAGTACTCCACGTGGATGATTTTCGTGGCGCTGTGGATCACGTTCGATTACGCTCCGCTCGCTCACATGGTGTGGAACGGCGGCCTGCTGTCCGCTGACGGCGCCATTTCCCAGGCGATCGGCGCAGCCGCCCACGATTTCGCAGGTGGTACGGTCGTCCACATCAACGCCGCAGTCGCCGCTCTGGTCATCGTGCTGATCATCGGCAAGCGTAAGGGCTTCGGCACGCAGCCGTTCCGCCCGCACAATGTTCCGTTCGTCATGCTCGGCGCCTTCCTGCTGTGGTTCGGCTGGTTCGGCTTCAACGCCGGTTCCGCCTTCGCAGCCAACGGCACCGCCGGCTACGCGTGGGTTTCCACGTCCGCTGCAACCGCTGCGGCAATGCTCTCCTGGGGCTTCACCGAGAAGATCCGCACCGGCCACTACACCGCAATGGGTGCCGCTTCCGGCATCGTCGCGGGCCTCGTCGCCATCACCCCGGCCGCCGATGTGGTCTCCCCGCTGTGGGCCATCGTCCTCGGCGCCATCGCCGGTGTGCTCACCTGCCTGGCCTGCGGTCTGAAGTTCAAGCTCGGCTATGACGATTCCCTCGACGTCGTCGGCGTCCACGGCGTTGGCGGCTTCACCGGCACCGTGCTCATCGGCTTCTTCGGCGAAGGCACCGGCCTGTTCGCAGGCGGCGACTGGAGGCAGCTGGTCGTCCAGCTCATCGTCGCTCTCGTGGCCATCGTCTGGTCCGCCGTCATCACCGGCATCATCGCCTTCGCTCTGGAGAAGACGATCGGCTGGCGCGTCACCGAAGCCCAGGAAGTCGGCGGCATCGATCTTGCCGACCAGGGCGAACGTGCTTACGATTTTGCTGGTACCGCCAGCTCCGTCCTCAAGGAGGTGAAGTGAGATGAAGCTCATTACCGCTATCATCCAGCCCCATAAACTCGACGATGTCAAGGAAGCCCTCGCAGCCGCGGGCGTGCACGGCCTGACCGTGTCCGAGGCAAACGGTTATGGCCGTCAGCGCGGCCACACCGAGGTCTACCGTGGCGCCGAATACACCGTGGATCTCATTCCGAAGATCCGCATCGAGGTGCTGTCCGACGACGCCGATGCCGAAACCCTGGTTGGCGTGATCGTCAAGTCCGCCGGCTCCGGCACCATCGGCGACGGTAAGGTCTGGGTGGCTCCGCTTGACTCGGTGACCCGCGTGCGCACCGGCGAAACCGGTTCCGCCGCCATCTGATCCGTCCGGCCTTGTGATCGGGCCGATTCGGACAAGATGAAATAAAGACCCCCGGGCTTGAAGTTCGGGTTATCAATTACTACACATCCCCGTACGTGCCTCGCGCCGTGCGGGGATTGTCATAAGTCGTCATAGGTTTCATAAGGAACGTGCGTTATGACTTCAGCAGTCGATGGTCTCAAACAACGGTTCATGGCCATGAGCCAGCCCGACGCCGACGGCGTCTACCGCAATGGCGCGGCGAAACGCAAAGCCCGCACGGACTTGGCCATGGGCAATCTCACACAGTTGTGGAACGAAGCCTGCGAAGCGGTTTCCTTCGACGTGCCGGCAACCGGCATCGGCCTCGGCGCGGTCGGTTCGCTGGCACGTGGCCAGGTAGGCCCCAGCTCCGACCTTGATCTGGTGGTCATCTACGAACCGCACGCGCTGACCGACCAGCAGCTCAACGAGCTCGCCAACAAACTGTGGTATCCGATCTGGGATTCCGGCCTCGACCTCGACCAGTCGGTACGTACCGTCGCGCAATGCGAGGCCGTCACCGACCGCGACCTGCCCGCAGCTATGGGATGGTTGGACGTGGTGCCGATCGCGGGGGACACTGGACTTATCGAAAGCACAGCCGTATCCATATTGGAACGATGGCGCAAGGCCGCACGCAAACGTCTGCCGGAACTGCTCGGCTCCGCCAAATCGCGCCTCGACGAATTCGGCCGCATGGCCTACATCAACCAGCCGGACATCAAGGAGGCACGCGGTGGCCTGCGCGACTCCGTATTGGTGTCCGCGCTCGCCGCATCCTGGCTTGCCGACCGTCCGCACGGCACGTATGACGACGCCGTCGAACGGTTGCTGGACGTGCGCGACTGCATCCATCTGGTCGCCGGCAAAGATACGAACATGCTGCTATCGCCCTACCAAGCCAAAGTCGCGGCGATGCTCGGTCTGGCCGATCCGACGCTGCCAGACGGCGAACGTGAGGCGAAGTCGATCGACGATCTGCAAACGTTGCTGGCACGCGTCGGCCGTCAGATCGCGTTCTCCCTTGATTCCACCGCGTCGCGCGCCGAGCATTCGCTGACGCACGACAAGCCGCGATTCGCCTTCTTCCAAGTGTTCCAGCCGCGCGGCGGCGGCAAACGTCAGGCACCGACCTTCGATGTGATCGCCCCCGGCGTGGCCAAGCATGAAGAGGAAATCGTGCTCGCTCCGGGCGCGGAACCGGCCGCCGACCCGAACCTCGTGCTGCGCGTGGCCGTCGCGGCCGCGGAATACGGACTGCCGATCGCCCCGGGAACGTTGCGGAATCTCAAAAAATGCCCTATCGGCGACCGCAACTGGACGGACGAATCGCGTGAACTGTTCATACGACTGCTGGCTTCCGGCCCCGCGCTGCTCAACGTGTGGGAAGACATCGATTTCATCGACGTGCCCGGCAAGCTCATCCCCGAATGGTTGGGCGTGCGCAACCGGCCAAGCGCGTCCGCCGCGCACCGCTATACGATCGACCGGCACATGGTGGAGGTCGTCACGCGGCTCGGCCGTGAAACACCCAGCGGTGGGCGGTACGACGACCGGCATTACGAGGCGCTGCTGCTCGCCGGCATCCTGCATGACATCGGCAAACGACCGGGGGTGGCCAACCATGCGGCGGAAGGCGCTCGGCATGCGACCGTGGTCGTGGAACGCATGGGATTCGACCGCGACATCGTCCGCTGGGTCACGCTGCTGGTACGCGAGCATCTGACATTGTCGGAGTTCGCCACAGGCCGCAATCCCAATGATCCCAACGTCGGCGATGATCTGGCCGGCCGGCTCGACCATAATCCCGTGCTGCTCGACATGCTGTTCGACCTGACCCGCGCCGACGGCTCCTCGTTGGGGGCCACGTCCGGCGAGACCATCTCCAAACAGTACGGGTGGAGCAAGTGGCGTGAAACGTTGGTGCGCACCATGTACAACGCCACCCGATACCACATGTGAGCGCCGGTTTCTCGCATGCGCCAAGCCGATATGCCCCCGTATTTCTCGTCGTTTACGGAAAAGCGGGGTGCATATCACCTTCCGTTCACTTCGGCAAATCGAAATAAGGGAATCGGGGTGCATGCTTTAGGATGTCCCCAAGTTGTCCACTCAGTTATCCCCACTCTGTGGATAAGTCGAAACGTTTTCCACATGGTTATCCCCAATATGTGGATAACTCGGCTTTTTTCGACTTTCTTATCCACACCAAAGCCATTCGCGCGTGTCGTTCGGTGGATGCGGAGATTCATCCATAATCTCAATGCAACACCGGTCGTGACGGCACGCACGTATTATGGTTTTCCTCGGTATTGAACACATTCGATTGACTGCTGCGGTTGGAGGGACATGGCGGAGAACGACTCTTGGAACAACGGTTCGGCGCAGAACCGCGGATTTTCGAACGCTGGAAACGGTGCGAACGGCATGAACGGCCGATCCGGCCAAGCCGTGCGCGACGCCCTGTTCGACCGCGTGCCGCCGCATGACGACGCCGCCGAAATGGCGGTGTTGGGCGGCATGCTGATGAGCAAGGACGCCATCGGCGAAGTATCGCAGATGATCGACGTGTCCGACTTCTACCAGCCACGCAACCAAACCGTGTACGAAGCGGTCATCAAACTGTTCTCGGCCTCCCAGCCGGTCGACGCCGTGCTGGTGGCCAACGAGCTGCTCGCCGAAGGCAATCTGGAAAAAGTGGGTGGCTCCGACTATCTGCACAGCCTGGTCGCATCGGTTCCGACCGCCGCAAACGCCACGTATTACGCCGACATCGTGCATCAGCGCGCCATCCTGCGTAATGTGATCGCGGCCGGCACCAAAATCGCACAGCTCGGCTACACCGCAGAAGGCTCGCAGGCCGAAGACGTCGTCAACCTGGCGCAGGCCGAAGTATATGAGATGTCCACCGGCAAAGTGCGGCAGGACTACGCGCCGATCGGCACCGTCATCGCCGATACGCTTGACCAGCTCGACCGTCTGCAAAGCGGCGAAGTGTCCCGAGGCGTGCCGACGGGCTTCCGCGACATCGACGACGTGACGCAGGGCCTGCAGCCCGGCCAGATGATCGTCGTGGCAGGCCGACCGGCCATGGGCAAGTCCACACTCGGTGTGGATTTCGCCCGTTCCGCGGCACTGCATCACGGATTGACGACCATCATCTTCAGCTTGGAAATGAGCAAAAACGAGTTGGCGCAACGTATCATCTCCGCTGAATCCAACATTCCGCTCGCCGCCATGCGCCGCGCGGACGACATCACGCCGGAACGTTGGGCCATCCTGAACGAGTTGCAAGGCAAGCTGCAGAACGCGCCCCTGTTCATCGACGACAGCCCGAACATGAGCCTGATGGAAATCCGCGCGAAATGCCGCCGACTGAAGCAGACGAACGATTTGAAACTCGTCGTCATCGACTACCTGCAGCTCATGACCTCCGGCAAGGCCGTGGAAAGCCGCCAGCAGGAAGTGTCCGACTTCTCCCGTGCGCTGAAGCTGCTCGCCAAGGAGCTGGAAGTGCCGGTGGTGGCGTTGAGCCAGCTGAACCGTGGCCCCGAAATGCGTCAGGACAAGAAGCCGCAGCTGTCCGACCTGCGTGAATCCGGCTCTATCGAACAGGACGCCGACGTGGTGTTCCTCGTGCACCGTCCGGACGCCTACGACAAGGAGGACCGCCCGGGCGAGGCCGACATCATCATGGCGAAGCATCGTAACGGTCCGACCGACACGTTCAATCTTGCGTTCCTTGGCGCGTATTCGAAGTTCAAGGACATGCCCCAGGATTACCAGTCCCAGCAGGAGGCGGTGTGATATGGCTTGGAATTCCTTCGCGACCCCGTTGATCGGCAAGGCCGTGCGCGCGGCCTCCCGTTTGGCGCACGGCGGTGGCAGCGCGTTCCCCGGCAAAATCGTGGAACGCATCGACCCGCAATTCCTGTCGCGCACATTGGCGCAACTGCCGCTCGGCGTGGTGCTCGTCTCCGGCACGAACGGCAAAACCACCACCACACGCATGGTGGCCAGCATGCTGCAATCGCTCGGATTGAAGGTGTTCACCAACCCGACCGGCTCGAACTTCACCCGTGGCGTGGTTTCGTCGCTGCTTGCGGAAGTCTCGCTTTCCGGCAAACTCGACGCCGACATCGCGGTGCTGGAACTCGACGAGGCGTACGCCGTGCATTTCGTCAAGCAGGTGCCGCCCGACTACTGCCTGCTGCTCAACGTGATGCGCGACCAGCTTGACCGTTTCGGCGAGATCGACAACACCGCGCGACTGCTGTCCAAAGCTGCGGAAGCCACCACCGGTACCGTCGTGCTCAACCGTGAGGACCCGCGCATCGCCCGTCTTGCTGACGTGGCGCATACGGAAGACGGCGTGGAAGTACGCTACTTCGGCCTTGACGAATCGTTGCGCGGCTTCTTCCCGTCGGATGACGACATGAGCACCACTGTTGACGTGGAAGCGCACGACAGTGCGGAACATGGCGGAAATATTGGCGATTCGGGCAATACCGGCGATACTGTCGATGCCGTTGCGGCCGCCGCGCCGGCCACATCGCAACCGCAGGACGGTCCCGACGCGCTGCCCGCCGACGTGACGTTGCGCGCCGTGGGCGACCACCGCGCCACCTTCGCGATCGACGGCGAAACGTATGAGACGGCCGTGAAACTGGAAGGCGTATACAACCTGTACAACGCGGCCGCCGCGCTCGCCGTGGTGCGCGCCGTCGCAGCGGACGCGCAGGCGATGTTCCTGCCGTTCGAAGACGCGCTCGCCGACAGTGTCGACGCGGACGGTGCCGATACCGGTACCGAAACGGACGGCAACGGCTCGCATGACGCCATCGACCAGGCCGCTGCGGACGAGATTCTGCGCGCGGCAGGCGTCTCACCCCGTATGATCGCCTTCGCGCACGCCACCACGCAGGCCATGATCGACACCGCCGGCGAGGTCACACCGGCATTCGGCCGAGGCGAGGTCATCACCGTGAACGGCACCCCCGTGGAACTGCTGCTCGTCAAAAACCCCATGGGCTTCCGCCTGTCGCTGGCCTCGTTCAAGCCCGAAGGCTGCGACACCATGATCTGCATCAACGACGAATACGCCGACGGCCGCGACATGAGCTGGCTGTGGGACGTGGACTTCACCTCGCTGCGCGGCACCGGCGTCAAAGCCGTGTCCGGCGTACGCGCGTGGGACATGGCCCTGCGCCTCGAATACGATCAGGTGCCGGTCGAATCGGTCAGCACCGACCTGGAGGAATCGGTCGTGAACTTCGTGAACGCGAATTCTGGCACCCCCAAACACATCTACTGCACGTACACGGCCATGCTGAAAACGCGTGCCGCGCTCGCCAAAATCGCCGACGTGGCCGACGCCGGCGTGGGCAAGTGAGCGCCGCGCGAAACGAAACCGCGCAATCGCAAAGCAAAACAGCGGAAGGAAGACGAGGAGACGATATGAGCCAGGTCATCGACATCGTGTCGCTGTATCCGAAGGATATGAACATCTACGGCGATTCCGGCAACGTGCTCGCCATCCAGCGCCGGCTCGCGCTGTACGGCTACGAGCCGCGCGTACACGCCTACAACCAGGGCTGCGACTGGCCCGAGCACGTGGACATGATTCTGGGTGGCGGCGGCCAGGACACCGGCCAGAAGAAGATCATCGACGACTTCTTCCAACGCGCCGACCTGCTGCGTTCGCTCGCGGCGGACGGCGTGCCGATGCTGATGATCTGCGGCCTGTACCAGCTGTTCGGCGAGTATTTCGAAACGGTCGACGGCTCCCGACTCGACGGCATCGGCGTGATCGGCGCGTACACGGTCGGCCAGGAAACACGCATGATCGGCAATCTTACGGAAACCTCCGCCGATTTCGGCAAGATCATCGGCTACGAAAACCATTCCGGACAGACGTTCCTGCGTGACGGCGTGCAGCCGCTCGGCACCGTCGAACAGGACGGCACCGGCAACAACGGCGAGGACCATACGGAAGGCGCGCGCGTCCACAACGTGATCGGCACGTACATGCACGGCTCGCTGCTGCCGAAGAATCCCGCGATCGCCGATTTCCTGATCCGCACCGCCGTCGAACGCCGTTACGGCACGTTCGATCCGGCCGCCGCCGGACAGACGGACGCGCAACGGGCCGCCCTGCATCGCATCGACGAAATCGCCGACCGTGCTCGCCGCGTGGCCATGTCCCGTCCGCGCTGACGGCTGCCATGCCGGTTCGCCGACAATCGCACCGCCCGTGCTGAACGCCGGATATCCGCCATTTTTTATGCGATTGACCGGTTTCGCTCGGCGCAGATGTGAAGAAAATGCGATAGAGTGGTACCACCATCACCTAAAGGAGGACATCATGGCTGATTTTAATTTTGGTGACGGCCTGCGCAAGGTCTTTCTCGCCGGCGTCGGTGCCTTGGCGACCACTGTTGAGAAGAGCCAGGAAATCGTTGACGACCTCGTCAAGAAGGGCGAGCTGACCGTCGAGCAGGGCAAGGCCCTCAACGCCGAACTCAAGCACAAGGTCGAAGAGGCTAAGGAAGCCCCTGAGTCCAAGGATGCAGCCCCGGCCGAAACCGAAGACAAGGCCGAGTAGCTCCAGTCTTTCGTATCGCCGTCTGCCGCGCATGTGAGCGCCCGGACGGCGATTTGCTATGCCCGCGCGACGCCGGCGAAACGTTCGTCTGGCATCGCGGGCTTTCCAGCCGATTTCCCAACCGTTTGCGAGCAGTGACATGTCTTTGAAACACCCATCCGACAAGCCGGACGCGGCACGCCCCGAAAGCGTGGAGCCCGTCACGCTGTCCGACAGGGTCAACGCGGTCATCAACCCCACGGCCGACCCTTCGCCGGACGCCGCCTCCCAAGCAAACGGACTGACGGATGAGCTTGCCCACGAATCCGCGGACGATGCCGGCGAAACGGACGATACCGGCAAAGCGGCCGGTGCCAACGCGCAATCGTCCGAAACCATCGGCATCTTCGGAGCGCGCAAAGACACGTTCTCCGCGCGCTACCATCTGACCCGCCGCGGCAAACTCCGGCGTCTTGCGCAAATCGCGCAGATCGCCAACAAATTCGACGTGGTTCACGGACTCACGCCCGTCAAAATGCGTCTCATGCTCGAAGCGCTCGGCCCCACGTTCGTCAAGGTCGGACAGATCCTGTCCATGCGCTCCGAAATCCTGCCGCAATCGTTCTGCGACGAACTGTCCAAACTGCGCGCCGACGCCGACCCCATGCCATACAGCACGGTGCTGCAGGTGCTTGAGGACGAATACGGCCGGCCCGTGGACGAGATCTTCGACCATATCGACCCCACCCCGCTCGGCTCGGCCAGCCTTGCGCAGGTGCATCGTGCGAAACTGCTCACCGGCGAGGACGTGGCCATCAAAGTGCAACGTCCGGGCGTGCGCGAAACCATGGCGCAGGACGTGTCCATCATGCGCACCATCGCGGGAATCGCCACCAAAACCATGCGCAGCGCGCAGGTGGTGGACCTGTCCGGCGTGGTCGAGGAACTGTGGGACACCTTCGAATCGGAAACCGACTTCCTCATCGAAACGCGCAATCTGGCGGAATTCAAACGATTCTGCGAACGCTACAAATACATGGACTGCCCGAAGCCGTACCCGGAACTATGCACCGAACACGTGGTGGTCATGGACTACGTGGAAGGCATCTCCGTCTCCCATCCGGACGAGCTGCTTGCAGCCGGCTACGACCTGAAGGAAATCGGCACCAAACTCGTGGACAACTACGCCACGCAGGTACTCGACGAAGGCTTCTTCCACGCGGACCCGCACCCCGGCAACATCATGGTGCGCGGTGGGCAGATCGTGCTGCTCGACCTGGGCATGACTGGCCGGCTCAACGCCAAAACCCGTTCCGTGCTGAAGGACATGATCTTCGCCGTGGCCGAGCAGGATTCCCCCAAGCTTGCCGACGGTCTGCTGCGTTTCGCCGGTGCCGAGGCCGATCCGGAGGATTATCCGGCATTGCTGGCCGATCTGGACGTGATCGTCAAGGAATTCGGCACAGTGGACCTGGCCGAACTGGACATCGCCGCCATGCTGACGGCCCTGACGCAGATGGCGCAACGCCACGGCATCGAAGTGCCGAGCACCGTCACCACGGTCGGCCGTGCGCTGGTCACGTTGGAGGGATTGCTTGACGAATTCATTCCCGACGTGAACATGATCCAGATCATCTCCGACCACATCGCGTCGAGCACGTCGAAGAAGGATTTCGCCAAGGACGAGACGAAATCGCTGGCTCTCGAAAGCCATCAGGCGCTGCACAGTCTGCTTGCCGCCGCCAACGAGCTGAAAGTGGCGTCCCGCATGCTCACGCGCGGCCAGCTGCGCGTCAATATGGAGATGGTCGGTTCGCAGGAGCCGATCCACCTGCTCGCCAACATGGTGAACAGGCTTACGATGGCGCTTATCGTGGTCGGCCTGTTCATCGGCTCGTCGATTGTGTATTACGCGGGCATCAAGCCGGTGATTTTCGGCATTCCGATTGTCGGTTTCCTCGGCTACGTGATCGCGTTCATCCTGTCCGTCTGGATTGTGTTCGACATCTACTTCAAAGGACGCGATTCGAAGAAGCGGTAGCCGGGCGTCTTGCGTTGCGGGTGGCTTGTGTTGCGGCGCGCTCGCATTCGTGTTGGTGATTGCGTTCATATCTGCGTTTGCGATTGCATTTGCGTTCCCGGATTATTCGATGGGACACGGCTTTTTGCTGAATAATCAGACAAGTTGTCAATGATTTCACTCCCCCTAATATGGACCCATTGACGGGGTACTGTTTTGGTGGCATAATGCTCAATGTCGACGATGACATCACCACCCGGTTCCCATGGAGGAGAGGACATGCAGGCCGGGAAATCCCAGCGAAGCGTGCTCGCGCTCGTGATCACCTGTGCCCTGATTCTTGGATTTGGTATCCCCCTTATTCCCCTTGTCGGAGTGGATTCCGCCGAAGGGACGGAGGTCTCCGCCGCTTCCGACGTTGCCACCGTCTCCGCCGAAAACAGCCTGCAGAACGGCAGTTTCGAACAGCCGGACGTGTACCAGTACCGTGAAACCAGCGATGTTCCGTATTGGAAATCCACCACGACTTCAGGCAACATCGAAATCGGCAGTGTCTTCAAAAACGGCAACGGAGACAATGACTCCCTGCACATGCGCACCGGCGAGAAAGTGGCCGCGGCCGAAGGCAGCCAATTCGGCAAGCCGGCCACGTCGAACGGCAACGACCAGTACGCCGAACTGAACTCCAACCAGGCGAGCTCGCTGTACCAGGTGGTCAACACCGTGCCCGAATCGAAATACGATTGGGGCCTGTACCACCGCGGCAGGCAGGGCAAGGACGCCATGGCGCTGGTGGTCGGCCCGAAACAGAACGTGGCCCCCATGAAGACGTCCGCCACCAGCAACGACCAGCTGCAGCAGATCGTCACATGGGTGTCGGGCCAGCAGGACCGTGATTTCGGCCTTGACATGGTGCATTTCAGCCAGACCGGCACCAGCCGGAAAATCACCGTATACACCACCAAATTCGCGTCCGGCGGCAGATTCGACACCACCGGCGTGAGCTCGCCGTTCAGCTGGTCCAAAGACAGCCGCCACACGGAACGTTGGGAACTGTGGATTATCGTCTCCGACTGCGACGAATGGTATGGGCATGGCGAATTCAACGGCGACGAGGATCCGGACGCCTCATACATCGTGCCGGAAGGCCAGAACGAGACCCTGTTCGGTTTTGTGGCCGTGAGCACCTCCACGGGAGACATCACATCCGGCAACCTGCTCGACGCGGTGCGGTTCCGCCAGTACTATCGCATGGACTTCCAAACCCCGCCAAGCGGCAGCGGCACCTACAGCACGGACGGCGAAACACCGGTCGCGTTCGACAGCGCGGCCTCGAAAAGCGACTACGCGCTGGTCGGCAGCGACGTGACCGTCACCGCCAAACCGGTCGACGCCAGCCACCACTTCCTCGGCGCGTATGTCGGCGACACGTTCGTAGACGCGGACCAATGGACGGCCAACGCGGACGGCTCGTATTCGCTGACGCGCACGCTGACGGCCAACTTGTCCGTACGCCTGATGTTCAGCGCGAACACCGTGGTCTACAACGTCAACGGCGGCGACCCCTACGATTCCGACAATCCCGAAACCGGCCACGAGATCTACATCAAGAGGGGCTCAAGCTATACCAACAAGACCGCCGCCACCAAGCGGAACGACGACGGATGGCGGTTCACGGACTGGAAATACGATGACGACCATATCCTCGGCGTCAACCACAAGATTACCTACGGTTCCAAAACGAACGACCTGTCCATCAGCCAGAACGACCAGACCGTAGTTTCCGGCATTCCGGCGGAGAAAGGCATCACGCTCACCGCGCAGTGGACGTACCGGCAGGCCTTCGCCACCACGCCCGAAGAGGACGCAGAATACACCAGCTTCCTCAACGAGGACCCCAACGGCGTGATGGCATACATCAACATCCCCCGACTCAAATCCACCTTGCCGATCTACCACTACACCATACCGGAATCGCTGCAGAAAGGCGTCGGCCATCTACGTGGCTCCGCCCTGCCCGTCGGCGGCAAAAACACGCACGCCGTGCTCTCCGCACACCGCGGCCTGCCGACCTCACGCCTGTTCACCGACCTTGACAAGGTGAGGAAAGGCGACCACTTCTACATCACCGTGCTCAACCGCACGCTCGCCTACGAGGTCGATCGAATCAGCGTGGTCAAACCCGACCAAACGAAGGAACTCAGCGTCCAGCCTGGCAAGGACCTCGTCACGCTCGTCACCTGCACGCCGTACGGCGTGAACACGCAACGGCTGCTGGTGCGCGGCCATCGCGTGCCATACAACGCGGCGCAAGCCAAACACGAGGCTGCGGATTCCGCGGTCTCGTCATTCACCGTCTACGGTTTCGTCGCAACCTACGGCACGCTCGCCATCGCGCTTGCCGGCATCGCCGTGCTCCGCCGCAACGCAGCGGCCCGCACCCCGCATCACGCCGCCGATTGGCCGCATAGCCTCACCGTCTCAGTCCGCTAATAAAAGGCGATTAGCCAGTCTTACCGGCTCGGTAATCGCCCTTCCGTATTTTGTCCCGCGAAAGTCCGTTCCTGGTAACAAAATGCGAAAGGGAAACGATCGGCGATACCCCCTTTTGCTCATGACTTACGATTTTGCGTATCTTTGGCGGGATGTGCGTCAAAAAAGACGGAAAAACAGGCGATTTATACCCCCTACCATGCTTTGCGGCACCCTCTTTCGCTCACGACTGTGCCAAACCGGCCTAAATCGCAAGTCGTGAGCAACAGGGCGCAACCTGCCAGGCCCCACCACCGGCTCGGTAATCGCCCTTCCATATTTTGTCCCGCGAAAGCCTTTCGAGGCCGACGTGGGTGCCGTTAGAGCGTGGGAATCGCCATATGCAACGGCGAAACTGAATAATCGGTGAAATCGTGAGCGAAAACCGGCAAACTGGGCTACGCTCGTAACAAGTGGCTCATTGCGCGCGCAAATGCGGTGAGCAGGGTCAATCGCAAGGGAGGATGCCCATGTCAAAGTCGTTTCTCAAGAAAGCGCTGCTCGGCGGTGCGGTGGCGGCGGGAGCCGCGGTGTGGGCGATCGCCCCGCGTTCCTTCTCCGACAAGCGCCGTCATTATGTGCCGGCCGTTCCGGACGTGTGGTACGCGCACCGCGGTCTGCATGACGCCGGTTCCGGCCTGACCGCGCAATACGCCAACGAAAGCGGCGAATACGTGGCGCTCGCCCGCCGCATGGCCATGAAAGCCGGGTACGGCAGCCCTGATACACCCGGCGTGATTGCCCCTGAAAACTCGCTTGCCGCGTTCGCAGCCGCCTGTGAAGCCGGGTACGGTATCGAACTGGACCTGCAGATGACGCGCGATGGCGAGGTCGTGGTGGTGCATGACGGCGACCTGATGCGTGTTGCCGGAGATCCGCGCCGTATCGCCGATCTCACGTATGACGAGCTGACTCGTATTCCGCTGTTCCCGACCGACGCTCCGGGCGCATGCAAGGCCGCGCCGCTGCCGTTGGCGTTGGAGGAACCGCCGCTGGTCACCACGCCGGACAACGCGCCGGAAGGCTACTATCAGCATGTGCCGCTATTCGCCGACGTGCTCAAAGTGGTCGCCGGCCGCGTGCCGCTGATCGTGGAATATAAGTTCGACGATAATTCGAAGTGGGATCCGCGCGACGTGGAGCTTATGGAGAAGGGCGACGCGTTGCTGCAGGCATACTCCGGCAAGTATGTGATCGAATCGTTCAATCCGGCGGCCGTGAACTGGTACAAGGAGAACCGTCCGGAAGTGTGCCGCGGCCAGCTGTCTTGGTGGCCGTACGGCGAGGACAAGCCCACCGATCCGGTGGCGCTCGGCAAGGAATACGCGGCCGGCGCGCTGGTATTCGACTGGATTTCCCGTCCTGATTTCGTTGCCTACGATTGGAAGGGCGGCAACAGCCCGCAGGTGAAGCTGGCCCGGTTCATGGGTGCGGTGCCGGTGTCGTGGACCGTGCGCAGCCGCGACGAATACGCGCAGTGCTGCGACCAGTTCGACCGCCACATCTTCGAAGCGTTCGTGCCCGACGAGCAGTAGCCGACTGATAGTTGCCTGGCGAGCGACAGCAGCCGGGCGCTAGTCGACGGACTATGGTCGACAGGCGACAGCCGGTTTTATATGGTTTCGGCCTGCCATCGCATGATTGGTGCGGTGGCAGGCCGAATTTTTATTCGATTGATTTATTCCGATTGGCAGCTCAGTCGATCACGCCGTACAGACGGTCGCCGGCGTCACCCAAGCCCGGCACGATGTAGCACTTGTCGTTGAGCTTCTCATCGACGGCGCACAGCACCAGCTTGAACTTGATGGACGGGTCGAGGTTTTCCTCAACGAACTTCAGACCTTCCGGAGCGCCCAGAATGCACACTGCGGTGATGTCCTTCGCACCGCGCTCGGCCAGATAGTGGGTGGCCGCAACGAGCGTGCCGCCGGTGGCGAGCATCGGGTCGATCAGGAAGCACTGACGGCCGGTGAGATCCTCCGGCAGACGGTTCGCGTACGTGATCTGCTGGGTCGGGTTCTCCTCGTCGCGCTTCATGCCGAGGAAGCCGACTTCAGCGGACGGAATCATCTTGGTCATGCCGTCCAGCATGCCCAGACCCGCGCGCAGCACCGGCACGATAATCGGAGCCGGGGCGGCGATGTGCTTGCCGATCATCGGAGCCACCGGGGTTTCGATGGGCTTGTCCACGACTTCGATGTCGCGGGTGGCTTCGTAGGCCTCGAGCATCACGAGTTCGGAAACGAGCTCGCGGAACGTGGAGGACGGAGTGTTCTTGTCGCGAAGAACGGTGAGCTTGTGATCCACCAGCGGGTGGTTCAAAACATGAATATCCATGGTTTCTAAGCGTAGTCCATGTATCGGCTGTTCGGCAACGTGCCGGTAGGTCGGTCAAATGAAACCCAGATGAGCGCCGATTGGATGGCAATCGAAAATCGCAAGAAAGCCAGAGAAAAATCAGGAAAACATCAAAAGAGGAGAAAAGCGCCGAACCACGAAAGCGCCTGTCGGCGCAAAGGCCGCTCGCAGCGGCAAAAAATGGAGCCCGGGGCTATGCATGGCCCGGCGCGAATTCCTATTGTACAGTCGCGCTCGACGCTTCGCAGCGCCGTGTCGCGTGGGATATGAAACGGGGGAAAATTACGGAAAGCGGCGGTGGAAAGCAGTAGCGGGAAACGACAGTGGAGAACGGCCTATTCCAATCGTCCGCGCCGCCACAGATTCGCCCCGTGGCGGAAATCCTTGGCCGTGGCGAACAGGTTGCCGGCTGTGTGCATCAGTTTCGCCGCCTTCGCGCGCGCCCGCTTCTCAACGGCCGACGGGTGGCTGCCGGCCGCAGCAGACGTAGCGGAACCGTCGGAAACATCAGATGATCCGGCCTCGCTGGAACCGCCCAGCGAAGCCAGTTTGCGCGCTTCGATACGCAATCCCAACGCAACCACGTCGGTGAAGGCGGCGGCCCGCTCAAGTGCCACGGCGAAATCGCCTGTAAACGCGCCGGCCAAAATCGAATCGGCGGTACGTGCGATGTCGTTTTCCGTCGGTGCCTGGTCCACGCCGGCAATCGCGGAAGCGGTGGTGGCGACGGGCTCGCCGACGCGCCACAGTCGCGCGATCGATTCGCGGTTCTTCCGCATCCACGTACGCAGCAGATACAGTCGCCACAGAATGCCCGGCAGCGAGTCGGGGTCGGCATGGCTCCACAATTCGGCGATCACGTCCACGCCTTCGCGGTCCACCAGCGTCAGCACACGTTCCACCAGTTCGGCGTCCTGCGTGTGGTGCACGCGGTCAAGCAGCGCCGCGGCCGACGCATGGCACATTTCGTTGATTTCCGCCGGATCGGCGCCGCCGGCGATATTGTCGGCCATCATCTGGTCGAGCTGGCCGGGGCGTGCCGGACGCGGCGAACCGGTGTTCGTGAAACCGGCGGAACGGCTGGGAACGACTGAACCGGAACCGTAGTGCATGTTAGTAGACAATGGGGGAGACCTTCTGAATGTCGATGATGCTGGGGCCTTGCGGTGTGTCGATGATGAACAGCGACATGGCGGTGCCGGTAGGCATGTATGGCGATTTTGCGATGAGCTGCTTGGCAAGCTGCTTACGCGCGCACAGGCCGCGCAAATGGTCGTACATGCCGCCGATGACCGGCCGGTGCATGCAGATGGCCGTGGTTTCGCGGCTGTTGAGCGTCTGCGTGATCTGCTCGCGGAACGCCAGCCATGAGGCCGCCGGATGCTCGGCGAACGCGTCCTCCGTCAACGCGTTGATGTGTTCCATCGGCCGTTCGGTCTGCCAGCTCAGCACCTGCAACGTCTCCTGGCAGCGCAGCCACGGCGAGGTGGCCAGTCGCGTCGGGTTGAAACAGGCGAGCTCGCGGTTGAGGGCAAACGCCATCGCCGCGCCTTTCGGCGTGATCGGACGGTTCGCGTCGGTGCCCTTCCACGACTTGCGCGATTCAGCCTTCGCATGGCGTACAATCAGCAGATTCTGCGCGGTCGCGCCACCCTCCTGCACGCGGTCCACGAACACTGCCAACGTGTCCTTATCGGTCGAATGAGACAGTATTTTGCGCGCCTCACGCACGGAAACCCAGACGATATCGTTGATCTCGCCCACGTCCGCGCGGTGCACCGGGCCGAACGCGTCCAGCAGATGTTCGGCATCGTCGGCGGAAATCGGCTGCGCCATCCAATACAACGTGTGCTTGGTGTCGGCCGTGCAATCGTGCGAATGCCGGGTCTTCTTGCCCTCTTCGGACAACGGGTATTCGACTTCGCACAGATACGGTCCGAGTTTGACCGGCGACCCCGTCTCTTCGCCGATTTCACGCACCGCCGCATGCCGATGCGTCTCGTTCTGCTCGAGCTTGCCTTTCGGCCAGCTCCAATCGTCATACTTCGGACGGTGCACGATACATACTTCAATGCTGTCGAGCTGTTCCTGCGCAGATTTGCTACTGGCGATCGCAGGATCGTTCGCGATATCGCTGCCCGCCTTCCATCGCCATACGATGCCGCCGGCGGCTTCCACGATGCGTCTCATCTTTTCGCTCATATTGTCCTATTCTAGGCTGGGCCGGGCTGGCGGCGGCGCGTGACGTCCGAACATACAGAAAATGGCCGGGCCCGCAAGGTGCGGAACCGGCCATTCGCCTCGATCGATCAGTGCCTTACCGGTCGACGCGTGTGTTTCTTGATGAGGTATTCCTGGCTGTCGACCAGCGGTCGACCTTCCTCATCCTTGCAATGGCGCACATAGGTGCCATCGGCCTGCATATGCCAAGACGCGGTGGAATCGGCCATCTGCAGATCGACGTACTTGATGAGCTCGTCGATCTGCTCCGGAGCCACGATGCGGACCAGCGCTTCGACTCGACGGTCGAGGTTGCGGTGCATCAGATCGGCGGAACCAATCCACACTTCCGGACCGGCCGCAGGGCCTTCGCCGATCTGCGGACCATCGGAGTTGGCGAACGCGTAAATACGGCTGTGCTCAAGGAAACGGCCCAGGATCGAACGCACGCGGATGTTCTCGGAAAGTCCCGGAACGCCCGGCTTGAGCGCGCAGATGCCACGTTCGACGATGTCGATCTTCACGCCGGCCTGGCTTGCACGGTACAGCGCGTCGATGGTCTTCTCGTCGACGATGGAATTGACCTTGATCTTGATCCACGCCTCCTTGCCGGCGCGTGCGGCGTCCTCCTCGCGGCGGATGCGCTGAATCAAGCCGGAACGCACGGTGCGCGGCGCCACCAGCAGACGGTGGAAGCTCGACTTCGGCGCGTAGCCGGACAGCTGGTTGAACAGGCGGGTCATATCCTGACCGACCACCGGATCGCAGGTCAGCAGGCCCAGGTCGGTGTAGATACGTGCGGTCTTCGGATTGTAGTTACCGGTGCCCACGTGGCAGTAACGACGCAGGCCGTCGGCTTCCTGACGCACCACAAGGCTCAGCTTGCAGTGGGTCTTCAGGCCGACGATGCCGTACACCACGTGCACGCCCGCGCGTTCCAGCTTGCGTGCCCACGCGATGTTGGCGTCCTCGTCGAAACGCGCCTTGATCTCGACCAGCGCCAGCACCTGCTTGCCCGCGTGCGCGGCGTCGATCAGCGCGTCGATGATCGGCGAATTGCTGGATGTACGGTACAGCGTCTGCTTGATGGCCAGCACCTTCGGATCGGCCGCGGCCTGCGCCAGGAACGCCTGCACGGACGTCGAGAAGGAATCGTACGGGTGGTGCAGCAGGATGTCGCGCTCGCGGATGGCGGCGAAAATGTCCTGCGCACGGGACGATTCGACTTCGGCGATCTGACGATTGGTGGTCGGAATGAACGGACGGTACTTGAGATCCGGACGGTCGATGCCGCCGAGCTCGAACAGCACGGTCGCGTCAAGCGGCGCCGGCAGGCGGTAGACCTCGTCGGCGCTCACGCGCAGCTGGTCGGCGAGCAGCTGGGACAGGAACGGGCTGGTCTCGTCGGAGATCTCCAAACGGATCGGCGGTCCGAAACGACGGCGCAGCAGCTCCTTCTCCATGGCGTTGAGCAGGTTCTCTGCATCATCCTCTTCCACGTCGATGTCCTCGTTACGGGTGACGCGGAAGGAGCGGGCCTCCTTGATGATCATGCCCGGGAACAGGGATTCCAGGTGGGCGATGATCAGGTTCTCCATGGTGATGAAGCCATAGCGCACGTTGGTGCTCTCGTCTTCGGTCAGATCGTCGACCGGCACGAGTCGGTTCAGGTTGCCAGGAACCTTCACGCGGGCGAAGTGCGACTTGCCGGATGCCGGATTCTCCACCAGCACGGCGAGGTTGAGGGAACCGCCGGAAATGTACGGGAACGGGTGGGCCGGATCCACGGCAAGCGGCGTCAGGACAGGGAACACCTGCTGACGGTAGTAGCGCGACAGGCGCTCCTGCTCGGCCGCGGTGAGCTTGTCCCAGCTCAGCAGCACGATCTGTTCCTTCGCCAGGTCGGGGAGGATGTGATCGATGATGTAGTGCGCGTGCTCGTCCTGCAGGCGGTGGGCCTGCTCGCTGATGGCGCGCAGCTGCTGCCTCGGGCTCAGTCCGGAAGCGGCCGTCACGGCGATGCCGGTGTCGATGCGGCGCTTCAGGCCGGCCACGCGGACCATGAAGAACTCGTCGAGGTTGTTCGCGAAGATCGCGGCGAAGCTCGCGCGTTCGATGACCGGCAGGTCCTCATCCTGTGCAAGCTCGAGGACGCGCTTGTTGAACTTCAGCCAGCTCAGCTCACGGTCGAAGAAACGGTCGTTCGGCAGCGGTTCCTCGCCTGCCTGAAGCTCGCGCTTATCGTTCTTATCGGTCTCAGCGATATGCTCAGCTATCTGGCTGCGCAGGATCGCCTTTGAGGGTGCGTCAAAAATCTGTGCCATAGTTATCTACTTTATCCTCAAGTGCTTGGAATGTCTTGCAAAACTCAGGAAAATTAAGCAGGAGTTAACATTCGTTCGCCGAGTTGGTGAAATATGCTTCCGACACGCCGTTTTTTCGGGGCAAATGAACGTGAATGAACAGGCAAGCGTTGCGATTCGCACAGCATGGAGCATTTTTGCGATTCTTGCGATCGGAAAGCAACAGTTGCGATAAATACGGAACATCGTCCCGTTTCGGTTTGCACTTGCCGCAATGGCGAGCATAATTACGAAGTACAAGAACAACTGAAGAGCAGAGCCCCACAAGGTGTGTATGACCGAGATAGGTTGTTACGTTGAACGGGCATTGGATAGACTTACCGTTACGACGATGTTGTTGTGCAGCGATTCTGCTCCGAAGATTCTTGCAGGAAGGCCCGCTTCGGCGGGTCTTCCTTTTTTGTTGCGCTGCGCCGTGCTGTGTTGCGTAATGTCTTGCGATGTGCCGAATCGCGTTGCGATGTGGATAAGTGTGGATGACACGCCGAGGGTGTGGATAACCCACATTCTCCGACCACAGGTGCCGTTTCGGCTTGAACCCATGTGTGGTTTCGTTTTTCAATCGGCGGTATGAGCGATGCAATTTCTTCATTACAGGTCCCTCCGGTCCCATTGCCGTCATACGGAGGCCGTGACGCACGCGTGACGTGTTCGCCGAAAATCCGGTCGCAGCCAGCGGCCAGAGTGCGGCAGCCGACTCGATCCCAGCAAACCGTTCGGCGGGAAACGGTCTCGCCGCAACGGTTCTATACGCCGCAGAACGCCGTGGACGCGCGAACGTCGGCACGATGGGCCGGGCCTGCCGTGGCGGGCGGTTTCATGGGTTCGCCGTTGGAATCGTCGTCCACACGGATGAAACCCGTTGAAGCGCAACCGGAACCTGCTCCACTCAACGTCGTGGTGGTCGGATCCGCCGTCGCCGGAGTCGGTGCCAGCACGTTGGCGGCGCTGCTGGCCCGCGAACTAACGGAACGTGGATGCAAAAGCGTGCTGGTAGACGCAGATCTCAACGGTGGCGGTCTTGACGTGCTGCTCGGTGTGGAAGATGAAGACGGTTCACGCTTCGGAGACATCAGCGCCCCGCTCGGCAAAGTGGACGGCAAAGCGCTGCTGCGAGAACTGCCCGTGTGGGATGGCGTGCCGCTGCTGGCCTGCAATCCCTGGCGAAGCGAAAACCCGCAATCCTGGGAGATCCAGGCATGCATCCGCGCGCTCGCGCAGGTGAAGGACGCGGTGATCGTGGACGCCGGGCAATGGCGTGGACTCGATGACATTCCGGAACTGGCCCAGGCCACACACATCACCGTGGTCGAAATGACGGTGCTCGGACTGGCCCGAGCCAAAGTGTCCATGAAATCGCGTGGAACGGCGGAACGGCAGAAACATGGCCATATCGTCGGCGTTGAACCGCGCGGCGTGGCGCGTGGACGTGGCGTGACCACGCTGGAAGAGACGGAAAACTATCTTGGCCATTCCCTCGCGGCGGTTGTCAAACCGGACGCCAAGCTGTGCGGCGAACTGCTGGACGGCCTGGGCCTGCGCAGGCCGAACCGCCAAACCGTCAAAGCCTTGGCCGCGCTCACGGATGAACTGCAGGAATCGTTGGAAGGCAAGCGGGTGAAGCATGGAACTCGGACCCCTTAGCGCCATCGCCTCGCAGCCGGGCGTCACGGACATCGCGGTGACCTGCGACGGCACGGTTTGGGCGGATTGCGGCCAAGGCATGCAGGAAGTATGTCTGCTGCGCCGATGCTTTCCGTCAGCGCAGTCGATTCGTGAATTCGCAGCGCGATTATGCTCGCAACTTGGCCGACGGCTTGACGACGCCTGCCCGATCGCCGATGCCTCCACCGTGGACGGTCTGCGCGTGCACGCCGTCATCGCACCACTGGTGCCGCAAGGCGCGGCCATCAGCATACGATTGCCCGACGCGGTCTCGCCCGATCTGGAATCGTTGGCGCGCAACGGCATGTTTCCAGCCGAATGGCTGCCCCTGCTGGCCGGACTGGTGTCCCGCAAGGCAAGCGTGCTGGTGACAGGCGGCACCGGTGCCGGCAAAACCACGATGCTCAAAGCCATGCTGATGCGATGCCCGCCGAACGAGCGCATCGTCACCGTCGAGGAAGTGCGCGAATTGGGCATGATCCAACATGCCAACCACGTGTCTCTGGTCACACGCGAAGCCAACACGGAAGGTGCCGGCGGCATAGGCCTTTCCGAACTGATCTGCGCGACGCTGCGCATGAGACCGGACCGCGTGGTGGTCGGCGAATGCCGTGGCGGTGAAGTCGTGGATCTGCTCAGAGCCTTGAATTCCGGGCATCGAGGCGGCATGACCACATTGCACGCCAATCAAGTGGAGGCGGTTCCGGCGCGATTGGTCTCATTGGGTTTGCTGGCCGGATTGGAGCCACGCGCCACGGCGGCGCTCGCCGAGGATGCGTTCGACGTGGTGCTTCATGTGGAACGTATCGCCGGCAGACGGCGCATTGCGCAGGTCGGCAGATTGGAAGCGGTGGAAGGGCGATTGCATGGGCGTCTGCTGGCCGCCTGGGATGGCCGTACGGTCCGTGCCGGCCAACGTTGGGATGGATTCATGAGCCGATGGAGCGCATGATGCGTGATGCGTGTGGTTGGGAATATTGCGCCGCATGGCTGGCGTCGATGGCCGTCTGGCTGTGGCTGAATCGGAACGCGGAATGGGCGGGATTGCGGCGATTACAGCGTGTGCTGGTTCGCTTCGGGCTTCGTTCGGCTGACGATAGCGGCGGGGCCGATGGAGATGGAACTTGTGATGATGAATCCGACGGGCATGGCAGAACAGTCCGGAACGATGGGGGAAACCGGGATGCATCGCCACGGATGCCGACCATCGGCGCTGCCGCATGCGTGGCCGCGCTGCGGGCGTCCGTACGCAGCGGAGCCACCTTGGTCCAAGCGTTCGAGGAATTACAGGGCGCTCCTTTCGCAGTGCCTGAACTGACCCGTTTTCGTATTGACATGGCCGTACGAAGCCGCTGCTCGCTTCAGGAACAACACAAGCATGTGAATCAGCTTGGTGTGGAACTTCATGCGGCCTGCACGTTGAGTCTGCAGTTGGGCTGCGAGATGAGCCGATGCCTGGAGGCCGTCGCGGCGTCGTTGAAGCGGCGACGGCTGCTCGATGACTTGCGTACCAACGCTTTTGCCATGCCGCAGGCCACGGTGAAGCTGCTGATGGCATTGCCTCTGTTGACGGTGATGCTGGGGGAATGCATGGGAGCCCATCCCTTGCGATTCCTTGTGGAAGACGTGAAAGGATGGATGTGCCTCGGCTTCGCCGGCTGCTGTTATGCCGTCGGCTGGTATTGGATTCGCAGGCTGATGCGGCAGGAGCATGTGCGATGAGCTTGGCATGGCCGATGCTGGCAGCGGTGGGCGCCGCTGGCGCGACATGGCTGTATGAATGGTCGCCAGCCAGAAATCCGCCCGATTCCGACGTGCGGTCATGCAATCTGCCATTGCCCTTGATATTGGAAATGTTGAGCGTGGCGATACGTCAAGGAGCGTCCATTCCACGCGCGCTGATTACGGTCGGAAACATTGTGGAAGGCGAGTTCGGCGGTGAATTGCGCTCGGCTGGAGAACGGCTGAATAGTGGCATGCCATGGAATGAGGCATGGCCTGACGATGATGATTGCGCCGTGGTCCGTGACGCGTTCTCCTCATCATGGTCGAGCGGCTCCTCGCCGGTGAATCGGTTGGCAACCGCAATCGAGCAGCTGGATTGGGATGAACGGTCGCGGATTGAACAGTCGGCGGCGAAACTGTCGATTCGGTTGTTGCTACCGACCGGCCTGTGCATGCTGCCGGCCTTTGTCGCCATTGGCGTGATTCCGGCGGTGATGTCGTTTCTGTAGCGGCCGATTCGCCATGGGGTAGTGCGGGTTGGTGCGAATTGGCTCAAATTTGCTCGAATCGGACCGCGGTCGGAATGACGGATGATGCGCGGTCCGTTCCGTCATGCCCTAATCGCTTGTGGATAAGTGTGGATGACACGCCGAGGGTGTGGATAACCCACGTTCTTCGACCACAACCCACGAAAACCATGCCATCGCCGATGCCAATACCTGACACTGAGCGTACCCGGTCAATCGGCCGGGATTAGCCGAATGAAAGGAGCGTCATGAACGACGCAATGTCAATCAATGTCGATGGTTCGCCGGGTCTGATGGGTCGCGTCGGCCAGAAGTTATGTGCGGCCAAGGAACGTGCCAATAAGGCGGTCTGCCTATTGGACGCGCGCATGCGCCTGCTGACCGCCGAGCCGGAGAAGGGCGCGGTCACCGCCGAATACGCGGTGGTGCTGGTGGCGGCCACGGCATTCGCCGCGGTTCTGATCGCCATCGTGAAATCGGATGTCGTGAAAACGCTGCTGACCGGCCTCATCAAGAAAGCGTTGAGCGTGGGGTAACCATGCTTGCGCGATGGTGGAGACGCCATGCCCGTGACGCCGATTGCGGAACCGTCACCGCCGAATTCGCGGTGGTGCTTCCCTGCGTGGCCGCGGTGGCGATTCTGGTGCTGTGTTTGGGGCGTGCCTCCATAGTGTCCATGAACTGTCAGGACGCTGCGGCCGCCGGTGCGAGGGCCATGGCGATTGACGCCGGCGGCGAAGCGAAAGCCCGCGCCGCGGCGCAAACCATTGCCGGTGGCGGTTCCACGGTGTCGTTCGCCGCCAATGCGAACAGCGTCACCGTTGTGGTGCGTTGCCCGGTTGCGGCGGATCCGACCGGCGTGCTGCCCGCCAGCGTCGTGGGCAAGGCAACTCGGTATTTCTGATTGCGATGTTCATGACAGCGTGCTGTCCGTAACGGTTTTTGAAAGGCTTCCAATGCGCGGCAAGAAAGGAACGACTTCCGTGAAACATGACGTGAAACAGTATGTGCGACGAGTGTTGCATGTGTTGAAAGGCGCGGACGAAGGTGCCGGAACCATATCGGGAGTCGCGCTGATCGCAATCGTCGCGGCCATGCTCGGTGCGGTCGCCATGGCAGGCAATCTGCTGCTGTGTGTGCATCGCGCGCAGAATACGGCCGACCTGGCGTCGGTGGCCGCCGCGCAGTCGCTGCGTGACGGTGCCGCCGACCCGTGCGCGGCCGCATCGCGTACAACGTCGGGCAATGGAACCCGGCTCGAATCCTGTGCCATTGAAGGCGAGGATGCGGTGGTCGCCGTGCGGGCGGCCACGCAGGTGCCGTTCGCACCGTGGGTCGTCCGGCAGTCACGTGCGGGGCCTATTGCCTGTGATTAGGAGATTGCCGGACAGTCGTTGCATGACGGCACGGAATGTTCAGCTGAAGGTAATGGGCAATCTGGCGCTTGACGTGAAACATGGTTATCGTACAAGTATGAGCAAGACGTCACATGCGAATACGACCGTTGCCGTGGTCTGCAATCCGACATCGAACAAAGGCAAGGGCGCCCAAGTGGGCGGTCATGTCATTGATCTGCTGCGCGGAGCCGGACGCAAGCATGGCTTCGACGTAATCGATGTGACCGGCACAAGCTTCGACGATTCCCTGGCCAACGCCCGCCGCCGCGGCGACGAATACGATTATCTGGTCGCGGTCGGAGGCGACGGCATGGTCGCGTTAGGCTCCAACGCAGTCGGCTGCTCCGGCAAACCACTCGGCATCGTGGCCATCGGCTCCGGCAATGATTTCGCACGCGGACTGGATTTGCCGGTCAATCGCGTCGAAACCGCCGTTGAAGGCATTGTCGGTGCGATTGTGCGCGGCACGCATATCGACGTGGACATGGGCTTGGTGACTTCGTTGCCTGACGGTCATGCCATCGATTCGACCGACGGAACCGATGTTTCACAGTCGCGCTCGCCGATCGACCGCTATTATGCGGGCATGCTGTCGTGCGGTTTGGACGCAAGCATCAACGACCGCGCCAATCATTCGCATCTGCCGAATGGCTCGCTGCGGTATTTCGCCGCGGTCATCGTGGAGCTGACACACATGAAAAGCTACGGATACCACATCAAGGCCACGCTGGCCGACGGTTCGGTGGAGGAGCGGGATATCATCTCGCCACTGCTCACCGTGGCCAATTCCCGCCATATCGGCGGTGGCATCGAGGTGTCCCCGTATTCACGGTTCGCGGACGGACTGCTTGATCTGGTGTGGCTTGACCATGTGCCGAATTTCCGGGAGTGCGTGGACGCGGTGGCACGCGCCTATCACGGCCGACTGCTGGGCAGCCATGCTTTCGGATGGAAGCGGGTGCGCGACATCGAAATCACCCGCGCCACCGAAGGGGATGAGCCTCCGGTGTTGATGGCCGATGGCGAATACGTGGGCCATTTGCCGGTGAAGGTCTTAGCTAAGGACAGTGCGCTGCGTGTGCTGGTGCCGCCGGCCGTGGCGGAAGCGCAGGCGGCCGACAGCGAGGAACGGGTGTTGGAAACCATCAAACGTGACGGTCGCGACCCTCTTACCGGTAGATTCCTCGCCTGACGTCGTTTTCCGCCAGCCAGCCGGTGCCGCTCGATGCCTCTCCGGACACTGAACGGCCGTTATATGTTGCTTGCCGGCGGAAATGACGCGCGTGTGGGAGCACCGTCACAGATATTCGTCCAAATGCAGCGTCTGTGCCGCCACCTGCCTGACAATGTCATCGTCAATGTCAGGATGCAGTCTGATCAGCGAGATCAAGCCGACGATCAGCGTGTAGAAGGTCTCATGCTCGTTGCGGATCGGCATGCCGTGCTTTTCCTCGAATTCACGTACCGTGGAACCGCACAGGTATTCGGAAATGCGGTCCGCGGCCCGGTCGATGAACCTCAGATACAGTGCAGCGTTGCCATCCTCGATGAGACGTTGGCTGAACGGGCCTTCATCGGCGATGAGCGAACGGGTCAGCCGCACCACATCGTCAAGCGCCTTCGAGATGTTGCCGGCCTCGCGATGCTCGTTCCACTCTTCCAGGCGGGCGATGACTTCGCTGATGACATCGTCGAGCACGGCATCCGCAACCTGGTCTTTGTCTTGGAAATAGTGGTAGAAAAGCGATCTGGTCATGCCGACCCGTTCGGCGATATCGCTGATCGTGATCTTCGAAAACCCTTTTTCCAAGCAGATCTCACGTGCCGCCTGCACGATCTGCAAGCGACGCGCGTCTCCAATGGTGCTGGTGGACGCTTCCGGTTTCCCGGTCATGGCTCTCTCCTCCCAATCGCGTGGCAACGCCTTGTGCGGCATGGTGGTGACGCACGGGTTTTAGGCGCGCAACAGTCAGCGTTCGTGACCGACGGTACGCCGATCACACGGTTCATGTCTGATTTCCAGAGTACCGGCTGCGCCGGTTGTAGATCAGACAGACACGCGATGGACTTGCGGAGATGGTCGGCTTCGGCGCTTCCCGATTGGCGAACGTGTCGTAATTCATCGATACTCTAGAACACTACGGCGGAAGGAATTTGCGATGGCACTGGCACTGTATAGAAGGTATCGTCCCGACACGTTCGATGGCGTGATCGGACAGGATCAGGTCACGGTTCCGCTGATGCGTGCGCTTGACGAGAACAAGCTCACGCACGCCTATCTGTTCTCCGGACCGCGCGGCTGCGGTAAAACGAGTTCCGCGCGTATTCTGGCCCGTTGCGTCAACTGTGCCAAAGGTCCGACCTCGCATCCGTGCGGCGAATGCGCCAGCTGCCGTGACCTTGCCACCGGCGGCCCCGGCTCCATCGACGTGGTGGAAATCGACGCCGCCTCCCATAACGGTGTGGACGATGCCCGTGAACTGCGTGAACGTGCCGGATTCGCCCCGGCCCGCGATCGCTATAAAATCTTCATCCTCGACGAGGCCCACATGGTCACGCCGCAGGGCTTCAACGCGCTCCTGAAAATCGTGGAGGAGCCGCCGGAGCATGTCATGTTCATCTTCGCCACCACCGAACCGGACAAGGTGATCGGCACCATTCGCTCCCGCACCCACCACTATCCGTTCCGTCTGGTGCCACAGGAGGTCATGGGCCCGTATCTTGAGCGGATCTGCGCCGACGAGCATATCGAGGCCGAAGCGGGTGTGCTGCGCTTGGCCATGCGTGCCGGCGGCGGATCCGTACGTGACACGCTGTCCGTGCTCGACCAGCTGATGGTCGGTGCCGTCGACGGCAAGATTCCTTACGATTCCGCGGTCGCGCTGCTTGGTTTCACGCCGGACGCGCTTATCGGCGAGGCAATCGACGCCGTCGCCGACAAGAACGGCGAGGCGCTGTATGGCGTCATTCAAAAGGTCGTGGTCGGCGGATTCGACCCCCGACGTTTCGTTGAGGACCTGCTGGCGCGCGTGCGCGACCTGTTGGTGCTCACCTTGGGCGGTGAGCGTGCGGAAAGCGTGCTGTCTGACGACACCGCGACCGAGAACATGGACGATCTGCATCGCCAGGCGGCTTCGCTGGGATTGGCCGCGCTTACGCAGATGGCGGATACGATCAACGCCACGCTGGCCAACATGACCGGTGCGATTTCGCCGCGCATGCGCCTGGAACTGCTCGCCGCCCGCCTGCTTGCCGGTCGTGAGACGGGCGTGGTCGCGCAAGCCGCCGCACCATCGTCCGGCATGCCGGAAGCTGGGCATGCGGGCGGTGCCGCAGCGTCTGAATCGCAACGTCCGTCCGGTTCCCGTAGGTACGCCGCGCAATCGGCACGTGGAAGGCATGCCGTGGAACCGTCCGCGGCTCCCACGAATCCGGCCGATGCCGTCGTTTCCGGAGCGGCCTCCGTATTGGCGGAAGTCCAGCAGGCGATGGGTGGACCTCTGTCGGAAGGCAGCGAGCCGGCCGCTTCAGCCGAGTCCAAGCCGGTTGAAACGCAGTCTGCGCCATCCAAACTATCCAATGCCGAAGCTTCCGCTCCCACCCAGTCCGTGGCTCAGTCCGCGCCCCAGCCTGCGGCAACGGACGATCGCACTCCCGACCAGAAGTGGGACGCGATCGTTGCCGGCCTGCCTGAGGATGTCCGTCGCTACGTGGACCGCGAGAAAGTGCCCCGCGTGCTGCTGGACGGGGCCAAAGGCCGACTGTGGATTAAATTCGACAAGTCGTTGAGCAAATACGCGTTCGCCAAGGCCGTGGCCAAGGAAGCGGTCGACGGCACCACCAATGTGGTGCAGATCGTGCGCGGCGAAGTGCATAAGGTGTTCGGCCCCGATGTCACTCTCGCGCCGGCCAAGAAGCTTGCCGACGGTTCCACCGCGGTGCCGTGGAGCAAGCTCAGCCCGGAAGAGCAGAGCAAGATCAACGCGCAGCTGGTGCAGGAACAGCTGAAGGCCGCCACATTGCTGACCGCGAACCTCGGCAAGGAGGTTGCCAAGGAGCCGGAAGACGACGATCCGTGGAACACCCCAATTCCGCAGACGCCCATCGCCGAAGGCAACGCCAACGACGTACAGCCGCCGGAACACCACGTAAAACATGTGGACGTGCCGGATGTGAGCGATGACGTCGATCCGTGGGCCACGCCACTGCCCACGCCGCAGACGGACGATCAGGAGCAAGACCAACCGAATGGGCCGGAGCAGCCGCGGCAAAACCAGCCGGAACAGCACAGCGAACGACATAGCGCACGGCAAAGCGCCCGCGAAATGCAATCGCAACAGGCCCAGCAGCCGGCGTCATCGCCGGCAGGATTCGCGGATGACCCATGGGGAGCCCCCATGCCGGTGCAGGCGGGACCGCCGGAGCCTGAAGTCGCCCCGGAAGACGACGAATACTCCATGAGCGACGAATCGATCGGCGCATCGAACGCTTTGGACATGAACGACCTGAACAGGGTGTTCGAAGTGAAGAAAGTCGAGGAATTCAGCTCGGACGATCCGCATAATCCGCGCAACATGCAGGTGAAGAAAACACTTGACGACTGACACCGGCCACCGCACGTCGCATGTCGCTTATCGTACGGCGAGTACCGGGCGCTGGCCATCAGACGTCAGTTGTCCGGAACGTGGCTGCGGCAACCAGTCAACGAAAGGTATGAACCATGGCTTTGGCCTATGACGGCGCCATCCAACGACTCATCGACGCGTTCGCCAACCTGCCCGGCATCGGGCCGAAAGGCGCGCAACGCATCGCCTTCTACCTGCTCAACGCGCCCGACGAGGAATCGCAGGCACTGATCGACGCCATCACGGAAGTCAAGGAAAAAGTACGGTTCTGCGATATCTGCGGCAACGTGTGCGAAACCAGCCCATGCCCGGTATGCGCCGACCCACGCCGCGACCACAGCGTGATCTGCGTGGTCGAAGAGCCGAAGGACGTGATGAGCATCGAACGCACCCGCGAATACCGGGGCATGTACCATGTGCTGGGCGGCGTCATCAACCCGATGGCCAACGTGCAGCCAAGCGACCTCAACATCGCCAAACTCATCGAACGGCTCAAAGACAGCGAAGTCAAGGAAGTGATCCTCGCGCTCAACCCGAACGTGGAAGGCGAGGCCACCACCAGCTTCCTTTCGCAGCTGCTGAGCCAGACCGACATCAAGGTGACGCGCCTTGCCAGCGGCCTGCCGGTGGGCGGCGACCTCGAATACGCCGACGAAATCACCCTGGGCCGTGCGCTCGCCGGCCGTCGCGCCGTATGAGCTCCGCTGGCATGGCCTCCGCGAGCCGTCGGTCCCGCGCCCAGCTCATACTCAACCGCTGTCCAGCAACGTGTTCCGCATGTTGGGCGCGGTTGGACTTGACAAAATGGATGTTTCCTATAATAGGCTTCACTTGCCGAATCAGGCAGGTGATACGTTGAAGAAGATTGGATAAGTTGTGGCTCTCATCGTGCAGAAGTTTGGCGGCTCTTCCGTAGCCGATCCAGAATCGATCAAGCGCGTGGCCCGACGCATCATCGAAACGAAGAACGCCGGCAATGACGTGGCCGTCGTGGTCTCCGCAATGGGAGACACCACCGACGACCTGATCGATCAGGCGCTCAGCATCGACTCCAACCCGCCGGCGCGCGAGATGGACATGCTGATGACCGCAGGCGAGCGTATTTCGATGAGTTTGCTCGCTATGGCGATTCATGCGGCCGGTTCTCATGCATACTCGTTCACCGGTTCCCAGGCTGGTTTCATGACCGACGCGCAGTTCGGCACCGCGCATATCAAGGCCGTGAAGCCCGATCGCGTGCGTCGTGCATTGGATAAGGGTTCCGTGGCGATCGTGGCCGGTTTCCAAGGCGTGAACGAAGGCGGCGACGCCACCACGCTCGGCCGTGGCGGTTCCGATACTTCCGCAGTCGCGCTCGCAGTGGCGCTGGACGCCGACATCTGCGAAATCTACACCGACGTCGATGGCGTGTTCACCGCCGATCCGCGTATCGTGCCGACCGCCCGTCGCATTCCCGTCATCGACTACGAATCGATGCTGGAAATGTCGTCCTGCGGTTCCAAGGTGCTGGCATTGCGTTGCGTGGAATACGCGCAACGATTCGGCATGCCGTTGCACGTGCGCAGCTCCTTCTCCCACCGTCGCGGCACGCTGATCGTGCCGGAAGGCGTCGATCCGCGCACCCTGCCGAACATCTGAACGGCAGCCGGGCAGCGTAATCGCAAGCAATCGCAAATACTTGCAAGACAATGCGAAAACGAAAATAAGACTTTACAAACAAAGGTAAGAACATGAGCGAAAATAACAACCAGTCCATGGGCGACCTGTTCCCCGACCTGGGGCCGGAAGTGCCGATCATCTCCGGTGTCGCGCACGACAGCACCGAGTCGCTGGCCACCGTGCGTCGCGTGCCGAACGAGCCGGGCATGGCGGCGAAGGTGTTCACCATGCTGGCCGAGGCCGGCGTGAACGTGGACATGATCGTGCAGGCATCCGCCTCCACCGGCACCGCCGACATCTCCTTCACCGTGCCGGGCACCGCTGCGGCCAAGGTCCAGGAAGTGCTGCAGGAGAAGCAGGGCGAGCTGGGCTTCCAGTCCTTCGACGTCGACCCGAACGTCGGCAAGGTGGCCGTGGTCGGCGTGGGTATGAAGACCCATTCCGGTCTGGCCGCGAAGTTCTTCAACGCGTTGAGCGACAAGGGTGTGAACGTGCTGATGATCTCCACGTCCGAAATCCGCATCGCCGCGCTTGTGCCGCTTGAGCAGCTCAACGACGCCGTCAAGGCGCTGCACACCGCCTACGGTCTGGACGCCGACCAGGTGGAAGCCGTGGTGTACGGCGGCACCGGCCGCTGATAGTGCTGGCTTCAGTTTCCCAGTATTTTTAAAGGGCATGGTTTTGCGACCATGCCCTTTTCGTTTGCTTTTTACGATTCACGCCGTACGTTGCATACCGTGCCAAGCAGTCCCCGAACAAGCAAAAGGCCGGCTCCGAAGAGTCGGCCTTTTGCCTGGCTATGGCTCGTCTATGCGGCTTACGGTTTAGCTACCCAAGCCGCATAAACGTCGCATCACTTCTTGGTGATGTAACCCAGCGCCTTGAGCATTTCGGCGCTTTCCAGCGCACCGCCGGCGGCACCGCGCAGGGTGTTGTGCGCCAATCCCACGAACTTCCAGTCGAAGATGGAATCCTCGCGCAGACGTCCGATGGAAACGCCCATGCCGTCCTCGTAATCCACGTCCTTGAGCACCTGCGGGCGATCGTCCTCGGTCAGGTACTGGATGAAGTGCTTCGGAGCGTGCGGCAGACCGATCTCGGCGGCCTTGCTGGTGTAGTTGACCAGGCGGTCGATCAGCTCGTCCTTGGTGGGGTTCTTGCCGAAGTTGATGAACACGGTGGCGGTGTGACCGTTGAGCACGGGCACACGGATGCACTGGGAGGTGATGCGCAGCGGGCCATCGAACGGCACGATCTCGCCCTTGGCCTCGTCCACATGGCCGAACACCTTCAGCGGTTCCTTCTCGGACTTCGCCTCTTCGCCGGAGATGAACGGGATGATGTTGCCCACCATTTCCGGCCAATCCTTGAACGTCTTGCCCGCGCCGGAAATGGCCTGGTACGTGCTCACGATGACCTCGTGCGGCTCGAATTCCTTCCATGCGGCCAAAGCCGGAGTATAGGCCTGGATGGAGCAGTTCGGCTTGACGGCAATGAAGCCGTGCGTGGTGCCCAGGCGCTTCTTCTGATGCTCGATGACCTCATAGTGCTCCGGATTGATCTCCGGCACCACCATCGGCACATCCGGAGTCCAGCGGTGGGCGCTGTTGTTGGACACGACCGGGGTTTCGGTCTTCGCGTATTCCTCTTCGATGGCGCGGATCTCGTCCTTCGGCATGTTCACCGCGGAGAACACGAAGTCGACGTCCTTGACCACGTCCTCGACGTCGGCCACGTTCTTGACCACCATGTTCTTGACGAACTCGGGCATCGGGGTTTCCATCTTCCAGCGGCCGCCGATGGCCTCCTCGTAGGTCTTGCCGGCGCTGTGCGCGGACGCGGCAAGGGTGACCAGTTCGAACCACGGATGGTTTTCGAGCAGCGTGACGAAACGCTGACCGACCATGCCAGTAGCTCCGAGAATGCCGACTTTGATCTTTTCGGACATAACAACCTCTCGCTTACATGACGGAATTGCTCTGCAAATTCGATTGATTCACGCTTGAGGTCGACCAGCCGGCCCCAAACGACTTCGTGGGCGGCCACACGCGTTGTTCAATTCTATGAAAACGTGCCGTCAAGCCGTTCCTGCTATCCGTATGCTGGTCTGTTCGCCGGAATGTCCGTTTCCGGCGATTCGGACATTCGCAGTGTGCTGACGGTGCCGGGAAAAGCACGCGCCCGCGTACACTGGTAGACATGTCGAAGGCATCAGAAGAAGCGCAGAAGCAGCTGGATCGTATCGTGGCGTTGGGGTATCCGGATGTGGCCGATATGTCGGCGGCCGCGTTCCGCTCGCTTGCGCGCCCGCTTATCCGTGCGTTGGAGGATTGCGGCGATGAAGCTGGATTGGGCACGCAGATCCTTCTGGTACCTACGCGCGAGCTGGTGTCTCCTGAATCGCTGATCGCCCGTACGTCCATCAACCGTATGGCCGGCTTCACCACCATGCCGCCGCGCGATATCGCCAGCTTCCTGCCGCAGGATGGTTTCGAGCCGCCGGAGGGGCCGTTCTATCTGGTGATCGAACCGCACACCGGCACCTGCTATATCAACCGCGAGCCGGACGTGGCCCGCAAGCTGATCGATTCCGACGAGCGATTGCCGTTGACTTTGGAAGAAGGGCTTGCGATTGCCACACAGCATCCGGAATGGCTGCTGGAAAAGAACGGTTTCAACCTGCTGGGCTCGCGTTCCGCTGACGGCCGCGTACCGAGTATCTGGATGAGCCAGAATGCTCCGCGATTGGGCGCGGTGTGGCCGAATTCCCGTCATACGTGGCTGGGTAACGCCTACTGCATGGCCCGTCGAGGCGTGAGCCTGTTCCGGTAGTCTTTCGGCTTACCGCGCCGGCTCCCTATAATCGATTTCAGAGAAGAAACTGAAGCAGGGGAGAAGCCATGTTCTGTACGCAATGCGGTTCGAAGAACGCTCCGGAGTCGAAGTTCTGCACGAACTGCGGCAATCCGTTGGTCTCCGTTCCGGTGCAGCCTGATGCCGGACAAGCACGGATTTCGGATGATTTTTCCGTCGATTCCACAGCGGTGGAAACCCCTGCATCGCAGCTCGCACCGCAGTCTGCGGAGCAACCCGAGGAACAGTCTGCGGCACAGCACGAGGAACGCCCTGCAGAACAGCTCGCTTCGCAGCCGGCAGACGCGATTCCGCCGGTCCCGTTGCCGGGCGGCGGCACGCTGCCCGTAGCGCAGCCCGCGACTTCGGCTGCATCGCAATCCGTTCCGTCGGCGCCGGAAACTCTTGAGCCGGAAAGCGACGGGACTGCGCGTGCCGCTTCCCCGAATCGCAAGCTCATCATCGGCATAGCGGTGGCCGCGGTGCTGCTGGTCGCCGCTGTGGTGGCCGGCATCGTGACATACAACATGGAGTTGTGGGGTGGCAAGTCGTTACCGGACGTGGCGGTGGCGTCTCCCAAGGACTCGTCGAAGACTCCGGATGCGAAGGTCGTGGTCAGGCAGCTTGAAGGCAAGGGTCTCAAAGTCAAGCGCGTCAAGGAATTCTCCGGCGTGAAAAGCGGCAAGTTCCTTGGCTATCAGGGAATTCAGTCCGGTGACCGCGTAAGGGCGGGCAGTGTGGTGACAGTGCGCGAATCGGCCGGCCCTGGCGTGCCGGAAGGTACGGTCGGCAAGAAAGCTGAAAGCGTGGTGACAACGTTCTCGCAGATGGGCGTGCCGGTGCATTACAAGCAGGTGATCGTGTCGGACACCAGCAAAACCACCGAGGGAAGCGTGGTCAGCACGTACCCCGCGCAAGGCCAAGGCGTGAAGGATGGTAAGAAAGGCATCTACATCGGCGTGGCCACGAAAAGCGACGGCGGCCTGCCGTCGGACATCGTCGGCCAGGAAATTTCCGACGTGAAATCAAGCCTTGAATCCAAAGGCTACGACGTGAAAGTGGAGAAACGTCTCTCATCGAAACAGTACATCGGCAAGGTCTCCGGCTCCGAACCTGGGCCGGGCAGCCAGCTGAACGAAGGCCAGACCATCACCCTGTATCAGGGCGTGGATGCCAAGGGTGCCAAGCAGACGTTCATTGACCACAGCGGAACCGGTGGAGATGGGTTGCTGATGGGCACGAGTGACGTTGCTTCTGGCCAGTGGTGCAATAAGGCCGGCGACTGCATCACGCTAGGACAGGATGACAGTTATTCCAGCGGAGACATCGTTTTCCTGAAAGTGAAAGATGGTGCTGCGAACACGAAGTACAGCATGACCGGTGGGTCTTTGATTTCCTGCGATGCGGTGCAACAGCCGTATTGCAGCAGCAAGAAAGCCGACTATCTGTTGACTGGAAACTCTGGAGCATTTGAATTGTTCCCACACAAAGAGTTCGAAACGTATTGGTGTGGCGATTCCGCCTTGGGTGGGGAAGGCGATATGCGGAGTTGTGTTGCCGGAAAGGTCCATGACATTGATTCCGACTCTTCGGATGCGTCCGATTATGAGCCGGACGGCAGCGGTAAATTCCATATGATGGATTTGTTCGCGGTGTTCCCAGTCGGCTCTGATGTGGAATCAGTAGAGAAAACTGGCTATTTTGACGCGTCTGCGCTCGCGGCTGCCCAAAAGCAAAAACCTGTCGATACGGACCGTCCGTTCTTGATGTATCGTGACGTGAACCAGTACAAGGACGGCGAGAAGGAATCAACCTATACAAGGGACTGGTTCGATCCATTCATGCCTTACAACGGCTACAACGGCTCCAAGGATGACACCGTCAAAATGAAGCCCGCCCCCAGCGGCGAAACCGCCTACTATCTGGTGGAGGACGTCCAGCCCGACTGGGATTCCCTCGAAGACGCCAACATCAAGGGCGTGTCCGTCAAGAGTCAGAAATCTAACGGCAAAAATGCAAGCAAGAACGCAGACACCAAGAAATCTGATTCCCAATCGGATGCCGCCACTCGGTCTTTGATGAAGTCCATCGCCGGAAAGTACGGTTTCGCTTCCGGTTCCGGCGGTTGGGACACCACTATGACGGTGGCGTCCGATGGCACGTTCAGCGGAACATATCATGATTCCGACATGGGCATTACGGGAGATGACTATCCGAACGGATCGGTCACCATTTCGAATTTCAAAGGCCGTTTCAAGGATGCCAAGAAGAACGCGGACGGCAGCTATACGATGCAATGCGACAAATCGGCGCTGAAAATCGATGGCAATATAGGAGACACGTATATCAAAAACGGTAGTAAATATACGGTTGCCGACCCCTACGGCATTGCCCCTTGCGGTACATTCACGGTATATCCGGCGGGATACGACAGTTCGCAGCTCAGCGAAGCGATCGTCGGCTGGAGCCATGCGTGGTACGACAGCATGCCCGCAAAGCTGGAAACGCCGATTATCGTGAATGCCGAGGACACGAATCTCGGTAGCGAATCACAGCAAGACGCCTTCTTCCAATCGAAATATCTTGAGTGATATTCGATAAGGTTGCGTTGTCGGCGGTGCTGCCGTCGAGTCGCTGTCGATCATTGTGATTGCCACGAGCATCGCATTACTGCGATTTGCGCAACAGTCCCCGAACCGCGTACCCGATCGCGCCGCACGTCACCGCGCCCGCCCCTAGCAGTGTGGCGCTGACCTGCGGCCTGCGCAGCTCGTTGCGCACGCCGATCAGGTCCGTCACGCAATGGTCCTCGAAGAACACGCGTAATTCGTTGCTGGAATAACGGCCAACCAGATCGCCCCACGTCAGCATGCGCGTCACGTACGCCATCGGATTGTCTTCGCGGAATTCAAACAGCCGGATGCCGCGGAACCGCGATTTCGGGCCGTAGCATTCAAAACCACAGGTTGGCGCGTACCCCAAATCGATGTCGTGCACATGCCCGACGAACGAATTCTTGTGGTCGTGCCCGCAGAACAGTGCGAAATAGCCGCCCGCCTCACGTAGCGCGTCCACTTCGCCCACGTTCACGTCGGCGCAGCCAATCGCCTCGCCCAGCCGCGAACCGGGTCGGCACACATCGCGGTCGAGCACATAGCAATGTCCTGCGAATTCGCGCGCGCCCTCCACGGCGTTCGGCGTGTAGGCGGGCACTTCGCGCAGGCAATCGTAGAATTCCTGCGGCGGAATGTGCTGGAAGGCGATCGCCGGTACCGCCTGCCCGTCGCCATTGCGCCTGCCCAACTCGCGTTGCACGCGCTTCAGCCATTCGACGGCTTCCGGCGAGGGGGTGCCGTAGCCGTCGGAGTCGGCCAAATCCCAGCCGCGCGAATTCGCCGCGTATTTCGCGTATTCGGTGACCGACTGCCGTCCGTTGCCGTCGCCCGCGTCTGCCGTGTCGGCGTAATCGCCCGAATTGACCATCATCACGCTCATTGTGATGCGCCCCGAACCGTCGGACGCTTCGATCGGCAACGCGAACGTGCCCGGTTCGAGCGCCAACGGCGACGAGCCGGCGACGGGATTCATGCAACCGGCAAACTTGCGGTAAAGATCGTCCTGTTCGTCGGCGAGGATGCCGCATTGGAAATCATGGTTGCCGTACGTCGCAGCGAAGGGGATGCGCGATTCCAACGCCGGCCCCAAAAACGCGGCGAACGTGTCGCGCACTTTCTGCCGTGTCTCGTCGAGCAGCGACGCCGCGGTGACGCGATTGATGGCTTCCGCCCACGATTCCAGCTTGCTGGCAGAACCGTTGCGACCTGCGCTTTTCACCAGTTTCGGCGAATCGGTGCCGATGCCGTCGATCATCCACCGTTCGTCGGAGGGCTGCGATTTGGTCAGTGTTTTGGCGATCGGATGACGTTTGATGCCGCGGATTTTCGCTTCGATTTCGGTGACCGCGCGCACGTGCGTACCGGGCTGTTCGCCACGGCGACGTAGAAACGTATCGATATATGCCGGATCGTAGCCGCGGATCTGATCGCCGGTGAGCACGATGAGGTCGGGATGTGCCTTCCTGATAGCGGCTTCGATCAGCCGAATCGTGTCTTCGCGCACGTCCGGACCATCCTGAATATCAGCCATTTGCAGCACCCGGAACGTACCGTCGCTGTTGAATCGCAAGCTCATGATGCCCACTGTACTGCGGCAAATCTGGATATGGGGTGAAATAAGGGCGCGAAAATCGCAAACCATGCCGTCATATCGCGGAATACCGGCAAAATATGGGATTGGTTGTCGCTAGTATGGGCGGCAGTGCAGGTAGGTAACATGCACGTAACAATGTGGATTGGCAGAAGGCCGATCCGACTTTACAGATAAGGAGGAGTGATGGGTCAGGATCAATCGTCAGTGTTTGATCTCGCGGCAGTCGCCGCGGCGTCCAACGGAGGGAACAACGACCCGCTGCTGCCTCCGGCGCGTTACATTGGAGCTCCGCAAAAGCCCAGCAAGATGCCGTACAACAAGTACGTCGCATATGATAAGCAGGTGCCGTTTGATTTCCCGGAGCGTACGTGGCCGGGCAAGCGACTGCAGCGTGCGCCGCGTTGGTGCTCCGTCGATCTGCGTGACGGCAACCAGGCTCTCGTCAACCCGATGGATTCCGAGCGCAAGCTGCGTTTCTGGAACCTGCTCGTGTCGATGGGCTTCAAGGAGATCGAGGTCGGTTTTCCGTCGGCTTCCGAAACTGATTACGACTTCATCCGCATGCTGATCGAGCGCGAGCTCATTCCGGATGACGTCACCATCGTCGTGCTCACCCAGGCCCGTGAGCACCTGATTCGCAAGACTTACGAGTGTCTGAAGGGCGCCAAGCGCGCCGTCGTGCACTTCTACAATTCCGTGTCCGTGCTGCAGCGCGAGGTCGTGTTCCGCAAGGACAAGGCCGGCATCAAGAAGCTCGCCACCGACGCGGCCACCCTGTGCAAGGAGCTCGAGGGCGAAGCCAAGGGCATCGACCTGTACTACGAGTATTCTCCGGAATCCTTCACCGGCACCGAGCCGGAGTACGCAGTCGAGGTGTGCAACGCGGTGATCGACGTCATCAAGCCGACGCCGGAACATCCGATGATCATCAACCTGCCGGCAACCGTGGAAATGACCACGCCGAACGTCTTCGCCGACGAGGTCGAGTATGTGTCCAACCACCTCGTACCGCGTGACGCCGTGGTGCTCTCCCTGCATCCGCACAACGATGAGGGCATGGGCGTTGCCGCCACCGAGCTGGCCGTGCTGGCCGGTGCCGACCGCGTGGAAGGCTGCCTGCTGGGCAACGGCGAGCGTACCGGCAACGTCGATTTGGTCACCCTTGGTCTGAACTTCCTGACCCAGGGCATCGATCCGCAGATCGACTACTCCAACGTTCCGGAAATCCGCAAGACCGTCGAATACTGCAACCAGATCAAGATCTCCGAACGCCATCCGTATGCGGGCAACTTCGTGTTCACCGCGTTCTCCGGCTCCCACCAGGACGCCATCAAGAAGGGTCTCGAGGCCCGTCAGGTGGCCGCCGACCGTGCTGGCGCCGATCTGGACAGCTTCGTGTGGCTCGTGCCGTACCTGCCGATCGACCCGAAGGACATCGGCCGTTCCTACGAGGCCATCATCCGCGTGAACTCCCAGTCTGGCAAGGGCGGCATGGCCTACCTGCTCAAGACCAACCACAACCTTGATCTGCCGAAGCGTCTGCAGGTCGAGTTCGAGAAGGTCGTGCAGAACTACGCCGACGAGACCAAGAAGGAAGTCAAGGACGAGGACATCTGGCGTCTGTTCAAGGACGAGTACCTGCCGGTCGAGGAATCCGGCGCCACCGCGGCTGGTGTCGTGGTCGGAGACAGCAAGGACGAGACCCTCGAGCAGTGGGGCCGTCTGAAACTGCTGAAGGTGTCCGTCTCCTCCGGCGAGGATGGTTCCGACACCGTGCTCAAGGCCAGGATTCTCGACCGCGGCGTGAACGTCGGCGTCGACGAGCCTGTCGAGCGTGAGGTCTCCGGCATCGGCAACGGTCCGATCGCCGCCTTCCTCAACGCCGTGAGCAACTTTGGCATCGAGGCTTCCGTCATGGATTACGTGGAGCACACCATGTCCGTCGGCACCGACGCCATGGCCGCCTCCTACGTGGAATGCCAGATCGGCGAGGAAGACAACACGAGCATCGTGTGGGGCGTCGGCATCGATACCTCCATTGTCACCAGCTCGCTGAAGGCCATCATCTCGGCCATCAACCGTTCCGAGCGCTGATTGCGCTGATTGCACGGACGCGTTGAGCAAACGCGCCGGATATGATTCGAGGGGCTTCCTGGGTAACCGGGAAGCCCCTCGTCGTTGTCATGTGCCATGCGATGCGCCCGCTCACAAGTGCGACAAGCGCGTTCCATGATGCTTCCTCTCCGCGGATGAAGGGTGTCGCAATGCCGCCACACCAAGTTGTACAACGATGTAAAACACGGTATAGTACACCGTTGTAAAACCTGTATCTGCTTACTGAAGGATCTTCCATGTCGGCCAATTATTCCCTGCTGTGCTATACACGCGAAGCCACCGGACGCGAAGAGGCGAACAACGAGGACATCGCCTACAGCATGCATTTGGCGCTACGTTCCGGCGATGACGCCGAGTGGCAGCCGCTGAACGAAAACTATGGCATCTTCTTCGCGGCCGGTGTGCCGATCGCCGCTGCGACCGCGGAGTCCCGCCGTGCGTGCACGGCCGCGGCGCGCTTCGCCGCCGACCCGTTCGACGCGCCTCGCCCCGCCACCGACGCCGTCGCCCATGGCGTGGTCATGCCCGGTATGGATATCACGCTGAAATCGCTGAAGAATCCGTTCCTGTTCCGTCTCGCGGACGGACGATTCGCCATCGCCGCGACCCGTACCGCCCGCGGCGGTGAGCCGGATGGTTCCGAACGGTCGGCATTCCTGCTCGCCATCAGCGATGATCTGACGGCGTTCGACCAGCGGGGGCTGGTGCTGTTGCGCACCACCGGTGGGGTCAATCGCCCGTCCGTCTCTTTCGACGCCGCGGACGCGTGCTACGTCGTCTCCTGGACCGGTGACGATGGCAAGGCACGCACCGCGCGGACGGCCGATATCGTAGCCGCCGCCGGTTCGGGCAGGCCGCTTGATGTCGTGGAATCGGCGTCGTCGCAGCCGTTGCGTCAGACCGGGGATTGCGGCATTCCGAACGCCGTCGTCGGCAACAGCATCGCCATCAGTGAGCCGGAGGCCGAGCGCCTGATAGAGCGCTTCGGCCGCATCCGCAATACCGGAACGTCCGTGCCCGCCCAGCGAATCGATGCGGGCCTGCATGGTGAGGATGCCCGGAATGCGGTTCTGGCCTTGGCCGCAACCCGTGCGGAGCTGGCCTACAGCGACGGCTCGCAGGCCACGCGCGCGGTGGATTGGAACATGGCCCAGCTTGAGGCCATCAGCCAGGAGGCCTCCGAGGGAACGCTCAAGGCCGGCCAGACCCGTACCGTCGAAGGTGTGATCCGCCAGAGCGTCTATCCGGTGCCGTTCGCGGTGGAGCGCGCCGACCCGTCGGTGTTCGCGTGGAAGTTCAATGGCAAGCCGATGTTCATGTTCATCGCCACCGATGACACCGACGGCAATTGCGTGGACCCGAACGACGGCAGAACCCATATGCCGCTGCGCATCGCCGACTCCATCGAAGCGCTTTCCGACGCCGCGGGTGGACGGGCCAAGGAGATCGATCTGCTCGCATGCGGCGATCTCAATAGCGAAGATCGTCCGATGACCGGCTGCTTCTGGGCGCCGGAACTGCATGTGATCGGCGGCAAGCTGTCGGTCCTGTTCATGCCCTGCTTCGATGGGCCGCGCGTCAATCCCGACGGCACCCCCAACGATCGTGCCGGCAAACCGGACATGTGGACCGGCAGCTGCCACATCATGCAGCTCAAGCAGCATTCCGACGGCACGGATTTTGATCCGCGCGAGCCGGAGAACTGGACGGTGCCCGAGCCTATCCTCGACCCGGATGGTGAGACGCTCAATCCGATCCAGCGCATTTCGCTTGACATGACCGTGTTGTGCGATTCGGGTCGCTGGTACTACGCATGGCAGCAGGTCGGCAGCATCTGGATCGCCAGCTTTGACCCGGCTCGTCCGGCGAGGCTCACCAGCAAGCCGAAGCAGATCGTCGTGCCGGAATTCGCATGGGACAACATGATCGCCGAAGGACCGAACGCCATCGTGCATGACGGAACGATTTTCCTGATCTACTCGGGCTCGCTGGTCGGCATCGACTACACGACCGGCCTGGTCACCGCCCCGGCTGGACAGGGGGCCGATCTCACCGACGCCAGCGTATGGACGAAGCTCGATTATCCGCTGCAGAAGTCCGGCATGTACAACGGGCGTTGGCAGCTCGGCACCGGCCACGGCATGTGGTCGCATGACGAGGACGGCAACCTCATCTACGTGTTCCACAACGCCGAATACGAGCACGGCCGCTATGGTGGCCGCGACGCCCAGGTGCGCCGCGTGCACTGGTCCAAGGAGGGCATGCCCATCCTGGATATGCAAACGGCGGAGGAACTCGACCCCGACTATGCTGGTGTAACGATGGAGGTTGGTTTCTTCGATGCCGACTGAGTCCGCTGAATGACAAAAGGGGTATATATGCCGAAGCGAACGGGGGGAAACGGCGAGCATGTCGTGACCATGCGTGAGGTGGCCAAGGCGGCCGGAGTGTCGATCAAAACCGTCTCCAACGTGGTCAACGACTACGAATTCGTCTCGCAGGCCACGCGCGACAAGGTCAACAAAGCCATCGTGGAACTGGGATACACGGTGAACGTATCGGCGCGCAACCTGCGCCGAGGGCAGACCGGCATCATCGGCTTGGCCATTCCCGATCTGCAGATGCCGTATTTCGCGCAGCTGTCATCGCTGGTCATCGAAGAAGCGAAGAAAGTCGGTCTGCGCGTGATCGTGGAGCCGACGCAATATTCGCGCGATGGCGAGTTGGAAGCGCTGCACGGGTCCCAGCAGACGATGATCGACGGCCTGATCTACAGCCCATTGGAGCTTGGACAGGATGACGTCGAGCGGCTGAAGGTCGATTATCCGCTTGTGCTGGTTGGCGAACGCATCTTCACCGACCAGGTGGATCACATCGCCACCGAGAACGTGGAAGGCGCGAAGCGGGCCACGCAGTATCTGCTGACGACCGGTTGCCGCCGCGTGGCCGTGGTCGGCGTTCATCCGGGGGAGAAAGTCGGTTCCGCCGCACTGCGCTACCAAGGGTATCTTGAGGCGCTGGAGGAGGCCGGCGTCGAATTCGACGATCGGCTGGTCGTCGAATCGGGCATGTGGCATCGTAGCGATGGTGTGAGGGCCATGAACGCGTTGCTGGATTCCGGCGTCAAAGTCGATGGCGTCGTCGCGCTGAACGACATGCTGGCTTCCGGCGTGATGCACGCGATTCAGATGCACGGCTTGCACATTCCCGACGACATCTCCGTGGTTGGTTTCGACAATTCCGACGATTCACAGTACCTGTCGCCGGCGCTGACGTCGATCGCGCCGGGACTTGAAGCGGTAGCCCGTCTGTCGGTGAAAGTGCTCAAGGAGCGCATCGACGGCCGTGACCCGAATGCCGACAGGCCGGGGGAGAAGGTCTTCCGCAAGGTCACATCATCGCTGGTCGTGCGCCAATCCACCAAACTCCCCGCCGATTCCCTCGTTCTCTAAGCGTTCGTCTGCCTGCGGCAAATTTCCTGGCGTACCGGGATACTTTCCGTCCGGCCCTCGTTGCCGTACCCATCGGTTGGCTCTTCCCCAAAGGTGCCGCCGCCGGGCATGGGCGCTCGACCGTAAGCTTGGCCGAACGGCCTTGAGTGTGTCGAGCACCCATGCCCGGCGGCGGCACCGACATTGGCATGAATGGCGCAAACGATGGACGCCCATGCCCGGCGGCGGCACCGCATCCAAGCATCTTCTGACAATGACGCGCCCAAGTTGTTACAACGATGTAAGAATGATATATTCAACGTTGTAAATACTGGAACAACGGATTGGGAAGGACTAAACATGGTTGTTTACAACAATCCGATCGTGCTTCAGCGCGCAGACCCCTGGGTGCTCAAGGTTGACGGCGAGTATTATTTCACCGCCTCCGATCCGGAATACAACTGCATCGCCATCCGGCACGCGTCGAGCATCAACGATCTGCAGAAGGCTCCGGAGACGGTGGTGTGGCGCAAGCACGAATCCGGCCCGGCAAGCATCTACATCTGGGCCCCCGAACTACACCGCATCAATGGCGCATGGTATATCTACTTCGCAGGCGCCGCAACGGATTTCGAAGCATCCGGCCTGCCGACGCACCGCATGTTCGTGCTGGAGAACACCGACGACGATCCAACTTCCGACAACTGGGTGGAGAAGGGCCAGATCATCACCCCGATCGACTCCTTCGCACTTGACGCCACCACCGAGGTGATCGATGGCGTGCAGTACTTGGTATGGGCGCAGAAGGATCCCGCCATCGAAGGCAACTCCAATCTGTATATCGCCAAGATGGCCAATCCGTGGACGCTGGGCAGCGAGCCCGTCATGCTGACCAAGCCGGAATACGACTGGGAATGCATCGACTTCCTGGTCAACGAAGGACCGGCCTTCCTGTTCCATGAGAACAAGATCTACATCACGTATTCCGCCTCCGGCACCGGAGTTCCGTACGCCGTGGGGCTGTTGACCGCCGAGCGCGGCAGCGATCTGCTGGACAAGGCCTCCTGGACTAAGAGCCCGGTGCCGGTGTTTAAGACCTGCGCCGAGAACGGTCAGTATGGTCCGGGCCACAATTCATTCACCAAGTCCGAGGACGGCACCGAGGACCTGATGATTTACCACTGCCGCAACTACACGGAAATTAAGGGCGATCCGCTGTTCGACCCGAATCGCCACGCGCGCGTCGGTGTGGTCAAGTGGACCGCCGACGGTCCGGATTTCGGCGTGCCGGAACCTGATAATCTGTGGACCCCCACTACCGCGGACGTGTTGCCCGCTGATGGTGGCCCGCTTGCGGGAACTCCGGCCGTAGGCCACTGAGGGGCGTGGCCGGAGGGGTCACCCCGTCTATAACCCCATCCATAAAGCTGGCTGTTGTCGTCGGCGTGTTACCGTTTGTACAACGATGAAAATAGCTGTATAATCAAAATTACAACGTTGCAAATGAGCAGGGAGGCTCAATCGAAAAGGATTCTTCCCATTCGGATTGCAACGAGGAGCGGTCCAGCGATGGTCCGTTGAGGAAAAGGAAGGAAACAATGTCTACATCCAGGCATCTTACCGGGTTGCGGCGCTTTGCCAAGGCTGCCGTAGCCGTGTGTGCGTCACTTGGACTTGTGCTTGCCGCCGGAGGCTGTGGTGCCTCTTCGGGTGAAAGCAAGACCATTTACTTCTGGAACAATCTGGTGGGCGATGACGGTCCTGCAATGCAGCGCATCGTCAAGGAATACAACGCCCAGAGCGATTACAAGGTCGTTTTCCAGCCGATGAACGGCGGCGATCTGACCACGAAGATCTATTCCGTGATGCAGACCGGCAAGAACATCCCCGACATCATCATCGGCGACCAGTTCCAGACCGCCGTTCTGCAGTCCCAAGGTCTGCTCGACACCATGGACGATTGGCAGAAGGTCGCCCCGGACCTCAAGGAGAGCAGCTTCCTGCCCGCCACTTGGAAGGGCGTCACCGTCAATGGCAAGGCCTACGGCATTCCGCTGTATCTGTACCAGATGGCCATCTACTACAACAAGGACCTGGTCAAGAAGTACAACCTGCAGTACATCCTCGACGACGGATTCGTCACCATCGACGAGATCAAGGACCTCAAGGGCAAGCTACCCAAGGGCACCTACGCGCTGACTTACGGCAATCTGCCGTGGGCCTTCATGTCCCTGCTGTACGGCGCGGGCGGCACGCTTGAGAACGATATGGACGACCTGACCAAGGACGTGTGGCGCAAGCCCATGGAGAAGCTCAAGGAAGCGTACGACGCCGGTGTGATCGCCCCGATGGACGTCGACGGCGAGCAGGCGTTCGGTTCCGGCAAGGCCGTGTTCGCGCAGCTTGGCACGTGGGCGCAGGGCAATATGTCCAACACCTTGGGCGCCGACAAGATCGCGGAAGCCAACACCCTGCAGTACAGCGCCGACAATCCGGTGAACTTCTTCTACCAGTGCAACTGGATGCAGTTGAAGGATCCGCACCGCTCCGCGGCGAAATCCGCAGCCGCCGCCGACTTCGTCAAGTACGTGTACGAGCACTGGATGGATTGGTCTGAGGTCGGTTCCATCTCGCCGGCATACCGCGATCTGAACAACCCGGAGTACCAGAAGCTGATCCAGGCGTCCTTCACCAACAGCAAGAAGGAACGCGACTACATCAAGACCTCCAACTATCTCTACGGAGGCTACGCGACCGCTGGTTGGGGCACATACAACGACATCGTCTACGGCAATGTTGGTCTTGAAGAAGGTCTGAAGACCCTCGACCTCATGGCCCAGGGCCAAATCGAGATTCAGGAGGAATCGTGATGAGCAAGGCATCTACGATCGGATCCGCAAAATCATCCATGAAGCGCAAGAACTCTATCTGGCACGCGCTGCCGTACATCGCTCCGCACTTCATCATCTTCGCCGTCTTCGGCATCATCCCGATCGTCTTCGGCATTGGACTGGCGTTCACCCGTTGGAACATGGTCGGTGCGCCGAAGTTCGTCGGCCTGCAGAACTTCGCGAAGATCTTCGACCCCAGCACCTATTTCTACTCGATCTTCTGGCGTGACCTCGGCCACACTCTGCTCTTCGTGCTGGTCAGCGTGCCGCTGACCATCATCGTGCCGCTGCTGCTCGCCGTGGCGCTCAGCAAGAAGGGACTCAAGGGCGCCGGTCTGTTCCAGGCGATCTTCTACATCCCCGGCCTGATCTCCATCGCCGCCGGTGCACTGGTCTGGCGCATGGTCTTCAACTCCCAGTTCGGCCTGTTGAACACCACTTTCCACTCCGACATCAACTGGCTCGGCAAGAACCCGTACGCATGGATCACCATCTTCGTGCTCGTGCTGTGGGCCGGCATCGGCGGCAACCTCGTCATCTACCGTTCCGCGCTCTCCGGCGTGGACGAGAGCCTCTACGAAGCCGCGAAGGTCGACGGAGCCGGTCCGGTCAGGATCTTCTTCTCCATCACCCTGCCGGAAATCAAGCTGCCGTTGTTCTACACCACCATCATGACCACCACGGGCGCCTTCAACGTGTGGGGCCAGCCGGTCATGCTGACCAACGGCGGACCGAACTACCAGACCCAGGTGCTGCTGATGGATATCAGGAACCTCGCGTTCCCCGCCGGCCCTGCGGCCGCCGGCATGGCTTCCGCAATGGCATTGCTGCTGGGCATCATCCTGATGGCCATCGCCGCGATCCAGCTGATCTTCATGAATAAGGAGGACTGAAGATGTCCGCTGCAACCACAGTCAATGTCGCAAGCGCGGCAATTCCTGAAAACAAAACCAAAAAGGTCTCCCCGTCGCTGATCGCCGTCTATGTGGTGCTCGTCGTGCTGGCAGTCGTCTGGCTGCTTCCGGTGATCTACACCGTGACGACTTCGTTCAAGTCGGTGGCCGAATTCACCTCCAACGCGTTCAACTTCCTGCCCGCGAAGTGGGTGCTTGACAACTACATGACGCTGATCGAGGCATCCGCCAGCTACCCGGTCCTGAACTGGCTGGGCAACTCGCTGATTATCTCGACCGTGTTCGCAGTGCTGTCCGTGTGCATCGTCGCGCTCGCAGGCTTCGGCTATTCCCGTCTGAACTTCAAGTACCGCGATACGCTGTTCTTCGTCCTGCTGCTCATCTCGATGTTCCCTGCCGTGGTCAACATGATCCCGCAGTACCGCATCATCGCCTCCCTCGGCTGGGTCAACACCTACTGGGCCTGCATCATCCCTGGCCTGGGCAACGTGGCGAACATCTTCCTGGTGCGCAACTTCATGAAGGGCATCCCGAAGGAACTGGACGAGGCGGCCGAAATCGACGGCGCCACTGATTTCCAGATCTTCACCCGCATCATGCTGCCGGCCATCCGCCCGATTCTGATCGTCATCTTCCTGTTCAGCTTCACCGGCGCTTGGAACGACTTCCTGTGGCCGACCTTGGTGTTCAACGACATCAACAAGATGCCGGTCACCGCTGGTCTGCAGCTGCTGAGCAACCAGATGGGCCAGTACAACCAGATGGGCTCCCTGATGGCGGCCACCTGCATGGCCATCATCCCGACCCTGCTGCTGTTCCTGTTCGCGCAGAAGTACTTCCTGCAGTCCCTGAACATCACCTCCGGCCTCAAGGGCTGATACCGGCCGAGTGAGATAATGCACAGGTCCGTCCCCAAACGGACGGGCCTGTGATTTTATCTTTCCCGAGCTGCGCATCGCACATCGGATGAGGCCACACCACGGAAAGGACCGATATGAATCCGCAAGGCAACACCATGCAGCCGCCGGCACCATTGGCTCGCAAGGCGGAACGAGTGCTGATGACCATCGCCGCCGCCTACAACGTGATCATGGCGTCCATCACACTGTTCATGTTCACCAGCTGGTTCAAAGGCCAAGCCTACGATCTGCTGGAACATAACGGTTTGCTGAAAACGGACTATTCCGCGGTGGACAACGCCTCGACGGTGGTGGGCATCTACGCGCTGCTGGTGCTGATTATCGGCATCGTCAGCTTCATCATGTCCATGCGGTGTCTCGCTCCCGGCACCACCAGCCGGTGGGTGATCATCTGGCTGGCAATCGTGGTGGTCTTCTCCCTGGGCACGATGGACCTCATCGGCCTTGCACTGTATTCCATCACCTTGGTCATCTATCTGGCCCGCAACAAGGCCATCGCGGCGCAGCAGGATGTGATCCGCACATGGGCCCGCACGCATCAGGGCTAATCCTCCTTCCCGAAGAAAGCTGTCGCTCTCGTGGCGGCGGCTTTCTTCGTATCCGCGCATATTGACGCGGTACGTTATCGAACACGCAATTCACTTATCCAATTCATTCATTCACAACCACAAGGTGGGACCATGACCGACACAACCGACGACTACGGTTACCTGCTCGTCCACTTCATCGAGGATCCGGACGGCTACGCCGAGAAGATTTACATGGATATATCCGACGGTGACAATCCGCACCGTTGGGTGCCGCTCAACGATGGAAAGCCTGTGCTGGCTTCGCCGCTCGGTACCACAGGCGTGCGCGATCCGCATATCATCCGCAATCCCGACACCGGCACGTGGTATATCATCGCCACCGATCTGCGTGTGTTCGGAGGCGACGGCGGCGGCTGGTACGAGTGGAGCCACCACGCCAGCACGAATCTCATCATCTGGGAATCCGACGATCTGCTCCATTGGAGCGAGCCGCGCATGCTCGACGTGTCCCGCAAGCCGGACGGCTCCCATCTGGAGCTTGGTATGGCCTGGGCATGCGAATGCCTCTGGGTGCCGGACTATTATCCGCAAGGCCATCACGGTGGGCGCGGCGCATTCGTCATGTATTGGTCCAGCACCGTGTTCAATGATGCGGACAAGGCTCACGACGACAAGAACGTCTACTGCACCGTGCTGTGGGGCGCCACCACCGATTTCACGCAGGACACGTTCGAATATGGTGGCGTGTTCATCGACAACCACGGTGACGCCATCGACACCACGATGATCCAACGTCCGCTGCCTGATGGTGGTGTGCGCACGTACCGCATCACCAAAGACAATGCGCATGGCACCGGCATCTGGATGGACCGCACCGACGCGAAGCGCTGGTGGGAGCCGGGAACGACCTGGACCAAGGTGCAGGACCGGATTGGCGCAGGCTACGTGCCGGACGGCAACCCCGGCGGCGTGGAAGGTCCTGCGGTGTTCGCCAACCACCACAACAACGGTGGACCGGACGACGAATGGTACTTGTTCGTGGACGTGATTCCGTCGATCGGATACCGTCCGATGGTCAGCCGCGATCTCGATCAGGGCTGGATGCCGTTGCAGGCGGACGATTACTTCCTCACCGCGCATACGAAACACGGTGGCGTCGCCTCGCTGACGCGCGCCGAATACGACCGTCTCGCCCAGCATGTGCATGCATTCTGACAAACGACGCTGATGATTGCGCCGCGCGAGCGCGCGGCAAAGCCAAGGGGCTTCCCGGAATGAACCGGGAAGCCCCTTTCGCGTGCTCGCTGACTGCGGTGGCCGTCTCTTCGATTAGCGGCTATGGCTGCTGCGTATCGCCGTCGGTGCTACCGCCAGAGCCGTCGTTGCCGGTTTCGCTTCCGGTATTGCCTCCGTTGGTATCGCTGCCGCCAGGAGAGGGGGTATTGCCAGCATTGCCGCCATCGCCACTGCCTTGACCGGAGTTCTGCGATTCCTCGGTCTGATCCGGCGTGGTCTGTTGGGTGTTCTCCTCGGTGCGCGGAGTCACGGTGGTCTGTTGCTTTCTAGTCCAGGTCTTCTGCGCGCCGGTGCCCCACGTACCGTCCGGTCCGCCGACCTTGCCGTTATCGGTGGCGTCGGGGAACGTTTCGTTCGGCGTATCGGCCAGTGCCTGCTTCATGTATTCGGTGAAGAGATGCACGGGGTAATCGCTGCCGCCGGTCCAGCTGCCGAATGCGGGAATCTCCTGCGGGTTGCCGTTGTCGTCCGGATACCACATCGCCACAGAAGTCAGCATGGACGGCGTGTAGCCGATGAAGCTCGCTGCGTTGGAATCGTTTGCGGTGCCTGACTTGCCGGCAATGGTGTGCCCAGTGGCACGCGCCTCGGTGGCGGTGCCTCGCTGGACCACGCCGGTAAGCGCCTTCGTCACGAGATTCGCGTTGTTCGCTTCGAACGTCTGCTCCGCCGAGGTCGGCGCGTTGTACAGGTCGGTGCCGTTCGCCGTCTGCACTTGGGCAACGATATGCAGCGTCGGCTTGTTGCCTTGGTTGGCCAGTGTGGCGTATCCCTGCGTCATGTCCTTGAGGGTCAGTCCGTTGTTGCCGAGCACGGTGAACGGGTTGGAACCATCCAAAGACGAATCGTCAACGCCGGCCTGCCGTGCGGTTTCGGCGATTTTCTGCGCGCCGAGCTTGGTTTGCAGATCCATGTACACGGTGTTCGAGGATTGTTCCGTCGCCGTGTACAGGTTCACGTATCCCAGATTCTCGCCGCCGTAGTTGCTCACCGTTTCGGTGATGCCCGGGAACGTCCGGTACGAGTTGCCGTTGAAGTACGTGTTGAGGCTGACGCCTTCGTTGACGGCGGCCAGCAATGCGAACGGCTTCATGGTGGAGCCGACTTCGTACGTTGCCTGGGTGACGTTGTTGAGCTGCTTGGTCAGGTAGTCGTCTCCTGCGTACAGCGAGATGATGGAACCGTCCTTGGGGTTCACCGACAGCGCGCCGAACTGCATGCCGTCGGGCACGATGCCTTGCATGCCGTTTTGGGAGGGACTGATGGTGGAGAACATCAGGTCCTGCTTCGATTTGTCAATGGTGGTGACGATTTTGTAGCCGCCGGTTTCCAGGTCCTGCTTGCTGAACGCCTTGGTGTTGACGAGTTCGTTCTGCACCATCGTCAGCAGGTATCCGTTCGGTCCGGACATCTGGTTGTTCTGTTGGATTTCGATGGTTTGCGGGAATTTCGCGGCTTTCTTCTCGTCCGGCGTGATGTAGCCGTCTTCGTCCATGATGTTCAGCACGCGCTTGTAACGTTTTTCAGCCTGCTTGGGATTCACGTCGGGGGTCCATACGCTCGGCGCGGGAATGATGCCGGCAAGCATGGCCGCTTCGGAGAGCGTCAGATCCTTCGCGTCCTTGCCGAAGTACGCTTTGGCCGCTGCCTGGATGCCGTATGCGCCACGGCCGAGATAGATGGTGTTCATGTAGTTGCACAACACCTGGCTCTTGTCCTGTGCTTGGGCGATTTTGACCGCCAGGAACGCCTCACGCAGTTTGCCCACGTACGAGGTGGTTTCGCCCAGATAATAGCGTTCCGCATACTGCTGGGTGATGGTGGAACCGCCCTGCCTGCTACCGGTGGTCAGGTTGTTGTAGAACGCGCGTGCGATGCCGATCGGATCGATGCCCTTATTGGTATAGAAGGAGCGGTCTTCCGAAGCCACAATCGCGTTGCCGACGTAGTCGGGCAGGTCTGCGCAGCTGATGATTTCGCGATTCTGCTCCGCATAGCTGCCGATCGGCGTGGTGCCGTCGTTGTAATACACGGTCGTCTTTTCGGCCAGCGCGAACTTTTCCGGCTGCGGGATTTCCGTGGTGATGTACATGTAGGCGAACAGGCCGATACCTGCCGCGATGAGCGCCGCGAAGATGCCGAGCACCCATTTGAGCACGAGATGCTTGTGTTTTCTGGTCTTTTTGGGTGCGCGATGCGAAGTGTGCTTCGGCCCCTGGGGCGGCTTGCTCAGCACTTCTCCATGGACCCCGTAGGTGGTGCCCACCCGTGGCGTCGTGGACGTTGCGCTGCCGCTGCGGGCGCTTTTTGAGCGTGAGCTGACACTTCGTGTTCGTGAAACCATGGTTTCCACCGTAGCCGAACGACCTGAAAAACAAGGGTGTAGATGGTGCTGTCCGACTGGAAAAACATGTTTTTGCGCAGCTTTTTTACAAATCGACAATCTGTTGACGACTGCCGTAATATGGCCGTTTTTCAGTGATTTTTCAGTTTACAATGCGGTTGTGGGTATGCTTGGGGATTGGTATACCTGCGAAATGCATAACAGAGGAGTCGTTTTCAGATGAGCATTCGAGTGGCTATCGCCGGCGTGGGCAATTGCGCCTCGTCGCTGGTGCAGGGCGTTGAGTATTACAAGGACACCAAGGACGAGGATAAGATTCCCGGCCTGATGCACAACAATTTCGGTGGCTACCGCGTGCGTGACATCGAATTCGTCACCGCGTTCGACGTCGATGCGCTGAAGGTGGGCAAGGACCTGTCCGAGGCGATCGGAGCCTCCCAGAACAACACCATCAAGTTCGCGGACGTGCCGAATCTGGGTGTGGAGGTGCTGCGTGGCCCGACCAACGACGGTTTGGGCGAGTACTACCGTCAGATGATTACGGAGTCGGACGCCGAGCCGGTGGATGTGGCGCAGGTGCTGCGTGACAAGAAGGTCGACGTGCTGGTTTCCTACCTGCCGGTTGGTTCCGAGAAGGCGGACAAGGCTTACGCTCAGGCCGCTATGGACGCTGGCTGTGCGTTCGTGAACTGCCTGCCGGTGTTCATCGCCTCCGATCCGGAGTGGGCGCAGAAGTTCCGTGACGCTGGTGTGCCGATCGTCGGCGACGATATCAAGTCGCAGGTCGGCGCCACCATCACGCACCGCGTGCTGGCCCGTCTGTTCGAGGATCGCGGCGTGCGTCTGGATCGTACGTACCAGCTTAACGTCGGCGGCAACATGGACTTCATGAACATGCTGCAGCGTTCCCGCCTGGAATCCAAGAAGATCTCCAAGACCCGCGCCGTCACTTCCGTGGTGCCGCACGAGATGGATCCGCACAACGTGCATATCGGCCCGTCCGATTACGTGGCTTGGCTTGACGACCGCAAGTTCGCCTTCGTGCGTCTTGAAGGCACCACGTTTGGCGATGTGCCGCTGAATCTGGAATACAAGCTTGAGGTGTGGGATTCCCCGAATTCCGCCGGTATTGTGATCGACGCCGTGCGCGCGGCGAAGATTGCGCTCGACCGCCATCTGGCCGGTCCGGTGCTGGCTCCGAGCTCCTACTTCATGAAGTCCCCGGCTGTGCAGCACGAGGATGGCGAGGCTCGCCGCTTGGTGGAGGAATTCATCAAGGGCGATGTCGAAGGTACCGAAGAGCAGCTTGACGCCGATGTGGCGGCCGCGAAGGCCGCCGGCAAGGATGTGTGGCGCGCATAGCGTGCGTTGCTGACGGCAGACTTGCGATGGCAATGACAACCCATCTCGTAGGCCTCGACCCACTCGGCTGATTCGTAGGCAGAATCAGCATATAATGAAAATCCCTATGGCCTGGGGTAATGCCATAGGGATTTTTGTTGTCCCGGAAACGCTGCGGCGGTGGCGGCCAATGGTCGTGCGCTGTCGCAGCGTGAACGGGAATCATATATTGCGCAATGTATATCGCGTCACTTTTTGAGGAGTGGTTCGACCTGCTGCTCGTACGCGGTCAACGCGGTGTCGATCACGTTGTGCATGTCGTAATACTTGTACGTGCCCAAACGGCCGCCGAACACCGTGAGCG